>NZ_JBHVXW010000019.1:78632-153882 GCF_042881375.1 Streptomyces sp. NPDC058274
CGGGGGGCAAACTCTTGGGTTTCTACAATCGCACGGGGCGGGGCCGGGGGTTCTTTTGCCGGGGTGGGGGGGCGGGGGGGGGGCCTTTGGGGCCGGGGCGGCCGGCCCCGGCGTACTGGGGCGGGCCGCTCGCGCGGCCCGCTGTCAGACCGCCTCGGCGGTCTCGGGCAGGTCGATGGCGAGCTGGTCGGTGAGGTCCACGACCTCGGCCAGCTCACCGAAATCGCGTACAGCCGTGTCGACGGTCTTTCGAATACGAGTGTTCACCCGCTCGGAGCGCACCTTCTTGGCGACCACCATGGCCTCCTTGGCCAGCACCGCGCTCCGCTCGGGCTCACGCTGGAGCAGATGCACCGTGGCCATGCCGATGAGATTGAGTGCGTACGAACGCTGGTGCTCGGTGTCCTTGGCGAAGAGGTCGACGGCCTGCTGCATCACGGGCTCCGCCATGGACGCGTAGGTGGGGCTGCGGCCCGCGACATAGGCGAGGTCGCGGTAGGAGTGGGAGTTCTCGCCGTGCAGCTCGGCCTCGGAGAAGAAGCGGACCCAGTCGGGGTCCGGGTCGTCCCACTCGTGGACGTCGGCGAAGGTGTCCTCGGCCATCCGGACGGCCCGCTTGCACTTTCCGGGCTGTCCCATGTTGGCGTAGGCGCGCGCCTCCATCGCATACAGCATGGCCTGGGTGCGCGGACTCGCGCAGTCCCGGCTGCCGTACTGAGCGAGATGGATGAGCTCCAGCGCGTCGTCGGGCCGCCCGAGGTGGATCATCTGGCGGCTCATGCTGGACAGGATGTACGACCCCAGCGGCTTGTCGCCCGCTTCCTTGGCGGCGTGCAGGGCGAGCACGAAGTACTTCTGCGCGGTGGGCTGGAGCCCCACGTCGTAGCTCATCCAGCCGGCCAGCTCGGCCAGCTCGGCCGCGACCTTGAAGAGCCGCTTGTTGGTGGCCTCGGGCTGGGGCTCCTGGAGCAGGTCCGTCACCTCGTGCAGCTGGCCGACGACCGCTTTGCGGCGCAGGCCGCCACCGCACTGGGCGTCCCACTGTCGGAACATCACCGTGGTGGACTCCAGGAGGTCCAGCTCGGGCCGGGAGAGCCGGCCGCCGCGGCGGGCGGAGGCGGGCGGTTCGGGCTCGCTGCGCGGGGCCGACGGGGTGGGCACGAGCCAGCGCTGCAGGGGCTCGATGAGGCTCGGGCCGGCGGCGAGGGCCAGTGAGCTCCCGAGGAAACCGCGCCGCGCCAGCATCAGGTCGCTGCGCGAGAACTCGCTGATCAGCGCCACTGTCTGCGGGCCGGTCCAGGGCAGGTCGACCCCGGACACGGACGGTGACTGATGAGGGGCGCGCAGGCCCAGGTCCTCTACGGCGACGACACAGCCGAAGCGCTCGGAGAACAGCTCGGAGAGGATTCGCGGGATCGGTTCCCGGGGGTTCTCGCCGTCCAGCCAGCGGCGGACGCGCGAGGTGTCCGTGGAGATGTGACTTGCGCCCAACTGGCGTGCTCTGCGGTTGACTTGACGCGCGAGCTCACCCTTCGACCAGCCGCTGCGCACGAACCACGAGCCCAACAGCTCATTGGGGCGCTTGTCAGCGTTCGTCCCGCCTCCGCCGTTGCCGCCCACTGGAACGCCCCCATCCCTGAGACCACTTGTACGCTGAGTGCGCCAAGCCCTATCAGAATGCCGGTAAATACGGCCGCCCGTCCGCTACTTCTCACCCTTCGAACGGGATACCGAGTTGCCTCCGGCATACCCACGAGTACATGCGTCCCCAGGACTCGTGCACTCAAAGTAATCCTACGATCACGGGTCCAGCCATGGCGATCGGGGAAACGCCACCATTCGCCACCCCTTCGAATGAACTCCCGCTCCCCTCCACGCGATTCACTTGACACATGACGGCCGGAGGTGGGCGGAGCGGTGTGCGCAGGGGCGCGCGCGGCCGAGCGCACCACCCCGGACACTTCCGCGCGCTGCCTGGACCGCGCAGGGCGGGGAAGCCGGAAACACAGAGTCACGTTCCGCATCCGTCACGTAACCACCCGCGCGCTGGACCCGTTGGAGGGGGCATGGGCTTCACGATCGGCGGCACTCGGGGGATTCGCGACATCCGGTCCGGCACACGTCGGCGCGGCCGCTCGTCGGAGTGCACCGCCGTGGCCGAGTTCACCGGACTGTGGGGCTGGGACGTGATCCCCGGTGCCCGGGCCGCGGGGGGTTCCTGCTCGTGCGGAAAGACCGACTGCCCCGCCCCTGGCGCACATCCGCTGGACTTCGCCTCGCCCGTCCCGGCCGGCGCCACCCTCGACCAAGTGTCCCAGGCCTGGGGTGAGTTCCCCGGCGCGGCGATGATGCTGCCCGTGGGCCGCGCGTTCGACGTGATCGAGGTCGCCGAGCCGGCCGGTCGCCGCGCGCTCGTCCGCCTCGAACGCATGGGGCTCCCGCTCGGCCCGGTCGCGGCGACTCCGGACGGCCGCGCCCACTTCTTCGTCGCCCCCGGCGCGGCGGCCGAACTTCCCGAGCTGCTCTACCGCATGGGCTGGGACGACGCCGCGCTCGACCTGCACGCCCTGGGCCCCGGCGCGTTCGTCACGGCCCCGCCCTCCGACCGCGGCGGCCTCGGTCCGGTCCGCTGGCTGCGCCCGCCCGAGCTGGACTCGGCGACGCGACCGCCGCAGGCACGGCTGCTCCTGGGGACGCTGGCCTACGTGGCCCACCGCTCGCGCGTGTAGCGCCGACCGGCACCGCACGCGAAGCGGCCCCGACCCCCTCGACCGTGTCACTCGGCGCCCGTTGCGCCCACCGGCACGGAACAGCGAAGCGCCGGCCGTCACCGCTCAACGAAGCGCCCGCCACCCCCTCGCACCGTGTCACTCGGCGCCCGTAGCGCCCCCGGCACCGCACACCGAAGCGCCCGCCCCCTTGCACCGTGGGGACGGGCGCCTCTTCGATCGCCTACCGGTCGCGGCAGGTGATCACTCTCCGATAAGGGCGTCAACGAACGCCTCCGGCTCGAACGGCGCCAGATCGTCCGCGCCCTCGCCCAGGCCCACCAGCTTGACGGGCACGCCCAGTTCGCGCTGTACGGCGATGACGATGCCGCCCTTGGCGGTGCCGTCGAGCTTGGTCAGCACGATGCCGGTGATATCGACGACCTCGGCGAACACCCGAGCCTGCACCAGGCCGTTCTGCCCGGTCGTGGCGTCGAGGACGAGCAGCACCTCGTCGAGCGGCGCGTGCTTCTCGACGACGCGCTTGACCTTGCCGAGCTCGTCCATGAGGCCGGTCTTGGTGTGCAGCCGGCCCGCGGTGTCGATGAGGACGACGTCCGCGCCCTCCGCGATGCCCTCCTTGACGGCGTCGAAGGCGATCGAGGCGGGGTCACCGCCCTCGGGGCCGCGCACGGTGCGGGCGCCGACGCGCTCGCCCCAGGTCTGCAGCTGGTCGGCGGCGGCGGCACGGAAGGTGTCGGCGGCGCCGAGCACCACGTTCTTGCCGTCGGCGACGAGCACGCGGGCGAGCTTGCCGGTGGTGGTGGTCTTGCCGGTGCCGTTGACCCCGACGACCATCACGATGCCCGGGGTGTCCAGGTTCGAGTCGGTCTTGACCTCACGGTCGAACTCGGGGACGAGGAGCGTGAGGAGCTCCTCGCGCAGCAGGGCGCGCAGTTCCTCGGGGGTCCGCGTGCCGAGCACCCGGACGCGCTCGCGCAGCCGCTCGACCAGTTCCTGGGTGGGCAGCACACCGACGTCGGCGGTGAGCAGCGTGTCCTCGATCTCCTCCCAGGTGTCCTCGTCGAGGTGCTCGCGCGACAGGAGCGTGAGCAGCCCCTTGCCGAGTGCGTTCTGGGAGCGGGAGAGCCGGGTGCGCAGGCGCACCAGGCGTCCGGCGGTCGGCTCCGGGACCTCGAGGGCGGGAGCCTCGGCCGGCGGCGCGGGTTCCTCGACGACGGGGGCCGACGGCTCCGGCTCGACGAGGGGAAGATCCACCTCCTCTATCGTGCGGCGCGGTTCGTCGCGCGGCGTCTCGGCCTCGTCGCCGACGTGCGGCTCGGCCGGCGGGGCGGTGAGGTCGGGCGCGGCGGGGGGCGGCGGGGGCAGCTGCTTCTTACGGCGAGTGCCGACCACGAGCCCGCCGAGCGCACCGATCACGACCACGGCGATGACTACAGCAAGGATGACGGTTTCCATAACCCACCCAGTATCGGCCATGGCTCTCGCGGTGACCCAGCCTGTGTTTTCCTCCAGGGCACATAAGCCGATCAGAGGAACCACTCGGCCTAAAGTACGATGATTCCTGCCCTTCGGCCCCCACTCCCCCCACCGGCTCCCCCGCCGAGCCGAGCGAGAGGTACGGACCCCGCTACATGAGCACCACCGCAGCATCCGATGGCGCCCTCGAAACCCGTGGCATAGAGCCGGTCCCCCGCGCCGAGCGCACCGCCAGGACCAGGGAACTGTTCCCCACCTGGGTCGCCGCCAACATCAGTGTCCTGCTGCTGACGATGGGCGCGAGCCTGGCCGTCACGTACGGGCTCAACTTCTGGCAGGCCCTCGCCGTCGGCGTCGCGGCGCCGGTCGTGTCGTACGGCCTGGTCGGGCTGATCGGCATCGCCGGCAAGCGCGGTGGCGCCCCCGGTATGGCCCTGTCCCGCGCGGTCTTCGGGCAGCGCGGGAATCTGCTCCCCGGCTCGCTGATCTGGATCGCCCGCTGGGGCTGGGAGACGATCAACGCGGTGACCGGCGCCTACGCCCTGCTCACCGTCCTGGACATCGTCCTCGGCATCAGGAGCAGCACGCTCCTGATCATCGTGACCCTGCTGTCCTTCGTGGTCACCACGTTCGCGATCTCGGGCCTGGGCATCAGCGCAGTCCAGAAGTGCAACAAGTGGGCGACGTACCTCTTCGGCGGCTTCTCCGTCCTCGTCCTCGGCTATCTGGTCGTGGACACGGACTGGGGCACGGTCTTCGACCGGCCGGCGGGTCCGACGTCCCTGATGATCACGGGTGTCGGCCTGATCGCCGCGGGCGGCATCAGCTGGGTGCCGTCGTCGCCGGACTTCACGCGCTATCTGCCGCGTACGGCGTCGTCCGCGGCGATCGTGCGCAACTCCATCGGCGGTGCCGGCATCGTCGTCCTGCCCATGGTCCTGATGGGCGCGGTGATGGCGGTCTCCACGCCGGACCTGGCCTCGGCGGCCGACCCGGTCTCGTTCCTCGGCGAGATCCTGCCGCTGTGGATCGCGGTGCCGTACCTGCTCATCGCCGTGGTCGGGATGCTGTTGATCAACGCGATGTCGATGTACTCGGCGGGCTTCACCGCGCAGACCCTCGGCTTCAAGGTGCCGCGCCACTGGGCGGTCTCGGTCAACGCCGTGATCTCGCTGGTCTTCGGCGGTGTCCTGATGCTGGTCGCCACCTCCTTCATGGGTTCCTTCATCGCCTTCCTCTCGCTGCTGGCGGTCGCGTTCTCGGCCTGGGTCGGCGTCTTCGGCGCGGACATGCTGCGCCGCGAGGAGTACGACGCCGAGGCCCTGCTCGACACCACCCGCACCAGCGCCTACTGGTACCGCGGCGGCTTCAGCCCGGCGGCGGTCGCGGCCTGGGCGGCGGGTCTCGGTTCGGGCCTGCTGTTCACCACGTCCGACTGGTTCACCGGGCCCCTGGCGTCGAACAACCCCGTCGGCGAGTACGGCCTCGGCTGGGTGGCCACCGTCGTGGTCTCCTTCCTGCTGTACGCCGTCCTGCCGAAGCTGGCGGTCGTCCCGGTCACCGCTCCGGCCGGCGCGCCGCAGGAGCCGGCGCCCGCGGCCGTCTAGACCGCCACACCCCTGGCCGTCTGACGCCCCGTCAGCTACCGTCCCCCTTCACCGGCACCCCGCCGCTCGGTGAAGGGGGACTTCTCCATGCCCGTAACGGTCGTACGTTTCAACCTCGTCGAGCCCGACGCCACGCCCGCGTCGCTGAGCGCCCGCTACCGGGCGGCGGTCGAGATGGCCGCGTACGCCGACGATCGCGGGATCACCACCGTGCAGACCGAGGAGCACCACGGCGTCGCCAACAACTGGCTGCCCGCGCCCTTCGCCTTCGCGGGCGCCGTCTTCGGTGCGACCCGGCACATCGCGGTCACCGTCTCGGCGGTCATCGGCCCGCTGCACGACCCGCTGCGCCTCGCCGAGGAGATCGCCGTCCTGGATCTGCTCAGCGGCGGCCGGCTCATCACGGTCGCGGGCATCGGCTACCGGCCCGAGGAGTACGCGCTCTTCGACGTCGAGTGGAAGCGGCGCGGCAAGCTCCAGGACGAGCTGCTGGAGACGGTGCTGAAGGCCTGGACGGGCGAGGAGTTCGAGTACCGCGGCCGCCGGGTGCGGATCACCCCGCGCCCCTTCTCCGACCCGCACCCCCTGCTGCTGGTGGGCGGCTCCTCGAAGGCGGCGGCACGGCGGGCGGCCCGCCTCGGGCTGCCGTTCTTCCCGAGCGCGCATCTGCCCGAACTGGAGGCGTACTACAAGGAACAGCTGATCGAGTACGGCACCGAGGGCTGGACCATGATGCCCTCGGCCGTCACACCGCTGCTGCACATCGCCGAGGATCCCGACCAGGTGTGGGCCGAGTACGGCGAGCACTTCCTGCACGAGGCGCGGACGTACGCCTCCTGGCAGTCCGGCGACATCCGCTCGGCGGTGAAGTCGGCGGCCACGACCGTCGACGAGCTGCGCGCCGAGGGCGTCTACCGGATCCTCACGCCCGGCCAGTGCGTGGAGCTGGGCCTGGACAGCCATGTCCTGCACCCGCTGTCCGGCGGGATGCCCGTCGACGAGGGCTGGCGCAGCCTGCACCTGTTCTGCGAAAACGTACTGCCCCGGCTCAAGGACCTCGAAGGCTGAGCCGGGGCGGTACGTCTCTTACGAGTACGAGGAGAGGGGCAGCGGGGACTTGGCCCTTCTCCCCGAGCTTCGGGGAGCCTGCGCGGGACTCCCGGGGAGTCCCGCGAAGCCGATGGGTCAGCCCATCTCCTCCAGGGACTTGCCCTTGGTCTCCTTCACGAACTTGAGCACGAAGGGGATGGAGAGGGCGGCCATGACCGTGTAGATCACGTAGGTCGCGGAGAGGTTCCAGTCGGACAGCGACGGGAAGCTCGCGGTGATGGCCCAGTTGGCGATCCACTGCGCGGAGGCAGCGACACCGAGCGCGGCGGCACGGATCTTGTTCGGGAACATCTCGCCGAGGAAGACCCAGACGACCACACCCCACGAGAGGGCGAAGAACAGGACGAAGACGTGGGCGGCGATCAGGGCGACCCAGCCCTGCGTGGCCGGCAGCTTGCCGTCGACGAGGTGGTAGGAGAAGGCCCAGGCCTCAAGGGCCAGACCGACGACCATGCCCACGGAACCGATGAGCGCGAGCGGCCGGCGGCCGACCCGGTCCACGAAGATCATGGCGATCACGGTGCCGATGATGTTGATGATCGACGTGGTGAACGAGTAGAAGAACGACTCCGACGGGTCGACACCGACCGACTGCCACAGCGTCGAGGAGTAGTAGAACGCGACGTTGATGCCGACGAACTGCTGGAAGACCGAGAGTCCGATACCGACCCAGACGATCGGCTTGAAGAAGAAGGTGCCGCCCAGCAGGTCCTTGAAGGTGGACTTGTGCTCGCGCCTCATGGCGAGCTCGATCTCGGCGACGCGGGCGTCCAGGTCGATGTGGTCGCCCTCGACCTCGGCGAGCACCTCACGGGCGCGTACGTCCTTGCCCGCGGAGATCAGGTAGCGCGGCGACTCGGGGATCGCGAAGGAGAGCAGACCGTAGAGCACGGCCGGGACGACCATCACACCGAGCATGACCTGCCAGGCCTCGAGGCCCATCACCTTGCCGCGCTGGTCACCGCCGGCGGCGTTCAGGATGCCCCAGTTGACCAGCTGGGAGATGGCGATGCCGACGACGATCGCGGCCTGCTGGAAGGAACCGAGACGGCCGCGGTACGCGGGAGGCGCGACCTCGGCGATGTAGGCGGGGCCGATCACGGAGGCCATACCGATGGCGAATCCGCCGATGATGCGCCAGAAGGCCAGGTCGTACAGCGCGAAGGGCAGCGCCGAACCCACGGCGCTGACCGTGAACAGCACGGCGGCGATCTGCATACAACGGATACGGCCGATGCGGTCCGCGATGCGGCCGGCGGTCGCGGCGCCGATGGCACAGCCGATCAGCGCGACGGCGATGACCTGGGCCAGGGTTCCGGAACCGATGTCGTAGCGGCTCCGGATCGCCTCTACGGCGCCGTTGATCACGGCACTGTCGTAGCCGAAGAGGAAACCGCCCATCGCGGCCGCTGCCGCGATGAAGATGACGTGCCCGAGATGATCGGGGTGAGCCGCCCTGGCTCCTGACTCCTGCGCTGTGCTGGTCACGTGAACTCCTCGGGCCACCGGCCTCACTGCCGGGGGTGGGGGCGAAGCCCTTCAGTGGTCCTACCAGTGGCGCATAACTTCGCGACACCCACCACCTGAAGGTAAAGGCAACGTTGCAGAGACTATGCCTTCATGTTTCGAAGTCAATAGTCGCCAACTGTGAATTTTTACCCCAAGCATCCTGCACTTGTGTTCAAGTCTTGAACACAACGCGGGGACATGGTCCGTCTACCCCGAGGAACGGAGGGCAAGCGGACGGACCTCCCGAAGGGGAGGTCGGCCAACGGATCCCGGGTGGGGCGGGGGCGCGTCAGCGCAGACGCTGGCTGATCACCTTCGACACACCGTCGCCCTGCATGGAGACGCCGTACAACGCGTCGGCGACCTCCATCGTGCGCTTCTGGTGGGTGATCACGATCAGCTGGGAGGCCTCCTGGAGCTCCTGCATGATCCGGATCAGGCGCTGCAGGTTGGTGTCGTCGAGCGCCGCCTCGACCTCGTCCATCACATAGAACGGGCTGGGCCGTGCCTTGAAGATCGACACCAGCATCGCCACGGCCGTCAGCGACCGCTCGCCGCCCGAGAGCAGGCTGAGCCGCTTGACCTTCTTGCCCGGGGGCCGGGCCTCGACGTCCACGCCCGTGGTGAGCATGTTGTCGGGATCGGTCAGGATCAGCCGTCCCTCGCCACCCGGGAACAGCCGGCTGAAGACGCCCTCGAACTGACGGGCCGTGTCCCGGAAG
The DNA here is from genome assembly GCF_042881375.1 of Streptomyces sp. NPDC058274. Lineage (NCBI taxonomy): Bacteria > Bacillati > Actinomycetota > Actinomycetes > Kitasatosporales > Streptomycetaceae > Streptomyces > Streptomyces sp. NPDC058274. The sequence continues at coordinate 87,789 of NZ_JBHVXW010000019.1, forward strand.
GCCTCGGTGAAGACCTGCTCGACGCGTTCGTCGACCTCCTTCACCACCTGAAGCAGGTCGATGCGCGTCTTCTTGAGGTCCTCCAGCTGCTCGCTGAGGAACTTGTGGCGTTCCTCCAGCGCGGCGAACTCCTCCAGGGCCAGCGGGTTGACCTTTCCGAGCTGCTGGTACGCCCGTTCGGCCGACTTGAGCCGTTTCTCCTGCTCGGCACGGTGGAACGGCCGGGGCTGGTTGCGCGGGTGCTCGGGATCCTCCGGGAGTTCCTCGCCCTCGGCGGGGAGCGAGGGCGGCACCGGCTGCTGCGGGCCGTACTCCTCGACCAGACCTGCCGGTTCGACGCCGAGCTCCTCCAGCGCCTTCGACTCCAGCTGCTCGATCCGCATCCGCTTCTCGGCGCCGAGCACCTCGCCGCGGTGCACCGAGTCCGTCAGCTTGTCGAGCTCGGCCTTGAGGTCACGTCCCTCGGTGCGGGCCTGGGTCAGCTCCTGCTCGCGCCGGGCCTTGGCGGCGTCCGCGGCGGTGCGCTCCTCGTCGGCCCGGGCGAGTGACACCTCGACGTGCGCGAGAAGCTGCCGCGCTCCGGAGGCGACGGCCTCGGCGACCGCCGCCTCGTGCCGCAGCCGGGCCCGGCGCTGCTCGGCACGCGCGCGTGCCTCGCGCTCGGCCCGCGCCGCCCGGTCCAGCCCGTCGGCCCGCCCCGCAAGTCCCTTGACCCGCTCCTCGTGCGTACGCACCTGGAGCCGGGCCTCCATCTCGGTCTGCCGTGCGTTGGCGCCGTCGGCGGCGAGCCGGTCGCGTACGGAGGTGTCCGGCTCCTCCTCCACCGGCATCTCCTCGGCGACGGCGAGCCGTTCGGCGAGTTCCTCGGCCTCCTCGACGGCACGGTCGAGGGCGTCCTGCGCCCGGGCGGCAGCGGCGGCACTCCGCTCGGCCTCTCCCGCCGCGCCGCGCGCCTGCCCCGCCAGCCGCCCCAACTGCTGTGCGACGGAGGACTTCGCCCGCTCGGCGGTCCGGCGCCGCTCCCCCGCCTCCTCGACGAGGGCGGCCCGTTCCGCGCGCTGTTCGGCGGCCCGGTGCTGTGCCTCCCCGAGCTCCTCGCAGCGCACGGCCAGCTCCTCGAGCTCCGCCGCCGCCTGGTCGACGGAGGCCTGCACCTCCAGCAGGCTCGGGGCCCCGGCGGACCCGCCGTGCGCGAAGTGCGCCCCCAGCAGGTCGCCGTCGGCGGTCACCGCGGTCAGCTCCGGCCGCGCGTAGACGAGGTCCTCGGCGTCTTCGAGGGTTCCGACGACGACGATCCCGCGCAGCAACCGCCGTACGGCGGGCATCAGTTCGGCGGGACCACGGACGAGGTCGGCGGCGAGCGGGGGACCACTGGACTGAGGCTGCGGGCTTACGTCGCCGGTCGCGCCGGAGGCAGGCGCTGTGGAGGCGGTCGCCGCCGCCGCGGACCGCGCCCCGTCCGGGCCGGTGCCCTCGCCGGGGCTCGTGGCCGGCGTCTCGGGTGCTCCGGACAGCAGCAGCGCCGCCCGGCCCGCGTCCTGCTTGCGCAGCAGACGGATGGCCTCGGCCGCCGCGGCGGGGGTCGTCACCGCGATCGCGTCCGCCGCCGCACCGAAGGCCGCAGCGAGCGGGACCTCGAAACCGGGGGCCACCGAGAGCAGTTCGGCGGCCGGGCCGAGCAGACCGGTGAGCCGGTCCCGGGCTCCCAGCAGGGCGCCCGTGCCGTCCTTGCGGCGCAGTCCGAGGGCGAGGGCCTCGTGCCGTGCCTGGGTGGCGGCGCGTCTGCGTTCGGCGGCCGTCGCCGCCTCACGGGCGGCGGTGAGACCGGTTTCCGCCTCGGCGAGCGCTTGTTTCGCGGCCTCGTGCCGCTCCGTCAGCTCCGCGTCGTCCGCGTCGAGCCCGTCGACCTCGGCCTGCAGCTGCTCGTACTCCTCCTGCGCCGCGACCGCGCGCTCCTGGGCCTCGTCCCGGGCGGCGGCCAGCCGGTCGATCTCGGCCTGGGCGGAGGCGGCCCGGGAACGAGCGGCGTTGACCTGGCCGTTGAGCCGGGCCAGCCCCTCGCGGCGATCGGCGATGGCGCGGGCCACGTCCTTGAGCCGGCGTTCCTCGACGGTGAGGTCGCGCTCCAGCTGGGCGCGGTGCGCGACCGTGTCCTCCAGCGCGTGCTCGGCGGCCTCCAGAGCCGCTTCGAGCTCGGCCTCCTGCTCGCGGATCCGGGCGGCCTCGCGCTCCAGGTCCTCGGGGTCGCGTCCGCGCCGTTCCTCGTCGGGTGCGGAGGTGGCGCTCTTCACGCGCGCGTCGGCCAGCGAGATCGTGCCCCGCACCCGCTCGGCGAGCTGCGAGAGTTCGTACCAGGTCTGCTGGGCGCGCTGGAGACGGGGGGTGAGCCGGCGGACCTCGTCCTCCAGGAGCGCCTCGCGCTGCAGCGCCTTCCTCAGCTCGGCCTCGGCGGCGTCCTTACGTTCCTTGAGCGCGGCTTCGTCGGCGACCTCGGCCCGCAGCGCCTGCCGCAGCCGTACGAGATCGTCGGCGAGCAGCCGGAGCCGGGCGTCGCGCAGGTCGGCCTGGATCACCGCCGCCCGGCGGGCCACCGCGGCCTGCCGTCCGAGGGGCTTCAACTGCCGCCGCAACTCGTCCGTCAGGTCCTGGACGCGGGCCAGGTTCGCCTGCATCGCGTCCAGCTTCCGCAGCGCCTTCTCCTTGCGCTTGCGGTGCTTGAGAACGCCCGCGGCCTCCTCGATGAAGGCCCGGCGGCCCATCGGATCGGCGTGCAGGACGGAGTCGAGCTGGCCCTGGCCGACGATGACGTGCATCTCGCGGCCGATGCCGGAGTCGGAGAGCAGTTCCTGGATGTCGAGGAGCCGGCAGGTGTCGCCGTTGATCTGGTACTCGCTGCCGCCATTGCGGAACATGATCCGCGTGATGGTGACCTCGGCGTACTCGATGGGCAGCGCGCCGTCGGAGTTGTCGATGGTGAGCGACACCTCGGCCCGGCCGAGCGGCGGCCGCCCGGTCGTGCCGGCGAAGATGACGTCCTCCATCTTGCCGCCGCGCAGCGACTTGGCCCCCTGCTCGCCCATGACCCAGCTCAGCGCGTCCACGACATTGGACTTGCCCGAGCCGTTCGGACCCACGACACACGTGATGCCCGGCTCGAACCGCAGCGTGGTCGCCGAGGCGAACGATTTGAACCCGCGCAGGGTGAGGGCCTTGAGGTGCACGCCGCCGGACTCTACCTTTCGCGCCCTGTCTCACTCCATGAACGCGCGGTTTCACCCATGAACGTGCAGGGCACACCATCCGTTAAAGAGAGTGAAGAGCGCGGGGGGCAAGAAGAAGGGACGCCGAAGAGGCGTCCCTTGCAAATCTGACTTAGCGGTTGATGGGGCTGCCCCAATCACTGCTGTCGTGGAGCGGTGCAGCGATCAGGTGAGCGCAGGCTCCGCCTGGGGTACGTCGATGCTCTCAAAGGGGTCGTGAGAAGCGGCAGCCGCGAGCGCGTCGTTCTCGGCCTGAATCCGTACCAGCTCGGATTCGAGGTCCTGGACGCGCTGCTGGAGCCGTCGCATCTCGGCGATGAGCCGCGGGTCGGAGCCGCCGACGTAACCGAGAAGCGCCTTTGCCATGATGGATGGTCCTCCACACTGAGTGACCGACCGAAGCGGTGTGGGTCGTGAGGGAATCGCACCCGCGATGCTTGACACTCTTGAGTTCTTGCTGCCGTTCCTACATGCCAAACAGCTAAGGTGCGCGGGGCTTTCAGCGTCTCACCAAAAAGTTTGACGGTCAACACGATCACACCCCGTATTGGCGGGCAACCCTGGGGCGCGCGGCCCGGAACGGGCGGCGCTGCTACTCCTGCGGGGCCCTGAGGGCGTGGAGATCATCGTTAACCGCGGAGCCTGCCACGACGAGCCGTTCTTGGCAACCACCAGCACCTTTCCGCTCCCGGCAGGTGCCGCCGGCGTGTCCTGAGGGTCCGGTGCGGGGGTTTCCGGCGCCGCCGTCAGCGGATGGCGAAGCCGTCGTAGATCCCGCGGGGCGTGTCCCATATCTCAGTGACTCCGTCCACACGCCCGGGTGTGTCGTCCCCGTGCAGCCAGTCCAGCAGCCCCTCGCAGTCGATCCGGGGCCCTTCCGCGACCACTTGGACCCGTCCGTCGTCCAGATTGAGAGCAAAACCACTCAGCCCGCCGATCTCCAGCGCCTTGGCCCGCGTGAACCAGCGGAAACCCACTCCCTGGACCCGTCCGCGCACCCAGGCGACGAGCCGTACATCCTCGTTCATGGGTGAACGCTAACGGGACAAAGTCTCTCTGGACACTTCCTCCCCTCGCGCCATGGGGTACCGTCCCGACCCAATGAGTCTCATATGAAACTCACTCGTTCGAGTGAGTGATGCTGACCGCGAGAATGAGGAAGGCCAAGAGATGGGACGCCACCGACGCTCCGACGCCGGCCGCGCCGCCACAAGCCGCGCCACCGGGGTCACCGATACACATCGGTCACACACGGAAAGCTACGGGCCGGAGAACCTGTACGGCTATGCCGCCGTGGCCGACCTCCCGCACGGCGCCGCCGCCCGCTCGCACCGCAAGAAGAAGGCCGCGACGCCCGTGCGCACCGGTCTGCTCGGCGTCTCCGCCGCGGTCGCCCTGGGCACCGCCGCGATGGCCTCCGGCGTACTGCCCGGCACTGACGGCTACTCCCTCGGCGGCGGCAACGGCTCGGACAAGGTCCAGGCCGCCAACACCCCGTCGAACCTGGAGACCGAGCAGGGCGGCACGTCGGGTGCCGCGGACGACCGCGAGGACGACGGCTCCACGAGCCGCGGCTCCGAGCGCTCGGTCTCGCCCTCCGCCGCCCCGACGACGAAGACCCCCCAGAAGCCGTCGGCGACGCCCTCCAAGAAGCCGTCCGCCAAGCCCGAGAAGCCGCAGGCGACCAAGAAGCCCAGCCACGCGGCCCCGAAGGCACCCGAGACCACCGCCCCCGCGACGGTGTCCGCGGAGACCGCGGCCGAGGCCGAGGTGCTGCGGCTCGTCAACGAGGAGCGGGCCAAGGTCGGCTGCAGCGCGGTGGCGGCGAACAGCGGACTGTCCCAGCTGGCCTCCGCGTTCAGCAAGGACATGGCCGCGCGTGACTTCTTCGACCACACCGACCCGAGCGGGGCCTCCCCCTGGGACCGGGCGGCGAAGGCCGGCATCACCGACCTGGGCGGCGAGAACATAGCCCGCGGCCAGGCCACCGCCGAGGCGGTCATGGAGGCCTGGATGAACAGCCCCGGCCACCGCGCGAACATCCTGAACTGCGACTTCAAGACGCTGGGAGTCGGCGCGCACTTCGCCTCCGGCGGCCCCTGGTGGACGCAGGACTTCGGCTACTAGCAAGCTCACCGGTGGACGTAAACGCTTGCGCAAGCGTTTACGTCCACCGATGCGTTTACGCCCTTCACCTTTCGCCTCACCCTTGCCTTGTGACAGCCGTGGCTCGCTAACTCATGGTTAGTGCCCCCCTTTGGTTAGCGCTGCGTCGGAGTATGCTCGCGGTCATGGAACCCAACGCACAGGCCGACGCGGTCACCGAAAGCGGCGAGTGTCCCGACCTGGCGTACGACGTGTTCGCGCGCAGCTGTCCGTCCCGCGGCACGCTGGAGCACGTCACCGGCCGCTGGGGCTCGCTCACCCTCGGAGCCCTGCACGAGGGCACGTTCCGCTTCAACGAGCTGCGCCGCCGCGTCGACGGCGTCAGCGAGAAGATGCTCTCCCAGACGCTGCACGCCCTGGAGCGCGACGGTCTGGTGCACCGCGAGGCGCAGCCGACGAACCCCCCGCGTGTGGACTATGAACTGACGCCGCTCGGGCGCGAGGTCGCCGAGCGGCTGCTGACCCTCATCCGCTTCGTGGAGGGCCGGATGGACGACGTACTGGAGTCGCGGGAGCGCTACGACACGGCGCGCGCGGCAAAGGCAGACGTCTAAGACGTGATGCGCGGCGCCCGCTGGCACTTCGGGCAGAAGTAGCTGGAGCGGTTCATCCAGGCGCGCCGCCGCATCGGAGTGGCGCAGCGCCGGCACGGCAGTCCCTCACGGCCGTACGCGTCGAGCGAACGGTCGAAGTAGCCCGACTCGCCGTTCACGTTGACGTACAGGCTGTCGAAGCTGGTGCCGCCCACGCTGAGGGCCGCGTTCATCACGTCCCGTACGTGGCCGAGGAGTTCGGCCGTGCGCGGGCGGGTGAAGGTGGCGGTGGGTCGCTCGTAGTGAATCCGCGCGCGCCAAAGCGCCTCGTCCGCATAGATGTTGCCGACGCCGCTGATCAACGACTGGTCGAGCAGGGCCCGTTTGACGGTCGTACGGCGTCGGCGCAGCGCCTCGTGGAAGGCGCCGTCGTCGAAGAGCGGGTCGAGGGGGTCGCGCGCGATGTGGGAGATGACGTCCGGCAGGCCGTCCGGCGTCGTCTCGTGCAACGAGAGGCCGCCGAAGGTGCGTTGGTCGACGAAGCGGAGCTCGGTGCCGAGGGCGTCGGCGAACCGGACACGGATGCGCAGATGTTTCTCGTCGGGGGCCTCGTACGGCTGCACCAGCAGCTGACCGCTCATGCCGAGGTGGGCGAGGATCGCGGTGCCGGTGGTCTCCAGCGGCAGCCAGAGGTACTTGCCGCGGCGGCTCGGGGTGCCGACGCGCTGCCCCTTGAGCCGGTGTGCGAAGTCCTCGCCGCCCGCGGTGTGGCGCCGGACGGCACGCGGATGCAGCACCTCGGCCTCGGCGACGGTCCGGTGGGCGACCCACCGCTCCAGTCCGCGCCGTACGACCTCGACCTCGGGCAGTTCAGGCATATCGGGCTCCCCCACGCACCATAGCGCCCGCCCCTTGCGGGGCGGGCGCTCGGTCGACTTGTTGTCAGGCGGACGTCGAGGAGGCGTCGGCGTCCGCCTCGACGTGCTCAGCGGCGCCGGCATACCGGGCGGCCTCGGCCGCCTGAGCCGTTTCAGCGGCCCGGGTGACCTCGGCCGCCTGAGCGGCTTCGGCTGCCTGGACCTTGACTGCCTGGGCGGCCTCGGCGGCCGCCGCCTTCACACGTTCGTCCGCGGCGGAGCGGATGGAGCGCCACGCGGACTCCGCGGCCTGCTGCTCCGCCTCCTTCTTGCTGCGGCCGGTGCCGGTGCCGTACGAGACGCCTCCGACGCGGGCGGCAGCAGTGAAGGTCTTCTCGTGGTCCGGGCCCGTCTCCGAGACCAGGTACTCGGGAACGCCGAGCCCCTCGGTCGCGGTGAGCTCCTGGAGACTGGTCTTCCAGTCCAGGCCCGCACCCAGATTCGAGGACTTCTCGATCAGCGGATCGAAGAGCCGGTGGACGAGTTCGCCCGCCGCTTCCAGACCCTGGTCGAGATAGACCGCGCCGATCACCGCTTCAAGGGTGTCGGCGAGGATGGATGCCTTGTCCCGGCCTCCCGTGCCTTCCTCGCCCCGGCCGAGCCGGATGAAGGAGCCGAGTTCGAGGCCGCGGCCCACTTCCGCCAGCGCACGCGAATTGACCACCGCGGCCCGCAGCTTGGCCAGTTGGCCTTCTGGGAGGTCGGGGTGGGTGCGGTACAGCGTGTCCGTCACCACGAGGCCGAGGACGGAGTCCCCGAGGAACTCCAGGCGCTCGTTGGTGGGCAGGCCGCCGTTCTCGTACGCGTAGGAACGGTGGGTCAGCGCACGCACCAGAAGGGCGGACTCCAGCTTGTAGCCGAGCCGCCCTTCCAGAAGCGTGTGGGACGAGGCTGTGTTGTCCGCCTTGTTCTTGGCGTTTGCATCCGCCTTGGCGTCAGACATCAGACCTCTCACCGGCCGCTCAGACCTCGAGGACCTGGCGCTTGTTGTAGGTGCCGCAAGCAGGGCAGGCGATGTGCTGCTGCTTGGGCTCGTGGCAGCGCTCGCACGCAACCAGGGTGGGGACCGCAGCCTTCCACTGCGACCGGCGGTGGCGCGTGTTGCTGCGCGACATCTTCCGCTTCGGAACAGCCACGGCTACTTCTCCTGCTTCTCGTCGACGTGCGCTGATGGAAGCGCGCCGCCGCTCAACTCGTCCTTCTCGCCGTCTCCGGATGAACCAGCGAGTCCCTGCAGTGCCGCCCAACGGATGTCGACGGCGTCGTGGTGGTGGTCCGGGTCGTCCGCGAGCCGGGCTCCGCACTGGGAGCACAGGCCGGGGCAGTCGTCCTGGCACACCGGCTGCATCGGCAGTGCGAGCACCACCGCATCACGCAGCACGGGTTCGAGGTCGAACAAGCCGTCCTCGATGAAAAGCCTGTCCTCGTCGTCCTCGGCGTCGTCGGCCGGCTCCGCTTTGACACGGCCCCGGTCGTCGGCGTCAGGGTACGAGAACATCTCCTGGAAGTCCGCTGCGAGCTGCTGCTCAAGCGGCTCCAGACACCTTACGCACTCCCCCTCAGCCGATGCACGGGCGGTGCCTGTGACAAGCACCCCTTCCATGACCGACTCGAGCCGGAGTTCGAGCTTCACCGGAGCGCCTTCCGGCACTCCGATGACACCCTGCAGACCGAGGTCCTTGGGAGCGTCGATCGTGCGGGTCAGGCGCTGCAGCGCACCAGGACGCCGACCCAGCTCGTGTGTGTCGAACACGAGGGGGTTTCGGTGGTCGAGGTGGGCGTTCAGAACCATTCCTGCTTTCGATCTTCGATGCTTGTTCGATGCTCGGGGGGCGCCGCCCCGATGTTCCGGGCAGCGGTGATCGCGGACGTACGCGCGACCGAAGAGCCAGGATACTGGACCTTTCGCTCACGGCCCAATCCGGTGCCCGCTCCCCGCGCTCACTGGCCGCCGCGCCCCTGTTCGTACGCCCGCAGCTGCTCCGCGCTGATCATGCCGGTGTCGAAGAGGCTGGTCTCGTCGAGCGCGTGCGTCTGCTGCTGGTACGCCTGCTGCTGCGCCTGGTCGTACGCGGCCTGCTGGGCCTGCTGGTCGTAGGACTGCTGCGGGTACGCGGCGTACGGATCGGCCTGCTGATAGCCGTAGGCGTCCTGCTGGACGTACTGCTGCTGCTGATACCCGTAGGGATCGGGCTGCTGCTGGTACGCGTACTGGTCCTGCTGCCCGTAGGACGGCTGGACCGGCACCTCGGGGACCGGCGCGGGCTGCTCGGGGGCCTCCGCTACGGCGAGGCCGGCGAGGTAGTCGGAGTCGTTGGTGTGCTGGACGGGCGCGCCGTCGTCGTCCGTGAGGAGCCCCAGGTCGTCGCTGGCGATCCGGCCGTGCAGCTTCTGGCGGCCGCGGCCGACGGCCTCCAGGGTCTTGGCGAGGACGGCCTCGAAGGCGCCGAGCTTGACGTCGACGTAGTCGTCGGCCGTGCGGCGCAGCGTCTCCGGGTCGTGGCTGCGCTCCGGGGCGTCCTCGTCCTCGTATCCCTGCTCGTCGACGCCGGGGCCGGTGCCGAGGAGCTTCTCGCGGCCGCGGCCGACCGAGCCGAGGGTCTTGGTGAGGACGACCTCGAAGTTGGCGAGCTTGGAGTCGACGTAGTCGTCGGCCTCGGCGCGGATCTCCTCGGCCTCCTGGCGGGCCTCGGCGAGGATCCGCTCCGCCTCGTTCTGGGAGCGGCGGGCGACCTCGGTGTCGGAGATCAGGGAACCGCGCTCCGCGTGGGCGGTCTCGATGATCCGCTCGGCCTCCTGGCGGGCCTGCTCGACCAGCTGTTCCCGGCCGCCGATCAGCTCCTGCGCCTGGGCGAGGGAGCCGGGCAGGGCCTGGCGCACCTCTTCGAGCATCGAGAGCAGCTCGGCGCGGTTGACCACGCACGAGGCCGACATGGGCATGGAACGGGCGCTGCCGACCGCCGAGACGATCTCATCGAGCTTCTTCTGCACGTCCACCGTGTGCTCGCCACTCTCTACAGCTGTGATGGAGACGGACGGATCGACTGTACGACCACACCCGCCCCGCCCGACACCGGGTGACGCACTGTCAGGCGCTCAGCTCTTTCCGAGCCGCTCCTTGAGTGCCTCCAGGACGATCTCCGGCACCAGGTGGGAGATGTCGCCGCCCCACTGGGCGACCTCCTTCACGAGCGAGGAGGAGAGGAAGCTGTAGGTCGGGCTGGTCGGGATGAACAGCGTCTCGACACCCGAGAGGCCGTTGTTCATCTGGGCCATCTGGAGTTCGTAGTCGAAGTCGCTGACCGCGCGCAGACCCTTGACGATGGCGGGGATGTCGCGCTGCTTGCAGAAGTCGACGAGGAGGCCGTGGTAGGCCTCGACCTGGACGTTGCCGAACTCGGCGGTGACCTCGCGGATCAGCTCGATCCGCTCCTCGACGGTGAACAGGCCCTTCTTCGACTGATTGATCATCACCACGACGTGCACGACGTCGTAGAGCCTGGAAGCGCGGGCGATGATGTCGAGGTGTCCGTTGGTGATGGGGTCGAACGACCCGGGACAGACGGCGCGGCGCAACTGTGGTCCCTCGCTCTCCGGTCCGGTCATCGTGCGTCTTCGCACGTAGAGGCGGCGCGACCGTACCAAAACGTTCCCTCGCCGTAACGCCGGGACCGGAGCGCTGCGAAGCCGTCCGGCCACCGGAATTCCCCGCCTCTGGTGCTGCGCTCCACGGTGACGAGGGCTTCGTCCGCGAGCCAGCCCCTGGTGCGGAGTGTGAGGAGGATCTCGCCAAGATCGCCGTCCGGGACGACGTACGGGGGATCCAGGAAGACCAGGTCGTACGGGGTCGCGGGCGCCGCTTCCTGGACGATCTGTTCCGCTTTGCCCGGCCTGACCTCGGCGCCGGGCAGACCGAGCGAGCTGATGTTCTCGCGGATGACGCGGGCCGCCTTGGCGTCGGCCTCGACGAGCAGGGCGTGTCCCGCACCGCGGCTGAGTGCCTCCAGGCCGACGGCGCCCGAGCCGGCGTACAGGTCGAGGACGCGCTCGCCGTCCAGGGGGCCGCCGAGCAGGGACTGCCAGGTGGAGAAGAGGCCCTCGCGCGCACGGTCGGAGGTGGGCCGCGTGCGGGTTCCCTGCGGGACGGCTAGGCGGCGTCCGCCGGCTGTGCCGGCGATCACGCGGGTCATCTGGGGTCCTTGTTCGAGGGGCGGTTACGGATCCAGTCTGGCAGGCGGGGGCGGGGGGTGCTGTGCGGTCGCTGCCCTCGCCCCTTGTCGCTGGGCTCACTACTCGTCGCTGGGCTCACTGCTCGTCGCTGGGCTCACTGCTCGTCGCTGGGCTCACCCCTTGTCCAGGTACTGCTCCCTGTCCTCGTCGAGCAGGGCCTGGAGGGCCGTGCGCAGTCCGGGGAGGTGCTCGAGCTCCGGGTCCCCGGCGACGACCGCGGCCGCCTCCTCGCGGGCCTCGGCGATGATCTCCTCGTCGTCGATGACCGTGAGCATGCGCAGCGAGGAGCGGACTCCGGACTGGGCCTGGCCGAGGACGTCGCCCTCGCGGCGCTGTTCCAGGTCGATGCGGGAGAGCTCGAAGCCGTCGAGCGTGGACGCCACCGCGGTCAGTCGCTGGCGCGCGGGGCTCGCCTCGGGCATCTCGGTGACCAGGAGGCAGAGACCGGGCGCGGAACCACGGCCGACCCGGCCGCGCAGCTGGTGCAGCTGGGAGACGCCGAACCGGTCGGCGTCCATGATCACCATCGCCGTCGCGTTCGGTACGTTGACCCCGACTTCGATCACCGTCGTCGCGACGAGGACGTCCGTCGCGCCGGCGGCGAAGCGGCGCATCACGGCGTCCTTGTCGTCGGGCGCCATCCGGCCGTGCAGGACTTCGACCTTGAGCCCTTGGAGCGGGCCCTTGACGAGTTGGGCGGCGACATCGAGGACGGCGAGCGGCGGCCGCTTCTCGGCCTCGTCCTCGGGGGACTTCTTCTTGGCGCCCTTCTTGGACTCGTCCTCCTCGTCACCGATGCGGGGGCAGACGACGTACGCCTGGTGGCCGTTCTCCACTTCTTCGCGCACGCGCTCCCACGCGCGCGCAAGGAAGTGCGGCTTGTCGGCGGCCGGGACGACATGGCTGGCGATCGGCGAACGCCCGGCGGGGAGCTGGTCGAGGACCGAGGTCTCCAGGTCGCCGAAGACGGTCATCGCGACCGTGCGCGGAATGGGGGTGGCGGTCATGACCAGGAGGTGCGGCGGCTGCTTGCCCTTGCTGCGCAGGGCGTCGCGCTGCTCCACCCCGAACCGGTGCTGCTCGTCGACGACGACCAGGCCCAGGTCGTGGAACTGGACCTTGTCCTCGATCAGCGCGTGCGTGCCGATGACGATGCCGGCCTCGCCGGTGACCAGATCGAGCAGCGCCTGCCGGCGCGCGGCCGTGCCCATGGAGCCGGTGAGCAGCACGACCTTCGTCGAGTGCTCGATGCCGCCGAGGGTGCCGCCCTCGGCCAGCTCGCCCATCATCTCCGTGATCGACCGGTGGTGCTGCTGGGCCAGGACTTCGGTCGGCGCCAGCATCGCGGACTGCCCGCCGGCGTCGACGACGGCGAGCATGGCGCGCAGGGCGACCATCGTCTTGCCCGAGCCCACTTCTCCCTGGAGCAGCCGGTGCATCGGGTGCTCGGTCGCGAGGTCGTCGAAGATCTCCTTGGAGACCTTCTGCTGGCCCTCGGTGAGGGTGAAGGGCAGCTTGGCGTCGAAGGCGGTGAGGAGACCGTCGGGCGCGGGCCTGCGGGCCACCGCGGGGAGTTGGGCGTCCGCGTACCGCCGGCGGGCCAGGGCTACCTGGAGGACGAAGGCCTCGTCCCACTTGAGGCGGGCGCGGGCGTCGGCGATGTCCGCCTTGGTGTGCGGGCGGTGGATCTTCAGGAGGGCCTCGGGGAGGGCGACGAGGCCCCGGCCGTCCCGGAGGGATTCGGGGAGCGGGTCGAGTGCCTCCTGGGCGCTCGGCAGGACCGTCTGCACGGCTTTGGCGAGCTTCCAGGACTCCAGCTTGGCGGTGGCGGGGTAGATCGGGATGAGGGATCCGGCCCAGGTGCCGACCGTCTCGGCCGCTTCGTCGCCGTCGCCGCGCAGCAGCTCGTATGCCGGATGGGCCAGCTGGAGGCGGTGGTTGAAGACCGAGACCTTGCCGGAGAACATCGCGCGCGTGCCCGGCAGGAGGTCCTTGTGGGGTTTGTGCACGCCGTTGCCGAAGAAGACGAGCTGGAGGCGGCCGCTGCCGTCCGTGATGGTCACTTCGAGGCGCTGGCCCTTGCCCCGGGGCGCCTTGGACGAGGCGAAGGTGAGCAGGCGCGCGTCGGCGACCTGGGCGACCACTGTCGCGTGCTCGTCCATGGGCAGGTCGGCGAGGTGGGTGAGCTGCCCGCGCTCCTCGTACCTGCGCGGATAGTGGTGCAGCAGGTCGCCGACCGTGTGCAGGCCGAGGTGCTCGGCCATCACCTTCGCGGTGGCGGGTCCGAGCGTCTTCTTCAGTGGTTCTTCGAGCGCGGGCACGAGATCCATTGCACACCACAGGACTGACAACGCCGTATACGTCCTGGAAATCCGCTGGTCAGTCGGGTCGTTCCAGGCCTGCCATGGCGCGCCCTCCGCTTCGCGGTCACCCCGGGGCTGAAATGCCCTCCCGCGGCCGAGGGCCAGGGGGACGGTTCAGTCCTCGGGCTCGGAGCGCCTACTCCACCCCGATCAGCAGCAGCGCCCCCTGCCGGCCGCCCCGGTACACCACCGTGTCGACCGCCAGATAGGACTCCCGGACACGGGCTTCGAGGTGCGGGGCGATGGAGTCGGGGGCGTCGTCGCCGAGGACGAGGGTGACCATCTCGCCGCCGGCGGAGAGCATGCGGTTGAGGACGGTCTCGGCCGTCTCGGTGAGGTCGGATCCGATGACCGCGACGTCCCCGTCGATGAGGCCGAGGATGTCGCCGGCCTGGCAGATCCCCGCCATGGTCCAGGACTGCCGTTCCGCGACGGCGAGTTCGGCGTACCGGGTCGCGCCCGCGGCCGAGGTCATCGCGACGACGTCCTCGTCGAAGCGGCGGTCCGGTTCGTGCACGGCGAGCGCGGCGATCCCCTGGACCGCGGAACGGGTCGGGATCAGCGCGACCCGGACACCCTCCGTACGCGCCTGCTCGGCGGCCGCCGCGGCCGTATGACGCAGCTCCGCGTCGTTCGGCAGCAGCACCACCTCGTGCGCGTGGGCCCGCCGTACCGCCTCGACGAGCTCCCCGCTGGCGGGCGGCTCCCCCGGCCGCGCGAGCACGGTGGTCGCCCCGGCCTCCGTGTACAGCCCGGCCAGTCCCTCGCCGGGCACGACCGCCACCACGGCCCGCTGCACCCGCTCCCGAGGCGGCCGCCGCACTCCGGCGCCCCCTGTGTGGACGTCTCCGAGTCCGAAGTGCGTGATCCGGATCCGGTGCGGCCGGCCCGCCTCGATGCCCGCCTCCACGGCGGCACCGGCGTCGTCGACATGCACGTGGACGTTCCACAGCCCGTCCCCGCCGACCACGACGAGCGAGTCCCCCATCCGGTCGAGGCGGTCGCGCAGCCGGGCCACGGCCACGTCGTCCGCCTCCAGGAGATAGATGACCTCGAACGCGGGACCGTCCTTGCCCGGGGTCCCGTCGGCACACGCCTCGGGCTGGACTCCCCCGGCGTCGGCCACCTCGCCCCCGCGCGCGTGGAGCTCGTCGAGCCCGGCGTCGCGCACGCGTGTGTGGAGGTCGTCCCAAGCAGCCGAAGAGGTCGCGTCCATCGCGTGCCGGGCCGGCACGGGGACCGACGCGTTGCCGCCCGGCGCCTCCCCGGTGAACGTCTCCACCAGCGCCGCAAGCACGACCACAAGACCTCGTCCGCCGGCGTCGACCACACCCGCGCGTTCCAGGACGGCCAGTTGCCCGGGCGTCGCCGCCAGGGCCGCCCGCGCACCCTCGTATGCCGCCCGCGCCACCGTCCCGCAGTCGCCCTCCGCACCCGTGGCGGCCTCGGCCGCGGCCGAGGCGACGGTGAGAACCGTGCCCTCTACGGGATGCGCGACGGCCAGCCGGGCGGAGTCGGCCGCGTGCCGCAGCGCGAGCCGCAGTCCCTGCCCGTCCGTGTGAGAGGCGTCACGGCCGCCGACGGAGTCCCGGCCGACGGCACCGCCCTTGCCGCTGTCGTCCGCGAGCACCTGAGCCATGCCGCGCAGCAGCTGGGCGAGGATCGTCCCCGAGTTCCCCCGGGCACCGATCAGCGCTCCGTGCGCCATCGCCCGCGTCACCTCGGCGAGAGAGGGGCCGCCGGCCCGTACGGAAGCGGAGTCGTCCGCGGCCTCCCCGGAGACCGCGTCCTGCCCGGCGCCCCCGGAGACCGCGTCGTGCCCCGCGAAGACCGCCTCGACCGCCGCGGCCGCCGACTCCACGGTCAGATACAGGTTCGTCCCGGTGTCCCCGTCGGCCACGGGATAGACATTGATGGCGTCGATCTCCTCGCGCGCCCGCCCCAGCGCCTGAAGAGCGAGACCGCACCAGGTCCGCACCGCGAGAGCGTCCAATGTCTGCGGCACCTGCGGCACCTGGGCCTCCTCGAGCTGCTGGACGTGGGACGCAGCGTAGACCCAGAGTGGGTTACCGGCGGTAGGGGGCCTGACGGGAGCCGGGCCGGGGCCCGGGGCAACCATGGTAGTTTCGTTCTCCGGACGCAGTCGTTGTATGCTGCTCCAGTTGCCCGATCTGATCGGGCCTTCCCCCTGGCACCGCCACTCAGATCCTAGATCTTGATCCCGGCATGCCGGGATCCACCGTAAGAGCATCTGAAGTCTTTGGAGTGACCCGTGGCTGCCAACTGCGACGTCTGTGGCAAGGGGCCGAGCTTCGGCAACAGCATCTCGCACTCTCACCGCCGTACGTCCCGTCGCTGGAACCCGAACATCCAGCGCGTCCGTACCGTCGTGAGCGGGACGCCGAAGCGCGTGAACGCTTGCACCTCGTGCATCAAGGCCGGCAAGGTTTCGCGCTGACACCACGCCAAGCGCGCGGCCATGCCGGTTCGCTGCTCTGAGCCGGTCCACCTCACCGTGGACCGGCTTTTTGCTGTGCCCGCGCCCGCCTGACGCGAGCGGGGGCCGGCACCGGGGTCGCACTCGTCGGCGCGTATGTCCTGGCCGGTGAACCGGCCCTCGCCGGCTCGCGCCTTCTGGCGGCTTCTTCAAGAAGCTCACCGAGAAGGCGGCCACCGGCATCCAACTGCGGAACTACCCGGTCGCGTAAGCGACATCACCGGCCCGGGGCATCACGACTCGATGTCCCCGAAGTGATCCCAGCCGCCCTTGCTGGTCCAGGGCGCCCCGTCGACCGTCACCTGCGGCAGCGCCGACGGATTGAGCACCTCGCCGATGATCTTCCACCGGGCCGGCAGCTTCACGTCCGGCGGGAAGGTCGCCACGATCGCGTGGTCCTCGCCGCCGCTGAGCACCCACTGGATCGGGTCGACACCGACGGCCTGCCCGATGTCGTTCATCTGCGAGGGGATGTCGATGTCGCCGGAACGCACGTCGATGCGCACCTTGCTGGCCTCGGCGATGTGCCCGAGGTCCGCGATCAGCCCGTCGCTGACGTCGGTCATCGAGGTCGCGCCGAGCCCGGCGGCCGCGGGACCCGCGTGGTACGGCGGTTCGGGGCGCCGGTGGGCCTCGACGAAGGCGCGCGGCGAGCGGAAGCCGCGCGAGAGCACCGCGTACCCGGCCGCGGACCAGCCCAGCCAGCCGGTGACGGCGACCACGTCGCCGGGCTGCGCCCCGCCCCGGGTCACCGGCTCGTGGTTGCGCAGATCACCGAGCGCGGTGATCGCCACGGTGATCGTGTCACCGCGCACGACATCGCCGCCGACCACGGCCGCGCCCGCGACCTGGCACTCGTCACGCAGGCCGTCCATCAGCTCGGAGGCCCAGGTGGCGGGGAGTTCGGCGGGGACGACCAGGCCGAGGAGCAGCGCGGTCGGTACGGCACCCATCGCGGCGATGTCCGCGAGGTTCTGCGCGGCCGCCTTGCGCCCGACGTCGTACGCCGTGGACCAGTCGCGGCGGAAGTGCCGCCCTTCCAGCAGAATGTCGGTGCTCGCCACGACCCTGCGGTCGGGCGCGGCCACCACCGCAGCGTCGTCGCCGGGGCCGACCCGGACCGCCGGGGTGGTGGTGAGACGCGAGGTGAGTTCTCGGATGAGCCCGAACTCCCCCAGCTCGCCCACGGTTCCCTTCACCGGTTCTCACCTGTTCCTTTCATCCCGGCCGACCCCTTCCAACCTGCTTCTCGGCCGGGGGTCCGGGGGCTGTCCCCCGGGAAACACAGCATCGTCGTACTGCTCCCTCTGCCACGACCGGTGCCCGGTCGCGAGCCGTCTCTGTACTCGGTACGGTCGAGTCGACCGTCAACTTGTGCAGTCCGTGCACCTCGGCGCGCAAGCCACGGCCCCCGCAGGTCTCCCCGCGGCGAGCGGCGACGCGATACCGTGGCGTTCCTTTTCCCCACATGATCCTCGTGGCCGCCCTGGAGGTTCCGTGGTACAGGCGTACATCCTGATTCAGACGGAGGTCGGCAAGGCGTCGACCGTCGCTGACACGATCAGCAAGATCCCGGGGGTGATTCAGGCCGAGGACGTGACAGGACCGTACGACGTGATCGTGCGCGCCCAGGCCGACACAGTCGATGAACTCGGCCGCATGGTGGTCGCGAAGGTCCAGCAAGTGGACGGCATCACGCGTACTCTGACCTGCCCGGTCGTGCACCTCTAGCCCCCGTCTACCCTTGGCCGGTGAACTTCTTCCGTCACCGGCTCAACACTTTCTTCGGGCTGCCCGTGCTCGCACTGCTGATCGCTGCCACGGGCTGCTCCTCAGCAGACGACAACGCCTCGGCTGCGGTTCCCAGCCCGGACCCGAAGGTCACCGAGCTGTGCCAGAACCTGGACAAGGTGCTGCCGAAGAAGGTCGACGGCCTCGGCCGGGAGGATCCCGAGCCCCGGTCCGCGCTGACCGCGGGCTGGGGAAGCCCGGCGATCATACTGCGCTGCGGTGTCGAACGGCCCGCCGAGATGCTCGACCCGAAGGCGTCCACCACCGAGGTGAACGGCGTGGGCTGGCTGGTGCAGGAGCACGACGACGGCTCCTACGTCTTCACCACCAGCCTGCGCAGGGCATACGTCGAGGTCCGGCTCTCCGCGGGGCAGGCGAAGAAGGGCGCCGGTTCGCTTGTCGACCTCGCGAAGCCCATCAAGAAGGCGGTCCCCGAAGGGATCGCCGACTGACGTACGGGTGGACGGCAAGGAGCCGTCCGGTCGATCACG
Organism: Streptomyces sp. NPDC058274; assembly: GCF_042881375.1. NCBI lineage: Bacteria > Bacillati > Actinomycetota > Actinomycetes > Kitasatosporales > Streptomycetaceae > Streptomyces > Streptomyces sp. NPDC058274. The sequence continues at coordinate 106,037 of NZ_JBHVXW010000019.1, forward strand.
GCGGAGACGCGGGGTGTGGCACGCACATCTGCGACGACAAAGCGCCGCGGCTTCCCTCCACCATGATCGGCCGGACAGGTCCTAGCGCAGTCCCGTCGACCGCCGCAGTGCCGCCTGCACCAGGCGGTCCACCAGTTCCGCGTACTCGACCCCGCTGGCCTGCCACATCTGCGGGTACATCGAGATCGGTGTGAAGCCGGGCATGGTGTTGACCTCGTTGATCACGAACTCCCCGTCCTCGGTGAGGAAGAAGTCCGCGCGCACCAGCCCCTCGCAGGACACGGCGTCGAAGGCCTCGACCGCGAGCCGCTGGACCTCGGCTGTCTCCTCGGGCGTCAGCGGGGCGGGCACGATGCCGGGCGTCGAGTCGATGTACTTCGCCTCGAAGTCGTAGTACGCGTGCGACTGCGCCGGCGGGATCTCGGCGGGCAGGCTGGCCCGCGGGCCGTCCTCGAACTCCAGGACCCCGCACTCGATCTCGCGGCCGCGCAGCAGCGCCTCCACGATGATCTTCGGGTCGTGGCGCTGTGCCTCCGCGATCGCCTCGTCCAGACCGCCGAGGTCGTCGACCTTGGTGATGCCGATCGAGGAACCGGCGCGGGCGGGCTTCACGAACAGCGGCCAGCCGTGCTCGCCCGCGAAGTCGACGATCTTCTTGCGGGCGCCGGGCCGGTCGAGCTCCCACTGGCGCGGCCTGATCACCACGTACGGGCCCACCTTCAGCCCGAAGGAGGTGAACACCCGCTTCATGTACTCCTTGTCCTGGCCGACCGCCGAGGCGAGCACGCCCGCGCCGACGTACGGGACTCCGGACAGCTCCAGGAGGCCCTGGAGGGTGCCGTCCTCACCGTAGGGGCCGTGCAGCACGGGGAAGACGACGTCGACCTCGCCGAGCGCCTTGGGGACCGAACCGGGCTCGGAGTAGACGACTTCGCGGCTGGCCGGATCGACGGGGAGCACCACGCCGCCCTCACTCGACTCGGCGAGCTGGTCGACGCTCGGCTGCTTGCGGTCGATGATCGCCATGCGTTCCGGCTCGTCCGCCGTGAGCGCCCAACGGCCGTCCTGGGTGATGCCGATCGGCAGTACGTCGTACTTCGTACGGTCGATGGCGCGCAGGACGGCGCCGGCCGTGACCACGGAGATCCCGTGTTCGGAGCTGCGCCCGCCGAAGACGACGGCCACGCGCGGCTTACGAGGCGGCTGCTCGGGGCTCTGGGGGAGGTTCTCGGTGCTCATATCGCGTTGAGCGTACCCGGTGGTAGGCGGTGAGTCAGCGCCCCACGGCGGCCGTTGCTCAGCGTCGCACGGGCGGTCGCGGAGCGTCGCCCCACCGGTAGGGCGTTGGCGCAATCGGTGCCGGCCGGCCGGGTGTGGGCCGGCGTGTTCGGCGTCGGTCAGCGCACTTCCGGCTTGGCGCTGCGCGACATCAGCTCCTTGAGGGCGACGACCGGCGGCTTGCCCTCGTGGACGATGTCCACGACCGTCTCCGTGATGGGCATGTCGACACCGTGCCGGTGCGCCAGATCCAGCACGGACTGACAGGACTTGACGCCCTCGGCGGTCTGCCTGGTGACCGCGATGGTCTCCTGCAGGGTCATGCCCTTGCCCAGGTTGGTGCCGAAGGTGTGGTTGCGCGACAGCGGCGAGGAGCAGGTGGCCACCAGGTCGCCCAGGCCCGCGAGTCCGGAGAACGTCAGCGGTTCGGCGCCCATGGAGAGGCCGAGCCGGGTGGTCTCGGCGAGGCCGCGCGTGATGAGCGAGCCCTTGGCGTTGTCGCCGAGGCCCATGCCGTCCGCGATGCCGACGGCGAGACCGATCACGTTCTTGACGGCACCGCCGAGTTCGCAGCCGACCACGTCGGTGTTGGTGTACGGGCGGAAGTACGGCGTGTGGCAGACGCCCTGGAGTCGCCGGGCGACGGCTTCGGAGCTGCAGGCGACCACGGCGGCGGCCGGCATGCGTGCGGCGATCTCCCGTGCGAGGTTGGGTCCGGTGACCACGCCGATCCGGTCCGCGCCGACCTTGGCGACGTCCTCGATCACCTCGCTCATCCGCATGGCGGAACCGAGTTCGACGCCCTTCATGAGCGAGACGAGGACCGTGTCGGGGGCGAGCAGCGGCGCCCACTCGGCGAGGTTGCCGCGCAGCGTCTGCGAGGGCACGGCGAGCACGGTGAAGTCGGCGTCGCGCGCGGCCTCGGCGGCATCCGCGGTGGCCCGCAGATTCGCCGGGAGTTCGACGCCCGGGAGGTAGTCCGGGTTCGTACGCGTGGAGTTGACCGCTTCGGCGAGTTCGGCGCGGCGCGCCCACAGGGTGACGTCGCACCCCGCATCGGCGAGCACCATCCCGAAGGCCGTGCCCCACGATCCGGTCCCGAAGACGGCCGCCCTGACCGGCTTGCTCACGCGCCCTGCCCCTCTTCCTGTTGTGCCTTCTGCTTCGCCGCGGCCCTGCGGCGCTGTTCGATGCGCACCGTGCGCGGGTCGTACGGCTTCTCGGGCGCCTTCTCGCCCCGGAGTTCCTCCAGCAGCGTGGTGATGGCGGCCATGATGACCTCGGTGGCCTCCTTGAGGACGTCCGGGCTCATCTCCTTGCCGTAGAAGCTCGAGAGGTCGACGGGCGGGCCCGCGAGGACGTGGCTGGTCTTGCGCGGAAGGATGTTGGGCTTCTTGGCGTACGGCGGCAGCAGTTCGTTGGCGCCCCACTGGGCGACCGGAATCACCGGGCACTTGGTCTGCAGGGCGACCCGGGCGGCACCGGTCTTGCCGGTCATCGGCCAGCCGTCGGGATCGCGGGTGAGGGTGCCCTCGGGGTAGAACGCCACGCATTCGCCGCGCTCCACGGCGTCGATCGCGGCCCGGAAGGCGCTCAGCGCGTCGGTGCTCTCCCGGTAGACGGGGATCTGCCCGGTGCCGCGCATGGCGGCCCCCACGAACCCCTTCTTGAAAAGCGCGGCCTTCGCCAGGAATCGAGGAACCCGCCCGGTGTTGTACTGATAGTGCGCGTACGCGAAGGGATCCACATGGGAATTGTGGTTCACCGCGGTGATGAATCCTCCCGCAGCCGGAATGTTCTCCATTCCGCGCCAGTCCCGCTTGATCAGAACCACCAGGGGCGGTTTGCACAGGACCGCTGCGAAGCGGTACCAGAAGCCGATTCTGCGGCGGGACACGCGGACACCTTCCTCTTGGGCCTGGGGGCCCGCACAAGTGTCGCCCCGGGCCGCCGGTCTGTCGAGAACACCGTACGCCCCGGGCACGGGCCCTCCCCGGGCACCGGGTGACAATGGGCGCGACAAGGGAGGGACGGAGCGCTTGTGCAGTGGACCTTGCTGGTACCCCTCAAAGCCCTGGCGCGAGCCAAGAGCAGGCTTGCGGACACCGCCGGGGACGGACTGCGCCCCGGGCTCGCCCTCGCGTTCGCGCAGGACACCGTGGCAGCCGCGCTGGCCTGCGCCGCGGTGCGGAGTGTGGCGGTCGTCACGGACGATTCGCTGGCCGGGCGGGAGCTGGCCGCCCTGGGCGCCCGAATCGTCCCCGACGAGCCGGAGGGCGGCCTGAACGCCGCTCTGGCGCACGCGGCCTCGGTCGTACGCTCCAGAAGCCCCGAAAGCGCCGTGGCGGCCCTGAATGCCGATCTTCCGGCGCTGCGCCCGCTGGAATTGGCCCGGGTACTGGACGCGGCCGCGGAATTCCCCCGCTCTTTTCTCCCCGATGCCGCCGCAATCGGCACCACTCTGCTGGCCGCCGTTCCGGGCCGGGAATTGCTGCCGGCATTCGGCACGGCGTCCCGCGCCCGCCACCGGGCCTCGGGCGCCGTGGAACTGGGCCTCGACGCCGTGGACTCCGTACGTCAGGACGTGGATACGGGCGACGATCTGCGGGCGGCCCTGGCGCTGGGCGTGGGCCCGCGCACGGCCGCGGCGGCCGCACGGCTGCTGATCCCCGGGCAACCCGGCTGCTGATCCCGGACGCCCCGGCTGCCCGGCCCGGGCGAACCAGGCGCCGGTCCCGGCAAGTGCGCCGCCGTAACAGGCCCTAGGCTTCCCCTCATGCAGGCGACCGCGTACACCTACGACCCCGAGACCCGCAGCGGCCAGGTGCTGCTCGACGACGGCACGCCCGTGCCCTTCGACGCGCCGGCGTTCGACGCGGGCGGACTGCGGCTGTTGCGTCCCGGTCAGCGGGTGCGCGTCGACGTCGAGGGCGACGGCGAGGCCCGCCGGATCACCCTCGTCACCCTGCACACGTTCTGAGCGGGTGCCGGGTGCGGTGCGACCGCCCCTGAACGCGCCGCGGGCCGGGCTCCCCGTGGGAGTCCGGCCCGGTGCGTGAGGTGCCCTGGCGCCCCTACTACCTGCGGGCGGTGGCCTTCTTGGCGGTGGTCTTGCGCGCCGTCGACTTCTTGGCGGGGGCCTTCTTGGCCGTCGCCTTCTTCGCCGGGGCCTTCTTGGCCGTCGCCTTCTTGGCGGTGGTCTTCTTCGCCGTCGCCTTCTTGGCGGTGGTCTTCTTGGCGGTGGTCTTCTTCGCCGTCGCCGTCGTCTTCTTCGCCGTGGCCTTCTTCGCCGTGGCCGTGGTCTTCTTCGCCGGCGTCGCCTTCTTGGCGGTGGTCTTCTTCGCCGTCGCCTTCTTGGCGGTGGTCTTCTTGGCCGCGGCCTTCTTGACCGTCGCCGAAGCCGCACCGGTCAGGCTGCCCTTGGGCGCCTTCTTGACGGAGACCTCGCCGCCGCGCGGGAGCTTCTTCGAGCCGCTCACCAGGTCCTTGAAGCCCTGGCCGGCACGGAAGCGCGGCACGGAGGTCTTCTTGACCCGAACGCGCTCCCCGGTCTGCGGGTTGCGGGCGTAACGGGCCGGACGGTCGACCTTCTCGAAGGAGCCGAAGCCGGTGACCGAGACCCTTTCCCCGCTGACAACTGCACGGACGATGGCGTCCAGTACGGCGTCGACCGCCTCGGCGGCCTGCTGACGCCCGCCGACCTTGTCCGCAATCGCTTCTACGAGCTGCGCCTTGTTCACGTCTTCCCCTTCGGAGACATTGCCAGAACGAAAGTGTTCAAGCTTTTTCGCACGTTAGGCAGATATATACCGCAAATCAAACACGAAACGGGCTAATCACCCTTGTGCCGCAACGAACTCGGACTGTCGTGGAGTAACTCAGCGTTCCTCTTCGAGGAATCGACCCTCGTCGAGGTCGGTGGTGAACCGCTCCAGACGCCTTGTCGCATCGGCGAGATCGTGCTTGGCCGCGGCCGTAATGACCAGCAGCTTCCGGGTCAGCGCCATCCGTACGCCCTCCGGGACTTGCAGTGCGCGCACTCTTGTGTGCGCTTCCTTGAGTTGGGCCGCGACTGCCGCATAGAGCTCGAGTTGGCCGTCGTGTCCCATGCACAGATTGTGCCATCTGGGGCGAGTTGTCGCCTGCGCAGGGGGCAACTGCGGCCTCCGACGGCCTCTCGAACGCTTCGGCGCGACGCGGCTTCGAAGTGCGCGTACCCCGCCAAAGTCCGCCGTAACGTGGGCAGTTGACGGCTCCGGCGGCGAGCGGCGCGGCCACCCGGAGGCAGATACAGCTGTACCCCCAACCGTCCACGATTGGGGGTACAGAGGGGTGTTGCGGTGGCTGAAATCAGCCGTGCGATCGCCCGTGCGGGGCGCTCGCGCGTCAGACCTGCACGGTCTGCGGCTTGTAGGCGGGGCGCTTGGCCTCGTACGCGGCGATGTCGCCCTCGTTCTGGAGGGTGATGGAGATGTCGTCCAGGCCGTTCAGCAGCCGCCAGCGGGCGTTCTCGTCGAGTTCGAAGGAGGCGGTGACGCCCTCGGCGCGCACCTCGCGGGCCTCCAGGTCGACGGTGACCTCGGCCGCCGGGTCGCGCTCCGTCAGCTCCTGCAGCGCGTCCACGATCTTCTGCTCCAGAACCACGGTGAGCAGGCCGTTCTTGAGCGAGTTGCCGCGGAAGATGTCGGCGAAGCGGGAGGAGATGACGGCCTTGAAGCCGTAGTTCTGCAGCGCCCAGACCGCGTGCTCGCGCGAGGAACCGGTGCCGAAGTCGGGTCCGGCGACCAGCACCGTGGCGCCCTTGCGCTCGGGCTGGTTGAGGACGAAGGACGGATCCTTGCGCCAGGCCTCGAAAAGGCCGTCCTCGAAGCCGTCCCTGGTCACCTTCTTGAGCCAGTGAGCAGGGATGATCTGGTCGGTGTCCACATTGCTGCGGCGCAGCGGGACAACCCGGCCGGTGTGCGTGGTGAATGCTTCCATGACTGATCAGACTCCAGCGGGCGTACGAGCTTCGGCGTCGGACAGGTCGGCCGGCGAGGCCAGATGGCCCAGCACGGCGGTGGCGGCGGCGACCTGCGGCGAGACCAGATGCGTACGGCCGCCCTTGCCCTGCCTGCCCTCGAAGTTGCGGTTGGAGGTGGACGCGGAGCGCTCACCGGGGGCCAGCTGGTCGGGGTTCATGCCCAGGCACATCGAGCAGCCCGCGTGCCGCCATTCGGCGCCGGCCTCCTTGAAAACCACGTCCAGACCCTCGGAAACGGCCTGCAGACCGACCCGCGCGGAGCCGGGGACGACCAGCATCCGTACCCCGTCGGCGACTTTGCGGCCCTCGACGATCGCGGCCACGGCACGCAGGTCCTCGATACGGCCGTTGGTGCACGAACCTACGAAGACGGTGTCGACCTTGATGTCGCGCAGCGGCTGTCCGGCGCTCAACCCCATGTATTCCAGGGCCTTTTCGGCGGCGAAGCGCTCCGAAGCGTCTTCGTACGAAGCGGGATCGGGGACGGATGCCGAAAGCGGCGCGCCCTGGCCCGGGTTGGTGCCCCAGGTGACGAACGGCGCCAGCGCGGTGGCGTCGATGACGACCTCCGCGTCGAATTCCGCGTCGTCGTCGGACTTCAGGGTCTTCCAGTACGCCACCGCGGCGTCCCAGTCCTCGCCCTGGGGGGCGTGGGCGCGGCCCTTGATGTACTCGAAGGTGGTCTCGTCCGGGGCGATCATTCCGGCCCGGGCGCCCGCCTCGATCGACATGTTGCAGATGGTCATCCGGGCTTCCATCGAGAGCTTCTCGATGGCCGAGCCGCGGTATTCCAGGATGTAGCCCTGGCCGCCGCCGGTGCCGATCCGGGTGATGATCGCCAGGATCAGGTCCTTGGCGGTGACGTCCTCGGGCAGCTCGCCGTCGACGGTGATGGCCATGGTCTTGGGGCGGGCCAGCGGCAGCGTCTGGGTGGCCAGCACATGCTCGACCTGCGAGGTGCCGATGCCGAACGCCAGCGCGCCGAAGGCGCCGTGCGTGGAGGTGTGCGAGTCGCCGCAGACCACGGTGGTGCCCGGCTGGGTCAGGCCCAGCTGCGGTCCCACGACGTGGACGACGCCCTGCTCGACGTCGCCCAGGGAGTGCAGCCGTACGCCGAACTCCGCGCAGTTCTTGCGCAGCGTCTCCAGCTGGACCCGGGAGACCGGGTCCGCGATGGGCTTGTCGATGTCGAGGGTCGGGGTGTTGTGATCCTCGGTGGCGATGGTGAGGTCGAGACGGCGCACGGGTCGCCCGGCCTGGCGGAGGCCGTCGAAGGCCTGCGGGCTGGTCACCTCGTGCAGGAGGTGCAGATCGATGAAGAGGAGGTCGGGCTCGCCCTCGGCGCGCCGGACGACATGGTCGTCCCAGACCTTCTCCGCGAGTGTCCTACCCATCGCTTTCCCTCCGGCCGGCCTGTGTGGCGCCGGCCCAACTAGAGATTTCCGGGGCGGCAGCGTTCGTACCCCTCGTACCGGACGTCTTCCGCCGGGCCCGTTGGTCCTCGGGCCGCTGTGTCTACAAGGGTGGCGCGTTCCCGGGAAAATTGAACTTGCGTTTCACAGAGTGAGACGCGAGTATCGTTTCATGGACAACAGTAGCGGCGTAGGAGTTCTGGACAAGGCAGCCCTTGTCCTGAGCGCCCTGGAGTCCGGTCCGGCCACCCTCGCAGGGTTGGTCGCGGCGACCGGGCTGGCACGACCCACGGCACATCGCCTCGCCGTGGCCTTGGAACACCACCGCATGGTGGCGCGCGACATGCAGGGCCGTTTCATTCTCGGCCCCCGGCTCGCCGAGCTCGCGGCGGCGGCCGGCGAGGACCGCCTGCTGGCGACGGCGGGACCGGTGCTCACGCATCTGCGGGACATCACGGGCGAGAGCGCGCAGCTCTACCGCCGCCAGGGCGACATGCGCATCTGCGTCGCCGCGGCCGAGCGCCTGTCCGGCCTTCGGGACACCGTCCCGGTCGGCTCCACGCTCACCATGAAGGCCGGCTCCTCGGCCCAGATCCTGATGGCCTGGGAGGAGCCGGAGCGCCTGCACCGCGGCCTCCAGGGCGCCCGTTTCACGGCGACGGCCCTCTCGGGCGTACGGCGCCGGGGCTGGGCCCAGTCGATCGGCGAGCGCGAGCCGGGCGTCGCGTCCGTCTCCGCCCCCGTCCGCGGCCCGTCGAACCGCGTGGTCGCCGCGGTCTCGGTCTCCGGACCGATCGAGCGCCTGACCCGCCACCCGGGCCGGATGCACGCCCAGGCGGTCATCGACGCCGCCGGCCGCCTCTCCGAGGCCCTGCGCCGCACGGGCTGACCCGCGCCGGGGAGAGGGCCGCCTCAACGCCGCGGCAGGCCCTCCCCCGGACGGCGAACGCCGGACGACGCACGACGGATTACGGACGACGGGCGACGCATCGCGGATGCCGCACGGCGGATGATGAACTCACCGCGCCGCACACGGAGTTGACGCACAAAAAACGATGGCCCCTCACCGAAGTGAGGGGCCATCGATGCGCGTACCCCCGACCGGATTCGAACCGGCGCTACCGCCTTGAGAGGGCGGCGTGCTAGGCCGCTACACAACGGGGGCAAGGACCACAAGTGATCCAGCTGGGCTACCAGGACTCGAACCTAGAACAACGGAACCAGAAACCGTCGTGTTGCCAATTACACCATAGCCCAATGGTGGTCTAGACCAGACCATCCAAGTACCCCCGACCGGATTCGAACCGGCGCTACCGCCTTGAGAGGGCGGCGTGCTAGGCCGCTACACAACGGGGGCCCTAGCGATCCTGCATGAGAGTCAGCGGGTGCGACCCGGACTGTCCCCCTGGGAAGGATCTGTACCCCCGACCGGATTCGAACCGGCGCTACCGCCTTGAGAGGGCGGCGTGCTAGGCCGCTACACAACGGGGGCCTTGCAGAGTTGGCCTCTGCGATGCAGATAAGCTCTGCGAGCTGGCCTACCAGGACTCGAACCTAGACTAACGGAACCAGAAACCGTCGTGCTGCCAATTACACCATAGGCCACTGAAACGCAACCCCCTACGGGGATTCTGTTTTAGTTTGCGCCTCCGGGTTCCGGCCTTTCGGCCCGCTCTCCGGCGGCGCAGGAAGAACATTACCCGAAGGTGGACGGCGCTCCAAAACGGGTATCCGCGCCGAGGATCGCGGGGAGTTCGGCCAGCGAGGCGATCCGGCGCGGGCCGCCGGACGCGGCGACCGTGACGGTGTGAGCGCTGTCACGGTCGATCCAGATCGAGAGCAGCCCGGCGTCGGAGGCACCGCGGCCGTCGATCTCCGGATGGTCACCGACGTACGCGACCTGGTGCGGGGGCAGCCCGAGCGCGTCGCAGGCCGCGTGGAACGCCTCCGCGGCGGGCTTGGAGACACCGAGCTCGGCCGCGCACAGGATCGCCTCGAAGCGGTCGTGCACACCGAGGACGCGCAGCTTGCGATCCTGCACCAGGAGACTGGAGTTGGACAGGACCGCGTGCCGGTGGGTGCCGGCCAGGGCGTCCAGGACGGGCAGTACGTCGGGGAAGAGGGCCCAGACCGCTTCGTAGTGGGCGAGATAGCGGTCGAACCAGGCGTCGGCCTCGGCGTCGGTCAGCGACCGTCCGAGGAAGACGCGAACGCGGTCGCGGCGCTGGCCCACCCAGTCGGTCTCGCCCGCCGAGAACCGCGCCCACTGCTGGTCGGTGATCTCCCGCCAGCGCGCGAGGCCGCGCTCGACGGTCTCGTACCGCTCCAGGAGTCCCTCGGCCGCCAGATGCCTGCGCATCCCCGCCCGGTCGGCGGCCGTGTAGTCGAAGAGCGTGTCGTCGATGTCCCAGACCACGGCCCTGATGCTCATGAGCCGACGGTAACTCCGGACGGGCGTCCGTGTCCGCCGCTCGTACGGGAACGAAACAGGGGCGGCGTCCGGTCCGGACGCCGCCCCTGTTCGCACAGGTCGTACGGTTACGCGGCCAGCTTGGCCAGGGCCGCGTCGACGCGGGCCAGGGTCTTCTCCTTGCCCAGGATCTCCAGGGACTCGAAGAGCGGCAGGCCGATCGTGCGGCCGGTGACGGCGACCCGGACCGGGGCCTGGGCCTTGCCGAGCTTCAGACCGTGCTCCTCGCCGGCGGCCAGGACGGCCTCCTTGAGGGACTCGGCCGAGGACCAGTCGGCGGCCGCCAGCTTCTCGCGGGCCGTGCGCAGCAGGGCGTCGCTGCCCTCCTTCATGGCCTTCGTCCAGGACGCCTCGTCGAAGACCGGCTCCGGGAGGAACAGGAAGTCGACGTTGTCCGTGATCTCGGAGAGGACCTTGAGGCGGGTCTGGGCGTGCGGTGCGATCGCGTCGAAGAGGGACTGGTCGAAGTCCGCCTCGGCCCAGGGGGCGAACGGGGGCTTCAGCCACGGCGCGCAGCGCTCCGCGAAGTCCTTCACGTCGAGCAGCCGGATGTGGTCGGCGTTGATCGCCTCGGCCTTCTTCAGGTCGAAGCGGGCCGGGTTGGGGTTCACGTCCGCGACGTCGAACGCGGCGACCATCTCGTCGATGCCGAAGATGTCGCGGTCGGCGGCGAGCGACCAGCCCAGCAGGGAGAGGTAGTTGAGCAGGCCCTCGGGGAGGAAACCGCGCTCCCGGTAGAGGTTCAGCGACGACTCCGGGTCACGCTTGGAGAGTTTCTTGTTGCCCTCGCCCATGACGTACGGCAGGTGGCCGAAGGCCGGGGTCTCCTTGGCGATGCCCAGCTCGGTCAGCGCCTTGTAGAGGGCGATCTGCCGCGGGGTGGAGGAGAGCAGGTCCTCGCCGCGCAGGACGTGGGTGATCTCCATCAGGGCGTCGTCGACGGGGTTCACGAGCGTGTAGAGCGGGGCTCCGTTGGCTCGTACGATCCCGTAGTCCGGGACGTTCTCCGGGAGGTAGGTGATCTCGCCGCGGACCAGGTCCGTGAAGGTGATCGCCTCGTCGGGCATGCGGAAGCGGACGATCGGGGTGCGTCCCTCGGCCTCGTACGCGGCCTTCTGCCCGGCGGTCAGCTCGCGGCAGTGGCCGTCGTACCCGGAGGGCTTGCCGGCGGCGCGGGCGGCGTCGCGGCGGGCGTCCAGCTCCTCGGTGGAGCAGTAGCAGTAGTACGCGTGCCCGGCGTCCAGGAGCTTCTGCGCGACGTCCTTGTAGAGGTCCATGCGCTGCGACTGGCGGTACGGCGCGTGCGGGCCGCCGACCTCGGGGCCCTCGTCCCAGTCGAAGCCCAGCCAGCGCATCGAGTCGAGCAGCTGCTGGTACGACTCCTCGGAGTCGCGGGCCGCGTCGGTGTCCTCGATGCGGAAGACCAGAGTGCCTTCGTTGTGCCGGGCGAACGCCCAGTTGAACAGGGCGGTGCGGACCAGGCCCACGTGGGGGTTGCCGGTCGGGGACGGACAGAAACGTACGCGGACGTTCGCGTTAGCCACGCTTGATCACCCTGTTGGTGAGAGTGCCGATGCCTTCGATGGTGACGGCGACCTCGTCGCCGACGTTCAGGGGGCCGACCCCAGCCGGGGTGCCCGTGAGGATCACGTCGCCAGGGAGCAGCGTCATGGCCTCGGTGATGTTGACGATCAGATCCTCGATCGAGTGGATCATCTCGCTGGTGCGGCCGAGCTGGCGCTGCTGCCCGTTGACCGTGAGCTGGATGGTGAGGTCGCTCGGGTCGAGGTCCGTCTCCACCCAGGGGCCGAGCGGGCAGGAGGTGTCGAAGCCCTTGGCCCGCGCCCACTGCTTCTCGCGCTTCTGGACGTCACGCGCGGTGATGTCGTTGGCGCAGGTGTAGCCGAGGATGACGTCCTTGACGCGCTCGCGCGGGACCTCGCGGCACATGCGGCCGATGACGACCGCCAGCTCCGCCTCGTGGTGCAGGTCGTCCGAGAAGGAGGGGTAGGCGATCTCGTCGCCGGAGCCGATCACGGAGGTCGACGGCTTGAAGAAGGCGAACGGGGCGTCGGGCACCTCGTTGCCCAGCTCCTTGGCGTGGTCCGCGTAGTTGCGGCCGAAGGCCACGACCTTGTTCGGGAGCACGGGCGGCAGCAGCCGGACCTTGCTCAGCGGGACCTTCGTACCGGAGAGCTCGAAGTCCGTGAACGGGATGCCCTTGATGATGTCGAGGACGAGCTCGTCCGGCTTGTCGCCCTCGACCGCGCCGAACGCGACGTTGCCGTCGATGGAGAATCTGGCGATGCGCACGGGATCGTTGCGCCCCTCACTGAGCTGGCTGGAGTCTGACGCTCCAGGCTAACGCGGCAAGGGGCGGGCGCCTCGCGCAGATCCGCGGGGGCCGGCCCACCGGAGTGACGCGGGCACCCGGCCGGAGCGGGCGGACTGCCGTCGCCGGGTGGCCGGAGTGCGGTCGCCCGAGTGAGCGGACCGCGGTCCGGGCGCGTACTACTCCGCGAAGGCCACCGCGACGGGGGCTTCCATCAGGACGGTGCGACGGGGATTGGCGGTCTGCATGGGAAGGTCGACGGAGTGCTCCGGCTGCTCCGGCGTCTGCAGCTCCTCGGAGTCGGTGAGGTGCGCCAGCGTCGTGCGCCGCGGGTTGGCTATGTTGTGGAACATCATCGTCGTCTTCACTGTTGTTCGTGACCTTGTCGGTGCGGGCGCCGGGCGGGCCCCAAGGGCCGTCGCACAAGCGCTGGTTGTCGGATTCGCCATCCCTGTAAAGCGTCAGGCTAAACATCCAATTCCCTGGCGAGGACGTGAAGACGCCATGATTTCCGTGTGAGTTTGCTCACGGCGTAGTGGGCAAAACGGTCAATTCAGGCCCCCACCTCACCCCGGCGAAACGGACATTGCTCTACTGAAGGTCGCATTCCGCTCCTGATCATGTCGACTGGGACACCCGCCCCTGCCCGGCGGTTCGTAGGCATGCGCCCCATATGGACGGGGTCGCTTTCTACGTCTCGTGACGCGCCACTCACAAGGTGTCACGGAGGTCACAGCCTGACACTCGGGCCTTGTTGGAGATCCGGCACTGTGCTGGAATTCCACGGACCGCCGCGGGATCGATCCGGCGCGCAAGGGCGCAACGCAGCGCCGGGTGGCGGCGGAAAGGGGGAGCAGCGCCGGTCACTCACGACCACCAGGGGGCGCACTGCGCCCCTGAACGACGCCGACACCGCCTCGCCGTTTCACGGAGAGGCGCCTGGTCCAGAGGTTGCGACGCTAGTGCAGGGACGTTTCAAGAGGGATGGCAGCGCTTCGGCGGAGTCGGAGCCGCACGGCGGGACTGGCCCGATGGCAGCCGGCTCCTCGCCCCAGCACGCCCAGAACCAGGGACCGGGAGAGACCGGCGGCAGCGGTGAGCGTTCCGCGCGCTCCGGCACGGCGGGTTCCGCCAAGCCGGCCGCGAAGCCGCAGGGCCCGGAAGGCCCCGGCTCGCGAATAGCGCTGCGCAACTGGCGTATTTCCACCCGTCTGGTGTCGCTGCTCGCGCTCCCCGTGGTCGCCGCGACCTCGCTCGGCGCGCTGCGCATCAACCAGTCCATGGACTCCATCCAGCAGCTCGACAACATGAAGCTGCTGACGGACATGACCAAGCAGGCGACCGAGCTCGCGGCCGCGCTCCAGGACGAGCGCGACCAGTCGGCCGGTCCGCTCACGCACGGCGCCACACCCTCCGACTTCACCGTCAAGGGCGTCCGCGAGAAGACGGACACCGCCCGCACCGCGTTCCTCCAGGGCACCCAGGAGATCGACGACGCGAGCGGGAACGGCCAGCTGACCGGCGTCCGCGACAGCATCGTGGGTATCGCGAGCGAGCTGGGCAGCCTCAGCACGGTCCGCAACAACGCCTTCAACGACCCCAAGAACTCCACGCAGACCGTCGAGGCGTACCACCGCCTGATCTCCCAGCTGCTCGACCTCTCGCAGGACATGGCCGAGGCGACCAGCAACCCGGACATGATCCAGCGCACCCGCGCGCTGTCGGCCTTCTCCACCGCCAAGGAGTACGCCTCCGTCCAGCGCGCCGTCATCGCGGCCGCGCTGCCCGCGAGCGACACGACGTTCGGCTCGCTGTCCGAGAACGACCGGCAGTACGCGCTCTCCGCGGAGAGCAGCCAGAAGTCCGAACTCGAAAGCTTCGACAACATCTACGGCGACGGCGCCGAGGACCTGACGAAGCCCATCGACGGCAACAACCCGACGATCGTCGCCGCGGACACCTACGCGGACCGGGTGCTCGGCACGGACAGCGGTATGCGCTCGCAGGACAAGCGCTCGTACAAGGACTGGGTCGACGACGACTCGGCCAAGATCGAGCAGATGTCCAAGATCGAGCTCACCCTGCTCAACCAGATGGAGCAGAAGGCCCGTGAGCTGCGCAGCGAGTCCGAGCGCGAAGCGATCATCTCCGGTGCGCTGATCCTGCTCGTCCTCGGTGTCTCGCTCGTCGGCGCCTTCGTCGTGGCCCGGTCCATGATCCGCTCGCTGCGCCGCCTCCAGGACACCGCGACCAAGGTCGCCCAGGACCGGCTGCCCGAGCTGGTCAAGCAGCTCTCGGAGTCGGACCCGCAGGACGTCGACACCTCCGTCGAGTCGGTCGGTGTGCACTCCCGGGACGAGATCGGCCAGGTGGCCGCGGCCTTCGACGACGTGCACCGCGAGGCCGTCCGGCTCGCCGCCGAGCAGGCCCTCCTGCGAGGCAACGTCAACGCGATGTTCACCAACCTCTCGCGCCGCTCGCAGGGCCTCATCCAGCGCCAGCTCTCGCTCATCTCCGAGCTGGAGTCGCGCGAGGCCGACCCGGACCAGCTGTCCTCGCTGTTCAAGCTCGACCACCTCGCGACCCGTATGCGCCGTAACGGCGAGAACCTCCTCGTGCTCGCCGGTGAAGAGCCCGGCCGCCGCTGGACCCGCCCGGTCCCGCTGGTCGACGTGCTCCGCGCCGCCGCCTCCGAGGTGGAGCAGTACGAGCGCATCGAGCTGTCCTCCGTGCCGACCACCGAAGTGGCCGGCCGTGTGGTCAACGACCTCGTGCACCTGCTCGCCGAGCTGCTCGAGAACGCGACCTCGTTCTCCTCGCCGCAGACCAAGGTCAAGGTCACCGGTCACGCGCTGCCCGACGGCCGCGTGCTGATCGAGATCCACGACACCGGTATCGGCCTCTCCCCCGAGGACCTCGCGGCGATCAACGAGCGGCTCGCCTCGCCGCCCACCGTGGACGTCTCCGTCTCCCGCCGCATGGGTCTGTTCGTGGTCGGCCGGCTGTCGCAGCGCCACGGCATCCGCATTCAGCTGCGCCCGTCCGACTCCGGCGGTACGACCGCGCTCGTCATGCTCCCCGTCGATGTCGCCCAGGGCGGCAAGAAGATTCCGGGCAACAAGGCGGGCCAGGGTGCCCCCGGTGTCGGCGGTCCGGCCGCCGCGCAGGCAGCCGCCGGTGTCGCCGCGGCACGCCGCGGCGCCCAGTCGGGCGGCCCGGCCCTCGGTGGCGCTCCCGCCGCCGGCGGCGGGCTCCTCGGCGCCCCGCCGCAGCGCGGCCAGGTGGGCGCGGGCCAGGGTCCGCGGGCCGCACTGCCCGGCAGCAACCAGGGCGGTCGCCCCGGAGCACCGGGTGGCGCGCGTGGACCGCAGGGTCTGCCGCCCCAGGGCAACCCGTCGCAGGGCAGGCCGGCTCCGGCCGGCGCCGGTGGCTACGGCCAGAGCGCGCCGGGCGCCCCGCAGGGTCTGCAGGCCGCCGGGACCGGCGTGCCCCAGGGCTACAACGAGCCCGGAACCGGCACCCGCCGGGGCGGGTTCGGCGACGGTGGATCCGGTACCCAGCAGGGCGGGTTCGGCGACGGAGGGTCCGGTACGCACCAGGGCAACCCCGCGGCCGCAGCCCCGCAGCAGCCCAAGGAGTCCCGTCGCCGCAGGCCGCAGCTGCCCGGCCGCGGTGGTGCGCGCGCCGAGCTGCCCGGTGGCAACCCGCAGCAGCGCGTGCCGAGCTGGAGCGACGAGAACGCCCAGCCGCCGGTGCCGCGCGCCTCGCTCGACACCCCGCGTGGCCACGATGAGCCGGACTCCCCGTCCTCGACCTCGCGGATGCCGCGCGTCGACGACCGCCAGGGCCCCGGTGCGACCTCGGAGATCCCCCGGATCGACGACCGCCAGGGCCCCGGCTCCACCTCGGAGTTCGCGCGCCCCGACTACAACGCCCAGCGCCCCGGCACGGCCGCCCCGCAGAACACCGGCGGGTTCGTCCGCCCGGACGTCTTCGGCACGCCGAACCAGCCCTCGCCGTCCTCGACAGGCCAGTTCGCGGCCCCCGGTTACGGCGCCTCCCAGGACCCCTCGTCCACCGGCCAGTTCGCGATGCCGGGCAACGGCAACCGCCAGGACCCCTCCAACACCGGCCAGTTCGCGGCGCCGGGCAACGGCAACCGCCAGGACCCGTCGTCCACCGGCCAGTTCGAGCGGCCGGGGGCCGGCAACGCGGGCGACTTCGGTGCGCCTCGTCAGCCGTACCCCCAGCGCCAGCAGGCGCCGCAGCAGCGACCCGTGCGTCCGCAGGAGCCCGAGGCGCTGCCGCCGGCGACGGGCCCCGGCGACGGGCGTACGCCGTTGTACGACACCCTGGAGACCAACTGGTTCCACCAGGGTCAGGACGGCCAGAGCACCGGTGGCCGGCCGGACGGAGTCCAGGGCGGCAACGGCACGCAGAGCAACGGCACCCGGCACAACGGCGCCCAGAGCGCCTCGCAGTCCTTCCAGCAGCAGGCGCCGCAGGCGCCGGTCGTACCTTCACGGCCGGCCGCCGCACCGGCCCCCGCACCCTCCTCCTGGCGCACCTCGCCGAACGACGACCTCGTCCGGCAGGCAGAGCGCGTCCGTCAGCCGTCGGCGGGCGGGGTCACCACCTCCGGCCTGCCGCGCCGGGTCCCGCGGGCGAACCTCGTCGCGGGCACGGCTCAGCAGCAACAGCACCAGCCCGGTCCGCAGGTCTCGCGTGCGCCCGATGACGTACGCGGCCGGCTGACCAATCTCCGTAGGGGCATCCAGCAGGGTCGCCAGGCCGGTACCGGCCAGACCGGCAGCTTCCCCAGCCCCACTCACCAGCAGGAGCACTAGTTGAGCCCGATGAGCCAGGCGGCACAGAACCTGAACTGGTTGATCACCAACTTCGTGGACAACACCCCCGGGGTGTCCCACACAGTGGTGGTCTCCGCCGACGGACTCCTTCTGGCCATGTCCGAAGGATTCCCGCGCGACCGCGCCGACCAGCTCGCGGCGGTCGCGTCCGGGCTCACCTCACTGACGGCCGGGGCATCCCGGATCTTCGAGGGTGGCACGGTGGCCCAGACGGTCGTCGAGATGGAACGCGGTTTTCTTTTCCTGATGTCCGTCTCGGACGGATCGTCGCTGGCGGTCCTCTCCCACCCCGAGTGCGACATCGGCCTTGTCGGCTACGAGATGGCACTGCTCGTCGACCGCGCGGGCGCTGTGCTCACGCCCGACCTGCGCGCCGAACTACAGGGCAGTCTGCTCCACTGACGTCTCTGGTTCCAGCGAACTCACGCAATCACCGTCCGGCCGCCACAATCCCCCCACCGGCCCTCTCTAGACGGCTCGACTGACCGACTTGCTGTCCCGCCCGGAGGATTCATGACCCCGCCCACCGCCTCTCATGATCCGTACGCACATACGTACGAGGAAGAGGGCGACCAGCCGCTGGTACGTCCGTACGCGATGACCGGCGGCCGGACCCGGCCGCGTTACCAGCTCGCCATCGAGGCGCTGATCAGCACGACGGCCGACCCGGCGCAGCTGATGGGGCTGCTCCCCGAGCACCAGCGAATATGCCACCTCTGCCGAGAGGTGAAGTCGGTGGCCGAGGTGTCGGCCCTGCTGTCCATGCCTCTGGGTGTGGCCAGGATTCTTGTCGCGGACCTCGCCGAGGCCGGACTCGTCGCCATCCACCAGCCTGGTGGCGACGAGAGCAACGGCGGCGCGCCGGACGTGACACTGCTCGAAAGGGTGCTCAGTGGACTTCGCAAGCTCTGACGGAGGGGGCCGCGCGACCACCTCCGCCAAGATCGTGGTGGCGGGTGGCTTCGGCGTCGGCAAGACCACGTTCGTGGGCGCCGTCTCCGAGATCAACCCGCTGCGCACCGAGGCCGTCATGACGTCCGCGTCCGCGGGCATCGACGACCTCACCCACACCGGGGACAAGACCACCACCACGGTGGCCATGGACTTCGGCCGCATCACCCTGGACCAGGACCTGATCCTGTACCTGTTCGGTACGCCGGGTCAGGACCGCTTCTGGTTCATGTGGGACGACCTGGTCCGCGGCGCCATCGGCGCGGTGGTCCTGGTGGACACCCGCAGGCTCGCCGACTGCTTCCCCGCGGTCGACTACTTCGAGAACTCGGGTCTGCCGTTCGTCATCGCCCTCAACGGCTTCGACGGACACCAGCCGTACAACCCCGACGAGGTGCGCGAGGCGCTCCAGATCGGCCCGGACGCACCGATCATCACGACGGACGCCCGGCACCGCGCCGACGCGAAAAGCGCTCTGATCACGCTGGTCGAGCACGCGCTGATGGCTCGCCTGCGGTAGCGGAGCGGTCACACAGCACTCAAGTCGGCAGCGCAATACGGAAGTTGTCGTAGATAACCTGGAGCCGACTGTGTCTTTTGACACGGTCGGCCTCAGTGTTCATAACGTTTCGACAGAGAAATCCACTGGCGCCGACACGCGTCGCGGTCAGTTGGTGTCACTGCGCTCATGGTTGCCCCGCCTTTTGGCGGGGCTCGCTCTTTATGCCCGTTTTATCTAGGGCCTGCATCACTCGGAATGTTCGGTTCCGAGTGTTTGGAAGAGCGCTGCCTGACGTGCTGGAATGCCTGAACTGCCCAGTAGACAAGGGCGCTGAGACACCGCGGCACAACGTAGGTGCCGACGCCGAGAGGTTGTTGGTCGAGTGAGGCGAAGCAAGAACGGTCCCGAGCCGTCGGCACGGGGCAACTTCACCCCGCCGCCGCGCGGAGCGGCGCCCGCACAAGTGTCCGGCCCGGAGCCCACTGCGGCGCCGGCTCCGAGCGGCGGACGTTTTTCCCCCCGCAACTGGCGCGTGCCGACCCGGCTGAACGCGATCCTGCTCATACCCGTGCTGGTCGGCCTGGTCATGGGCGGCTTCCAGGTGAAGGGCTCGGTCGACACCTGGCAGGAAGCCCAGGACGCCGAGAAGACCGCACGGCTCGTGCGGGCCTCGCTGACCTACGCCAACCAGCTCATCGAGGAGCGCGACGTCACCGCCGCTCCCCTGCTGTCCGGCGGCGGACAGAAGGACCCGACCGTCGTGAAGGCCCGGGCCGCCACGGACAAGGCCGCCGACGCATTCGACGAAGCCGCCCAGAACATGCCGCAGAAGGCTGGTCTGGAGCGCCGTCTCTCCCTCTTCCGCAAGGTCGAGCCCGGCCTGGACGGTCTGCGCAAGGCCGCGTACACCTCCAAGCTCCCCGGTGTGAAGACCGAGGAGAGCTATGTCCAGATCCAGCACCCGCTGATGGAGTTCGCCAACGAACTCGGTCTGGGCACCGGAAACATCACCAGCTACGGCCGCACCGTCTATGCGATCTCGCTGGCGAAGGCCGCGCTCTCCCTTGAGCGCTCCATCGGCATGCACCTGCTGGTCAAGCCCGGCCCCGGCGACGGCAGCCTGGCCAGCCAGCGGCTCGCCCTCTCCTCGTACGCGTACCTCGAAGGCATCTCCGTCGAGGAGTACGTCGGTGGTGGTACCGCGGAGGACGCGGCCACCCTCGACGCGGCCACCAAGAAGCTGAAGTCCGACGGCGCGGCCCAGGCCAAGGAGGCGGCCGCGGCCGCGGCGGCCAAGGGCCAGACCTACGTCCCGCCGCCGTCCGACCCCACCCAGATGGTCTCCGGGCTGGCCACCCTCCAGTCCACGGAGCCCGCCGCCCGCCAGACGCTCGCCGCGAAGGGCATCACCGCCGAGAACTGGTGGGCGGTCAACACGGGCAAGTTCAACGCCTACCGCACGATCGAGTCGAACCTCGCCGACAAGGCCGTGACGGAGGCCGCCGGCATCGCCGACGACGCCAAGCGGTCCACCTTCATCACCGGTGCCGCGGTCGTCGTCGCCCTGCTCGCCGCGTTCATCCTGGCCGGCATGGTGGCCCGCCAGATGAGCCGCTCCATGCGCCAGCTGCGCAACGCGGCGTTCAGCGTCGCCGAGCAGCGCCTGCCGATGCTGGTCGACCAGCTCTCGCGCACGGATCCGGGCCGCGTCGACACCCGGGTGCAGCCGATCCCGATCACCACCACGGACGAGATCGGCGAGGTCGCCCGCGCCTTCGACCAGGTCCACCGCGAGGCCGTCCGGCTCGCCGCCGAGCAGGCCCTCCTGCGAGGCAACATCAACGCGATCTTCACCAACCTCTCGCGCCGCAACCAGTCGCTGATCGAGGGCCAGCTGACCCTGATCACCGACCTGGAGAACAACGAGGCCGACCCGGACCAGCTGGAGAACCTCTTCCGGCTGGACCACCTGGCGACCCGTATGCGCCGCAACGGCGAGAACCTCCTGGTCCTCGCCGGTGAGGAGCCGGGCCGCCGCTGGGACCAGCCGGTGCCGCTGGTCGACGTGCTGCGTGCCGCCTCCTCCGAGGTGGAGCAGTACGAGCGCGTCGAACTGTCCGGTGTCCCGGAGGCCGAGATCCACGGCCGCGCCGTGACCGACCTCGTGCACCTGCTCGCCGAGCTCCTGGAGAACGCCACCACGTTCTCCTCCCCGCAGACCAAGGTCCGCGTCACCGCGACCCGGCTGCCGGACGGCCGCATCATGGTCGAGATCCACGACAAGGGCATCGGCCTCACCGCCGAGGACTTCGCGGACATCAACCACAAGCTGGCCAACCCGCCGACCGTGGACGTCGCGATCTCGCAGCGCATGGGCCTGTTCGTGGTCGGCCGGCTGTCCGACCGGCACGGCATCCGCGTCCAGCTGCGTCCCTCGGGCGAGCAGGCCGGTACGACCTCGCTCGTCATGCTCCCCGACGCGATCACCCATGGTGGTGGCGGCGAGCAGCAGCTCCAGCGCGACGAGTTCACCGTCTCGCAGATCATGCCGGAGCAGCAGTCCTTCCAGCCCGAGCCCTTCCAGGCCCAGGAGCCCCTGCGGACGGCCGCCGAGCTCGGCTTCGACGACAGCCGCTACACCGAGGTTCCCGACGACATCCGGGAGCTGGACCCCGTGGGCCGCTCGCTGATGCGTGAGGAGCGCCGCGCGGCCCTGGAGGCCCAGGCACAGGGCCAGGAGGCCATCGAGGCCCCCCGGTACCAGGACGACTTCGACGCGCAGCAGCCCGCCTACGACAACGGCCAGCCGTCCTACGACAGTCCGCAGCCGTCGTACGAGGCCGGAGCTGCCTACGACAACGGGCAGAGCCCCTACGAGGAGCAGCAGGCGGCGTACGACCAGCAGACGGCGTACGAGGGGCAGCAGCAGCCTGCGTACGACGAGACGTACTTCGCGCCGAACGGCGGCTATCCGGAACCCGCTTACGCGGAGCCGGCGCAGGACGAGCGCCCGGCCGGCCACACCGCCGCCCCGGAGACGTTCTCGGCCTTCGAAGAGCAGACCTACCAGGACGACTGGCCGCGCCAGGACAGCTACCAGAGTGGGTACCGGTCCGATTACGCTCCGGAAACGGAATCCACACAGGCCGCTGACGCAAGTGAGCAGGACCGCGTAGGCTTCACCCGTCCGGGTCCGGCCCCTTCCGCCGCCCACGCGCTGACCGATGCCGGGCTGCCCCGCCGCGGATCCACCGCGAGCGGCAATGACGGCCGACAGCGCGCGGCCCAGGATCCGGCTCCGGCCCCGGCCCCGGTCGCGCAGAGCAACGGTGACTGGCGCTCGTCGAACGACGACCGGTGGCAGCGCGCCGAACAGCTCAAGAAGCCGAAGGCGGGCGGGGTCACCTCGTCCGGTCTGCCGCGGCGGGTACCCAAGGCCAACCTGGTCGAGGGCACCGCGGAATCGACCCCTCAGGGCGGCCCCCAGGTCTCCCGCGCTCCCGAGGACGTCCGGGGCAGGCTGAGCAACCTGCGCCGGGGCGTGCAGCGGGGGCGGAACGCAGGCAGTGAGACGAACGGCCAGGGCCTCGGCCCTGACAGCACCTACAACCAGGAGCGTTAGTGTGAGCCCGATGAGCCAGGCGGCGCAGAACCTGAACTGGTTGATCACCAACTTCGTGGACAACACCCCCGGGGTGTCCCACACGGTGGTGGTCTCCGCCGACGGACTCCTTCTGGCGATGTCCGAAGGCTTTCCCCGCGACCGTGCCGATCAGCTGGCGGCCGTCGCATCAGGTCTGACCTCGCTGACCGCGGGTGCCTCCCGCATCTTCGAGGGCGGCAGCGTGAACCAGACGGTGGTGGAGATGGAGCGGGGATTCCTCTTCATCATGTCCGTTTCGGACGGTTCGTCGCTGGCGGTCCTCGCACACCCCGAGGCGGACATCGGTCTCATCGGGTACGAGATGGCGCTTCTGGTGGACCGTGCGGGTACGGTCCTGACCCCGGATCTCCGTGCGGAGCTCCAGGGGAGCCTTCTCAACTAACAGACGGACGGTGCGTTTTGGCGTTCCGTGGCCGTAAGGTTTCGGGACGCGGTCCCTCAGTGATGGGTGCCCGGCACAGTCGGAGGAGGAGAAAGTGGCAACACCCCCAGGCGGTTCGTCTTCGGGCAACTGGTCGTACGGTCCCGGCCAGGGGCAGGGCGGCCAGGGTGACGGTTCGCAGAACCCGAACCGGTTCAACTTCCCCTCCGCGCCGAGCCACCGGCGGCAGCAGCCGTACGCCCCGCAGGGTCCCGGGCCCTCGCCGTACGACCAGCCCGCGGCGCCGCGTATCCAGCCTGTGCAGCCGCAGCGACGCACCCCCGAGGCGGCGCCCGCGGGCGCCGCGAGCAATCCCCTGGTGCGCCCGTACGCCATGACGGGCGGCCGTACCAGGCCCCGCTACCAGCTCGCCATCGAGGCGCTGGTGCACACCACAGCTCAACCGCACCAGATGCAGGGCCAGTTGCCCGAGCATCAGCGGATCTGCAATCTCTGCCGGGAGATCAAGTCGGTCGCCGAGATCTCGGCGCTCCTCACGATCCCTCTCGGCGTGGCCAGGATTCTCGTCGCCGACTTGGCGGAGGCGGGCCTGGTCGCCATCCATCAGCCCGGCGGCGACGAGAACGCCGGCGGACAGCCAGACGTGACTTTGCTCGAAAGGGTGCTCAGTGGACTTCGCAAGCTCTAGCGGAGGGCCTTCCCGCTCCACCACGTCCGCGAAGATCGTGGTGGCGGGCGGCTTCGGCGTGGGCAAGACCACGTTCGTCGGGGCCGTCTCGGAGATCAACCCGCTGCGCACCGAGGCCGTCATGACGTCCGCGTCCGCGGGCATCGACGACCTCACCCACACCGGAGACAAGACGACGACGACCGTCGCCATGGACTTCGGCCGCATCACCCTGGACCAGGACCTGATCCTGTACCTGTTCGGTACGCCGGGTCAGGACCGCTTCTGGTTCATGTGGGACGACCTGGTCCGCGGCGCCATCGGCGCCATCGTGCTGGTCGACACCCGGAGGCTCGCCGACTGCTTCCCGGCTGTGGACTACTTCGAGAACTCGGGCCTGCCGTTCGTCATCGCCCTCAACGGCTTCGACGGCAACCAGCCCTACAACCCCGACGAGGTGCGCGAGGCGCTCCAGATCGGTCCGGACACCCCGATCATCACGACGGACGCCCGGCACCGCGCCGACGCCAAGAGCGCGCTGATCACGCTCGTGGAGCACGCCCTGATGGCGCGCCTGCGCTGACCCGCCGCGACGCACCGCCCCCGTTCGCACAGATGGGCCCCTCCGGTCACCGGAGGGGCCCATTTGTGTGGGGCGACGCCTAGTGCCGTCCAGGCCGTCAGAGGGCCCGGCAGACAGGAAAGTGGCCCCCTCCGACGGATCGGAGGGGGCCACTTTCACAACGCTGCTGCCGGCGTGGACTAGCCGTGCCAGCTGTGCGGGGCCCGGAAGCCGGGCTCGCGCTCCAGGCGGCGCCAGCCGGCCTTGAGGCGGCCGCGGTGGGCCGGGGCATCGGCGGGGGCGGTGGCGGCGCGAGCCAGGAGGATGGCCGTGATGGCGGCCACTTCCTCGGGCTCGGCGTGGCCCTTCTCGACGCGGATGTCAGGGGTGTTCATAGGTGTCAGTCTCCGTGAGAGAGGTTTCCGCGGTGGTACCGCGGAGGATCCGCAGGGTTACTGCGGGGGGTTGCCGTGCTTGCGGGAGGGCAGGTCCGCGTGCTTGCTGTGCAGCATCGCCAGGGAGCGGATGAGGACCTCGCGGGTCTCCGCCGGGTCGATGACGTCGTCGACCAGGCCTCGCTCCGCCGCGTAGTACGGGTGCATCAGCTCGGACTTGTACTCCTTGACCATGCGGGCCCGCATGGCCTCGGGGTCCTCGGCCTCGGCGATCTGCCGGCGGAAGATGACGTTGGCGGCACCTTCGGCGCCCATGACGGCGATCTCGTTCGTCGGCCAGGCGTACGTGAGATCGGCGCCGATGGACTGCGAGTCCATGACGATGTACGCACCTCCGTAGGCCTTGCGCAGGATCAGGGAGATCCTCGGCACGGTCGCGTTGCAGTACGCGTACAGCAGTTTGGCGCCGTGGCGGATGATTCCGCCGTGCTCCTGGTCGACGCCCGGGAGGAACCCGGGAACGTCCAGAAGCGTCACGATCGGGATGTTAAAAGCGTCACACATCTGGACAAAGCGCGCAGCTTTTTCGGAGGCTTCGATGTCCAGGACACCCGCGAGACTCTGCGGCTGGTTGGCGACGATGCCGACCACCTGGCCGTCGAGACGGGCCAGCGCGCAGATGATGTTGCGGGCCCAGCGCTCGTGGATCTCCAGGTAGTCGCCGTCGTCGACGAGTTCCTCGATCACCTTGGTCATGTCGTACGGGCGGTTGCCGTCCGCGGGGACCAGGTCCAGCAGGACCTCCGAGCGGCGGTCGGCGGCGTCCTCGGAGGCGACCGTCGGCGGGTTCTCCCGGTTGTTCTGCGGGAGCATCGACAGCAGGTAGCGCACCTCGGCGAGGCACGTCTCCTCGTCGTCGTAGGCAAAGTGGCAGACGCCCGACGTCTCGGCGTGCACGTCCGCGCCGCCGAGGCCGTTCTGGGTGATCTCCTCGCCGGTGACCGCCTTGACGACGTCCGGTCCGGTGATGAACATCTGCGAGGTCTCGCGGACCATGAACACGAAGTCCGTCAGCGCGGGGCTGTAGGCCGCGCCGCCGGCGCACGGGCCGAGCATGACCGAGATCTGCGGGATGACACCGGACGCCCTGGTGTTGCGCTGGAAGATGCCGCCGTAGCCCGCGAGGGCGGAGACACCCTCCTGGATACGGGCGCCCGCGCCGTCGTTGAGGGAGACCAGCGGCGCCCCGGCCGCGATGGCCATGTCCATGATCTTGTGGATCTTCGTGGCGTGGGCCTCGCCCAGCGCGCCGCCGAAGATGCGGAAGTCATGGGCGTAGACGAAGACCGTGCGGCCCTCCACCGTGCCCCAGCCGGTGATGACACCGTCGGTGTACGGCTTCTTGTTCTCCAGGCCGAATCCGGTCGCCCGGTGCCGGCGCAGCTGTTCGACCTCCTGGAACGTCCCGGGGTCGAGCAGCAGCTCGATGCGCTCCCGGGCGGTCAGCTTGCCCTTGGCGTGCTGCGCCTCGGTCGCCTTCTCGCTGGGCCCACGCAGCGCCTCCGCACGGATCGCGTGCAGTTCGGCCACACGCCCGCGTGCGTCCGTGGGTTCGCCCCCGGTGGGTTCAGCCTCGTCCAAAACGGTCATGTACCGACCTTACGAAGTCCACCAAGGAAAGCGGGCCGTCGACTCCGTACAGTCTCCGGGCCGTTTTACTGGTACCCCTGAACAGAACCACAGCCGCATGCAGGCGATCTGACTGCTCAGGGGCCTGTTGGCTTGTAGGGGTCACACAAAGAGGTCAGCTGAGAGTCACCTCACATTCGTGAGTGGCACATGCCATCCCTGGAGTGACGCGCAGCCGCAATTGGCGGCCCGTGGCGAGTACATCGACCGACGGATCCGCTCGCACGACTCCGCTCACCGGCCGGTCCCAGACGATCTCCAGGGCCCCTCCCGTGCGCGGCGGCTCGCTGACGCAGAGCGTAGCGGTGCGGCCGCCGCGGCGGACCAGCACACTGGCGCCCGCCGAGGCGGTGAGCGGACCCGCGGTGCCGCCCTCCCAGAAGTTCGCCGCGGTCAGCCCCAGGGAGTCGACCCGGACGGCCTGGACGCGGGCGTCATTGGCGAGGACGTGCAGCCAGTGGCGGTCGGCGGCGCGGGCGGCGACGGCGCGCGAGGAGGCACCGGGCATCAGGACATAGGCGTACGTGGCGCCGGCGGGGTCGGTGCCGTGGTCGAGCCAGAGCGTCTGCCAGCGCCGGGTGCGCCGCTCGGCCGTGCTCGTGGTGTTGATGTCGGCCCAGGCGCCGGTGCGGTCCTCGCGCAGGGTGCGCAGGGCCGTCGTACCGCCGCGGCCGGGGAAGACCCAGCCGCCGTGGCCTTCCAGATGGGCCCAGTCGCGGGTGTGCGTGAACCGCCGGCTGCCGTGCTCGCCGAGGTTGCGGTTGTCCACCACCGTTTCGACGGGCACGCCGTCGGTGGCGGTGATGCCCGCGCCCAGACAGATCACGGAGTCCGCGACGCAGAACCACGACTTGCGGGCCTCCAGGGTCGATCCGAGCCCCTTGAGGTGCTGGCCGACGGCCGCGAAGGTGCCGTCCGTGGTCCCGCCGGTCCAGCGCACCGCGGGCTTGGGCTCGCCCCACTCGCCACCCGCCCGGTCGGCGAGCCGCCGGGTGGAGACGGTGGTCCCGGGCAGCCGGTACCAGTCCACCGTCGGCCAGTACCAGTCCGTGTACTGGCCCGAGTCCCCCGCCCACCACAGCAGCATCCCGGCCCCCGTGTGCCAGCCGCGCGGGTTCTCGCCGTTGCCGCACTCGTAGTGGGCGATCCGTTCCGAGGCCATGGAGAGGTGCGCGGCGAAGCCGGGGCCGCGGTGCACGGCCCGGTCCATGGCGGCGTAGAGCCGGTGCCCGGCGGGCTCGGGAGCGGGTGCGGTGGCGGAGCCGGCGATGGCGTGCAGCCGCGCCAGGTCACCGACCCCGAACTGGGGAGCCGTCAGGACCGGCGTCACGGTGTCCCGGGCGATCCACCCCTTGATCCGCCCGTGCCAGCGCTCCCGCTCGTCCGGGTCGGCACCCGCGGCCAGCAGCGCGATCGCGGCGATCAGCCCCTGGCCGTGGAAGTGGTCGCTGCGCATGACGTGCCGGTCGTCGCTCTTGAGGTAACCGCGGCTGATGGCCCGCCCGTTGACGCCGTCCATCACCAGACCGTCGTGGATCAGGGGCGCGTACGCGTGCTCGACGCTGTCGAGGACGATCCGCCGGTCCGGGTCGGTGACCTCCCAGGTGGATCCCGCGAGGAGCGCGAAGAGCCGGCCGAGTCCGTCGAGCATGACCTGTCCGTACGTCCCCGAGTAGGCGACCCAGGTGTGCTGGACGAACGAGCCGTCCGCGTAGAGCCCGTCCCCCTTGGTCACGTACGGGAAGACGGGCGAGAGGGCGTCCCGGGCGAGCGCGATCTTGCCGGGGTCGCGGCCGAGGATGCCCCGCAGCGCCACCGAGCGGCACAGGTCGACACGGTTGGCGCCGGTCGAGGTGCCCGTGTAGTCGCCGAGCATCGCGTCCGGGACGAAGTGGTCGACGGCGGCGCAGGCGGCGGCGCGCCGGGTCTCCGTCAGCTCGTCGTGGAGGGCCGCGACGATGTCCATGAGCAGGCGGGGGCTGCCGATCTGCCACTCCCACCAGTTGCCGTAGCGGGTGGTGGAGGGGTTGTAGACCGTGGCCGTGAGGTGGTCGAGGCCTCGGAGCACGGCCGCGAGCAAGGCCGCGTCGCCGGTCGAGCCCGTGCCGTCCTGGACGTACGCCTGGGTCATCGTCCACAGCCTGCTGTAGCTCTGGGTGATGCCGGCCGGTGGGTCGAAGGGCTGGCCGGGCCACAGGGAGGTGGCCGTCGGCGCCATGGTCGCGCGGAAGCCGCGGGCGAGCTCACCGGTCTCGCGGAGCCGGGCGGCGTACGGCTCGGCGGCGGGGTCGTAGCCGGCGCCGAGGGCGATGCCCAGCCAGCGCAGGCGCAGGGTGTCGTACTCGTCGGCCGCTTCCGCGGCGGCGGCCGCGAGGGGTGAGGCGGTGACGGTGGCCGTCAGGGCCGCCGCGAGCAGGAACGTACGGCGCGTGGGAGTCATGCCCATGCCGTCTACCACCTCACCCTCCGCAGGGGAACCAGGCGTCGCGGTACGGCTGTCAGCAGCCGCCGCAGTTGTAGTAGAGGACGTCCCAGTGGTTGCCCTCGTCCGCGTAGATGTTGCCGGAGCCGGACTTGTACTGCGGTGCGCCGTCGCCGCGCAGGCCGATGTAAGTGAAGTTGTTCTTGATGTAGTTGGTGACGCAGGTGCTCTTGGCGTAGTCGAGCTTGTAGCCGTTCCAGTGCGAGTAGGTGCCGCTCGCGTGGCCGGTCTCGGTCCCGCCGGTGATGTTGAGCGCGCAGCCGGTCGCCCCCTTGAGGGTCTGGGCGCCCTGGGCGGTGGCGAGGTTGAGCTGCTCGAAGGACGTACAGGTGGAGTTGTTGCGGTCGGAGCAGTTGCCGGAGGAGGACCAGGTGATGCCGACCTGGCGGAACATCGAGGTGGCCGTGGCGTGGCTGATCTTGGTGACGGCGAAGGCGTCGCCGGCGCTGCCGACGACGGCGACGCCGGGAGCGACGACGAGGGCGAGAGCGGTCAGGGCGGAGCGGATTTTCATGGGTGTCCTTCCTGCTGATGACCGGGCTTCCTGAGGGGCGGCTGTGCAGGTGGAGCAAGGCGATGGTGCCCGAGGTCTACGCGTGTCCACCAGAGGGCGAACGGTGAACGACCGGTGAGCACCTGAGACCCGCCGCGCAAAACGCTCCGTAACGGCATGAACACGCGGGCGATGATGTTGAAAATTGAACGGAATAGGTCTACGGTCGGTCTTGTTGACCTCGTTGAAAGTTAAACAGACTCCGTGGTCGCGGTTTCCGGAAGGGAGCGCGACCCGTCCCCCAAGGAGCACGACATGGGCATCTTCGGACGCAAGACCGACACCGACATCCTGGCCCCCGCCGCCGCGGCCACGGTCCCCTCCGCGGATCTGGCCGAGCTGACCGGCGACTACACGATCGACCCGGCGCACTCGACGATCGGCTTCGTCGCCCGGCACGCGATGGTGACGAACGTGAAGGGCAGCTTCAAGGACGTCGAGGGCACGCTGCACCTGGACGGCAGCGACCCGGCCAAGTCCACCGCCACCATCGACGTCAGGATGGACAGCGTCGACACGGGGTCCGCCGACCGCGACGGCCACCTCAAGAGCGCCGACTTCTTCAAGACCGACGAGTTCCCGGCGATGACCTTCCGCTCCACCAAGGTCGAGGCCCTGGGCGGCGACGACTACCGGATCACCGGTGACCTGTCGATCCTGGGCACCACCAAGCCGCTCGCCATCGACGTCGAGTTCAACGGCGCCGCGAAGGACCCGTTCGGCAACGAGCGCGTCGGCTTCGAGGGCAAGTCCGAGATCCTGCGCTCCGAGTGGGGCCTCACCTGGAACGCGGCCCTGGAGACGGGCGGCGTCCTCGTCTCGGACAAGATCAAGCTGAACTTCGACATCTCGGCGATCAAGAGCGCCTGACGCCGGCTCCGTACGTCGGCGCAGCCCCACCCTGGACGCGCCCGCCCTCGTGACTCCCCGTATCCGAGGGCGGGCGCTTCTTGCTGCCCGAGGCCCGAGGGCGCGCCCCGGACCGGGGGTCCGCCACCGCCGTACGGCCCGGTCCGCCACCGCCGTACGGCCGCTACGCGTCCCGCAGCCGGAAGGCCGCCGCGCCGACGCACAGCAACCCCAGCGCGTACGCGGCCAGCACGCCGAGGCCCGGCCACGGCCCGATCGGCAGGCGGGCGAGGTCCCGGGTCGCCTGGATGGCCAGGCCTGCCGGCATGGGGGCCCAGCGTTCGAGACGGTCCTTCCAGGTCTCATCGCCCAACAGGTCCGCGAGCAGCGGGACGACGTAGAGGAGCCCGAGGCCCGTGGTGATGGCGCGCGTGGTGTCCCGGAGGAGAGTGGCCAGGCTCAGGCCGAGCAGGGCGACGAGGACGAGGCACAGCACCGAGCCGAGGGCCGCTCTCAGGGTCGTGAGGTCGGCCGGGGACGGGGGCGGGTAGCCCGCCTCGGGGGTGAAGCCGTTGCCGGGGAGGATGAGGCGGGCGGTGAGGAGCGACGCGCAGATCGCCACCGCTCCCGCCGCCGCCGTCAGCGCGGCGAGAACCGCCGACTTCGCCGTCAGGAGGGTCCATCTGCGCGGGACGGCCGTCAGCGCGGTACGGATGGTGCCCGTCGTGTACTCCGCGCCCATCGACAGCCCGCCCAGCACCAGCACCGCGGCCTGGCCGAGCCATACGCCGGTCAGGCTCAGCTTCACGGTGTCCTCGTGACAGGCGGCCGCCGACTCGCACGCCCGCGTGGTCACCGCGGAGACGGCCGCCGTGCCCACCGCGACCGTCAGGACGACGGCCGCGGCGAGCAGCAGCCAACTGCTGGGCAGCGTACGGAGTTTGGTCCATTCGGCGTGCAGCGAGGCTTTCATCCCGGCCCGGGGCGGTGACTTCGCGTCGGCGCGCGGGGACGACTCGATGCGGGCGGGGAACGAGGGCGTCATGCGTCCCTCCTGCGCAGCCGCCACGCCGCCAGGGCCAGCGCCACCACCACGTACGCGCACAGGACGGCGAGGCCGTTCCAGGGGGCGAGGGGGTAACAGCCGCTCTCCGGAAGGCAGTTGTGATCGACCTGGGGGTAGTACGTCACACCCTGCTGGATCGCGAACGCCGCCGCCGGGGTCACCCGGAGCAGCCAGTGCGCGACCGGCAGCGGCAGGGCGTAGGCGAGGATCTGCGGAAGGATCACCAGCACCACGATCGCCGTGATCGCGCCCGCGCTGCTGCGGAGGATCGCGCCGACCGCGAGCGCGAGGACCGCGACGAGTGCGAGCAGCGCCGCGCTGCCGACCACCGCCCGCAGGGCCGGCCCGTCGAACAGGGACAGATCCGGGTAGGCCGGGGGCCTGAAGCCGTGGGGGCGCATGGCGCTCTGGGCGAGGGGGAAGGTGACGGCCGTCGCCGCGAGTCCCACGGCGAAGGTGACGCCGCCGGTCACCAGGGCCTTCGCCGACAGCACCCGGACCCGGCGCGGGCTCGCCGTGAACGTCGTACGGATCAGGTTCCGTTTGTACTCGGAGGTGATGAACAGCGCCCCCAGCGCGACCATGAACAGCACCCCGACGAAGACGCCCTGGAAGCTCATCTGGACGATGTCGCCGCCGGTCTCGTCCGGGGCGATGTCGCCCGCGCCGGTCACGGTGTAGACCCCGGCCGGGGAGACGGTCGTGGTGCCGGGTTCGCGGCGCGCGGGGCCGGACTGCGGGTTGTCGGGACTGTCCCGGCCCGGGGCTCCCACGTCCGTACTGGTCCACGGGGTGTCCTTCGTGTCACTGTCGGCGCGCAGGGCGACCTGGTCGAAGTGGGCCGTGACGGCCGTGGCGCCCGCCGTCTCCGAGGTGCCGCCGAAGGAACGGCGCAGAGTGCTGTGCAGGGGGGACGCGACGAAGAGGCCGGCCTCGGCGGTGCGCGGAAGGCCGGCGAGCGTCGCCGAGCCCACCTTCGTCCAGTGGCTGCCGTCGGCGGACTCGTACCCTGTCAGCCGGTTGCCCGCGCGGGTCATCCGGAGCCAGCGCGCGTCCCCCGGGGCCGTGCTGCCCGCCTCGTCGTGGGTGAAGTTCCACTGGAACCGTACGCCGTGGTCCGGAGTGACCATGAGCGCCG
The DNA here is from genome assembly GCF_042881375.1 of Streptomyces sp. NPDC058274. Lineage (NCBI taxonomy): Bacteria > Bacillati > Actinomycetota > Actinomycetes > Kitasatosporales > Streptomycetaceae > Streptomyces > Streptomyces sp. NPDC058274. Next base: position 138,320 of record NZ_JBHVXW010000019.1, read on the forward strand.
CGTACGGGCTGCCCGGCTCGGTGCCCTGCTTGACGAGGACGCCGGCCTTCGCCCAGGGCTCCGCGTCCACCACTCCGTCGCGCCCCTGGAGGTCCGAGACGCGGACGGTGACGCTGCCGTCGCCGGTCAGCTTCCGGTGCACGAAGCGGAAGGTGTCGTTGACGCGGGTGCCGTCCGGGCCGAGGGTGAGGCCGGGATCGCCGTTGGAATTGTCGGTGCCGCCGCCGGCGCCGAGCAGGGAGATCAGGACCGTGGCCACGGCGGCGAGGACAAGACCGGCCGGCCAGGTGCGCACCGTCCAGAACTTGGTCCACTCCGCGCGCAGCAGGCGCCCGAAGCCGTCGCGGGCGGGCTGGAGTGGGGAGCGGTACGGCGTCAGGGTCGGCGGCGGCGTCACTGGGACACCTCGTCGTCCTGCGGGGCACCGTGGAACTCGACCGCGTCCCGGGTGAGTTCCATGTACGCCTCCTCCAACGTGGCCCGGTGCGAGCCGATTTCGGCGAACGGGACTCTCGACGCGCCGAGGAGCTCCACGATCCGCTCGGCCGGCAGGCCGGTGACCGTAAGGGTGTCGCGGCCGGTCACGGCGACCGTGCCGCCTTCGCGGGCGAGCAGTTCCATGGCCTCCGTACGGGCGCCGGTGCGCAGGGCGACGCGGTCGCCGGACGCGGCGGCGAGCAGGTCGGCGACGGCCGTGTCGGCGATCAGACGGCCGCGGCCGATGACCACCAAGTGGTCGGCGGTGTCCTCCAGTTCGCTCATCAGATGGCTGGAGACGAGGACGGCCCGGCCCTCCGACGCGAGGTGCCGGAGCAGGCCGCGGATCCACTGGATGCCCTCGGGGTCGAGGCCGTTGACCGGTTCGTCGAGGAGCAGGACCGGAGGGTCGCCGAGCAACGCGGCCGCGATGCCGAGGCGCTGGCGCATGCCGAGCGAGTAGCCGCCGGCGCGGCGGCGGGCGGCCTTGGCCATGCCGACCTGTTCGAGCACCTCGTCGACGCGGCGCAGGGACAGTCCGTGCGAGTGCGCCAGCCAGCGCAGATGGTCACGGCCGCGGCGGCTCGGGTGCAGGGCGGCGGCGTCCAGCAGGGCGCCGACTTCGAGGAGCGGGGAACGCAGGGCGTGGTAGGGGCGGCCGCCGATGAGCGCGTGGCCCTCGTCGGGGGTGTCCAGGCCGAGGACGGCCCGCATGGTGGTGGACTTGCCCGCCCCGTTGGGGCCGACGAAGCCGGTGATCTGCCCCGGCTCGACCGTGAAGGAGAGCCCGTCGACCGCGACGGTCCTCCCGAACTGCTTGCGCAGATCGCGGACTTCGATGGTTGCGTCACTCATGAGCAGCGAGATTAGGGACCGGGGACCGCGGCGTCGTCCCGCCGGGGAGCCGTCTTGCGTGCCCCCGGCACGGGGGACGGCTCCCCCACGTGAGGGACACCCGAGGGTGACGCGGTGCGCCGCTCGCGACGGCACAATGGCGAGCGTGAACGGGGAGCGGGCGTGAACGGGGAGCGGACAGGGCGCAGCGCGGTGCCGTGGCGGTGGGTGCGCGGACTACCGGCCTGGGTCTCGTACCCGGGCGGCCTGGCCGTCCTCGCCTGCGCCGAGATCCTCGCCCGTGCCGGGAGCCTGCGGGAGAATCTGGGGCTCGCCCTGCTGCTCGGGCTCTGTTCGACCCTGCCGCTCGCCTTCGTCCTCGGGACCGGGCGCGGGGCGGTGGCACGCGGCGGGGCCGCCGTCGCCGTGACCGCGGCCGGGGTGCTCGCGCTGGCGCCGTTCCGGGCGCTGACCCTCGCGGGAGTGGTGGCCCAGCTGGCGTGTGTGTACGGGCTCGGCCGGGCCGGCGCGCCGCGGCTGAGCGTGGCGCTGGTGCTGCCGTACGTCGCGCTGGCCCTTGGCAGCCGGGACGACTCCACCACGCGGGTCGTGGCCGTCCTGGTGACCACGCTCGCCTCGGCGGCGGCTGCGACCGGGATCACCCGTCGGGTGCGCAGCGCGGCCCTGGCGCACAGTGCCACGGAGCGGGCGTTCGCCGACACGCTCCTCGCGCATGCCGCGCGCGGTGAACGGGCGCGCATCGCACGCGAGTTGCACGATGTCGTCGCGCACCACATCTCGATGATCGCCGTACAGGCCGAGACCGCCCGGCTGACGACCCAGGGACTGCCCGCCGACGGTGCCACCCGGCTGCTCGCCATCGGCGACACCGCGCGGACCGCGCTGACGGAGATGCGCCGGCTGCTGGGCGTACTGCGGGAGGACGCCGACGCCGGCGTCACGCGGCGCCCGCAGCCGGGACTGCACCAGCTCATGGAGCTGGTCGACGAGTCCCGCGACGCGGCAGGCTCCCGCACCCGGCTGATCGTCAGCGGCCCGGTCGCCCGGCTCGATCCGGGCATCGAGGTCACCGCGTACCGCATCGTCCAGGAGGCGCTCACCAACGCCCGCCGCCATGCGCCCGGTGCCGCGGTGGACGTGGAACTCCGTTACGCGGCGGCCGACCTGGCGATACGCGTGCGCGACAACGGGCCGGGGCCGGCCGGCGGGCCGACGGGTCACGGGCTGCTCGGCATGCGCGAACGTGCCGTCACGGTCGGCGGCACCCTGCACACGGGGCCCGCGCCCGGCGGCGGCTTCCTGATCGAGGCACGGCTGCCGTTGGGCGCGGCGGAGGTGCTCGTATGACGGACCCCACCGTGCCGAACGGCCCCTCCTCCGGGACCGGCCCGGGCACCGCCGCCGCAGCCGGCCGGTGCGTCCGCGTCGTCGTCGCCGACGACCACGAGGTCGTCCGCGCCGGCTATGCCGGACTCCTCGCCACCCAGCCGGACTTCGCCGTCGTCGGCACGGCGCGCGACGGTGCCGAGGCGGTGCGGATCTGCCGGGAGCAGCGGCCGGACGTGGTGCTGATGGACGTACGGATGCCGGTGATGGACGGGATCCGGGCGACCGCGGAGCTGATGGCCACCGGGCTCGCGGGCACGGACGCCCCGCGCGTGCTGATCCTCACCACCTTCGACCTCGATGAGCACGTGTACGACGCCCTGGCCGCCGGGGCGAGCGGCTTCCTGCTCAAGGACGTGACCGCGGAACGGCTCTTCGAGGCCGTACGTGTCATCGCCGGCGGAGAGGCGCTGCTCGCGCCCGCCATCACCCGGCGGCTGATCGCCGAATTCGCCCGCCTCAAACCGCGGGCACCCACGCAGCGGGCGCTCGGCGTCCTCACCCCGCGCGAGACGGAGGTGCTGCGACTGCTGGCGGAGGGGCTGTCCAACCCCGAGATCGCGGTCCGGCTGCACGTGGGCGAGGAGACGGTGAAGACGCACGTCAGCCGTGTCCTGTCCAAGCTGGGCCTGCGCGACCGCACCCAGGCGGTCGTGACGGCGTACGAGACGGGGCTGGTCGTACCACGGATGAACTGAGGCGTCCGGTCCCGAGGGGGCGGGTGGGCGCGCATCGGGCGCTTGGCGACGCATATGGAGGCGCGGGTCCGATCCGGCGTGGCGGGGGCCCGGCGTGGTCTCAGAAGCCGCCGCCGAAGTCCCCTCCGCCGCCTCCGCCGAAGTCGCCGCCTCCGCCGCCGTCTCCGAAGCCGCCGCCGAAGTCACCGGGGTCGAAGTTGGAGCCCGAGACGTCGCCGCCGTCGTAGCCGGCGGCGCCGAAGTCGCCGTAGCCGGAGCCGTAGTCGGACGCGTAGGAGGGGGTGGCCATCATGCTGCCGAGCAGGGTGCCGACGAGGAGACCGGGGAGGATGCCGCCGCCGAAGTAGCCGCCGGCCCAGGGGCCGTAGGCCGGGCCGGCGTCCCAGTAGGGGCGGCGCCCGTACTCGGTGTCGACCTCGCGGACGGCCGGGTCGAGTCCGTCGGCCAGCCGGGCCCGGTCCGCCGCGCAGACCGGGACCTCGCGGGTCGCGCCGCCGGCCGGGGTCCAGGTCACGTCGGCGACCGAGGGGCCGTGGCGCGGGTCGAAGAAGCAGGGGGCGCGGCGCTCGGGGAGCGGTCGCCGCTCACGGCGGGCGGCCAGCACGGCGAGCGAGAACCGGCCGTCCTCCAGGGCCTGGGTGACCCCGCGGACGTCCTCGGGCCGCTCGGCGGCCGCCATGGCCCCCTTCGCCCGCTCGTACGCGTCCAGCGCGCGTTCGTAGTCCGCGCGCATCGCGTCGTCCGCGCCGGCCTCGGCCGGGTGGAAGTCGAGCCGGTCCAGCTCCTCGCCGAAGGCGGTGATGTCCTCGTCGACGACCACGCGCAGCTTGTCGAGCGCGGCCCGCTGCTCCTCCTCCTTACGCCGCCGGTTGCGCCGTACGAGGGTGTACGCACCGGCGCCGCCCGCCACGACGACGGCGCCGACCGCGATCAGCGCGCCCGCCGAGACGCCGTCCCCGTCACCGCCGGAGCCCCAGCTCGCGGGCGCCGAGCCGCCGATGGAGGCCAGGGCGCGGTCGGTGAAGTCGGTCAGCTGGGCGTTGGTGCCCTCGCCCTGGACGCTGGTGACGAGGTTCTGGACGGCGGTGCGTGACATCACCGAGGAGTCGGCGCGGGCGTCGAACCGGTCGCCGAGCCGCACCGCGTACAGACCTGTGACGCCGGTGGACGTGCGCAGATTCTGGAAGAGGTTCTTGACGGGGAAGTCCGTGGGCAGGACGGCCACGAAGACCGGCTTGTCCGCCTTCTTGATCTTCGCGGCGAGCGAGTCGGCGTCCGTCGTGGAGAGCTGCCCGGAGGCGGCCGGGTCGACGTACACCGGGTTCTTGCGGAGGGCGTCCGCGACGGTGGAGACGTCGGTGGCGGCGTGGGCTCGGGGCGCCGGGCCCCAGAGTGCGGCGAGCGCGGCGAGCGTCAGCGCGATCAGCAGTCCCGGGAGCGCCCGGGTCAGCGCGGCCTTCATACTTCGAAGCTACCCGAAGGCGCACAAAGGTGGGCATCGGGGCGGGTGGTTTTCGCCCCCTCCGCCCCTGCCCTTCCCGTACCTGGGGGCTCCGCCCCCAGACCCGCGTATCGCGCTTGCCCGCTCGTCCTCAAACGCCGGACGGGCTGAAGATCTCCAGCCCTCCGCCGGGCTGAAACTCCAAACGCCGGACGGGCCGACTGCGTCCCGTCCGGCGTTCGTGAGCGGCCCCGCGTTGTCACGCTGCCCGGTATGCCTCCGTCAGCTTGGCCAGCGCGGCTCCGTAGCGGCCGGTGAGCAGCAGGTGGTCGGCGTCCGCGAAGGGCTTCGCGGTCGCGGCCGTGATGCCCGGACCGACCTTCTGCTGGACGAGCAGCCGCGCCTTGTTCACGACGGCGCGTCCGACCTCGTCGGCGCCGGTGCGCTCCGCCGCCTTGGCCACGAGGGCCAGGGCCTTGAGGGTGCTCGAACCACCCGACGGCACCTTGGTCAGCGTCGTCAGGCCCCAGCCGTACGGGAACTGGGGGTCGTACGACGCGTCGCCCACGTTGATGGGCAGCTGGGACTCCGACTTCGGCCAGGTGACCGGGAGTTGACCGGTGAAGGCCCGCTTCCCGTAGAGCACGTCCGCGACGCCGTCACCCTCCGTGCCCGGCAGCCAGGACGCCACCAGGGCGTCGATGTCGCCGAGCCGGTCGCCGATCAGCTGGGGCCGCCCGGAGACGGTCAGCACCACGCACTTCATGGCGCCGCACACCTTGTCGACGGCGGCCTTGTCGGCGGCGGTCAGCTCCAGGTCGTTGCCGTTGCCGACATCACCGACGCCCTCGGCGTACGGGGTCTCGCCGACGACGACCACACCCACGTCGTATCCGACGGTCGGGGCCGAGGCCTCCTTGGAGTAGTCGATGGTGGCGCCGGGCGCCGCCTTCTTCAGCCCCTGGAGGATCGTGGTCCCGTCGGTGATCTTCCCGGACGAGCCCTGCCAGGTGATGGTCCAGCCGCCGCTCTGGTTGCCCAGGTCGTCCGCGTTGGACCCGGCGACGTACACCTTCTGGTTCTTCTTGAGCGGCAGCACACCGCCCGCGTTCTTCAGCAGCACCTGCGACTCGGCTGCCGCCTTGCGGGCGACCGCCCGGTGCGCGGAGGAGCCGATGTCGGAGGCACCGCTCGTGTCCGCGTACGGCTTCTCGAAGAGGCCCAGCTTGAACTTCTGCGTGAGGATGCGCGAGACCGCGTCGTCGATCCGCTTCTCGCTGACCCGGCCCGCCTTCACCTCGTCGACCAGCGTCGTGTGGAAGTCCTTGTAGGCGTACGGGACCATGATCATGTCGAGGCCCGCGTTGATGGACGTACGGACGTCGGACGCGTAGTCACCGGGGATCTGGTCGATGCCGTTCCAGTCGCTGATGACGAAGCCGTCGAAGCCCATGCGGTCCTTGAGCACACCGTTGATCAGCTCGGCGTTGGCGTGCATCTTCACCGGCGCCTTGTCGTCGCCGATGATGTCGACCGACGAGTAGGACGGCATGACCGTGCCGACACCCCGGTCGACGGCGGTCTGGAACGGCGAGAGGTGCACGGCCTCCAGCTCCTGCTGGGTGACCTTGGTGATGCCCTGGTCGAGCGTGTACGTGCCCGACGTGGACGAGCCGTAGACGGTGCCGCCGTCGCCGGCGAAGTGCTTGGCGGTGGCCAGCACCTTGTCGTCGTCCTTGAGGTCCTTGCCGTTGCGGGCGCCCTGGAGGCCCTGGAGCACCGTCTCCATGGACTTGACGAGGGCCGGGTCCTCACCGAAGGACTCGTACGACCGGCCCCAGCGCTCGTCGCGCGTCACGCACAGGCAGGGGGCGAAGTCCCACGGGATGCCGGTCGCCCGGACCTCCGCGGCGGTCACCGCGCCGGTCTTCTCGGCGAGCTGGGGATCCCGGGTGGCGCCCATGCCGATGTTGTGCGGCATGACGGTCGCGCCGATCAGGTTGTTGTGGCCGTGCACCGCGTCCACGCCGTAGATCAGCGGGATCTGGTAGCGGGTGGCCTGCGCCCTGAGCTGGAAGGAGTCGATCATCTGCGCCCACGCCTCGGGCACGTTCGGAGTCGGCGTCGAGCCGCCGCCGGACAGCAGTGAGCCGAGGCCGTAGGAGGCGATGTCGCCCGGCGAGGTCATCGCGCCGCGCTCGGCCTGGGTCATCTGCCCGGCCTTCTCCTCCAGCGACAGCCGGGAGACCAGGTCGGCGACCCGCTTCTTCACGGACAACTTCGGGTCCAGGTACGGGAGTCCGTGGGCGTCGATGACGACCTGCGGAGTCTCGGCCGGCGCCTTGGCTCCGGTGACCGTCAGCTTGAGGGGGATGGTCTCGGCGGATTCGGCGGACTTGTCGCGCAGGGTGGGAACCTTGACCGTGCGCGAGGTGCCGGAGGCCGTGCCCGCGGGGAAGGTCAGCTCGCCCTTGACCGGCGTGTAGTCCTTGCCGGAGACGGCGGTGCCGCCCGCCGTCTCGTACGCGACGGTCACCGGGCCGTCGGTCGGTGCGGATCCGGTGGTGGCGACGGAGATCTTGACGGCGGCCTTGCCGCCCTCCTTCACCGTGTGGATGACGGAGTCGGTGACGACACTGGCGTTCCGCGCCGGGTCGGCCGTGCCGTACAACTCGACCCCGTCCAGGGCGAAGCGGCCCTTGGCGCCGGACGGGAGCGTGACGGAGTACCCCCACATCTCGGTGAGACCGAGCACCTGGTCGATCCCGCCGACGGGCTGGTAGTCCGTGCGATAAGTGAAGTCACTGAAGGGGATCTCGATCTGCTTCCAGCCGGTGAAGTCGTCCGTGAAGGACGTCGTCCACAGCTCGGAGGCCTCGCCGTTGGCGCCGCCGTCCTTGATCTCGAAGCTGATCTTCTTGCCGTTGTTCTGTCCGTCCCACCAGAAGCGGATGCCCTGGCGCGCGGACCAGTCGTGGGCCGGCTTGCCGGAGGCGAAGTCGTGGGTGAAACCGCCGTATCCGCTGATGTCGTAGTCACCGGCGAGGACCTGGGACCCCTCGGGGGCGTCGGCCCTGGTGGCCAGGGCCAGTCGGGGTGGGTCGTCGGTGTCGCCGCCCCACGTGAAGATGCCTTCGGCGGGCGGGTTCGCGAACGGAACCTCGCCCTCGAAGGCGTCCACAGTGGCGGAAGCGGGATCCTCGGCCCCGGTGGCCGCACCCGTAACTGCCAGCGGCAGCAGCCCGGTGAGCACGGCGGCGGAGACGAGCAGGGCGGTTCTTCGCATGGACCTTCCCTCGGCTCTCGTAATCCTGGGACAACATTTACGACTTAGATCACGGCGTGAGTTAACTGGCGTCACGGGAAGCCGTCAAGACTTCACACCAGAACCGGTACACGGCCAATCACCCGCCGGATCAGGGCCGTTGTCTCTTCGCTTTCTGAACGCTCAACCCCTTGACGCGCCTGGCGCGCCGTCATTTACTCACGCCACGCACGCCCCACTCCCCCACTCCCAGAAGGGCTGTGCACCATGACCATCCTGAGAAGACCCGCCCGGACGGCCCGGCTGCTGCTGGCCTGTCTGCTGACCACCGCCGGGCTCAGCACCGTCGGTATGCCGACCGCGAACGCCGCGGGCGAGCAGGTCACGGCCTGGCTGACCACCACGGACGACAGCGGTGGCCGCCATGTGGTCCGCGGTCTGCAGGCGCAGACTCCCTTCGCCTTCCAGGCCGGCACCGGGGGCAGCGGTGACAACATCACCGTGGACGAGAACACCCGCTACCAGACATTCACCGGCGGCGGCGCGTCCTTCACGGACACGGCGGCCTGGCTGATGAACAGCAGCGGGGCGCTGTCCCAGGCCACGCGCGACGCCACGATGAAGAAGCTGTTCTCGCCGACGGACGGCATCGGGCTGTCCTTCACCCGCAACCCGATGGGCGCCTCGGACCTCGCCCGCTACGGCTACAGCTACGACGACGTGCCGGCCGGGCAGACCGACGCGGACCTCTCCGAGTTCTCGATCGCACACGACCTGGCCGATGTGGTGCCGCTGACCAAGCAGGCGAAGCAGCTCAACCCGGCGCTGACCGTGATGGCCTCGCCGTGGACGGCGCCGGCCTGGATGAAGGACAGCGGGTCGCTCAACGGCGGATGGCTGAAGTCGGAGGACTACGGGGCGTACGCCTCGTACTTCGTGAAGTACCTCCAGGCGTACCAGAGCCAGGGCGTGCCGGTGCAGTACGTGACGGTGCAGAACGAGCCCACGTGCTGTTCGGGCTATCCGTCGATGAGCTGGAACGGCTCCGGGCTCGCCTACTTCACGAAGAGCGAGCTGCTGCCGAAGCTCCAGGCGGCCGGGCTGTCGACGAAGGTGCTGGCGCTCGACTGGAACTGGGACACCTACGACTCGTACGCCGCCCCGACCGTCGACGACGCGGCCGTCCGCTCGCACCCCAACTTCGGCGGGATCGCGTGGCACGGCTACGGCGGCGACATCAACAAGCAGACGACCGTCCACAACCAGTACCCCACGGTGGACGCCTTCGGCACCGAGCACTCGGGCGGCACCTGGATCGCCAATCAGCAGAAGGAGGACATGCTCAACATCGTCGACTACACCCGGAACTGGGCGAAGTCGGTGACGAAGTGGTCGCTGGCGGTGGACCAGAACATGGGCCCGCACAACGGCGGTTGCGGCACCTGCACCGGCCTGATCACCGTCCACAACGGGGACGGTGCGAGCGGGACGGTCGACTACACCATCGAGTACTACACGATGGGGCACCTCACGAAGTTCGTGAAGCCGGGCGCGCAGCGCATCGCCTCCACGGCCAGCTCGTCCGTGCCGAACGTCGCCTGGCGCAACCCCGACGGGTCGAAGGCCCTGATCGCGTACAACGACGCGTCGACCGCGAAGACGGTGACGATCAACTGGGGTGGGCAGCACGCGACTTACTCGCTGCCCGGCAAGACGTCGGCGACGTTCACCTGGTCGGGCACGCAGTCCGGCGGCGGGGACCAGTCCGGGGCATTCGTCGGTCTCGCGGGCAAGTGCCTTGACCTGGCGGGTGCTTCGAGCGCGAACGGCACCGCCGTCCAGCTCTACGACTGCAACGGCTCGACGGCCCAGAAGTGGACCGTGAAGGCCGACGGGACCGTCCAGGCCCTGGGCAAGTGCCTGGACGTCACCTCCGCCTCCACCGCCGACGGCGCGAAGGTCCAGCTCTACGACTGCAACGGCACGAACGCCCAGCGCTGGACGTACAACGCCACCACCGGCGACGTCGTCAACACCGCGGCCAACAAGTGCCTTGACGTGACCGGCAATTCGTCGGCCAACGGCACCCGGGTCCAGATCTGGACCTGCACGGGCGCGGCCAACCAGAAGTGGCATGTGCAGTGACCGGAGCATAGGCGCCCGCCAGGCCCGCGTATCGGCCTGCCTCGTCCGCACATGCCGGAGGGGCTGCATCTCCACCCGGTCCGGGGAGAGATGCAGCCCCTCCGGCGTTCGAGGAGCCGGGTGGGGTCGGCCGCCTACGCCGCCGGTTCCACCCCGGCTCGCAGGAGGCCGTACGTGTAGGCGTCCTCCAGGGCCTGCCAGGACGCGGCGATGACGTTCTCGGCTACGCCGACCGTGGACCATTCGCCGGTGCCGTCGGAGGTGGAGATCAGGACGCGGGTCGTGGAGGACGTGCCGTGCTTGCCCTCCAGGATGCGGACCTTGTAGTCCACGAGCTCCAGCTTGGCGAGCTGGGGGTAGAGCTTCTCCAGGGCGACGCGCAGGGCGCGGTCGAGGGCGTTGACCGGGCCGTTGCCCTCGGCGGTGGCGACGATGCGCTCGCCCTTGGCGAAGAGCTTGACCGTGGCCTCGTTGGCGTGGCTGCCGTCCGGGCGGTCCTCGACGATCGCCCGCCAGGACTCGACCTGGAAGTACGAGCGGGCCCGGCCCTCGGCCTCCTCGCGCAGCAGGAGTTCGAAGGACGCGTCCGCCGCCTCGTACGTGTAGCCCTTGAGCTCGCGCTCCTTGACCCGCCCGACGACCCGCCCGACCAGCTCGCGGTCGCCGCTGATGTCGATGCCGAGCTCCTTGCCCTTGAGCTCGATCGAGGCGCGGCCGGCCATGTCGGAGACGAGCATCCGCATGGTGTTGCCGACCTGCTCGGGGTCGATGTGCTGGTACAGGTCCGGGTCGACCTTGATCGCGGAGGCGTGCAGGCCCGCCTTGTGGGCGAAGGCCGAGACGCCGACGTACGGCTGGTGCGTGGACGGCGTGAGGTTCACGACCTCGGCGATGGCGTGCGAGATCCGGGTCATCTCGCGCAGGGCTCCCTCGGGGAGCACCTTCTTGCCGTACTTCAGCTCCAGGGCCGCCACGACGGGGAAGAGGTTGGAGTTCCCGACCCGCTCGCCGTAGCCGTTCGCCGTGCACTGGACGTGGGTCGCCCCCGCGTCCACCGCGGCCAGGGTGTTGGCGACCGCGCACCCGGTGTCGTCCTGGGCGTGGATGCCGAGCCGGGCGCCGGTGTCGGCGAGGACGGTGGCGACGACCGCCTGGACCTGCGCGGGGAGCATGCCGCCGTTGGTGTCGCACAGGACCACGACGTCGGCGCCCGCCTCCGCGGCGGCCCGTACGACCGCCTTCGCGTACTCGGGGTTCGCGCGGTAGCCGTCGAAGAAGTGCTCGCAGTCGACGAAAACCCGGCGGCCCTGGGAGACCAGGTAGGAGACCGTGTCGCGGACCATCTCCAGGTTCTCGTCGAGGGTGGTGCGCAGCGCCAGTTCCACATGCCGATCGTGGGACTTCGCGACGAGCGTGATCACCGGGGCGCCGGAGTCCAGGAGCGCCTTGACCTGCGGGTCCTCGGCGGCCTTGGCGTTCGCGCGGCGGGTGGAGCCGAAGGCGACGAGCTGGGCGTGCCGGAAGTCGATCTCCTGCTGGGCGCGGGCGAAGAACTCGGTGTCACGCGGGTTGGCGCCGGGCCAGCCGCCCTCGATGAAGCCCACCCCGAAGTCGTCCAGGTGACGTGCGATGGCCAGCTTGTCCGCGACCGTGAGGTTGATGCCCTCGCGCTGTGCGCCGTCGCGCAGCGTGGTGTCGAAGACGTGGAACGAATCGTCGAGTTCGCTGGTGTCCGTCATGGTCTCTGGCTCCTGAGGATCTGGATCTCGGTCTGTACCGGAATGACCGGCTCCACCGTCCTCCCATGATCCCTCGCGCTCCTTTCCCGGCTTGGGGTGGGCCAGGAAAACGAAAAACCCCTCGCGGGTGCGAGAGGTCTGCGCGCGGGTCGAAGACGACGGTGCCCGCCCGTACGTGGTGGTACGTGGCGGTCACTGCGGACCGGCGCGCCTGCTGCCAATAATCGTGGCGAACGAGAGCACGGAGGCAGTCTGGCACAGCCCGGCCCCCGTGCTCCCGGTTGTCTCAGGATGCGAGCGGGGCCACCGGCTCCGGGGACGTCTTCCGGCCATCGCCGACCCGGTTCAGATCCAGGTCCCGGGTCTCGCGCATGGTCAGGTAGACGATCAGGGAGACCGCCGCGCAGCCCGCCACGTACCAGTAGTAACCGGACTCGGCACCGGCGTCCTTGAACCAGAGGGCGACGTATTCCGCGGTACCGCCGAAGAGGGCGTTGGCGAGGGCGTACGGGAGGGCCACGCCGAGGGCGCGGATGCCGGTCGGGAAGAGCTCCGCCTTCACACAGGCGTTGATGGAGGTGTACCCGGTCACCACGACGAGCGCGAGCAGGGCGAGGCCCAGCGCGGGCCAGAAGCCGCCCACGTGCCGGAGCATCGTCATGATCGGGACCGTCAGGAACGTCGAGCCGACCGCGAAGGTGATCAGCAGCGGGCGGCGGCCGATCCGGTCGGAGAGCTTGCCCGCGAGCGGCTGGAGAGCGGCGAAGACGATCAGCGCGGTGAAGGAGACCAGCGTGGCGGTCTCCTTGGACAGACCCGCCGAGTTCGACAGGTACTTGGTCAGATACGTCGTGTACGTGTAGTACGCCACCGTGCCGCCCATGGTCAGGGCGATGACCAGAAACGCCTCCCGCCGGTGCTGCCACAGGACGCGCAGGGTGCCCTTGTCCTCTGCGGCCGTGTGGTCGGCGGCCTCCGCGTAGACCTCGGTCTCCAGCATGGTGCGCCGCAGATAGAAGACGACCGCGGCGCCGAGCGCGCCCACGATGAAGGGGATGCGCCAGCCCCAGCTGTGCAGCGCGTCGTCGGAGAGGGTGCGCTGGAGGACGATCTGCAGGCCGAGTCCGATGATCTGGCCCGCGGTCATCGAGACGTACTGGAAGCTGGAGGCGAAGCCGCGGTGCCGCGGGTCGGACGCCTCGGTGAGGTAGGTCGCGCTGGCCGCGTACTCACCGCCGACGGAGAGTCCTTGCAGCAGGCGGGCGACGAGCAGCACCAGCGCGCCGCCGTACCCGGCGCCCCCGTAGGTCGGCGCGATCGCGATGAGGACCGCGGACACCGACATCAGCGTGACGGTCAGCGTCAGCGCGGTCTTGCGGCCCTTGCGGTCGGCGACCCGGCCGAGCACCCAGCCGCCGACCGGGCGCATGAAGAAGCCGACCGCGAAGATGCCCGCGGTGTTCATGAGCTGGGCCGTGGGGTTGCCGTCCGGGAAGAAGGCCCCCGCGAAGTAGGTGGCGAAACTGGCGTACACGAACCAGTCGAACCACTCCACCATGTTGCCGGCCGAGCCGACCCAGATCTTCTTCCACTGCTCTCGTCCCATGATCCGTAACGTGCCCGCTGTGTCCGGGTCCGGCAAGGGGCGCCCGGATTCTCTTCAGTGCGTTCACAGCGGGCACGCGCCGTCTTCACGCCGGGCCGGAATCGCGGCCCCTCGTGCGTCGCGGCCGGTCAGCGGGGGCTGCGCAGGAAGACGTCCGCCACGCCGTTGGTGTCCCCGGGCACGAGATTCGTGGCCGTGGCGGCGAAGGCGACCCGGCCGTCGCGGCTCAGGGACGCGGTGCTCGTGGCCCCGTTCGCCTCGGTGCCGTCGGCGGCCACGCTCACCCGCTCGACAACGCCTGTCTCCAGGTCCTTGATGAACACGTCGGCGACGCCGTTGGTGTCGCCGGGTACGAGGTTCGCGGCGGCGGAGACGAAGGCGACGCGGCGGCCGTCCGCACTCAGGCGCACGCCCTGGCTCGGGCCGTCGGCCTGGGTACCGTCCGCGGCGGTGCTCACGCGTGTCGTCGTCTTCCGCGTCCGGTCGAAGACGAAGACGTCGCTCGCCTTGTTGGTGTCGTCCGGCACGAGGGAGGTCACGTTGGAGGAGAAGGCGACCACTCCGCCGTCTCCACTGATCGACGGTGCCCACGAACTCATCTTGTAGACGTAGCGAGTCGGCAGACTGACCTGCTCGGTCGTGTCCGTTGCCCGGTCGCGTACGTACACGTTCCTGGCGTGGGTCCCTTCGTGCGCCGGGTCCAGCTGGGCCGCCGTGTCGAAGGCGACGTAGCGGCCGTCGGCGCTGAACGAGGGCAGCAGGGAGTCGGAGTCGCCGGGAGTGCCGTCGGTGCGGTACTGGACCAGCTCGTTGCGGCCCGTCCTGCGGTCGTGGACGATCACGTCGTCCCGGCCGTTGGTGTCGCCGGGCGCCGCGTCGGGGGCCGAGGTGGTGTACGCGACGAAACGGCCGTCCGGGCTGATGGCGGGCGAGTAGTTCAGCTTGTAGCTGGGCGGCGCCTCCGCGTGGCCCCTGCTGATGCGCTCCGTTCCGCGGGTGACGCGGTCGTAGAGGTAGATGTCGTCGAGCCCGTTGGTGTCGCCGGCGGTCAGGGCGGCCGTGGTGGCGAAGACGACACGGCGTCCGTCGCCGCTGATCGCCGGGTTCGTGGCCGGCCCCTCGGCGATGCGCTGGGTGCGGCCGGTGCGCAGATCGCGGACGAAGACATCGGCGAGGCCGTTCGTGTCGCCGCGCACGAGGTTGTCGGCGACCGAAGTGAACGCCACGTAGCGGCCGTTGGCGCTGATCGACGGCGTGTCCGAGGCACCCTCGCCCTGGCTGCCGTCGGTGGCGACGCTGACCCGCGCGGTACGCGGCGGGGCGGAGTCGGTTCGGGCGGCGGCCGACGGGGTGGCGACCCCGGCCAGCCCGACGAGCAGAGCGGCTCCCAGGACAGCCGCTCTCGATGAGCCGGCCCCCGAGGCGGGCGCTCCTGATGACACACGCCAAGCACTGGACATGATCTCCCCCGGAACCGTGTCTCCCCCGGCCCTGCGCCGCGGGCTCACCTGGAGGCAACCGCATCACGCGACTCGGGTCAATGCGCTCGATTACGTCCAACCCGGGCCGTTGATCGACCGTCCGCGAGTGCCCGTCAGCCGAGCGACTCGTCCAGGAACTCCCGTACATGGGACAGGATGTGGCCACGGTCCGTGCCGCGCAGGCCGATCGCCACATGGATGGAGAAGCCGTCGAGCAGGGCCCGGAGGCGGGCGGCAAAACGGTCCGGGTCGACCGCGCGGAACTCCCCGCGCGAGACCCCCTCGGCGAGCAGCGCCACCAGGTCGCGGTGCCAGGCGCTCTCGATGGCGACCTGGCGCTCGCGGGCGTCGTCGTCGGCGTTCTGCGAGCGGTTCCACACCTCCAGCCACAGCGTCCAGTGCGGATCGCGGTGGCCGTCGGGAATGTACAGGTCGACGTAGGCGTCGAGCCGGGAGCGGGCCGAGCCGCC
>NZ_JBHVXW010000019.1:153978-181249 GCF_042881375.1 Streptomyces sp. NPDC058274
GTTCCACACCTCCAGCCACAGCGTCCAGTGCGGATCGCGGTGGCCGTCGGGAATGTACAGGTCGACGTAGGCGTCGAGCCGGGAGCGGGCCGAGCCGCCCCTCGCTCCACTCCAGGGTCCGCAGCAGCAGCTCGTCCTTGGAACGGAAGTAGTAGAGGAGATGGCCGCTGCTCATGCCGACCTCGCGGCCGAGCGCCGCCATGGTCAGCTTCTCCAGACCGCGCTCGGCGATCATGTCCATGGCGGCGGCGAGCACGTCCTCACGCGGAGGTGCGTTCTTGCGCGCACCGGCCATCCCGCACTCCTCAGATCTTCGGCTGCTGCTGGGTGATGCAGTGGATACCGCCCCCGCCCGCAAAGATCGTACGTGCGTCCACGAGCGTGACCGTGCGGTCGGGGAACAGCCGGCGGAAGATGCCGGCCGCGATCTCGTCCCGCGGGTCGTCGAAGCCGCAGAGCACCACACCGCCGTTGCAGAGGTAGTGGTTGATGTACGAGTAGTCGGCCCAGTGTCCGTCGGCCTCCAGGACCGTCGGGGCCGGGACCTCGACGACCTCCAGCCGGCGGCCGCGCGCGTCGGTCTGGGCCTTGAGCAGCCCGATGATCTCCTTCGTGACCTCGTGGTCGGGGTGCGCGGGGTCCGGCTGGGAGTGGGCGACGACGACACCCGGGCGCGCGAAGGCGGCCACGATGTCGACATGGCCGAGCGTCCCGAAGCCGTGCGGCGGGTAGTCGCCGGTGAGCCCGCGCGGGAGCCAGATCGCCTTGCGGGTGCCGAGGTGGCCGTGGATCTCCGCCTCGACCTCCTCGCGCGTCCAGTGCGGATTGCGCTCGGGGCCGAGCTGCACGGTCTCGGTGAGCAGCACCGTGCCCTCGCCGTCGACGTGGATGGCACCGCCCTCGTTGACCAGCTTCGAGGCGTAGGTCCGCGCTCCGGCCAGGTCGGACACGTACGCGCCGATCTTGGAGTCGTGCTCCCAGCGGGCCCAGTCCTGCGCGCCCCAGCCGTTGAACGTCCAGTCCACGGCGGCGAGTTCGCCCTTGCCGTTGGTGAGGAAGGTGGGGCCGATGTCCCGCATCCAGGCGTCGTCGAGTTCCCGCTCGACCAACTCGATGTCCGCGCCGAGCAGTTCGCGTGCCTCGGCAAACTGCCCTGGTCCGCACACGACCGTGACCGGTTCGAAGCGCCGGATCGCGCGGGCCACGTCCGCCCACGCCCGCCGCGACTCGGCGAGGTCGTCCGGGTTGTCGAAGGTGGGATTGGGTCCCGGCCACGCCATCCAGGTGCGCTCGTGCGGAGCCCACTCGGCGGGCATGCGGAAGCCGTCGGCGGCAGCAGACATTACGGATCCTTACAAGAAGTACAGGCGATTGAGGGAGACGGAGTCGGCCGGCTCGGAGCGCAACGGGTCGCCGTCGAGGGTGACCAGACCGGTGCGCTGGTCCACGTCGACGGATCCCGTACGGGAGTTGAGGCGCAGGTCCGCGGGTCCGATGCCGCGGGTGCCGCGGACGGCGACCCGGCGGCGGCGGGTGGGCATCAGGTCGTTGCCCTGGTCCACGGCGGCCTGCGCGACGAAGGCCACCGAGATGTCGGCGGGTGTCGAGCCGTGCGCTCCGAACTGCGGTCCCAGGACGAGGGGTTCGCAGGTGTCGGTCGCGGCGTTCGGGTCGCCGACGACGCCGTACGCGGGGAAGCCGGACTTGAGCACGAGCTGCGGTTTGGCGCCGAAGTACTCCGGCCGCCACAGCACGATGTCGGCGAGCTTGCCGACCTCGATCGAGCCGACCTCGTGGGCGAGTCCGTGGGCGAGGGCCGGGTTGATGGTCAGTTTCGCCATGTACCGCAGGACGCGCGCGTTGTCGTCGCCGGTGTCCGAGGAGCCGTCGAGCGGGCCCAGTTCGGCCTTCATCTTGCCGGCCATTGCGAAGGTCCTGCGGACGGTCTCGCCGGCCCGGCCCATGCCCTGCGCGTCGGACGAGGTGATCCCGATGGCGCCCAGGTCGTGCAGGACGTCCTCGGCGCCCATCGTCCCGGCCCGGATCCGGTCGCGGGCCATGGCCGCGTCACCGGGCAGGTCGGTCTTCAGGTCGTGGACGGAGACGATCATCCCGTAGTGCTCGGCGACCGCGTCCCGGCCGAACGGCAGGGTCGGGTTGGTGGACGACCCGATGACGTTCGGGACTCCCGCCATTTTCAGCACGTTCGGCACATGGCCGCCGCCGCAGCCCTCGATGTGGAAGGCGTGGATGGTGCGCCCGTCGAGGACCCGCAGCGTGTCCTCGACGGACAGGCATTCGTTCAGTCCGTCGCTGTGCAGGGCGACTTGGACGTCGTGCTCCTCGGCCACCCGCAGCGCGGTGTCCAGGGCGCGGGTGTGGGCGCCCATGTCCTCGTGGACCTTGAAGCCGGAGGCACCGCCCTCGGCGAGCGCCTCGACGAGGGGGGCGTCGGAGGACGACGAACCCCGGCCCAGGAAGCCGATGTTGACGGGCCAGGCGTCGAAGGCGTTGAACGCGTGCCTGAGCGCCCAGGGCGAGTTCACTCCGACGCCCCAGACCGGCCCGAACTCCTGGCCGATGATGGTGGTCACCCCGGAGGCGAGCGAGGCCTCCATGATGCGCGGCGACAGCAGATGGACGTGCGTGTCGACCGCGCCGGCCGTGGCGATGAGCCCCTCGCCGGACACGATGGACGTGCCCGTGCCGACGACCACGTCGACCCCGTCGAGGGTGTCGGGGTTCCCGGCCCGTCCGATCGAGCAGATGCGTCCCTCGCGGATGCCGATGGAGACCTTGCGGATTCCCTGGGCCGCGTCGATCACGACGACGTTGCTGATCACGACGTCGCAGGTGTCGCGGACGGCGGCCGCCTTGAGGTGCAGCCCGTCACGGGCCGTCTTGCCGAAGCCGGCGAGGAACTCGTCGCCGTACTTCTGGGCGTCGGACTCGACGCGGACGGTCAGCCCGGAGTCGCCGAGGCGGACCCGGTCGCCGGCGCGGGGGCCGTGGGTGGCGGCGTACGCGTAGGGGTCGATGCTCATCGGACGGCTCCTTCGGCTCCGAGATATCCGCAGGCGGCAGCCCTGCGCAGGGCCTCTTCCCGCGCTCCGGGCGCGTCCAGCGGTCCGTCGACCAGGCCGGCGAAGCCGATCGCGATCCGCTCGCCCCCGATCGGCAGCAGTCCGACCTCGACGCTCTCGCCCGGCCCGAAGCGGACCGACGACCCGGCGGGTACGGCGAGCCGCTTCCCGTAGGCGGCCGCGCGGTCGAAGTCGAGCCGCGGGTTCGCCTCGAAGAAGTGGAAGTGGGAGGTGACGGAGACCGGGACCGTGGCCGTGTTCGTGACCAGGATCCGTACGTCCGCCTCGGGCTCGGCGTGCGCGGGACCCGGCAGCAGCGCACCCGGGGCCCCGTCGCCGAGGCCTGCGCCGAGGGGGTCGCTGACCACCGCGAGCCGCGAGCCGTCGTCGAAGACGGCCTCGACGTGGACCTCGGTGACGACGTCGGCGACACCCGGCAGGACGTCGTCCGGGCCGAGCACGGCCCGCGCCGCCGCGATCGCCTCGGCGAGGCGCCGCCCGTCGCGGGCGGCCTCGCAGACGGTGTCGGCGATGAGAGCGGTCGCCTCCGGGACGTTGAGCCTGAGGCCGCGCGCCCGGCGGGCACGGGCCAGTTCCGCGGCCCCGAAGAGCAGCAGCCGGTCACGTTCCGTGGGGGTCAGTCTCACGACGCGACACCTCCTTGCCTTCCCTGGGTTAGAACATCACTCTAACTGTGAGATTCGTGAAACGGAACCATTGACGGGCGAGCTGTGCTCACGTCACATTGAACGTCGCTCAAACTTTTGTGAGCACGCGGGCGGCCGATCGAAGGAGACCAGCCATGCCGATAGAACAGCGCGGAGTCGACACCATCCCCGACGAGGAGCGCACCAGCGGGCCGCGCGACCTCGTCTCGATCCTGCTCGGGTCCAACCTGTGCCTCGGCGTGATCATCTTCGGCTGGCTGCCACCGTCCTTCGGGCTCGACTGGTGGGCGTCGGTGAGCTCGGTGGTGGCGGGTACGGTCCTCGGCACGGCGGTCACCGCCCCGCTCGCGCTGGTGTCGCTGCGCACGGCGACCAACCTCTCGACGTCCTCCGGCGCCCAGTTCGGCGTGCGCGGCCGGCTGGTCGGCTCGGTCGTCGGCCTGCTGCTCGCCCTCGGCTACACCGCGCTGACCGTCTGGATCGGCGGCGATGTGATGGTGGGCGTCCTGCACCGTCTCGTCGGCCTGCCGGCCTCGGGCGTCTCGTACGCGGTGGTCTACGGGGTGCTGGCCGCGGCGACGGTGGCCGGCGCGGTCTACGGCTACCGGGTGCTGCTCGCGATGTCACGGGTCCTGGCGGTCGGCATGACCGCGCTGCTGGTCGTCGGCGTGATCGCCTACGCGCCGCACTTCACCACGGCCGCCCTGCCGGGCGCCGGCGGTTACCTGCTCGGTTCCTTCTGGCCGACCTGGCTGCTCGCGGCGGTCGCGGCCGGCCTCTCCGGGCCCATCGCGTTCATCACGCTCCTCGGTGACTACACGCGCTACATCTCCCCGGCCCGGCACACCTCGCGCAAGGTCCTGCACGCGACCTGGCTGGGGCTGATCGCCGGCCTGCTGGTCCCGCAGCTCTTCGGCACCTTCACGGCGTACGCGGCCCGCGCCGCCCTCGACTACGCCGGGCCCCTGGTCTCGGCCTCCCCCGGCTGGTACCTGGTCCCGCTGCTGCTCGCCGCCTCCGCGGGCTCGGTCGGCAACGCGGGCCTGATGCTCTACTCCATGGGCCTGGACCTGGACGCGATCCTGCCGCGCGCCTCCCGGGCCAAGGCCACGTTCACGGTCGCCGTCGTCGCCACGGCCTGCGTCTTCGCCGGCCACTACGCCTGGAACGCGCAGTCCGCCATGACGTCCTTCGTGCTGCTGCTCACCGCGATCGGGACGCCCTGGGCGGTCATCACCCTGATCGGCTTCGCCCGCTGCCGCGGTGTCTACGACCCCGACGCCCTCCAGGTCTTCAACCGCCGTTCGCAGGGCGGGATCTACTGGTACCGCGGCGGCTGGAACATCCGGGCCACGGCGTCCTGGGCCCTGGGTGCCTTCGTCGGTCTGCTCGCCGTGTCCCTGCCGTCGTACGAGGGCCCGCTGCTGTCCCTGACGGGCGGGGTGGACTGCAGCTTCCTGCTCTCCGGGCTCGTGGGCGGGGCGGCCTACCTCGCGCTGACGGCACGGACGGCGCCGACACCGGCGCCCTCGGACCCGGAGTCCGCGCCGGCCTCGGTGGGGTCGTAACGCGCGCACAGCGCGCATGCGGTGGCGCCGAAGCGGGCGCCGGACAGCGCGAAGGCCCGCCCTGTTCATCCCGGGCGGGCCATTTCACGTCCGTCAGGCCAGCGGGTGCATCCAGCCGTGCCGGTCCTCGGTGACACCGCGCTGGATGTCGAGGAGCGCCTCGCGCAGCTTCAGGGTGACCTCGCCGGGCTCGCCGCCCGACTGCTGCCACTCGGTGCCGGCGCGCTTGACCGTGCCGACCGGGGTGATGACGGCGGCGGTGCCGCACGCGAAGACCTCGGTGAGGGTGCCGTTCTCGGTGTCGCGCTGCCACTGGTCGATCGAGACACGGCCCTCCCGCGACTCGTAGCCGAGGTCACGGGCGACGGTGAGGAGGGAGTCGCGGGTGACGCCGGCGAGCAGGGAGCCGGTGAGCTCAGGGGTGACGATCTTGTCCCCGTACACGAAGTACAGGTTCATGCCGCCGAGCTCCTCGACCCACTTGTGCTCCACGGCGTCGAGGTAGGCGACCTGGTCGCAGCCCTTCGCGGCGGCCTCGGCCTGGGCGAGCAGCGACGCGGCGTAGTTGCCGCCGGTCTTGGCGTCGCCCATGCCGCCGGGGACGGCGCGGACGCGGTCCTCGGAGAGCCAGATCGAGACGGGCCGCACGCCCCCGGCGAAGTACGCGCCCGCGGGCGAGGCGATGACGAGGAAGAGGTACTCGTTGGCGGGCTTCACACCCAGGCCGACCTCGGTCGCGATCATGAACGGGCGCAGGTAGAGGGACTCCTCGCCGCCGTGCGCCGGGACCCAGGCGCGGTCGTGCTGGACGAGGACGTCACAGGCCTCGATGAAGGTCTCGACCGGCAGCTCCGGCATGCCGAGCCTGCGGGCGGAGGCCTGGAAGCGCCTGGCGTTCATCTCGGGACGGAAGGTGGCGACGGAGCCGTCGGGCTGGCGGTACGCCTTGAGGCCCTCGAAGATCTCCTGCGCGTAGTGCAGGGTCATGTTCGCCGGGTCGAGGGAGAGCGGGCCGTACGGGACGAGCTGGCCGTCGTGCCAGCCCCTGCCTTCCGTCCACCGGATGGTCACCATGTGGTCGGTGAAGTGGCGGCCGAACCCGGGGTTGGCCAGGACCGCCTCGCGCTCCGCGGCGGAGCGGGGCTGCGAGGAGGGCTTGAGCTCGATCGTGGGCGTCGTCATGAGTGGATGTCCTTCGCGTATGTCCCGGGCGGACGTTGGGGCAACCCCGTTCTTTCGGCCGGGGTCCGGGGGTCGCCCCCCGGGTGTGCGGTACCGGTTGTGCCTGACGGGCCGTGCTCATCTCCGTACGGGCCGTGGCCAGTACGTGGACGTCCGAGCATTCCCTCATGCGGCGGCTCCGCGTTCGATTATCACGCGAGCGGAGCCAGGGACGAAAACAGGGGGAATGCGGCCCAGGGGATGATGGTGACACTCCGGCGGGGCATAGCAAAAGCCGCCGGGGGCGGCAGCTCCCCGGCGGCTACACCCTGTCCGGTGGTTCGGGCCGGACAGGGCCTTGAGTGGCGCGGCGGGTCAGCCGGCTACTCGTACGGCGAGCGCGTCGCCGATTTCGTCGGTGGTACGGGCCGGCCCGCCGACCCGCTCCGCCAGGTCGCCGGCGACGGCGTCCTCGATGCGGGCGGCCTCCGCCTCGTAGCCGAGGTGGCGCAGCAGCAGGGCGACGGACAGGACGGTGGCGCTGGGGTCGGCCTTGCCCTGGCCCGCGATGTCGGGCGCCGAGCCGTGCACGGGCTCGAACATCGAGGGGAACTCGCCACTCGGGTTGATGTTGCCGGAGGCGGCGACGCCGATGCCGCCGGAGACGGCCGCGGCGAGGTCGGTGATGATGTCGCCGAAGAGGTTGTCGGTGACGATCACGTCGAAGCGGGCGGGGTCCGTGACGAGGTAGATCGTCGCGGCGTCCACGTGGATGTAGTCGGTGGTGACCTCGGGGAACTCCTCGGCCACCTTGTTGAACACGTTCGTCCAGAGGTGGCCCGCGAAGGTCAGCACGTTGTTCTTGTGGACCAGCGTCAGCTTCTTGCGCGGGCGGGCCTGGGCGCGGGCGAACGCGTCGCGGACGACACGCTCGACGCCGAAGGCCGTGTTCACGGAGACCTCGGTGGCGACCTCGTGCTCGGTGCCCTTGCGGATCGTGCCGCCGTTGCCGGTGTACGGGCCCTCGGTGCCCTCACGGATCACGATGAAGTCGATCTCCGGCTGCCCCGCCAGCGGGGTGGCGACACCCGGGAGGAGCTTCGACGGACGCAGGTTCACGTGGTGGTCGAAGGCGAAGCGGAGCTTGAGCAGGAAACCGCGCTCCAGGACGCCGGACGGGACCGACGGGTCGCCGATCGCGCCGAGCAGGATCGCGTCGTGCGGCTTGAGGGCGTCGAGGTCGGCCTCGGTGAGGGTCTCACCGGTGGCGTGGTACCGCTTGGCGCCGAAGTCGAACTCTCTGGTCTCCAGCTTCACATCCTGCGGAAGGACGGCGGAGAGGACCTTCAGCCCCTGGGCCACGACCTCCTGGCCGATGCCGTCACCGGGAATCACTGCGAGATTGATGCTGCGAGCCATGACGGAACCGTACTCCTTGTCCCATGGGATGACACGGGGTGTCCGCGATGCGGACACCTTCAGCGGGCGGGCGGGGGGTCGGCAGGTCCGCCGGGCGCGGGCGTCGGCGGGCGCGGCGCCGATCCGTCAGCTCGTGTTCACCCCGGTGTTGGACAGCTGTTGGGGGTTGCTGGGAAGTTTCCCGGCATGGACACCCCTGACGTCGGCATTCCGGAGCAGCTCGCGCGCCGGATGAGCATGGCGGAGCAGCACGAGTACCTGCGTACGAAGCTGTCCCGGCGACGCGCGCTGGTGACCGCGGGTGCGGTCGCCGGCGGACTGCTGACCGGCTGTTCCGCGTCCGGCACGGCCGGCGGAGCCAGGTCGTCCGCGCCCGGTTCGGCCCCCGCCACCGGGCAGGTGCACGGCTCCGTCGCCGCGCCCTTCGGCCGCCATCTCGCCTTCGGCGCCGACCCGAAGACCCAGATGCGGATCTCCTGGCAGGTGCCCTTCGCGGTCAGGAAGCCGTATGTGCGGGTGGGCCTGAAGCCCGGGGAACTGAGCCGGAAGATCGAGGCCGAGGTCCGTGACCTGCACACGCCGGGGCTCGAGGGCCGGCGGTTCGCGGTGGACCAGTACTACCTGCACGCCGCGCTCGACGGCCTGCGGCCGGGCACGACGTACTACTACGGCGTCGGCCACGACGGCTTCGACCCCGCGTCCCGGACCCGGCTGTCCACGGTCGGCACCTTCCGTACGGCGCCCGCCGCTCCCGAGACGTTCGTGTTCACCGCCTTCGGCGACCAGGGCGTCAGCTCCGACGCGCTGGCCAACGACCGGGTGATCCTCGCCCGGCACCCGTCCTTCCATCTGCACGCGGGCGACATCTGCTACGCGGACACGACCGGCCACGGCAAGGACTCGGACATTTACGACCCCACCGTCTGGGACCAGTTCCTCACCCAGACCGAGTCGGTGGCGAAGTCGGTGCCGTGGATGGTGACGACCGGCAACCACGACATGGAGGCCTGGTACTCGCCGAACGGCTACGGCGGCCAGGCGGCCCGCTGGTCGCTCCCGGACAGCGGCTTCGACGCCCAAAACGCCCCGGGCGTCTACTCGTTCACGTACGGCAATGTCGGGATCGTGGCACTGGACGCGAACGACGTCTCGTACGAGATCCCCGCCAACAAGGGCTACACGGACGGCCGGCAGACGGCCTGGCTCGACAAGCGGCTCGGCGAACTGCGCGGGGCGGCCGACTTCGTCGTGGTCTTCTTCCACCACTGCGCCTACTCGACGTCGACCCACGCCTCCGACGGGGGCGTGCGCGACGCCTGGCTGCCGCTCTTCACCAAGCACCAGGTGGACCTGGTGATCAACGGACACAACCACGTGTACGAGCGGACCGACGCCATCAAGGGCGGCGCCGTGGGCAAGGCCGTACCGGTGGGCGCGTCGACCGATCCGACCCGGGACGGGATCGTGTACGTCACGGCGGGCGGCGCGGGCAAGGATCTGTACCGCTTCCCCGAAGGGGTCAAGGACAGCTACGAGGGCAAGGTCGCGGACCGCGAGTCCGTGGACACCTTCCACTGGACCGAGGCACGCGACCGCAACCGCGACACCGTGGAGTGGTCCCGGGTGCGGTACACCGGCTTCTCGTTCCTCTCGGTGGAGGCGCAGGCGGGCGCCGATCCCCGGCTCAGGGTGTCGGCGCTCGCCGAGAGCGGCGAGCGCATCGACCACTTCGAGGTGCGGCGCGGACGGTGAGCCCGCGCCGCACCCCGTGCGGGCGCGGCTCCCGGCACTCGGGTGGTGCGACAGCGTGTGGTGCGACTTCGGGCGATGCGGTCCCGTGCGTACTGCTGTTGCTGTTGTTGCTGCTCGGGACGGGTGTCGCTGCCCGGGGCGGGCCTCAGTGGCCCGTCGCTCCGCCGTTGTCCCGGCGGTCGAGGGCGCGCTGGAGGGCCGCCGCGGCGTTCTTGCGATCGGACTCGCTGGTACGGGAAACGTGACGGACTCGGCGGACGGTCGTCTCGGCCATGATGATCGACTCCTTGCCTCCGGTACATGCCGACCGGAAGTGCGGTGAGGGATACGAGACGCCGGAGGGGCGGGGAGCGCTGGCCGCAGGGGTTACCTGCTCGGGGCCCGGCTCACGACCGCCATTCGCTTGATCGAGCGAGACGTTCGGCTTCTACAAAGCTATGCGAGGAGCGGCCATCTGTCTCCACAATTACTCGGACTTCCTACTATCTGAGACGGCAACCTGCCTCACACCGCTCTGACCTGGGACGACGGCTCGCACCACATCTCCGGCCGCCGGACGCAGCCGTAGCGCCCCGGCGGTCGTGAGCAGACAGAGCGCCCCCATCACCACAAAAGCCACGGAATACGCCGCGTCACAGACGCCCTGACAGGCCCTCGCCCCGACGAGAGCAGGCGAGCCGGGGCCACGAACCGTCACAGCACGTCGCCGTCCCGCCAGTCGAAGACCAGCTCGTGCGCCGGGTCGAGGCGGCCCGCGGCGGCGGGGCGCAGGAAGGTGGTGCCCTCCTCCTCGGGCAGCCGGACGACGCCCTCCGGGCCTAGCGCGCAGATCCGGCCGGGCCAGACCTGCCAGCCGCGGGCCGTGTAGAGCGTGGCGCCGTCCTCGCTGGCGGAGAGCGCGCCGAGGTCGTACGCGCCGTCGACGACCCGTTCCAGCGCGGCCATGACCTGCCCGCCGAGGCCGGTGCGGCGGGCGTCGGGGCGTACGCCGACCGCCTCGATGTACCCGACCCGCAGCGAACGCCCGTCGTGCAGGACGCGCCGCTGGATCACCGAGCCGTGGGCGGCGAGGCCCCGCTCGTCGTGGACGAGGGCGTGGATGCCGCCGAGGCCGTGGTCCCAGTCCTCGTCGGCGAAGCCCCCGTCGAAGGCGGCGTCCAGGAGGGTGCGGGCGGCGCGGAGTTCGGCGGGGGTGAGGTCCGCCGTGTGGGCGGTACGCAGTCGCGTGGTCATCGCCTCAGTATTCCCGCGAGCCCCTGCGACCGCCGAGGCCTCCGCCACCGACAGCAGCCACCGACAGACCCCTGGGGGCCACCAGCGACAGCCACCACTGACGGCGTCGGCACCCCAACCGACAGCTAACCGTCTAAACCATCTTGACTGGTTAGATCGCACGTGATGGACTCGACACATCGCCTTAACCGTCAAAGCCACTTTGAAGGGTTAGTAAACGTCATGAGCCTCCGCCCCCACCGCCCGGTCCACCACCGCACCACCACGGTCCGCGGTCACGAGATCGCCTACCGCGAGGCGGGCCCGGCCGACGCGCCGGTCCTGCTGCTCCTGCACGGCTTCCCGACCAGCTCACACATGTTCCGCGACCTGATCCCGCTGCTGTCCGACCGCTATCGGCTGATCGCCCCCGACCACCTCGGCTTCGGCCGCTCGGCGACCCCGTCGGCCACCGAGTTCCCGTACTCCTTCGCCCAACTGGCGGAGATCACCGGCGAGTTCACCGAGCAGCTGGGCCTGAAGGAGTACGCGCTCTACGTCCAGGACTACGGCGCGCCCATCGGTCTGCGGCTGGCACTCGCGCACCCGGACCGGGTGACGGCGATCATCACGCAGAACGGCAACGCGTACGAGGAGGGGCTCGGCACCGAGGCCTGGGCGCCGGTCCGCGCGCTGATCGCGGGGCGCACACCCGGGACCGAGGCAGCGGTCCGTGAGATCAGCAGCCCCGACGGCATCAAGTGGCAGTACCTGCACGGCGTTCCGCAGGACCGTCAGGACCAGGTCAGCCCCGACGCGTATCAGCATGACGCCGCGCTGATGGCCCGTCCCGGGCAGCCGGACATCCAGCTCGACCTGATCGCCGACTACGGCTCCAACTTCGCGCTCTACCCCGCCTTCCAGGAGTACTTCCGCAGCAGCCGGGTGCCGCTGCTGGCGGTCTGGGGCGCCCATGACGAGATCTTCGTCCCGGCGGGCGCGCTCGCCTTCCTGCGCGACCTTCCGGAGGCCGAGATCCATCTGCTGCCGACGGGCCACTTCGCCCTGGAGACGCACGCGGGCCAGGCAGCCGCCCTGATCGGCGACTTCCTGGCCCGGAACCTCAGCAGGTAGCGGTCAGCCCATGTGCGGGTACGCGTAGTCCGTCGGCGGGACGAGCGTCTCCTTGATGGCGCGGGTCAGCGTCCAGCGCATCAGGTTCTGCGGGGCGCCCGCCTTGTCGTTGGTGCCGGAGGCCCGGCCGCCGCCGAAGGGCTGCTGGCCGACGACGGCGCCGGTCGACTTGTCGTTGATGTAGAAGTTGCCCGCCGCGTAGCGGAGCTTCTCCATCGTGTACGCGGCCGCCGCACGGTCGTTGGACACGACCGAGCCGGTGAGCGCGTAGTCCGACGCCGACTCCATCTGGGTCAGCATCTCGTCGTAGTTCTCGTCCTCGTACACGTGCACCGCGAGGAACGGGCCGAAGTACTCGGTCTTGAAGACCTCGTTCTCCGGGTCGGAGCACTCGACGACGGTGGGGCGCACGAAGTAGCCGACCGAGTCGTCGTACTCGCCGCCCGCGACGATCGTGCAGGACGGGTCCGACTTGGCGCGGTCGATGGCCGCCTTGTTCTTGGCGAACGACCGCTCGTCGATGACCGCGCCGACGAAGTTCGACAGGTCGGTGACGTCACCCATGGTCAGGTAGTCGACCTCGGCGGCGAACTCCTCCTTGAAACCGGAGTTCCAGATGGAGGCCGGGACGTACGCGCGGGAGGTCGCGGAGCACTTCTGGCCCTGGTACTCGAAGGCACCGCGGGTCAGCGCCGTCTTGAGGACCGCGCGGTCGGCGCTCGGGTGCGCGACCAGGAAGTCCTTGCCGCCGGTCTCGCCGACCAGACGCGGGTAGGAGCGGTACTTCTCGATGTTGTTGCCGACCGTCTTCCACAGGTACTGGAAGGTCTTGGTCGAGCCGGTGAAGTGGATGCCGGCCAGGTCCCGGTGCTCCAGGGCGACCTTGGAGACCTCGATGCCGTCGCCAGTGACGAGGTTGATGACGCCCTTGGGCAGACCCGCCTCCTCCAGGAGCTGCATCAGCAGCACGGCGGCGTGCGTCTGCGTCGGGGACGGCTTCCAGACGACGACGTTGCCCATGAGCGCGGGCGCCGTCGGCAGGTTGCCCGCGATCGCCGTGAAGTTGAACGGCGTGATCGCGTAGACGAAGCCCTCGAGCGGGCGGTGGTCCAGACGGTTCCAGACGCCCGGGGAGTTCGCCGGCGGCTGCTCGGCGAGCAGGTCACGGGCGTACTTGACGTTGAAGCGCCAGAAGTCGACGAGCTCGCAGGGACAGTCGATCTCGGCCTGCTGGGCGGTCTTCGACTGGCCGAGCATGGTGGAGGCCGCGAGGGTCTCGCGCCAGGGGCCGGCCAGCAGTTCGGCGGCGCGCAGGATGATCGCGGCGCGGTCGTCGAAGGCCATCGCGCGCCAGGCCGGAGCGGCGGCCAGGGCCGCGTCGACCGCGTCCTGCGCGTCCTGCTGGGTGGCATGGGCGCCGGTGCCGATGACGGCCTTGTGGTTGTGCGGCTGCACGACCTCGAAGCGCTCACCGCCGCCGAGCCGCTTCTCGCCGCCGATGGTCATCGGCAGCTCGATCGGGTTCTCGGCCAGCTCCTTGAGCTTGACCTCCAGGCGGGCGCGCTCGGGCGAGCCGGGGGCATAGCCGTGCACCGGCTCGTTGACGGGGGCGGGGACCTGGGTTACAGCATCCATGGTTTCCGAGACTCCTTAACTGAGCGGTGGGTCAGCCCGTGGTGAGGATCGAGCGGGCGAAGAAGAGCAGGTTGGCCGGCTTCTCCGCCAGACGGCGCATGAAGTAGCCGTACCAGTCGGTGCCGTACGCGGTGTACACACGCATCCGGTGACCTTCGGCGGCGAGCCGCAGGTGCTCCTCGCCGCGGATGCCGTACAGCATCTGGAATTCGTACTCGTCGAGCTTGCGCCCGGCGCGCCGGGCGAGCTCCTGGGCGATGGAGATCAGCCGGGGGTCGTGGGACCCGATCATCGGGTACCCGTCGCCCTCCATCAGGATGCGCAGCACCCGGACGTACGCCTTGTCGACCTCGGCCTTGTCCTGGTACGCGACCTCGGCGGGCTCCTTGTAGGCGCCCTTCACGATCCGTACGCGGCTGCCGCTCGCGGCGAGCCGGCGGGCGTCGGCCTCGGTGCGGAACAGGTAGGCCTGGATGACGCAGCCCGTCTGCGGGAAGTCCTTCCGCAGCTCCTCGTGGATGGTGAACATCGAGTCGAGGGTGGTGTGGTCCTCGGCGTCCAGCGTGACGGTGGTGCCGATGGCGGCGGCGGCCTCGACGACCGGGCGGACGTTGGCGAGGGCCAGCTCGTGGCCGTCCTCCAGCGCCTGGCCGAACATCGACAGCTTGACGGACATCTCCGCCTGGGTGCCGAGATCCAGCGCCCGGAGGTGCTCGATGAGTTCCAGGTACGCGTCCCGGGCGGCGTACGCCTGCTCGCGCGTGGTGATGTCCTCGCCGACGACGTCGAGGGTGACCGCGAGGCCCTTGGCGACGGCGTCCTGGACGACCGGGACGACCTGGCCGACGTTCTCGCCGGCGATGAACCGGGCCACCACCTGCTTGGTGCCGGGGGCGGCCGACACGAAGCGGCGCATCCGGTCGCTGCGCGACGCGGCGAGAATCACGGGTCCCAGCACGGGGCACCTCCACGGAAAGTACGGACGGCCGCGGACCCCGGAGGCGGAACGCCCGGGTACGGCACGGAGAACCACCGTGAAACCTAAGGATCCCTCCGATCGTGGGCCATCGACAGCTGTCACGCATCCGTGCCCTGGATCTCAGACATCTGTATGAAGGGACACCGGAAATAGGGGAGAATGCCCGTGTGACGGGTGATTTCAAGGCGGGCAGGGCGGACGGCCGCGGCGAGTACCAGGAGCTGGTCGACGAGATCTCGGCGCTCCTCGGCGCCCCCGCGACGCTGGAGAACCGGGACTTCGAGCTGATCGCGTTCGGCGCCTACGACAGCGACCGCGACTTCGACGAGGGCTCCCTCGACCCCGTCCGCACCCGCTCGATCCTCACGCGTCGCTCGACCTCGGCGGTCCGCACCTGGTTCGAGGGCTTCGGCATCGCCCGCGCGAGCGGCCCGGTCCGCATCCCGCCGACCCCGGAGGCGGGGGTCTACCGCGGACGTATCTGTCTGCCCGTACGCCATCGGGGGGTGGTCCTCGGTTACGTGTGGCTCCTGGCCGACGATCCGGGGCCCACGGACGAGCAGCTGGGTGCCGCCATGGAGGTCGCCGCCCGCATCGGCGCGCTGCTCGGGGACGAGGCACAGGCGGGCGCGGACCTCACCCGCGAGCTGCGGGCCGTGCTCACAGCCGAGCGCGGCTGGCAGCGGGACATGGCGGTGGCCGAACTGCGCACGGCCCTCGGCCCGCGCGCGGACGGACTGCACACCGTCGTCTGTGTCGCCCCCTGGCCCTCGGCCGACCCGCAGGACGCCCCCTCGGTCCGTACGGTGCCGGGTGCGACCGCGCTGTGCACGGTGCCGTGGGGAGCGGCCGGGCAGAGCCTGGCGCTGCTGGTTCGGCTCCGGTCACCGGACGTACTGACCCCGGCTCTCACGGCCGCGGCGCGCTTCGTCCACGAGGCGGAGAACCCGCCCGGGGCACGGGACTTGAGGGCCGAGGGTGACCCTGCGGCAGGAACCCGTGGGGGCCGGGCGGCGGCCGGAGTCGCGGTCGCGCGTGTCGGCCTGGCCGAGCTGGGCGCCGCCTGGCAGGAGGCGTCCGCCGCCGCGCGCGCCGCGCTGGCCGAGCCGCGCCTCGGGCCGGTCGCCGAGTGGGCGTCCATCGGCCCCTTCCGCCTCCTGACGTCACTGCCCCCGGAGACCGCCCAGGACCCTGCCGTACGCACCCTGTTGGCCCCCGCCCACCACGAACTCGCCCGCACCGCCGAGGTGTTCCTCGACTGTGCGGGCCAAGCGGGCCGCACCGCGGCGGAGTTGGGCATCCACCGGCAGACGCTCTACTACCGCCTGTCACGTGTCGAGCAACTGACGGGGCTCGACCTGGACGACGGCGAGGACCGGCTGCTGCTGCACATGGCGTTGAAGGGGGCGCGGCTCTGAGCGGCGTCCTGCAACGGCGCCGACAGCCGCGGGCACCGGGGCGCAGGCCCGGACGAGAACCGCGCGAACACGGCGGCACGGCGGGCGCTCACTCCTTGGTCGCTCCGGCGAGCATCCCGGAGACCAGCGTGCGCTGCGAGAACAGGAAGAGCACCAGCACGGGCAGGATGGCGACGATGATCGCCAGGGCCAGCTCCGGGATGGTGATGTTCAGACCGGCGCCGGCCACGGGGTTGAAGGACGGGGTGGAGGTGAGCAGTTGGTTCAGGCCGACCTGGACAGGGAACTGCTCGCTGTTCGGCAGGACGAGGTAGGGCAGGAAGAAGTTGTTCCAGTTGCCCACGAAGCTGAAGAACGCGACGAGGCCGACCACCGGCTTCGCCAGCGGCAGCGCGATGCGCGAGAAGAGCTGCCATTCCGTGCAGCCGTCGATCCGGGCGGCCGACAGCAGGTCCCTGGGCAGGCTGCTGCCGAAGTAGATGTACACGAGGTACACGCCGAACGGGTAGAAGGAGAAGGGCAGGATCACCGACCAGACGGTGCCGATCAGGTGGAAGCGGTTGAGCTCCAGGAAGACCGGCAGTACCAGGGTGGCCTGCGGCATGATCATCGTGACCAGAGTGACCATGAGGAGGGTTTTGCGTCCCCGGAACTTGGTCAGGGCGAGTGCGTAGCCGGCCGGGACACTGACGGCCAGCGTCAGGACGAGCGAACCGCCGGAGTAGATCGCCGAGTTGCGCAGCCAGGTGAGCATGGCGCCGTCCTGGAAGGCGAACAGGTGTCGCCAGGCGGCGCCGATCTGCTGGAACGACCCGAAGGAGAGCGGGTTGTCCCGCACCACTTCGCCGGCGGTCTTGGACGGGGCGAGCAGCAGCCAGACCACCGGCAGCACGAAGAACACCAGCAGGGCGGCGAGCAGGACGCCGACCACCAGGAAGGACAGGGCCCGGGACGGCCGGACGCGCCGGCCCGCCGCTGCCGAGGAGAGCGCCGAGGAGAGAGTGGATTGCGTCATTTCTCATCCAACTTGAACAGGTTCGATCGGGCGACCAGCAGTCCGGCGGCCAGCAGTCCCACGGCCAGCAGGAAGACGGCGATGGCGGCGGCGCCGTTGAAGTCGCCCTGCTGGAAGGCGTAGACGTAGGCCAGCTGATTGGGCGACCAGGTGGGGCTCACCCGGCCGAGGCTGGCCGTCTGGAGCAGTTGGGGCTCGACGAACAGCTGGGTGCCGGTCGCGAACGCCATGATCGTCATGTAGACGATCCACTGCCGGATCATCGGGATCTGGATGTGCCAGGCGCTGCGCCAGGGCCCCGCGCCGTCCATCCGGGCGGCTTCCAGCACCTCGTCGGGGATGTTGTTCAGCGCCCCGTACATCACGACCATCCAGCCGCCGGCGCCGGTCCAGAAGGCGATCAGCATGAGGATCAGCGGCAGGTTGCCGGGGGCGAGCACGGCCGCGAAGGTCTGGAGCCCCATGCTCTTGAGCACCCAGGACACCGGGCTGACGTCCGGGTCCAGCATGAACAGCCAGACCAGCACGCTCGCCACTCCGGCGAGGGCGCCGGGGATGTAGTACAGGAAGCGGAAGAGGGCCGACGTGCCCGGACGCACCCGGCCGCGCAGCACCACCGCAACCAGGACGACCAGAACGACCAGGGTGACCAGCCACAGCGCCAGGTAGATCAGCATGTGGGTGAAGGCCGGCACGAACCGGTAGTCCTGGGCGACCTTCACGAACTGGTTGACGCCGGTGAACTGCCCCCGGTCGTTGGTGAACGCCAGGTAGAACGAGTACCCGGTGGGGAAGACGCCGAAGGCGAGCAGCAGCACCGCGTATCCGGCGACGAAGAAGTAGCCCGCGAGACCGGGGCCCCTCCGCCGCGGCGTGCTGCCGCGGCGGAGGGGGGAGACGGCGACGCGCTCGGTCTCCAGCAGGGTCATTTATTGACCACCTTGTATCCCTGGGCCTTCGCCTCGTTGCTGATCTCCTGCTGCCAGGCGGGCAGGGTCGAGGTCAGGCTCTTGCCGGCGGTCAGGGCCGGCAGGACGACGCTGGACC
This sequence comes from Streptomyces sp. NPDC058274, assembly GCF_042881375.1. Classification (NCBI taxonomy): domain Bacteria; kingdom Bacillati; phylum Actinomycetota; class Actinomycetes; order Kitasatosporales; family Streptomycetaceae; genus Streptomyces; species Streptomyces sp. NPDC058274. The sequence continues at coordinate 172,070 of NZ_JBHVXW010000019.1, forward strand.
AGGCGGTGGCGTCCGGGAACTTGGTGTTCGACCAGCCGGTCCACACCTCGTTCGCGGCCTCCTGGAAGGGCTTGCTGACGTCGTTGGCGAAGTAGTCGCTGTTGGCCGGGTTGGCCAGCCAGGCCTGCGCGGCCTTGGTGTAGGCCGGGTAGGTGGGCGCGGCGGCCTGGTTCTCGTCGGAGGTGGTCAGCCAGGTGGCGAGGTCCGTGGACGCCTTGAGGTTGGCGCTGTGCGAGGACACCATCCACACGCCGCCGCCGACGTTGCCGGTGGCCGCCGTGGTCTCACCCTTCCAGGTCAGCGGGGACGCCGCGGCGATCTGCTTGGCCGGGGCCTTGAAGGCGGCCTTGAACAGGTACTGGCCGTACCAGGACGGGCCGTACGCCATCAGGACCTTGCTGCCGCTGTCCTTGGCGAACCCCTGGCTGAAGAAGCCCTTGGTGGTGACGGCCTTGGCGTCGATCAGGCTGTCCAGCAGCTTCGCCGTCCGGGTGCACTTCGGGTCCTGCAGATCGCTGCGCAGGGTGTCCGGCTTCGTCAGCTGGAACGCCGGGCACTGGCCGGACCAGAAGTACGACTCGTGGGAGTTGGTGTCGCCGACCGAGCCGACGAGGTAGCCGGGGTGGTCCTTGGCGACCTTCTTGCCGAGGGCCTCGTAGTCCTCCCAGGTGGTGGGGACCTGGTATCCCCACTTGTCCATGAGGGACTGGTTGTACCAGAGGACGACCTGCGCGATGTCGTTGCGCAGGCAGTAGGTGTGACCGTTGAACTCGCAAGGCGTCAGGGAGCCCTTGGCGAAGCCGTCCAGCGTGCTCTTCGGGACGAGCTTGTCGTCCAGGGGCGCGGCGAACGGCTGGGCGCCGGACTTGGTGGGCTCCGACGCCCAGGTCACGTCGGTCGGTGAGCCGAACACCACGTCCGGCCAGCCGCTGCCGGTCCGGTCGAACAGCTGCACCTTCGACTGGAGGTAGGTCGAGCCGTCGGCGCCGCCGTCGTACGTGACGATCTTCATCTTCACGTCCGGGTTCGCCTTCTGGTACGCCTTCACCGACGGCAGCCGGGTGGAGTCGGCCCAGACCGTGATCTGCGAACCGTCCTTCTGCGTGGCCGGTTTGAACGCCGCCTGCGAGGAGGAGGGCTCGGTGTCGGTGTCGGCGCTGGCACAGCCGGCCAGCACAGCCGCGGTGGCCAGGGAGAGCGCGGCCGCGGCGGTCCGCAGCACTGTGCGGCGTCGGGCGGCTCTCGGAGATCCGGAAGACCTCATTGTCTTGCCTTTCTGTTCTTACGGGGGGGACAGGGGGCGCGCCGGATGGGGGGCGCCGGCTGCGGTGGCCGTCCGGGCGGACGGCCACCGCCCGGTCAGCGCGGCTGTTCGACGAACGGCAGGAGTTCGTTGCCGTAGCCGAAGTCGAGGGGAAGAGCGATGCCGGGCCCGGTGGGGGCGTGCACCAGGCCCTGGTCGTCCACATGGCGTTCGCGGACGACGTTCGTCGCGGTCACCAGGGACTCGTAGTAGGTGGTGTTGGAGATGGCCATGCACAGGTGGTGGTTCGGGATGTCCGAACCGTGCACCTCGGCCCGCAGCCGGTAGGCGTCGGCGAGGTGGGCGGTGCGCATGGCGCCGGTGATGCCGCCCCGGAGGGTGGTGCCGGCCCGTACGCCGAAGGTGGCGGCGCCGGACTTGATGAAGTCCGCGGAGTTCATGTGGGCTCCGTCGGAGGTCTCGGCCACCAGCAGCGGGATGTCCACGGCCGCTGCCAGCGCCTGGTACGCGGAGATGCTGAACTCGCGCATCGGCTCCTCGTACCAGAGGTAGTCGGCCTCCGAGAGCGCCCGCCCCAGGCGGATCGCGTCGGGCAGGTCGAAGCCGGCCGACCCGTCGTACATGAGAGGGACGTCCGGACCTACGTGGTCGCGCAGCGCCAGAGACAGCTCCGCGTCGCGGCGGGCGTCGCCCCAGGCGTGCAGCTTGATGCCCACATAGCCCAGTGCCAGGCACTGGTCCGCCACGTCGAGGAACTCCGCGATGCTGGAGAACGTCGAGGTGGAGGCGTAGGCGGGGATCGCCTCCCGGAAGCCGCCGAGCAGGCGCCAGACCGGCTGGCCGTGGTACCGGCCGGCCAGGTCCCACAGGGCGGTGTCGATGAGACCCAGGGTGGGGAGCGGGAGTTCGTGGATGCGGTCCAGCTCCCACACCCGGTGCCACAGCCATTCCCGCTGGAAGGGGTCGGCCCCGACCAGTTCCTCACGGAAGACCTGCTCCACCAGGTACTGCAGGGTGCTGAAGGCCCCGGGCCGGGCGAACAGGGCCACCCCTTCGGCACCCTCGTCGGTGCCGATCCGCAGGACCGCGCCGTCGCCCACCGGAGCGCTTCCGCTCAGCCCGTCCCGCCAGCGGAAGGGCGGGCTGGCCGCCGGAACATCGATCCGGTGTACTTCGACATGGGTGATCTTCATTCCTGGCTTTCGTTTCTGTGGGGGAGTGCCGGCCCGGCCCGGGGGGCCGGCGGCTCAGAAGTCGCCGTACGCCTGGAGCTCGTAGACGCTGCCGCCGTTCCAGCTCGAACCGGTGACGGTCAGCCGCAGGTAGCGGGCGGTGACGGGCTGGTCGGCGAAGGAGTAGTTGGCCGCCGAAGTGGTGTTCTGGGAGGTGTGGTCCTCGAACGTGGACCAGGTGACGCCGTCGGCGGAGTACTCGAGCAGGTACTGGTAGCCGCTGGACTTCTCGAAGGTGGTCACCACGCTAGAGACGCCGGCGTCCTTGCCGAGGTCCACCTGGATCCAGGACGGGTCGGGCAGTCCCAGGCCCTGCGCCCAGCGCGTGGACAGGTCGCCGTCCACCGCCTTCTGCGGCGTGTTGTCCTCCGAGTACGAGGAGGCGGTGACCGTCTTCTTCAGCGCGAGGTCGTTGTCGGCGGGGGTGGTGACGACGGCCGCCTTGCTCGGCTCGGAGGCGTTCAGCGCGGCGTCGCGGGCCACCACGGTGAAGGAGTACTCCTTCTCGGGGGTCAGGTCGGAGACCCGCAGCGTCCTGCCGCCGGTGACGCCGATCCGCTTGCCGTCCTGGTAGACGGCATAGCTGGTCACGCCGGTGTCGTCGGTCGCGGCCGGCCAGCTGACGTCCACCAGGCTCGGCAGCAGCGGCTTGACGGTGGGCTGCCCGGGCGCCGCGGGGGCGGTGTGGTCCGGGCTGGGCGCGCTGGGCGTGCCGTAGACCTGGAAGTCGAAGATGCTGCCGCCGTTGCCTCTGGAGCCGGTGACCGTCAGCCGTACGTAGCGGCCGGTGACCGGGTCGGCGGTGTGGGCGTAGTCGGTCATCGCCGTGGTGTTCGCGGAGGTGTGGTCCGCGAGCGTCTTCCAGTGGACCTCGTCCGGTGACACCTCGACGCGGTACTTGTAGCCGCTGCTCTTCTCGAAGGTGGTGATCGCGCCGTTCACGTCGTACGAGGCACCGAGGTCCACCTGGATCCACGACGGGTCGGGCAGGCCGAGACCCTGGGCCCAGCGGGTGGAGAGGTCACCGTCCACGGCCTTCCCGGGGACGTTGCCCTCCGAATCCGAGGAGGCGGTGACCGGCTGCTTCAGCGCCAGGTCGGAGCCGGAGGGCATGGTGACCTTCAACGTCCCGCTCGGCTTCGACTCGTTGCCTGCGGCGTCCCGGGCGGTGACCTCGAAGCTGTACGTCTTCCCGCCCGTCAGCCCGGACAGCCGCACCGAGGTCTTGCCGGTGGCGCTGATGAGCCTGCCGTCACGGTAGACGGAGTAGCCCGTGACACCGGTGTCGTCGCTCGCGGCCGGCCAGCTGAGGTCCGCCACGGTCGGGAAGTCGGTCACCGCGGCCGGGGTGCCGGGCGCGGTGGGCGCCTTGGTGTCGGTGACGGCCGGGCCCGGGTCGAGGTGACGGTAACTCGGCTGGAGTCCGGCGTTGTTGACGATCGAGGCCGGGAGCTGGTCGCAGGAGCCGACGGTGATGTTGCCGCTCACGTCGTCGCCCGTGCTGTTGGCCTGGGTGGTGAACGCGGGCTGGGTGGTGAAGTTGCCGGTGGCGGTGATGTCCATGCCGTGGTTCATCAGCAGCCACTGGTACGCCACGTCGCACAGGGCGTTGCCGGTGTTCTGCCAGTAACGGCTGCCCTCGTCGTGGTAGATGGCGCCGTAGGCCGGCTCCGGGACGCCGTGGAGGTAGTTGCCGGAGACCACGCCGCCGGGGTTGGTGCTGAGGGTGTAGATGGCGCCGCCGTCGGCCTGTGACTTCATGATGTCGAAGACATCGTTGTCCGTCACCTTGTTGTCCCGGCTGGTGGTGTCGGTGTCCCAGACCGGGACACCGGAGTTGCCCGGGTAGTTGGTGTCGCCGCCCTTGTCGGTCAGGCCCCAGCCCCAGCCGACGGAGATGCCGGAGTAGGGCAGGTCGTAGACCTTGTTGTGGGTGATCACCGTGTGGTCGGTGTAGCCGGCCAGGATGCCGAGCGAGCCGTTGTACTGGTCGGCGGCCTTGGTGACCACGTTGTTGTCGACCGTGGTGTCCTTGGTGATGTCCCGGGGGTCGTCGGGATGGGCGTCGATCACCTCGACGCCGCCGATCTGGATGCCGGTGGCGGCGATCTGGCGGAAGACGTTGCCCGTGATGTCGGTGCCCTGGGTGCCGGTGTTCAGGTTGAGACCGACCGCGCCGAGATGGGTGAAGGTGTTGCCCCGGAAACCGACGTCGTGGCCGTGGCTCACGTTGACCGCGCCGGGCGTCTTCTGCCACTTCAGCCGGGTGGCGTCGAAGTCGGGGTCGTTGCCGACCATCCGGAAGCCGGCCTGGCCCTCGATGAGGCCTTCGGACGAACTGGGGGCGAGCCAGGTGGAGTAGGAGAAGGTGAGGCCCTCGAAGGACACGTTGCTCACCGGGGCGGCCTTGGTGCCGTTCAGGTCGACCAGGTCCTGCACACGCGGCACCGTGACGGTCGCGGTGGACAGGTCCTGACCGGACTTGGGCAGGTAGTAGATCTCGCCCTGGCCCTTGTCCAGGTACCACTCGCCGGGGGTGTCCAGCAGTTCGCGGGCGTTCTCCAGCCAGGTCGGGTTGGTGATCTCCTGGCCCGGCTGGAGGTTGGCGTTGTGCCAGCAGGGCTGCTGCATCGTCATCGTGGTGCCGGAGATCGACTGCACCGGGCAGCGCATGAGCTTCCAGCCCCAGCTGCTGACGACCTCCAGATCCGCGGGACGCTTGTAGCTGCTGAGGCTGCTGTCGGTGAAGGTGTAGCCGGTGGACGTCTTGCTGAACCCGGACGGGTTCTTGCCGCCGCGCGCCCGGGTCTCCAACTCGCCGTTCACATAGAGCTGGCGGGTGTCGATGTCACCCACCCTGGCCTTGTAGACCTTCCCCGCCGAGTCGGCCGGGGTCCAGCCGGTGACCTGCTTGCCCCCGCTGATCACCGGGTGCGCGCCGGGGGCGGCCTCGTAGACCACCTTGTGCCCGTCGCTTCCGGAGTCCTGGGCGGTCAGCGTGAAGGTGCGGCTGAGCTGGTACGTACCGGACAGCAGCCGTACGTGGACGTCGCCGCTGACCTTCTTCTTGGCGTCGCGCACATAGTCGCGTGCGTGTTCCAGGGTCTTGAAGGGATGTGCGGCGGTGCCGGTGCCGGAGTCCCGGCCGGCCGGCGAGACGTAGACGTCGAGGTCCGACGTCTTCGGCGCGGCCTGGGCCGGTACGGCGAGGGCCAGCGGTGCCGCCACCGTGGCCAGGGACACGGCGGCTATGAGGCTTCTTCGCAGGGGCGCGAACTTGCCCCCGCGAGCAGACGGTAGAGACACGGAAATCCAATCGCCTGAGGGGAGTGAGGTCTGGGAACCCGGTCGTCCTCCGGGGTCCCAGGGCGTTGGGGGCTCAGTGCCGGAGCGGCTCGGTGCAGAAGCGGCTCGGTGCGGGAGCCGTGGCACGGGCGCGGTGCTCGGCGCCCGCGCCGTGGCGCGTAGGTGAAGCTCGGTACTCGCGCCACGGCGGGTGCGCGATGCTCGTGCCGTGGCGCGTGGGTGAAGCTCGGTACTCGTGCCACGGCGGGTGCGCGATGCTCATGCCGTGGCGTGTGACGCGTGCGTGGTGCCGGTTTACGAGGCGGATGCCTTCGGGGACAGGGGTGGGTCCCCGGCGCCGGTGTTCCTCGAAGTCCGCGGGGGCGGCCCGAAGGCGCCGCGGTCGTCGATGCTGAACAGCCGGTCACGAATCTTTCGCTCGAACTGGCTCTGCGTGGTGGCGATGTGCTCCACCATCAGTTCACTTGCAAGGTCGGCCTCCCCCGCGGCGACCGCCTCGGCGATGGCGAGATGCTGACGTGCGGCGACTTCCAGCGAGCCGGGCGCGTCACCGTGGAAGAGCAGCACATCGGACTGGGATGCGAGGCGGCGTACACCGGCGACGCTCGACCTCAGGAACACGTTGTGCGAGGCGGCCCCGACCGCGTCGTGGAACGCGGCGTCGGCCTTGGCGAAGGCGTACCCGTCGTCCTCCCCGGCCGCCACCAGCGAGGTCTCGGCACTCTCCCGGATGGTCCGGACCTCGATCGGCGTCGCCAGGGACGCGGCACGGCGGGCCGTCTCCGACTCGATCACCGTCCGGTAGTCCAGAAGCATCAGGACGTCTTCCATGCTCGTCGGCCGGAAGTGCGAGAGCTGGTCGTCGACCAGACCGCCGCCCGACTCCGCGACGAAGATTCCGGCGCCGCGCCGCACACTCAGCCGGCCGATGGCGGCCAGGACCTTCACCGCCTCGCGGGTGACGTTGCGGGAGGCGCCCAGGATCTGGGCGAGGCCCTGTTCGGTGGGGAGCCGGTCGCCGGACCGCAGGTTCTGTTCGGCGATGTAGTTCAGCAGCTGCTCGGCCACCAGCTCATATCCCGGCCGGTAAGGACGCGACGCCTCGTCATCTCCTTCACCAGGGACCTGCGCTGGATCGGCCACTGCGTACCCCCTCTTGTCCGTTCGGATTAATCAGGTTCATCGGCGGTGGCCACTATGACATCGGTGTTACACGTTGAGAAGAGTCCGAACAGAACTTAATTTATAGGGCTGTTGAACCACTACTTAAGGTATCTAAAGCCGCATATCACCGAAACTCTTGCACAGGAAGGATCCCATCCTTAAGGTCCTGCCTGTCAGATGAAGCAGATCCATGCCGGATGAATCAGATCCTTCGCGCAGCAGGGAGCGACGCCGTCCGGGACGGGCCCGCCGCACGACTGCCACCTGCGCGGCTGCGGCCACGGAAGGAGAACTGACCCCATGCAACGCTTCGCCGCCGTGATCCGGCTGCGCCCCGAGAAGGAGGCGGAGTACCGCGAACTCCACGCCGCCGCCTGGCCGGACGTACTCGCCGCCCTCAAGCGGGCCGACATCGGCAACTACTCCATCTTCCTGCGCGACGGACTGCTGTTCAGCTACCTCGAATACACGGGGGACGACTACGCCGCCGACACCGCGGCGATCGCGGCCGATCCCGTCACCCGCGACTGGTGGGCGCTGACCGACCCGTGCCAGCAGCCGCTGGACACCGTGGCCGAGGGACAGTGGTGGGCTCCGGCCGAGGAGGTCTTCCACCTCGACTGAAGGCACGTGCATCGGGGCCCGCGCACTTCCAGCCGCCCCCGTGCGCCAGGGCCCGCACCTCCGGAATCCGCTCACCTCATCCCCAAGGATCAAACGGTGCGCATCGACGCTCATCACCATCTCTGGGACCTCGAAGTCCGGGACCAGCCCTGGACCCGGGACCTGCCCGCCCTCCGCCGGAGCTTCACCGCCGCCGAACTGCGCCCGGTCCTCGACCGGAACGCGATCGACGCCACCGTCGTCGTACAGACCATCGCCGTACCCGAGGAGACACCTGAACTGCTCGCCCTCGCGGCCGGGGACCCGCACATCCGGGCCGTCGTGGGCTGGACCAGCCTGACGGACCCCGGCATCGCCGACCGGCTCGCGGAACTGCGCGAGGGTCCCGGGGGCTCCGCGCTCGCCGGCATCCGGCACGGCATCCAGGACGAGGCGGATCCGGACTGGACGGCGCGTCCCGACGTCCGGCGCGGCATCGAGGCGGTCGCCGCCGCGGGCCTCGTCTACGACCTGCTCGTCCGGCCGGACCAGCTCCCCGCCGCCGTCCGGGCGGTACGCGAACTCCCGCACGTCCGCTTCGTCCTGGACCACGCCGGCAATCCGGTCGTGGGCGGCGACGGTCTCGCCCCGTGGACCTCGACGCTGACCGAACTCGCCGACTGCCCCAACGTGGCCGTGAAGCTGTCGGGCCTGGTCACCCGGACCGCGCAGACGCCGGCCCATGCCGCTCTGCGCCCCTACGCCGACGTACTGCTTGCGACCCTGGGCCCGGACCGCCTCATGTACGGCTCGGACTGGCCGGTCTGCCTGCTCGCGGCCGGGTACGACGAGGTCCTGGCCGTCGCCGAGACCCTCACCGAAGACCTGGGCGCCGAGGAGCGCGAGGCGGTCTTCGGCACGACGGCCGCCCGCTGGTACGGAATCCCCGGGTGAGAGCCCGCCGGCTCGGCCGTACGCGCGTCCAGGTCAGCGCCCTGGGATTCGGCGCCGCCCCCCTCGGCAACCTCAGCACCCCGCTCGACGACCACCAGGCACGGGCCGCGGTCGACGCCGCCTGGGACGTCGGCGTCCGCTACTACGACACCGCCCCGCACTACGGCCTCGGACTGTCCGAACGGCGCCTCGGCGCGGCCCTCGCCCACCGCCCCCGGGCGGAGTTCACCGTCTCCACCAAGGTCGGCCGCCTGCTGGAACCCCACCCCGCGCCCACCGGATCCGACCTGGCCGCGGGCGGATTCGCCGTACCGGACACGCTGATCCGCCGCCCCGACTACTCGCGCGACGGCGTACTGCGGAGCCTGGAGAGCAGCCTGACCCGCCTCGGCCTGGACCGGGTGGACATCGTCTACGTCCACGACCCCGACGACCACCTGGACATCGCCGTCGAGCAGGCACTGCCCGCGCTGGCGGCCCTGCGCGACCAAGGGGTGATCGGCGCGGTCGGCGCGGGCATGAACGCCGTCGGCCCGCTGCTGCGGATCGTCGCCGAGGCGGACGTGGACGCGGTGATGGTGGCCGGCCGGTGGACACTGCTCGACCGCAGCGCCCGTCCGCTGCTGGACGCGTGCGCCGAGCGAGGTGTCTCGGTGG
>NZ_JBHVXW010000020.1:0-180375 GCF_042881375.1 Streptomyces sp. NPDC058274
GGTTGATAGGCCAGATCTGGAAGGCGGGTAACCGCTGGAGGTGACTGGTACTAATAGGCCGAGGGCTTGTCCTCAGTTGCTCGCGTCCACTGTGTAGTTCCCAGACAACGAACGGTTGTGCTGGCTGAACAGTTTCACTAATCAATTGAATAGTGTGCTAGTTCGCTGCCCGTTCGAGGCCCCGTTTATGACGGGGTGTCTGAAAGGGTTTCGGTGGTCATAGCGTGAGGGAAACGCCCGGTTACATTTCGAACCCGGAAGCTAAGCCTTTCAGCGCCGATGGTACTGCAGGGGGGACCCTGTGGGAGAGTAGGACGCCGCCGAACAATCTTTGAGGACCTCTGGTCCCCAGCGACTCGCTGGGGACCAGAGGTCCTTTTTTGTTTTTCCGAAGCGCGCCGGGTACCCGGCTGCGCGAGAATGACTTGCGGTACCGAAGACAGGAGTCACCATGTCCACCAACTCTCCCGATGAGCGACCGGAGCGCGACCAGCGAGGCCGGGACAGTGGTGACCGCGGCGGCTACCGCGGGGGCCCGCGCCGCGATGACCGTCGTGACAACGACCGTGCCGGCGCCGGTCGGCGCGATGACCGCCGTGACGACCGTCCCAGTGGCCCCCGTCGTGATGATGACCGTCCCGCTTTCCGGCGCGACGACCGTCGTGACGACAATCGCGGTGGTGGCGACCGTGGCGGCTTCCGGCGTGACGACAGCCGTGGTGGTGGCGACCGCGGCGGCTTCCGCCGTGACGACAATCGCGGTGGTGGCGACCGCGGCGGCTTCCGGCGCGATGACAATCGCGGTGGTGGCGATTCTCGTGGTGGCAGTGACAACCGTGGTGGCGGCGGCTTCCGCGGCCGTGACGACCGTCGCGAGGGCGGAGACCGCGGTGCGCGTCCGCCGTTCAGGCGCGATGACCGGTCCTCCGCGCCCCGGCGTGACGACCGCCCGGCGGGTCCCCGCCGTGATGACCGTTCCAGCGGTCCCCGCCGTGACGACCGCGGCGGTGGGTTCCGCCGGGACGGCGACCGGCCGGCTGTCCGCCGTGACGACCGTCCCAGTGGCCCCCGTCGTGATGATGACCGTCCCGCTTTCCGGCGCGACGACCGTCGTGACGACAACCGCGGTGGCGGTGACCGTGGCGGCTTCCGTCGTGACGACAGCCGTGGTGGCGGCGACCGCGGCGGCTTCCGCCGTGACGACAGCCGGAGTGCCGGCGGTTTCCGCAGGGACGACCGCCGTGATGACCGTCCGAGCGGCCCGCGTCGTGATGATGACCGTCCCGCTTTCCGGCGCGACGACCGTCGTGACGACAACCGTGGTGGCGGTGACCGTGGCGGCTTCCGGCGCGATGACAGCCGTAGTGCCGGCGGTTTCCGCCGTGATGACCGTCCGAGTGGTCCCCGTCGCGACGATGACCGTCCCCCCTTCCGGCGCGACGACCGCCGTGACGACAACCGTGGTGGCGGCGACCGCGGCGGATTCCGCCGTGACGATCGCCGGGATGACCGTCGCGACGACCGTGGCCCGCGTCGTGATGGGGACCGTCCGGCCTTCCGCCGTGACGACCGGCCCACGAGTGGCCCGCGTCGTGACGGCGACCGTCCGCCCTTCCGCCGTGATGACCGTCCGAGCGGCCCCCGTCGCGACGATGACCGTCCCCCCTTCCGACGCGACGACCGCCGTGACGACAACCGTGGTGGCGGCGACCGCGGCGGATTCCGCCGTGACGACCGTGGTGATGACCGTCGGGGCGGCGACCGCCGTGAGGACCGTCCCGCTTTCCGGCGTGACGACAGCCGTGGTGGGGGCGACCGTCCCGCTTTCCGGCGTGACGACAACCGTGGTGGCGGTGACCGTGGCGGCTTCCGTCGCGATGACCGGGGGCGTGACGACCGGGGTGGCCGTCCCGGTGGCTTCCGTGGCCGTGACGACAGTCGGGGCGACGACCGACGAGGTGGCGGGCGCTTCCGTGACGAGCGGGAGCGGGACCGTGAGCCGATCAAGCGGCTGCCGATCCCCGATGACGTCACGGGCGAGGAGATCGACAAGGACGTGCGGCAGGAGCTGCTGAGCCTGCCCAAGGGGCTTGCCGAGGACGTCGCCAGGAACCTGGTGATGGTCGCCCGGCTCATCGACGAGGACCCGGAGGGGGCGTACGGGTACTCCAGGGTGGCCCTGCGTCTGGCGTCTCGCGTCGCTGCCGTACGAGAGGCGGCGGGCTTCGCCGCGTACGCGAGCCAGAAGTACAGCGAGGCGCTCGCCGAATTCCGGGCCGCGCGGCGGATGACCGGGAACGTCGACCTGTGGCCCGTCATGGCGGACTGCGAGCGGGGTATGGGCCGGCCGGAGAAGGCGCTGGACATGGCCGGTGCCCCCGAGGTGCACAAGCTGGACAAGGCCGGCCAGGTCGAGATGCGGCTCGTGGCCGCGGGTGCTCGGCGGGACATGGACCAGCTCGATGCGGCCATCGTGACCCTCCAGAGCCCGGAGCTGGCCTCCAGCTCCGTACAGCCCTGGACGGCGCGACTGAGGTACGCGTACGCCGATGCCCTGCTGGCCGCCGGCCGCGAGGGCGAGGCGCGCGAGTGGTTCGCGAAGGCCATAGAGTCGGACAAGGACGGCAGCACGGACGCCTCCGACCGTCTCGCCGAGCTGGACGGAGTCGAGTTCGTCGACGCACTGGTCGAGGACGGCGCGGAGACCGTGACCGAGACCGAGGTGGCTGCCGAGACCGGCACGGACACCGAGGTCGAGGACCAGGCCGACCTCGATGAGGACGTCGACGCCGAGGCCGACGCTGACCGCGAAGGCGATCTCGAAGACGACGTCGAGGACGAGACCCCGACGGCCGAGCAGCCCCCGGTCGCGGACGACGATCACGTCGTGGTCGACGTGGTCGACGTGGTCGACGTGGCCGATGGGGACGACGAAGGTGGTCCCGAGGAAGCTTCTCGGCGCTGACGTCACGCGTCCGCGCCGGCGGGCGCAGTGAGCGGAGCAGGAACGACGGGCGGGATTCCGGAAGGAGTCCCGCCCGTCGGCGTTTCAGAGGAGGCGTGCTGCCCGTCGGCGTTTCAACGGGAGAGTGCCCGCAGGACGAGTCCCGACGCCGGCTTCGGGCCGAACGACGTCGACTTGCGCGGCATCGTCACGCCCTGCCGGGCCAGATCGCGTACGACCTCCTCGCGGACCGGGTGCATGAGGACGGCCGTACCGCCGTCGCGTTCCGCCTTCTCGACCGTGGCGGCGGTGTCGTGGATGTACGCGACGTGCGCCGGGGAGTCCTCCGGGATGCCCCAGACGTGGTCGAGGAGCGCGGCGTGCAGGACCGTCGCGTCGAGGGTGCGCCAGGCCACCGGGCGATCCGCGGGGATCGTACGGGCGAGGAGGTCGGGGGACGGGCGGTCGACGAGGTGGAAGGTGCCGTCGCCGGCCAGCAGGAAGGCGTTGTCCTCGGCCGCCGCCTCGGCGAGCGCCTCCAGGGCCTCGGCGAGGGGAACGTCCAGGTGACGTACCCGGAAGAGGCCCTGGAGGGCGGCCAGGGCGTCGGCAACCGGCAGCTGGTGCAGGAGGCGGTGGATCGCGCGGACGCGGAGCGGGTAGCGGGCGGTGTCGACCAGGAGCACCAGGCCGTAGTCCCAGGGGCTCGGGGAGGGGTGCTCGGCGCGCAGGCGCAGATAGGTCGCCCAGCGGTGGTGGCCGTCCGCGATGAGGGCCTGGTGGCGGCGGAGGTCCGCCTGGACCGCGGCCAGATCGGTGGGATCCGTGATGGCCCACAGCCGGTGGCTGAAGCCGTCCTCGGTGGTCGTGGCGAGCAGGGGCTCGCGCTGGACGGTGTGCTCGACGACGGCCGCCGTGCCGGTCACCGGCCCGGTGCTGCGGTAGGTCAGCAGCAGGGGTTCGAGATTGGCCGAGGTGGCACGCATCAGGGCCGCGCGCTCCGCGATGACGTGCGGCATGACGTCCTCGTGGGGGAGGACCACACCGTCCGAGGGCTCCGACAGGCGCAGGGCGCCGATGACGCCGCGTTGCAGCATGCCGCCGTCGCGCTGTTCGTAGACGTACAGACCCGGCTCGGGGTCCGTGGTCAGGACGCCCTCGGACAGCCAGTCGTCCAGGGTGTCCGCCGCCTGCTGGTTGCGGGCGGCGGGCGTGGTGTCCTGGGGGAGGATCAGCCGGACGATGTTGTGCGGGTCGGCGGATTCGAGGTGGAGCAGACCGTCGGGCCGTACGACGACGTCGTACGGCGGCGACGTCACGGCGGCCAGGCTGCCGACCCGGTCGGGGTCGTAGCGCAGGCCCCGGAACGGGGCCAGTTCGAGGCCGCTGCGCGCCCGGGTTCCCTCCGCGGGACCTGCAATATTCATTGAGGCATCGTAAGTGTGTCCGTGGCATGCGCGATGATCGGGGGAAAGGGATCGAACGAGGAGCGATGCGCAATGAGCCAGACCGTCAGGACACGGCCCGCCGGCAGCGGGCAGTCCCTGAATGAGGCGTACGACACGGCGCTGCTCGACCTCGACGGGGTGGTGTACGCGGGCGGGAGCGCGATCGCCCACGCCGTGGAGTCGCTCGGCACGGCTCGCTCGGGCGGTATGCATCTCGCGTATGTGACGAACAACGCGCTGCGGACGCCGGACGCCGTGGCCGCGCACCTCACGGAGCTCGGGGTGCCGGCCGAGGCCTCGGACGTGATCACCTCGGCGCAGGCCGTGGCGCGGCTGATCAGTGAACAGGTGCCGGCCAAGGCGCGGGTGCTGGTCATCGGCGGGGAGGGGCTGCGGGTGGCGCTGCGCGAGCGCGGGCTGGAGCCGGTCGAGTCGGCCGAGGACGAGCCGGTGGCGGTCGTCCAGGGGTACGGCGGGCCCGAGCTGGCCTGGGGGCGCTTCGCGGAGGCGTGTTACGCCATCGCGCGCGGCGTGCCGTGGTTCGCGTCCAACACCGACCTGACGATCCCGAGCGCGCGGGGCATCGCGCCGGGCAACGGCGCCGCGGTGGAGGTCGTCCGTATCGCCACGGGCGCCGAGCCGCAGGTGGCCGGCAAGCCGCTGCCCCCGATGCACCGCGAGACGATCCTGCGGACCGGGGCCGAGCGGCCGCTGGTGGTCGGCGACCGGCTGGACACGGACATCGAGGGCGCGTTCAACGGCGACGTGGACTCACTGCTCGTGCTGACCGGCGTGACGGACGGCGCGCAGCTCCTGGCGGCACCTCCGCAGCACCGGCCGACGTATGTCGACGCCGATCTGCGCGGCCTGCTCACCGGCCAGCCGGAGATCGAGGAGGCCGGCGAGGGCTTCGGCTGCGGTGGCTGGACGGCGACGGCGGGTGGGGAGCGACTGGAGCTGGAGGGCGAGGGCGAGGCCATCGACGGGCTGCGGGCGCTGTGCGCGGCGGCGTGGACGGCGGCCGGGGACGGGAAGTGCGAGCTCGACGGGGGGAAGGCGCTGGCACGGCTGGGGCTCTGAGCTCGGCTGGGGCTCCGACCTTCTGACCTGGGGCCGGGGTTTGGCTTGGGCCTGGCTCCGCCTTCGGACGGCCCGGTTTCCCCGGGGTGGCCGAAGGCGGCCGCGGCCGCTCCCAGCGACGGCCGCTGAGGCGGGCGCGGAGAGAGGCGCCGGGATGGGCCAGGATCGTATCTTCGGGCGAGGGTAGGCTAACCTAACCACGTGTTGGTCGACAGTCCTCCCGAACAGCGCGCGGAAACCGCTCCCGCGCCCCCAACCCGCCGGGCGATACGGTCCCTTGGGCTGCTCGCGTCCGTGGCCGTGCTGCTGCTCGTCGCCCTGGCGAGCATCGCGATCGGCGCGAAGGCCCTCCCGATGGACCAGGTCTGGCACGGTTTGTTCCACGACTCGGGGACCTACAGCGACGTGGTCGTCGGCGGGCGGATCTCGCGTACCGTGCTCGGACTGCTGGTCGGGGCCGCGCTCGGCCTCTCCGGTGCCGTGCTCCAGGCGCTCACCCGCAATCCGCTGGCCGATCCCGGGCTGCTCGGCATCAACGCCGGCGCGTCCGCCGCGGTCGTCACCGCCATCACGTTCTTCGGTGTCAGATCCCTGAGCGGCTATGTGTGGTTCGCCTTCTTCGGTGCGGCCGCGGTCGGCGCGCTCGTCTGGTTCCTGGGCGGCAGCCGGGGTGCGACCCCGGTGCGGCTCGCGCTCGCGGGCACCGCGATCAGTGCCGCGCTCTACGGCTATCTGCAGGCCGTGATGATCACGGACGACGCGGCGCTCGGCAAGATGCGCTTCTGGACGGTCGGATCGCTGGCCTCCGCGACCGGCGCGACCATCAGGCAGGTACTGCCGTTCCTGGCCGTCGGCATGATCGTCGCGCTGGCGCTGGCCCGGCCGCTCAACGCCATGGCGATGGGCGACGACACCGCCCGCGCGCTCGGCGCGCATCTGAACCGCACGCGCGCGCTGGCCATGGGCGCCGCCACCGTGCTGTGCGGTGCCGCGACCGCCGCCTGCGGACCGATCGTGTTCGTCGGGCTGATGGTGCCGCACGTCGTGCGTTCCTTCACCGGCCCCGACCTGCGCTGGATCCTGCCGTACGCCTCCGTCCTGTCGCCCGTGCTGCTGCTCGGCGCCGACGTCCTCGGCCGGATGGTCGCCCGCCCCGCCGAACTGCAGGTCGGCATCGTCACCGCGGTCCTGGGCGGCCCGGTCTTCATCTATCTCGTACGACGGCGGAGGACGGCGCAGCTGTGAAGGCCCCCCACAACCCGGCCCTCCGGACCAAGGGCGGCTTCTCGGTCCGGCTCGATGTCCGCGCCTTCACGGTCGTCGTCCTGCTGCTGGTGGCCATGCTGGCCGCGAGTGTCGTCCTCATCGGCACCGGCGACTTCCCGATCCCGGCCGCCGACGTCCTCAAGACCCTGGTGGGCAACGGCGACGCGGGGCAGGAGTTCATCGTCAACGAGCTCCGCCTGCCGCGCGTTCTCGTCGGCCTGCTCGTGGGCGCTTCGCTCGGCCTCGGCGGGGCGCTGTTCCAGTCCATCTCCCGCAATCCGCTGGGCAGTCCGGACGTGCTCGGCCTCGGCCAGGGCTCGACGGCCGGCGCGCTCGTCATGATCGTGCTCTTCTCGGGCAAGCCGAACGCGGTCGCGCTGGGGGCGCTGGTCGGCGGACTGGCGACCGGCCTCGCCCTCTACGTACTCGCGTGGAAGCGGGGCGTGCACGGATACCGCCTGGTCCTGGTCGGTATCGGTGTCTCCGCGATCGTCACGGCGGTCAACGGCTATCTGCTCACCAAGGCCGACATGGTCGACGCGGCCCGTGCGGTCGTCTGGATGACCGGCTCCCTCAACGGCCGTGACTGGGCGCAGGTCTGGCCGCTGCTCGTGATGTGCGCGGTTCTCGTACCGCTCGTGCTGGGCAATGCGCGGGGGCTGCGCATGATCGAGATGGGCGACGACGTCTCGTACGCGCTCGGGGTGCGGGTCGAGCGGACGCGGCTGCTGCTCATGCTGGCCGCCGTGCTGCTCACCGCGGGCGCCACCGCGGCCGCGGGCCCGGTCGGGTTCGTGGCGCTCACCTCGCCGCAGCTCGCCCGTCGGCTGACCCGCTCACCGGGACCGAACCTGGTCCCCTCGATGTGCATGGGCGCGACCCTGCTGATCGTCGCGGACTGGGCCTCGCAGCGGGTCTTCGGCGCCGACCAGCTGCCGGTCGGGGTCGTGACGGGCGTCCTCGGCGGCGTCTATCTGCTCTGGCTGCTGGTCACCGAGCGCAAGGCGGGCCGGATATGAGCGCCGGCCGGCCCGGCAGCGCCGCCCCCAACACCTCCGGGGGCTCGAACACCAACACCAAGAGGAGCACCAGCACTGTGAACCGCCTGTCCGCCGACCGGGTCACCCTCGGCTACGACCAGCGCGTCATCGCGGAGAACCTGTCGGTGGAGATCCCCGACAACTCCTTCACCGTGATCGTCGGACCGAACGCCTGCGGCAAGTCCACGCTGCTGCGCGCCCTTTCGCGGATGCTCAAGCCGTCGCAGGGGCGGGTGCTGCTCGACGGCCACGCCATCCAGTCGATGCCCGCCAAGAAGGTGGCGAGGACCCTCGGGCTGCTGCCCCAGTCGTCCATCGCGCCGGACGGGATCACGGTCGGCGACCTGGTGGGCCGCGGCCGGTATCCGCACCAGGGGCTGTTGCGGCAGTGGTCGTCCGAGGACGAGCGGGTCGTGCAGGAGTCGATGGCCTCGACCGGCGTCGCCGAACTCGCCGAGCGCTACGTCGACGAACTCTCCGGAGGCCAGCGCCAGCGTGTCTGGATCGCCATGGCACTCGCCCAGCAGACCCCGTTGCTGCTGCTCGACGAACCGACCACCTACCTCGACATCCAGCACCAGATCGACGTGCTCGACCTGTGCGCCGAACTCCACGAGGAGCAGGGCCGCACCCTGGTCGCCGTACTGCACGACCTGAACCACGCCGCCCGGTACGCCACCCATCTCATCGCCCTGCGGGACGGCGCGGTCATCGCGGAGGGCGCCCCGAACGACATCGTCACCGCCGACCTGGTCGAGGATGTCTTCGGACTGCGCTGCCAGGTCATCGACGACCCGGAGACGGGGACCCCGCTGGTGGTGCCCGCCGCGCGGAAGGCGCGCGTGAGCCGGGCCGGTCAGGCGGTCGGGGTGGCGGCGCAGGGCGCCGACGGCTGATCGCCGGCGGCCGACGGCAACGCCGCGGTGTGCGTGCCCGCACCGCGCGGCGAGCGCCGGCGGCAACGCCGCGGATGTGCGTGCCGCACCCCGCGGCCTACCGCGTGATCCCCCGGACAGGACCTAGAGCAGGGTCCGCAGGCGGAGCAGGTCGCGGAGGCCGGCCTCCAGCTTCACCCGGCCCGAACCCCAGGCCTTCGCGAAGTTCAGCTCGCCGTTCACCATCGAGACGAGGTCGTCGCCCTTCATGACGAGCCGGATCTGCGCCTTCTCCCGCGGCGGTCCCGCCAGCGTGTCCAGCACCTGGATCCGGCCGTCCCTGAGCCGGCCGACGAAGGTGGCGTCCAGATCGGTGATATGGCAGCTCAGCGAGCGGTCCAGGGACGCAGCGCTGCGTACGTCCCCGCCGGCGCCCGCCAGGTTGTCCGAGAGCTTGTCGAGTGCGGCTCGGCACTCCTCAATCGTCGCCATCGTGATCGACGGTACCGCAGCGCTTCGCGGTAGCGTCGGGGCATGAGCGACTCAGTTCCCGAGGCCGAGGTCCCGCCGCAGGCGGCGGCAGTGGAGCCCGCACAGGAGATGCCGGAGCCGGAGACCGTGGCCGATCACGACCCCGCCGCCCCGTCGCCGCTGAACGTGCCCCGTGTCCCCACCGGCAACGCGGAGGCCGACGCGCTGCTCGGCCGGCTGGCCGACGCCGACCACCTCGCGACCGACGGACACGTCGAGGTGTACGAGGATGTACACCGGGGGCTGCGAGACGCGCTGACCGCGCTCGACGCGCGCCAAGGGCCCCCGGTGCCGTCGTCCCCGGCGGCCCCCACCTCTTCGTACGAACCCAGGAGCTGAACCGAACGTGGCAGGAGTGGCACGCCGCCGCCTCGACGCCGAGCTGGTCCGCCGGAAACTCGCCCGCTCGCGCGAGCACGCCGGCCAGCTGATCGCCGCGGGCAGGGTCACCGTCGGCAAGACCCTCGCGACCAAGTCCGCCACCCAGGTGGAGACCGCCGCGGCGATCCTGGTCGCCCAGGACGACGGCGACCCCGACTACGTCTCGCGCGGCGGGCACAAACTCGCCGGCGCGTTCGAGGCCTTCGTGCCGCAGGGCCTGAAGGTCGAGGGGAGGCGCGCGCTGGACGCCGGCGCGTCCACCGGAGGCTTCACCGACGTACTGCTGCGCGCGGGCGCCGCCCACGTCGTCGCCGTGGACGTCGGCTACGGTCAACTCGCCTGGTCGCTGCAGAGCGATGAACGCGTCACCGTCAAGGACCGTACGAACGTACGCGAGTTGACGTTGGAGGCGATCGATGGGGAGCCCGTGGATCTTGTGGTGGGGGATCTGTCCTTCATCCCGCTCGGACTGGTGCTGCCCGCCCTCGTGGGGTGCGCGGCGCCGGACGCCGATCTGGTGATGATGGTCAAGCCGCAGTTCGAAATTGGCAAGGAACGTCTGGGCAGCGGCGGTGTCGTCCGCAGCCCTGAGCTGAGGGCCGAGACCGTGCGCGGGGTGGCCGCGCGCGCCTGGGAGCTGGGACTGGGTGTCCGGGGTGTCACCGCCAGTCCGCTGCCGGGGCCCTCGGGCAATGTCGAGTACTTTCTGTGGCTGCGTGCCGGGGCACCCGCACTGGACCCGGCCGACGTTGACCGTGCAGTGGCGGAGGGGCCGCGTTGACAGAGACCCGAGCTCGTACTGTTTTCCTGCTCGCCCACACCGGGCGGCCGGCGGCCATCCGCAGCGCGGAGCTGGTCGTCGAGGGGCTGCTGCGCTCCGGGATCGGCGTGCGTGTGCTGGAGGCGGAGGCGGCCGACCTGCCGCTGCCGTCGACGGTGCAACTGGTCAAGGAGGCGACTCCGCAGTGCCTCGACGGGTGCGAGCTGCTGATCGTGCTGGGCGGTGACGGAACGCTGCTGCGCGGCGCCGAGTTCGCCCGCGCCTCCGGCGTGCCGATGCTCGGCGTGAACCTCGGCCGCGTCGGCTTCCTCGCCGAGGCCGAGCGTGACGACCTCGACAAGGTGGTCGACCGGGTCGTCACGAAGGCGTACGAGGTCGAGGAGCGCATGACCGTCGACGTCGTGGTGCACCGCAACGGCGACATCGTGCACACCGACTGGGCGCTGAACGAGGCCGCCGTACAGAAGGTCTCGGCCGAGAAGCTCCTCGAAGTGGTGCTCGAGATCGACGGCCGCCCGGTGACCGGCTTCGGCTGCGACGGCATCGTCTGCGCGACCCCGACCGGCTCCACGGCGTACGCGTTCTCCGCGGGCGGGCCCGTGGTGTGGCCGGAGGTCGAGGCCCTGCTCATGGTGCCGATCAGCGCCCATGCCCTGTTCGCGAAGCCGCTGGTGACCTCGCCGAACTCCGTGCTCGCCGTGGAGGTCCTGCCGCACATTCCGCCCGGTGTGCTGTGGTGCGACGGCCGGCGCACGGTCGAACTCCCGCCGGGGGCCCGGGTCGAGGTGCGACGCGGCGCCGTCCCGGTCCGGCTCGCCCGGCTGCACCACGCGTCGTTCACCGACCGGCTGGTGGCCAAGTTCGCGTTGCCCGTCTCCGGGTGGCGAGGGGCGCCGCACTAGGGCGCCTCCGCGGCCGGGACGCTGTACGGCGCTCCGTGGGGGACTGCGTGTGACGGGCGGCTGAGGGCTGTCCGTGGCCGGCCGCGCGGTCCCCTGCGCTTTTTCGGGGACGCGGTCCCTCCCGTGGGTGATATGTGTGTTCGGCGTGTCTCTGTCACCTGCGCCTTCGCCCTTGTGGAGCGGGCCCCGTCGCACAGGGGGTCGTGGACCTCGTAAGGTCGTGTCCGTGTTGGAGGAGATGCGGATACGGTCGCTCGGAGTCATCGACGACGCGGTGGTCGAGCTGTCGCCCGGCTTCACCGCTGTGACCGGTGAGACCGGCGCGGGCAAGACGATGGTGGTCACGAGCCTCGGCCTGCTCTTGGGCGGACGCGCGGACGCGGCCCTCGTACGGATCGGCGCCAAGGCCGCGGTCGTGGAGGGGCGGATCACCGTGCCCCCCGGCGGCACGGCGGTCGTGCGTGCGGAGGAGGCGGGCGCCGAGCTCGACGACGGGGCGCTGCTGATCAGCCGTACCGTTTCCGCCGAAGGGCGCTCACGGGCCCACCTGGGCGGACGCTCCGTGCCCGTGGGGGTGCTCGCGGAACTCGCGGACGAGCTGGTCGCCGTGCACGGCCAGACCGACCAGCAGGGGCTGCTCAAGCTGTCCCGGCAGCGGCAGGCCCTCGACCGGTACGCGGGCGACGCCGTCGCCGTGCCGCTGGCCAAGTACACGGGCGCGTACCGCCGGCTGCGCGCGATCTCGACCGAGCTGGACGAGATCACCACGCGCGCGCGGGAACGCGCCCAGGAAGCCGACATGCTGCGCTTCGGACTCGACGAGATCGCGGCCGTCGAGCCGCGGGCCGGTGAGGACGTGGAGCTGGCCGCCGAGGCCGAGCGGCTGGGCCACGCGGAGGCGCTGGCGTCGGCCGCCACGGCCGCGCACGCCGCGCTCGCGGGCAATCCCGAGGACCCGGAGGACATCGACGCCACGACCCTCGTCGCGGGCGCGCACCGGGCCCTCGAAGCGGTCCGCTCCCATGACTCCGCCCTCGCCGCGCTCTCCGGGCGGATCGGCGAGATCGGGATTCTGCTCGGCGATGTGGCGGGGGAGCTGGCGGGGTACGCCGACGATCTCGACGCCGATCCGCTGCGGCTGGCCGCGGTCGAGGAGCGCCGCGCCGCGCTCACCCACCTGACCCGGAAGTACGGCGAGAACATCGACGCCGTCCTCGCCTGGGCCGAGCAGGGCGCCGCCCGGCTCACCGACCTCGACGGCGACGACGAGCGGCTCGACGAGCTGACCGCCGAGCGGGACGCGCTCCGGGGCGAACTGGGCGGACTCGCCCAGGGGCTGACGGACGCCCGCGGGGAGGCCGCCGAACGCTTCGCCGCCGCCGTGACCGCCGAGCTGGCCTCGCTGGCGATGCCCCACGCGCGCGTGTCGTTCGAGATCCGCCAGACCGACGACCCGGAGGGGGTGGAGGTCGGCGGACGCACGGTCGCGTACGGTCCCGCGGGCGTCGACGAGGTCGAGCTGCTGCTGGCCCCGCACCCCGGTGCGCCGCCGCGGCCCATCGCCAAGGGCGCCTCGGGCGGTGAGCTGTCCCGCGTGATGCTCGCCGTCGAGGTCGTCTTCGCCGGCACCGACCCCGTCCCGACGTACCTCTTCGACGAGGTCGACGCGGGTGTCGGCGGCAAGGCCGCGGTCGAGATCGGGCGCCGCCTCGCGCGTCTCGCCAAGACCGCGCAGGTCGTCGTCGTCACGCATCTGCCCCAGGTGGCCGCGTTCGCCGACCGGCAGTTGCTCGTCGAGAAGACGAACGACGGGTCGGTCACCCGGTCCGGCGTGAAGGTCCTGGAGGGCGAGGACCGCATCCGCGAGCTCTCCCGGATGCTCGCCGGCCAGGAGGACTCGGAGACGGCTCGGGCCCACGCGGAGGAACTGCTCGCCACGGCACGGGCGGACGGCTAGACCCGGGCGCCCTGCTGCCTCGGGGCGCGTCCTCCGGTGTGCCCCGTCACGACCGGCCCGCGCCGGGTCCCTGGCCCCCGACGGGGGCTTTCCCGGGGTCCGTAGGGTGACGTCCATGATCAGCACACGCATGACTCCGGCGGCCGCCGCACGCGCGCGTACCGCCGTCGCGTTCGGGCTTGCCGCGGGCGTCACGCGCGCGGGGATCGTCGCCCTGCGCGCCAAGGCGCCCGGCGGGCGGGGGCGTTGGGAGCGCGAGAACTACGCGGGGCGGACCGTCGAGCTGTACGCGGGTCCCGCCACGGCCCTGGGTGCGGCTCTCGCGGCCGGACGGGCCCATCGTGCAGCCGGGCTCGCCGTCCTCGCCGCCGGCGCGTGTGGCGCGTACGACGACGTCGCCGGAGCCGGTGACCCCCGGCGCGGGTTCCGGGCGCATCTCGGTGCCCTGCGCCGGGGCGAAGTGACCAGCGGCGCGGTCAAGTTGTTCGGGATCTCGGCCGCGGGCCTGGTGGCCGGGTCGCTGCTCAAGGAACGGGCCCTGGACAAGGTGCTGGCGGGAGTGGTGATCGCCGGGACCGCGCACCTCGTCAATCTCGTGGATGTGCGCCCCGGGAGGGCCGCCGGCGCGGTACTCGCCCTGGGGGCGCCCGGGCTGCTGCGCAGCGGCACGGCCGGAGAGCTGTCCGCCGGGGTCATGGGAGCCGCTGCCGCCGTATTCCCCGACGATCTGGGGGAGCGCGCGATGATCGGCGACACCGGAGCCCACGCGCTCGGCGCCGCACTGGGCGCCGCCGTCGTCGCCGGTAACGGGCGGGCGGGACTGGTCGCCCACGCCGCGGTGCTCGTGGCCGCGGCGGCGTACGGGGAGAAGGTGAGCGAGCTGGCGCGCAGGCCGGCGCGTGCGGCGGCGCGCGCGCCGGAGTGCACTCCTGACTGAGCGCCGAAGCGCGCGCTCCACGGAGCGTGTCCCGTCCTCGCGCCCCCATGTCCGCCCCTGCGCCTGTCCGAATGCCTCCAGGCCCGCGCTCACGTCTCCGGGCCCGCCCTCACACGCCTGTCCGAAGGCCCGCCGTCCCTCACTCGTGTGAGTGACCGCGCCCCACGGTTTGCCCACACCGGTGTGGTCGCGTCTCCTCGGTGGTGCCCGAACGGCGGGGTGTCCTGGCATCCTTGGCGTAGTACGCGGAGTACGACGTGCGGTACACCCCCCTCTGCACGATCCTTCTGTACGTTTCTTCGTGACCGTCCGACGCCGAACCAGGAGCCCCGGCCACGTGAGCCTCGTGAGCAGCCACTCACCGCACGGGCAGTCGCCGCTGTGCACCGTGCAGGTGCTCGGTGGCGGCAGCGCGGGCAGCAGTGCCCATGTGCGGTCCCTGGCGTCGGGCCTCGTCGCCAGAGGCGTGCGCGTCACCGTGTGCGCCCCCTCCGAGGCCAATCGTGTCTACGACTTCACCGGTGTCGGCGCCCAGCACGTCCCCGTGCCCCGCAGCAGCGACCCCGCCTCCGTCGCCGCGCTGCGCACCGTCTGCGCCGACGCGGACCTCGTCCACGCGCACGGACTGCACGCCGCTCTGCGGGCCGCGCTCGCGCTCAGCGGCCGCCGCACCCCGCTGGTCGTCACCTGGCACACCCGCTCGCACGCGGAAGGGACCAGGGCCCATCTGCTGCGCCTGCTGGAGCGGCGGGTCGCCAAGGCCGCCGCCGTCGTCCTCGGGACGTCGTCCGACCTGGTCGACCGGGCCCGCAGCAGGGGAGCGCGGGACGCACGGCTCGCCGCCGTCGCCCTTCCCGCGCCGCGCAAGCCCGCCGAGCAGGACGACCCCGACCGCCTGGGACACAAGGCGCGGGCCGAACTCGGTGCCACGGGCCGCCCGTTGCTCATGGCCGTCGGCTCCCTCGACCGGCACCGCGGCTACGACACGCTGCTGGACGCCACCCGCGTGTGGCGCCGCCTCAACCCGGCCCCGCTGCTCGTGATCGCCGGAGAGGGGCCCCTGCGGCCGTTCCTCCAGCAACGCATCGAGGACGAAGGGCTGCCGGTGCGCCTGGTCGGCCGGCGCGACGACATCACCCAGCTCCTCGCGGCCGCCGACATCGCGCTGCTGCCCAGCAGTTGGGAATCGCGCTCCGTCCTCGCCCAGGAGGCCCTCCACGCGGGCGTGCCGCTCGTCGCGACCCGGGTCGGCGGTATCCCCGAGCTGGTGGGCGACGCGGCCGAGCTCGTCCCGTACGGAGACGCGGAGGCGCTCGCCGAGGCCGTCGTACGCCTCCTCGACGACCCGGCACGCCGGGAGCTGCTCAAGGAGAAGGGCGCACAGCAAGCCGCGACCTGGCCGACCGAGGACGACACCGTCGCCCAAGTCCTCTGCGTCTACGACGAACTGACCCAGCCCCGGCCGCTCGCGTAGGCGGCACCCTCTACGGCACGTGCCGGCGCGCCCGCAGGGCCAGGCTCAACGCCAGTACCGTCTGCGGGTCGTCCAGATCCGTGCCCAGCAACTCACCGATACGGGCGAGGCGGTTGTAGAGCGTCTGCCGGTTGAGGTGCAGCTCGCGGGCCGTCTCCGCCTTGCGGCCCGCGTGCGCCAAGTACGTCTGCAGCGTGGGCAGGAGAGGCGGCTTGGAGCGGTTGTCGTGGTCGCGCAGGGGGCCGATCGCACGGTCCACGAACGCCGCCAGGTCCGGGTGCTCGCGCAGGCGCCACAGCAGCAGATCGATGTCGAGGCGCCGGGCGTCGTACCAGGGGCGGTCCGACAGGCCCTGTGCCGCCGTCGCCGTCTCCGCCGCGTGCCGCAGCCCCGCCGAGGCCGCCGCCCAGCCGCCCGCCACCCCGACCACCACGACCGGAGGCTGAGCGCCCGGCCGCTGCATGCCGGCGCGCTCCACGCCCGCCCGCAGCGCCGCCGCCACCCGGTCCGCGACGGCCGCGCGTTCGGACTCCGAGCGCAGGCCGAGCAGCAGCGGGACACGGCCCTCGACGGGACGTACACCCAGCAGCACGGGCACCCCGACCGAGGCCAGCTCCTCGGCGACCGCGCGGGCCAGGACGGCCCAGCCCCCGCCCGGGGCGAGGCCGTCCGCGAGCCGCATGACGACCGGCAGCAGCGGGCTGCCACCCGGCCTGAAACCCAGCACGCGGGCCTGCGCGGGCGCGTCCTCGGCCCGGATCCGCCCCTCGGCGAGGTCCGTGAGGAAATCGCCGCGGCCACGCGCCGCGAGTTCCTCCTCCTGACGGGCCTGCATCAGGACCACGGCCAGGATGCCCGCCGCCCGCTCCGCCGCGATCCGGTGCACCGGGGCCACCGGAGTGCTCACCGGCGTGAGGACCAGCCGGGCGCGGACCGAGCCGGTGCCGGGGCCGCCGCCGGGCACGTCCACGATCGTCGTCCCGGCGGGCGGCTCGTCCTTGTGCTGGCCGCGCAGCCCCTCCCAGACCTGGAGCGGGTCGGCGCCCGCGGGACCGGCCCCGGCGGCGTACAGGAGCTGTCCGTCCGCCGTCTCGAGGAAGACGGGATTGCCGCCGAAGTCCGCCAGGATGCCCAGCACCTGCGGCACCCCGCCACCGCCGAGCAGGGCCTCCGTACAGCGCCGGTGCACCTCCTCGGCCTGCTGGAGCAGGGCGTAGTGGCCGTTGACGATCTCCGTGTGCACTTCCTCCGTGACGGTCACGAAGGGCACCTCGCGGTGCAGCTGGACCAGCGGAAGGCCGGTGGTGCGGGCCGTCTCCACCAGGGCGGCGGGCAGCCGGGTGAAGCGCGGACCGAGCTCCACGACCAGCGCCGCGATGCCGCGCTCGGCCAGGGTGCGCACGAACGCGCGCTGCTCGGCCGGGCGCGTGCCGAGGCCGTATCCCGTGGTCAGCAGCAGTTCGCCGCCCTTGAGGAGCGAGGCGATGTTCGGGACCTCGCCCGCGTGCACCCAGCGCACCGTGCGCTGCAGCCGGTCGGCGCCCGCGAGGATCTCCGGCAGCCCGCTGCGCAGCCCGGGCAGCTCCAGCGCCCGCTGCACGGTGATCCCGGCCCCTTGGGTGTCGTAACGGCTCTCCATGCGACGGACGCTACCGGCGCACACGTTCCGGTGACATCTCCGACCCGTCATGGAGACGATCACGGGCCTCCCGCGCGGGACAATCCGTCGCGCCCGCGCCGCACTTGCACGGCCTGTTGTCGGCTGTGGTGTGCGTCACGGCCGGGGCGGCCTTGATCCCGGCCACTACGTCGGCGCGATGTTGTGGTTGAACCGGAAGACGTTGTCCGGGTCGTACCGGGCCTTCACCGCGGCCAGGCGGCGGGTGTTCTCGGCGCCGAGGCCGGCCACGACCCGGTCCGCGCCCTCGTCGCCGATGAAGTTGAGATAGACCGCGCCGGTGCTCCACGGGCGGACGCCGGCGCGGACGTCCTTGACCCACTGGATACAGCGTTCGTCGTCCGCCGGGTCCTCCCAGATGCCGAAGGGGTGCACGGCCCAGGGCGCGTCCCGGTAGGGCACCGGGAACTCGCCGGGACCCGAGGCGATCGCGCCGCCCTGCGGGAACAGCACGTGCTGCGTCCCCGTGGGCACCGGCAGCGCGTCGCCGAGGGCGCAGAAGACGTCCGCCAGCTCGTCCGGCAGACCGGTCAGATACTCCGCGGACCAGTAGTTACGCATGCCCCAGGGGTCGTCGAACATGGTCTGGAAGTCCGCGTACGGGACGGCGGTGACGACCTCCACCTCGTGCGGCAGCGCGAGCAGCGGCTCGGCGAGTTTGCGCAGCTCCTCCTCGCCGCCCGCATACACCAGAAGGGAGCCGCACAGGCGCTCGCCCACCAGGTGCTCGGGGATGAACGGCTCGGGCGGCCCGGTCAGATAGATCACACCGCCGCTCGCCTCCACTGGAGCGTGAGCGATGATCTCGCGGTAGGTGCGGACCGCGTCGGGGCCGGTCTCGGGCAGGCTCATCACCATGGCGAACGAGAACTCGGGCAGCTCGTGCAGCTTGAGGGTCAGCGCGGTGGCGATACCGAAGTTCCCGCCGCCGCCGTGCAGCGCCCAGAACAGCTCGGGGTTCTCCTCGGCGCTCGCCAGGACCGTCGTCCCGTCCGCGGTCACCAGCTCGACGCCGAGCAGATTGTCGACCGCCAGGCCGAACAGCCGGTCCAGCCAGCCGGTGCCGCCGCCCAGCACGAAGCCGCCGACCCCGGTGGTCGAGGCCCGCCCGCCGGTGGTCGCCAGCCGGTACGGCTCGGTGGCCCGGTCCAGGTGGCTCATCGTGGCACCGCCCTCGATCCGCACCGACGAGGACCCGGGATGCACCGTCACCCCCTGCATACGCCGCAGGTCGACGACCAGGCCACCGTCGTTGAGGGACATGCCCGCCACGCTGTGGCCGCCGCCGCGGACCGCGATCGCCAGGTCCAGCTCGCGTCCGAAGCGCACCGAGCGGACGACATCGGCCTCGTTCGTGCACTGGGCGATCACGGCCGGGCGCCGGTCGATCATCGTGTTGAAGACCGCCCGCGCCTCGTCGTACCCCGGATCGTGCGGGGCGAAGACGTCGCCGGTCAGATCCGCGCGGAGCGCGGCCAGAGCCGCGCCCGCCTTCGAAAGGGGAGCCATCGCAGCCGCCCCCTCTCAGCAGGGGACAGAACTGCTTTCAGCCTAGGCCCTGTCCTCGCACCGGCGCCTGCCGGCACGTCCCGTGGACGGAGCGTGCCGGTGCGAAGCAGCCCGCGGACGCGGTCAGCCGCCGTACGCCCCGCTCGCCGTCAGGCGCAGGGCCGTGTCGATGAGGGGGACGTGGCTGAAGGCCTGCGGGAAGTTGCCGACCTGGCGCTGGAGGCGGGGGTCCCACTCCTCGGCGAGCAGACCGAGGTCGTTGCGCAGGTCCAGCAGCTTTTCGAAGAGCTTGCGGGCCTCGTCGACCCGCCCGATCATCGCCAGGTCGTCGGCCATCCAGAACGAGCAGGCGAGGAACGCCCCTTCGTCGCCCTCCAGGCCGTCCACGCCCGCGTGCTCACCGGTCGTCGGGTACCGCAGGATGAACCCGTCGGGCGTCGACAGCTCGCGCTGGATCGCCTCGATGGTACCGATGACGCGCTTGTCGTCCGGCGGCAGGAAGCCCATCTGCGGAATGAGCAGCAGCGAGGCGTCCAGCTCCTTGGAGCCGTACGACTGCGTGAACGTGTTGCGCTCCTGGTCGTAGCCCTTCTCGCAGACGTCCCGGTGGATGTCGTCGCGCAGCTCGCGCCACTTCTCCAGCGGTCCGTCGGCGTCGCCGGACTCGATGAGCTTGATGGTGCGGTCGACCGCGACCCAGGCCATCACCTTGGAGTGCACGAAGTGGCGGCGCGGGCCGCGCACCTCCCAGATGCCCTCGTCCGGCTGGTCCCAGTGGTCCTCCAGATAGCGGATGAGCTTCAACTGGAGCAGGGACGCGTAGTCGTTGCGGGACAGACCCGTCATGTGCGCGAGGTGCAGGGCCTCGGTGACCTCGCCGTACACATCCAGCTGGAGCTGGTGCGCTGCGCCGTTGCCGACCCGCACGGGGCTTGAATTCTCGTACCCGGGAAGCCAGTCGAGCTCCGCCTCGCCCAACTCCCGTTCCCCCGCGATGCCGTACATGATCTGCAGGTTCTCCGGGTCACCGGCGACCGCGCGCAGCAGCCACTCGCGCCAGGCCCGGGCCTCCTCGCGGTAGCCGGTGCGCAGCAGGGAGGAGAGGGTGATCGCCGCGTCCCGCAGCCAGGTGTAGCGGTAGTCCCAGTTGCGGACACCGCCGATCTCCTCGGGGAGCGAGGTGGTGGGCGCGGCGACGATGCCGCCCGTCGGGGCGTACGTCAGGGCCTTGAGGGTGATCAGGGAGCGCACCACGGCCTCGCGGTAGGGCCCGTGGTACGTACACTGCTCGACCCACTCGCGCCAGAAGTCCTCGGTGGCCTCCAGGGACTGCTCCGGCTCCGGCAGCGCGGGCGGCTGCCGGTGCGAGGGCTCCCAGGAGATGGTGAACGCGATCCGGTCACCCGGCGCCACCGTGAAGTCGGCGTACGTCGTGAGGTCCTTGCCGTAGGTTTCGCAGGCTGTGTCGAACCACACGGAGTCGGGACCGGCGACGGCCACCGTCCGCCCCTCGTGCTTGTGCACCCAGGGCACGACCCGCCCGTACGAGAAACGCATGCGCAGGGCCGAGCGCATCGGCACCCGGCCGGTGACGCCCTCGACGATCCGGATCAGCTGCGGCGCGCCGTCACGCGGGGGCATGAAATCCGTCACCCTGACCGTGCCGCGTGGGGTGTCCCACTCGGATTCCAGGATCAGTGAGTCGCCGCGGTACGTGCGCCGGGCCGCCGTCGGCGGTTCGGCGTCCGCCGCGTGCGCAGGCCCGAGCCGCCAGAAGCCGTGCTCCTCGGTGCCCAGCAGGCCGGCGAAGATGGCGTGCGAGTCGAAGCGGGGCAGGCACAGCCAGTCGACTGTGCCGTCCCGGCAGACCAGCGCGGCTGTCTGCATGTCTCCGATGAGTGCGTAGTCCTCGATGCGCCCGGCCACGTGCATCTCCAGTCGAACGGCCACGTCGCCCCCCGAGGGGCGGTCGCTCTTTGCGGTCAAGGGGTCGGTGTAAAGCGTCGTTGCGAAACGTCAGAAGGCTTTTGCGAATGTCGTTGCGAAACGAACTGACGAGCTCTCGTGTTCCGGGATACGGGCGGGGGTAGTGCCGTTTGCGGGCCGGGCTCGGCAGCGAGTGTCCGAGCAGGATACGACGCACCTCGATGATCCGCGCGCCGCTCTTGGCAACCCGACTGGGCCGAACGAGTGAGCAAGAGGTGACCGGCCTGTGAGCGGTGCGTGCGACCGTGCGAGCTCCGTGTCGGTGTGTGCGCGGAGCGTGGCCGGGAGCACTCTGGTCCTGTCGCTGATACCCTGGTAGCCCGTGGACCGGTGGGCGAGAAACCCCCGAACCGCAGCGACGGCGCCTCCGAAAATCCCGGTACTTCCTTCCGGGCCGGACCGCCGGTACGCACCCCAGACCGCGACCACGGGAGCCCCCTCTTGGCCATGCCGCCCGCTGCTTTTCGAAACAGCACAGCCACGACGACCAAGCACATCTTCGTCACCGGGGGTGTCGCCTCCTCCCTCGGCAAGGGCCTGACGGCCTCCAGCCTGGGTGCGCTGCTGAAGGCGCGCGGTCTGCGGGTCACGATGCAGAAGCTCGACCCGTACCTGAACGTCGACCCCGGCACCATGAACCCGTTCCAGCACGGTGAGGTGTTCGTCACCAACGACGGAGCCGAGACCGACCTGGACATCGGACACTACGAGCGGTTCCTCGACGTCGACTTGGACGGCACCGCCAACGTCACTACAGGGCAGGTGTACTCGACGGTCATCGCCAAGGAGCGGCGCGGCGAGTACCTGGGCGACACCGTGCAGGTCATCCCGCACATCACCAACGAGATCAAGCACCGCATCCGCCGCATGGCCACCGACGACGTCGACGTCGTCATCACCGAGGTCGGCGGCACGGTCGGCGACATCGAGTCGCTGCCGTTCCTGGAGACGGTCCGCCAGGTCCGTCACGAGGTCGGCCGCGACAACGTGTTCGTGGTCCACATCTCGCTCCTTCCGTACATCGGCCCGTCCGGGGAACTGAAGACGAAGCCGACCCAGCACTCGGTTGCGGCGCTGCGGGCCATCGGTATCCAGCCGGACGCGATCGTGCTGCGCGCCGACCGCGAGGTGCCCACCGCCATCAAGCGCAAGATCTCGCTGATGTGCGACGTCGACGAGGCGGCCGTGGTCGCGGCGATCGACGCCAAGTCGATCTACGACATCCCGAAGGTCCTGCACACCGAGGGCCTGGACGCCTACGTCGTCCGCAAGCTGGACCTGCCGTTCCGTGACGTGGACTGGACGACCTGGGACGACCTGCTCGACCGCGTCCACAACCCCGCGCACGAGATCAACATGGCGCTGGTCGGCAAGTACATCGACCTGCCCGACGCCTACCTCTCGGTCACCGAGGCGCTGCGCGCCGGCGGCTTCGCGAACAAGGCCCGCGTGAAGATCAAGTGGGTCACGTCGGACGACTGCAAGACCCCGGCGGGTGCCGCGAGCCAGCTCGGCGATGTCGACGCGATCTGCATCCCCGGCGGCTTCGGCGACCGCGGTGTGTCCGGCAAGGTCGGCGCCATCGAGTACGCCCGCGAGAACAAGATCCCGCTGCTCGGCCTCTGTCTGGGCCTGCAGTGCATCGTGATCGAGGCCGCGCGCAACCTGGCCGACATCCCGGACGCCAACTCCACCGAGTTCGACTCCGCGACGGGCCACCCGGTCATCTCCACCATGGCCGAGCAGCTCGACATCGTGGCCGGCGAGGGCGACATGGGCGGCACGATGCGGCTGGGCATGTACCCCGCCAAGCTGGCCGAGGGCTCCATCGTGCGCGAGGTGTACGACAACAAGGAGTACGTCGAGGAGCGCCACCGTCACCGCTACGAGGTGAACAACGCCTACCGCGCCGAGCTGGAGAAGAAGGCCGGTCTGCAGTTCTCCGGCACGTCTCCGGACGGCAAGCTCGTGGAGTACGTCGAGTACCCGCGCGAGGTGCACCCCTACCTGGTGGCGACCCAGGCGCACCCCGAGCTGCGCTCGCGCCCGACCCGCCCGCACCCGCTCTTCGCGGGCCTGGTGAAGGCCGCCGTCGAGCGCAAGACCGGCGGTGGGACGGCCGGGTAACACAAGGGTTGTACGGTTGCCGGGGTGCGCTTCTTCTGGGAGGCGCGCCCCGGTTTTCGTTTGGTGTGCAGGAGGAACAGGGCGACATGACGATCAAGGACTCCGCCGAGGAGTGGCAGGTCAGGGCCACCGAGACCCCCTTCGTGGGAAACAAGACCTCGGTTCGCACCGACGACGTGGTCATGCCCGACGGGTCGGTCGCCCGCCGTGACTACCAGGTCCACCCCGGCTCCGTGGCCGTCCTCGCCCTCGACGACGAGGGGCGCGTGCTGGTGATCCGCCAGTACCGCCACCCCGTCCGCCACAAGCTGTGGGAGATCCCGGCCGGGCTGCTCGACATCCCCGGCGAGAACCCGCTGCACGCCGCCCAGCGCGAGCTCTACGAAGAGGCGCACGTCAAGGCCGAGGACTGGCGCGTGCTGGCCGACGTCTACACGACCCCCGGCGGCTGCGACGAAGCCGTCCGCATCTTCCTCGCCCGCGATCTGTCCGAGGCCGAGGGACAGCGCTTCGAGGTCGAGGACGAGGAGGCCGACATGGAACTCTCGCGGGTGACCGTCGACGAACTCGTGCACGGGGTGCTCGCCGGTGAGCTGCACAACAACTGCCTGGTCGTGGGCGTCCTGTCGCTGGTCGCCGCCCGCAGCGGCGACGGACTCGACGCGCTGCGCCCGGCGGAGGCGCCCTGGCCGGCCCGGCCCTTCGAGGCCTGAGTCCGCCACGTCGCGGCCGAAGTCCGAAGCGCCCGGCGCCGGAGTCCGAAGCGCCCGGTCCCGGGATCGGACGCGTCCACGCACCCATCCGGGGGACCCCGGTGTGACGATCGCCTGATCCGATCGGGGGACCTCGCCGCCGCGCTCCGCCCGGATCGTCGCAGAGCGTGAACTAGGCTCTGAAAACGCCCCGTCCGGAGTCCCGGCGGGCTGGCGCGCGCAGTGGGACGGGAGTGTGGCCCGTGACGGATCAGGGAGTGGACACCGACGGCACGGACGTGTCGGCACAGGAGGAGTGCCCGGCTGCCGAGTCCGTTCCCACGGGGGATCAGTTCCTGGGCCGTACAAGAGAGTTGAAGGAACTCCGGGTCGACATCGAGCGCGCGGGACTGGACACTCTGTCCGGGCGCAAGGCACCCCGCGCACGCGTGCTGCTCATCGCGGGCCGGCCCGGCTTCGGCCGTACGGCGCTCGCGGAGGAGCTCGTGCGGCAGGTCGCCGAGAGTTACCCCGACGGGGTCCTGCGCGCCCGGCTCACCGAGCCCGACGGCACACCGGTGCCCACCGAACGCAGCGCGCGGGCCCTGCTCACAGCGCTGGACGTCGCCACCCCGCCGGGCGCCGCCGAGGACGACCTCACCGAGGCGCTGCGCGGGGCCCTGGCCGACCGCCGCGCCCTGTTGCTGCTCGACGACGCGGCGACCGCCGAGCAGGTCGACGCCCTGCTGCCGGACACCCCGGACTGCCTGGTCGTCGCGGTCTCCGAGGGCCCGCTGACCGGCATCGCGGACGTCCGGCCCTGCACCCTGGGCGGCCTCGACACCAAGTCCGCCCTGGAACTGCTCGGGCGGCTCACCGGCTCGGTCCGCATCACCGTCGACCCGAGCGCCGCCGAGGGCCTGGTCGAGATCTGCGCCGGGCAGCCGGCCGCCCTCGTGCTCGCCGGGGGCTGGCTCGCCTCCCGGCCCAAGGCGGCCGTCGCCGACCTGGCCAAACACCTGCATACCGAGAGCGACGAGGGGACGCCGCTGGCCCGTGTCTTCCGGCTCGTCTACGGCTCGCTGCCCAGCGCAGCGGCCCGGATGCTGCGCCTGCTCTCCCTCGCCCCGGCCGGCATCGTCGACCCGCACTCGGCGTCCGCGCTGGCGGGCTCCACCCTGCACGCGGCCCGCACCACCCTGGAGGACTTCGCCAAGCTCGGCCTCCTGCGGCCGGTGGAGTCGCCGCTGCCCCAGTTCGAGGTCCCCGGCTGTCTGCTGCCGCTGCTGCGCGCCCTCGCCGAGAGCCAGGATCGCCCGGCGGAGCTTCAGCTGGCCCGCGCCCGGATGCTCGAGCGGACCGTACGGCTGCTGGTGTCCTGCCGCGCGATCACCGAGACGGACAACCCGCCGGCCCGCGAGAAGCTCTCCGGTCTGCCCCGCGACCTGCGTTTTCCCAGCCCACGGGCCGCCGCCGACTGGCTTCGCATCCGGCAGCCCGCGCTGCTCGCCGCGGCCCGCACGGCGGTGGCCGACGGTGAGCTGGACACGCTGGCCCGTCGCCTGATGGCCGCCCTCGTCCGGGCCATGGTCGCGCACGTCGGTACGCAGGCGGCCGCGCCCGAGCTGTACGGCATCCACCGGCTCGTCCTGGATGTCGCCGAGCGGCGCAGTCTGCCCCGGGAGCAGGCCGCGGCGCTGCTGAACCTCGCTGATCTCGACGCGCAGACGGGCCGTACGGCCGAGGCGCTCACCCGCTACCGGGCCGCGCTGGACGCCGGACGCGAGGCGAACGACCCGTATGCGACCGGCCGCGCGATGGAATCCGTAGGCGGCGCCCATCAGGAGCTGGGGGACTACGACCGGGCCGCGGACTGGTACGGCAGGGCGCTCGCCGAGCGCCTCGCGCGCGGCGAGCGGGTCGAAGCGGCCCGGCTGTACGGCCGGATCGCCGGCGCGCACACCTATGCGGGTCGCTACGGCGAGGCGCTGCGCAACTGGCGCTCGGCCGTCACCGGGCATCGGAGGAACGGCGATGTCGCGGCCCAGGCAAGGGCGTTGAGCGAGCTGGCGCGGGTCCAGGAGTACGCGGGCCGGCCCGAGGAGTCGCTGTACACGTGCCATGAGGCGGTCGACCTGGCCCGCCGCGCGGAAGACGTACGCCTGCAGGCCGCGCTGCAGCTCAGGCTCGCCGACACCCTGGACCGGCTCGGCGACCCGGTGGCGGCCCAGCTGCACCGCAGTGCTGCGGAGCGCATGCTGGGAGATGAGCTGCCGGAGACCACATCGGCCAAGGAACAAGGCGCTAACGCCTGCGAAATCCGTAGTACATCCACTGAAGATTGATGCATTGAAAGGCTAGACAGAGAGAATCCCTTCATTAGACTGGCTCCGCCGCGTCCTTTCGTGGTGTCTCCCGGTGTGCTCCCGTGCGTCGGGTATGTCATGCAATGCCTGGCTTGATCGCCCCGGCACGCATAGCCCCAGAACCCTCTGAGCCAAGGACCGTGATCGACGTGAAGGTCGGTATCCCCCGCGAGGTCAAGAACAACGAGTTCCGGGTGGCCATCACCCCCGCCGGCGTGCACGAACTGGTGCGCCACGGCCACCAGGTCGTCGTCGAGCGCAACGCCGGTGTCGGCTCCTCGATCACGGACGACGAGTACATCTCGGCCGGTGCCCAGATCCTGGAGACCGCCGACGAGATCTGGGCCGCCGCCGACCTGCTGCTGAAGGTCAAGGAGCCCATCGCGGAGGAGTACCACCGTCTCCGCAAGGACCAGACGCTCTTCACGTACCTGCACCTGGCCGCTTCCAAGGAGTGCACGGACGCGCTCCTGGAGTCCGGCACCACGGCGATCGCGTACGAGACGGTCGAGCTGCCCAGCCGCGCGCTGCCGCTGCTCGCCCCGATGTCCGAGGTCGCGGGCCGCCTCGCTCCGCAGGTCGGCGCCTACCACCTGATGCGCGCCAATGGCGGCCGCGGCGTGCTGCCGGGCGGTGTCCCGGGTGTGCTGGCGGCCAAGGCCGTCGTCATCGGCGGTGGCGTCTCCGGCTGGAACGCCGCGCAGATCGCCATCGGCATGGGCTTCCACGTGACCCTGCTCGACCGTGACATCAACAAGCTCAAGGAGGCGGACAAGATCTTCGGTACGAAGATCCAGACCGTCGTCTCCAACACCTTCGAGCTGGAGAAGGCCTGCCTCGAGGCCGACCTCGTCATCGGCGCGGTGCTGATCCCGGGCGCCAAGGCCCCGAAGCTGGTCACCAACGAGCTCGTGTCGCGGATGAAGCCGGGAAGTGTTCTTGTCGACATCGCGATCGATCAGGGCGGCTGCTTCGAGGACTCGCGTCCCACCACCCACGCCGAGCCGACCTTCCCGGTCCACAACTCGGTCTTCTACTGCGTCGCCAACATGCCCGGCGCGGTGCCCAACACCTCGACGTACGCGCTGACCAACGCCACGCTGCCGTACATCGTCGAGCTCGCCAACCGCGGCTGGGTCGAGGCGCTGCGCCGTGACCCCGCGCTGGCGAAGGGTCTCAACACGCATGACGGCAAGGTCGTTTACCGTGAGGTCGCCGAGTCGCACGGCCTTGAGCACGTCGAGCTCGAGACCCTGCTCGGTTAAGTCATCAGCTGGTAAAAGGCGATACGTCAACAGAGGTCGTCAACAGCGCGCACCCGGCCGGACCTTGCCCGACAAGGTCCGGCCGGATGTGTGTCGGGTCACTTTGCGACACTCGTTCAACTCGCCACGAACGTAACTCTTTAACCGATTCGCACACCTGGGAAACCTGCCGTGCGACGGCCTTACGCCCTTGACAGAGGGGTGTTCGGTTGCCGACACATCGGGTCGGGTCCGGCGGATTGTGTTGCTGCGGACCGGTGACACGCCATAGAGTCGCCAACCGTCGGCATGGTGCCACGCTGACCTATCTAGAAGTTTCCTGGTCACCAAGGAGGTAAGACGACTTGTGAATGAGTCGACATTTACTCCCGGGGGTGGTCAACCAGGAATGCCGGCGCGGGGCCAGGGCCCCACGGGGCTCGAGGCTGTCGGCTCCGTCGCTGTCCGAACCTTCGCAGCGCAAAAGAGTCCCCGGATGACTCAGACAGCACACCAGAGCATGGATGGCCATCACGTGAACGCCATGGCCGGCAACGGAAGTGGCGAGAACCACACCCACTTCGCCGACTACGACGAACTGCCCGAGGGGCACTTCTACGACCCCGACGCCGAGTACGAGCCCGATCCCGAGTACGCGGCCACACTCGCGCCCGACGCGGCCCGTCAGCGCCGTGAGCGCATCGGCCCGACCGGGCGCCCGCTGCCGTACTTCCCGATCCCCGGCCCGCTGACCGACCACGGCCCCGCGAAGATCATCGCGATGTGCAACCAGAAGGGCGGCGTGGGCAAGACGACGTCGACCATCAACCTGGGTGCCGCGCTCGCGGAGTACGGACGCCGGGTCCTGCTCGTCGACTTCGACCCGCAGGGCGCGCTCTCGGTCGGCCTCGGCGTCAACCCGATGGAGCTCGACCTCACCGTCTACAACCTGCTCATGGAGCGGGGCATGGCGGCCGACGAGGTGCTCCTGAAGACGGCGGTCCCGAACATGGACCTGCTGCCCAGCAACATCGACCTGTCCGCCGCCGAAGTGCAGTTGGTGTCCGAGGTCGCGCGCGAGTCCACGCTGCAGCGGGCGCTCAAGCCGCTGATGGCCGACTACGACTACATCGTGATCGACTGTCAGCCCTCGCTCGGCCTGCTCACCGTGAACGCCCTGACGGCGGCTCACAAGGTGATCGTGCCGCTCGAGTGCGAGTTCTTCGCGCTGCGCGGTGTCGCGCTGCTCACCGAGACCATCGAGAAGGTCCAGGAGCGGCTCAACCCCGAGCTGGAGCTCGACGGCATCCTCGCCACCATGTACGACTCCCGCACGGTGCACAGCCGTGAGGTGCTCGCACGCGTGGTGGAGGCCTTCGACGATCACGTCTACCACACGGTGATCGGCCGGACCGTTCGCTTCCCGGAGACCACCGTCGCCGGTGAGCCGATCACCACGTACGCCTCCAACTCCGTCGGTGCCGCCGCCTATCGCCAGCTCGCCAGGGAGGTGCTCGCCCGGTGTCACGCCGAGTGAGTCTGCCGGGGGCCGACGAACTGTTCCGTACCACCGGGGGAATGGCGCTCCAGGCGTCCTCGCCCTCGCGTCGTAACGGCGAGGCCCGGGTGCCGGCTCCAGCGGGCGAGAGCGACGCGGCCGCCGCCGCCGAGGACGCGCCGCAGTCGGTGCCCGTGCAGGGCGGCGACGGCGAGGGCGACGAGCATGTGGCGGCCGACGCCGACTCCGACGGGGGCGAGTCCCGCAGCCGGGGCGCGGCCCCCGAGCGGCGGCGTCAGCCCGCGCAGGAAGGTTCTGCCTCCGGGCAGCCCGCGCGCGGCAAGCGCGGGCGGGGCGCCAACCGCCGGCCCAGTGGACGGGAGCGGCACGACGAGAAGATCACGGTCTACGTGTCCGCCGAAGAGCTCATGGACCTGGAGCACGCCCGCCTGGTGCTCCGCGGTGAGCACGGGCTGGCGGTCGACCGGGGGCGGATCGTCCGTGAGGCGGTCGCCGTCGTCCTCGCCGATCTGGAATCGCGCGGGGACGCGAGCATCCTCGTACGACGGCTTCGCGGGCGGTAGCGGTAGCCTGCGACGGCTATGACCTCGAACGACCTGCCTTCCTCCGCCGCCGGCTCCGCCGGGCGGCGGCGTGCGCTGGGGCGGGGGCCGGGGGTGGGTCGCGCTCCGGTTCCCGCGCCGGTTCCCGCTGAGGAGCCGGTCGAATCGCCGGTGGAGGCGGAGCCCGGGCCCGAGGCTGCTGCGGTTGGTCCGGAGTCCGGCCTGTCTCTGGCGGAACCCGAGCTTGAGCCGTCGGCGCCTGAGCCCGCTGTGCCTGAGCCTCTTGCGGCGGAGCCTGAACTTGGGCCCGCTGTGCTTGAGCCCCTTGTGGCGGAGCCCGAGGCCGAGTTCCCCGGCGCGGAGCCGGAGCCTCCGGAATCCGAGCCCGAGGCCGAGTTCCCCGGCGCGGAGCCGGAGCCTCCCGAGCCCGAGCCCGACGACGGTGTCTTCAAGGTGCGGCTCTCGAACTTCGAGGGGCCCTTCGACCTGCTGCTCCAGCTGATCTCGAAGCACAAGCTCGACGTCACGGAAGTCGCCCTCTCCAAGGTCACCGACGAGTTCATGGCGCACATCCGGGCGATGGGGCCGGACTGGGATCTCGACCAGACGACCGAGTTCCTGGTCGTGGCGGCCACGCTGCTCGATCTCAAGGCCGCGCGGCTGCTGCCCGCCGCCGAGGTCGAGGACGAGGCGGATCTGGCGCTCCTCGAAGCACGGGACCTGCTCTTCGCGCGACTGCTCCAGTACCGCGCGTACAAGCAGATCGCGGAGATCTTCAACACGCGGCTGGAGGAAGAGGCCCGCCGCTACCCCCGTACCGTCGGGCTGGAGGCGCATCACGCCGAGCTGCTGCCCGAAGTCGTCATCAGCATCGGGGCCGAGGGCTTCGCCAAGCTCGCCGTGAAGGCGATGCAGCCCAAGCCCAAGCCGCAGGTCTACGTCGATCACATCCACGCGCCGCTGGTCAGCGTGCGGGAGCAGGCGGAGATCGTGGTGGCGCGGCTGCGGGAACGGGGCGAGGTCAGTTTCCGCGTCCTCGTCGAGGACACCGATGACACCCTCACGGTCGTGGCCCGGTTCCTGGCCCTTCTGGAGCTCTACCGGGAGAAGGCGGTGGCCCTGGACCAGGAGGAGGCGCTGGGCGAGCTGATGGTGCGCTGGACGGGCGGCGACAGCGACGAGCAGCCGACGGTGACGGACGAGTTCGACAGGCCGCCCGAGCCGGTCAAGGAGGAGAAGGCGTGAGCGAGGAGACCACCGAGACCCCGGCCGGGCCGGACACCGTCGCCGGACTCGATCTCCGGCCCGCCCTGGAAGCCGTCCTCATGGTCGTGGACGAGCCGGCCACCGAGGAACACCTCGCGAAGATTCTGGAGCGGCCGCGACGGCAGATCGCGGACGCGCTGCGGGAGCTGGCCGACGAGTACACCGTCCAGGGCCGCGGTTTCGAGCTGCGGCTCATCGCCGGCGGCTGGCGGTTCTACTCCCGGCCCGGGTACGCGGCGGCCGTGGAACGCTTCGTGCTCGACGGGCAGCAGGCCCGGCTCACCCAGGCGGCACTGGAGACCCTCGCGGTCGTCGCGTACCGCCAGCCGGTCAGCCGATCCAGGGTCTCGGCGGTGCGCGGAGTGAACTGTGACGGCGTGATGCGCACCCTCCTCCAGCGGGGTCTGGTCGAGGAGGCGGGCACGGAACCCGAAACAGGTGCGATCCTGTACACGACGACGAACTACTTCCTGGAGCGAATGGGCCTGCGCGGCCTGGACGAGCTCCCGGAGCTCGCGCCCTTCCTCCCCGAGGCGGACGCGATCGAGGCTGAGACGCTGGAAGGGGTCCCGTCGTTCGATCCGGACGCACCGGATGCAGATGCAGACGACACGACGACGACGGAACTTTGATGCGAAGCAGTGGCAGCGGCAGTGGCAGGAACAGCGGGCGCGGCAACCCCCGCGGGACCGGTGGGGGCGGTAACCCCCGCGGGTCCGGCGGGGGCGGTGCCTCTCGCGGGACCGGTGGGGGCAACCCCCGCGGGTCCGGTGGGGGCGGCTCCCAGCCGAGGAGCGGGGGAGCGCGTGACGACAGGCCGAAGCGCGCAGGCAAGCCCCGTCCCGAGGAGCGCCGCTACGACGTGGGTCCCGCCGCGTCCCACGAAGGCCCGAAGTCGGGGCGCGGCAACGCGGCCCGCGGCGGCGCCAAGGGCGGCCCCAAGCAGAGCCAGCAGCGCGGCGGCCGTACGGAGCCCGCACGCTCCCGCGAGTACGAGACGCGGGCCGAGGAGCGCAACCGCGACCGGTACGCGGGCAAGCCCGAGATCAAGACGCCCAAGACCCACCCCGGCGCCGAGCAGGAAGGCGAGCGCCTGCAGAAGGTGCTCGCGCGCGCGGGCTACGGCTCCCGGCGCGCCTGCGAGGAGCTGGTCGAGCAGGCCCGCGTCGAGGTGAACGGCGAGATCGTCCTCGAGCAGGGCATGCGCGTCGACCCGGAGAACGACGAGATCAAGGTCGACGGGCTGACCGTGGCCACGCAGTCGTACCAGTTCTTCTCGCTGAACAAGCCCGCCGGTGTCGTCTCGACCATGGAGGACACCGAGGGCCGTCAGTGCCTCGGTGACTACGTGACGAACCGCGAGACGCGGCTTTTCCACGTCGGCCGGCTCGACACCGAGACCGAGGGCGTCATCCTGCTCACCAACCACGGTGAGCTCGCGCACCGGCTGACTCACCCCAAGTACGGCGTGAAGAAGGTCTACCTCGCGCACATCGTGGGCCCGATCCCGCGCGACCTGGGCAAGCAGCTCAAGGACGGCATCCAGCTCGAGGACGGGTACGCGAAGGCGGACCACTTCCGTGTCGTCGAGCAGACCGGCAAGAACTACCTGGTCGAGGTGACCCTGCACGAGGGTCGCAAGCACATCGTGCGCCGCATGCTCGCGGAGGCCGGCTTCCCGGTCGACAAGCTGGTGCGCGTCTCCTTCGGCCCGATCACCCTGGGCGACCAGAAGTCGGGCTGGCTGCGCCGCCTGTCGAACACCGAGGTCGGGATGCTCATGCAGGAGGTCGACCTCTAGCCTCCGGCGTTCGCGCACTCCTTCGGTCGGTTCCGGGTTGTTCCCGGGACCGGCCGATTCGTTTTCACCGCCCCGCCGGATCCGTACGGCCTTGGGCCGAGCGCCTGCGCCCGGCAGGATCGCCGTGCGTACGTGCCTGACGGCCCTGGAGGGCGGAGGGGGCCCCGGGCTGCCCGCTGAGCCCCGTAGGCCGGGAGAAGCGCCTGGGGGAGCCGCTGGGAACCCCTGCCCTCCCTGGGTGCCCAGGGAATTACGCCGGCCTGTCCACGCCCAGGGGGTTGCGGCAGCCAACCCGCGCTCTTTATAGTCGTACTGACTATTAAAGGGGGGCGGGTGCGTGCGCGGAAGCGACGAGGGCCGGGCACCCGGGGGCAGTGCGCCCGAGGGGTACGACAAGCACGCGTTCGAGCCCTTCGCGGTCACCGTCGACCTGGCCGTGCTCACGGTGCGCGCCGGCGCGCTCCAGGTGCTGCTCGTCGAGCGGGGGCACGAGCCGTACGCGGGCCGTTGGGCGCTGCCCGGCGGATTCGTCCTGCCGGACGAGTCCGCGGAGGCGGCCGCCCGGCGCGAACTCGCCGAGGAGACCGGCCTGTCGGACCTCTCCGGGCTCCATCTGGAGCAGCTGCGCACCTACAGCGAACCCGGCCGCGACCCGAGGATGCGGGTCGTCTCCGTCGCCTTCGCCGCCCTGCTCCCCGACGCTCCCGAGCCGCGCGGCGGCGGTGACGCGGCGCAGGCCCGGTGGCTGCGGTACGACGCGCTCGACCCGCTCGCCTTCGACCACGACCGGATCCTCGCCGACGCCCACGAACGCGTCGGCGCCAAGCTCGAATACACCTGTCTCGCCACGTCCTTCTGCCCGCCGGAGTTCACGCTCGGCGAGTTGCAGCAGGTCTACGAGACCGTGTGGGGCACCGCCCTCGACCGGCCCAACTTCCGGCGCAAGGTCCTGGCCACGCCGGGCTTCGTCGCGCCGGTCCCGGGTGCCGCGCGGCTGACCGGCGGCCGCGGGAAGCCGGCCGCGCTGTACCGCGCGGGTGACGCCACCGCCCTGCATCCACCCCTGCTGCGCCCCGCCCCGGAAGGACGGCCCTCATGACCACCACGACCCTCGCGAAACGTGCCGCCACCGGATCCCTGATCGGGCTCGCCCTCGGTGACGCGCTCGGTTTCCCGACCGAGTTCAACGACGTGCCGTCGATCCTCGCCAAGTGCGGGCCCTGGCGGCAGATGGAGCTGCCCAGGCCCGCGATCGTCACGGACGACACGCAGATGACCCTTGCGGTGGGGCACGGACTGCGTACGGCGATGGACCGGGGGCTGCTCGGGCCGAAGCGGCTGGAGCGGCCGCTGCGCGAGGAGTTCGTGGACTGGTACCAGTCGCCGGACAACAACCGCGCGCCCGGCCGGACCTGCCTGGTCGCCTGCGATCTGCTCAAGGCCGAGGGCCGCCCCTGGCAGGAGGCCAGCCAGATCCACTCCAAGGGCTGCGGGGCCAACATGCGGGTCGCGCCCCTCGGCCTCGTCCAGGGGCTGAGCGACGAACAGCGCGCGGGCGCCGCGCAGTTGCAGGCCGCGCTCACCCACGGCCACCCCACGGCGCTCGCCGCGTCCGACCTCACGGCGCACGCGATACGGCTGCTCGCGCAGGGCGCCGAGCCGACCGGGCTGATCGGACTCCTCCGCTCGTACGCGTACGAGAACCGCGGCCGCTACCACTCCCGCTGGCTCGGCGACCTGTGGACCCGCAGCGACGCCCCGACGCCGGAGCACTTCATCGCGCGCGGCTGGGACGAGTGCCTGGCCGTCCTGGACCGGCTCCGGGAAGCCGTGCGCACCGTCTCGCCGGAGACCGACCCGTGCCTGGCCACCGGCGAGGGCTGGATCGCCGAAGAGGCGCTCGCCACCGGCCTGTTGTGCTTCCTGCTCTTCGTCGACGAACCCGTCACCGCGCTGCGCCGGGCCGCCTGCACGTCCGGCGACTCCGACTCCATCGCCTGTCTGGCGGGCGCCTTCGCGGGCGCCCACCACGGCTCGGACGCCTGGCCGACGGAGTGGGCCGACCGCATCGAGTACCAGAGCGACCTCGTCTCCCTCGGCGCCCTCTGGGACGCTTGAGCCATGATCACCGCCCTGGACATCGATCTGACGCCCGTGGTGGCCGAGCAGCCCGACCCCGTGCTGTTCGCCACCGTCTCCGGCGCGCACCTGTACGGATTCCCGTCCCGTGATTCGGACGTCGACCTGCGGGGCGTTCATCTGCTGCCCGCGGCCGACCTGGTCGGACTGCGCGAACCGGAGGAGACCCGGTCGCGGATGTGGGACCGGGACGGCGTCGAGATGGACCTGGTCACCCACGACGTGCGCAAGTTCGTACGGCTGATGCTGCGGCGCAACGGCTACGTCCTTGAGCAGCTCCTCTCGCCGCTCGTCGTGCACACGAGCGAGGAGCACGCGGAACTGGTCGCGCTGGCCCCCGGCGTCCTCACCGGCCATCACGCCCACCATTACCGGGGATTCGCGACGACGCAGTGGCGTCTTTTCGAGAAGACCGGTGAACTCAAGCCGCTGCTCTACACGTTCCGGGTGCTGCTCACCGGTATCCATCTGATGCGCAGCGGTGAGGTGCAGGCGCATCTGCCCACGCTCATCGGACAGGTCGACGCTCCGGCGTATCTGCCGGACCTGATCGCCGCCAAGGCGGAGCGGGAACACGGCGCGGCGGTCGTCCCGCACGCGCGCGTGCGGGACGACGTGGAGCGGCTGCACGCCGTGCTGGACGAGGCGCAGGAGGGCTCAGTGCTGCCCACGCGCCGGCGGTGTACGACGCTCTGCACGAGTTCGTCGTCCGGGTCCGTCTGCAGGGCTGACGTGCGGCGGGTGCGGACCAGGAAGTCCTCGACGCGCGCGTGGTCCGGCTCGGGCGGCAGCGGACTGCTGGCCGAGGCCGCGTCCGCCTCCTCCGCCAGCCGGCTCATCCACGCCTCGACCTCCGGCCAGGAGACCTCGCCCCGCTTCACCGCGAGCAGCGGTTCGCGCTGTTCGCCGAC
This sequence comes from Streptomyces sp. NPDC058274, assembly GCF_042881375.1. NCBI lineage: Bacteria > Bacillati > Actinomycetota > Actinomycetes > Kitasatosporales > Streptomycetaceae > Streptomyces > Streptomyces sp. NPDC058274. Next base: position 35,397 of record NZ_JBHVXW010000020.1, read on the forward strand.
GTCGATCGTCAGGACGCCGGTGCGCAGGAGGTCCCGGGAGCTCATCAGCAGGCGCAGCAGGTGCATGGCGTGCTTCCAGCGGGGAGCACCGTACTGGCGCACATCGGCGTCGAGCTTCTTGCGCTGGCCCAGGGCATAGCGTGTGAACGTCTCGTGGGCCTGTCGTGAGAGGAACGCCTCCCGGAGCGCGACCAGTTCGTGGCCCGTGGCGTCGATGTGCTCGACGAGGGGGGAGTGGAGGCACTCCAGGACGTTCGGGTTGGCCCGCAGGGCAAGGGTGAGGAAACGCTCCAGCTCCCAGCCGAACTGCTCCTCGGCCGGGCCCTCGACGTGGGCCGGGGGCTTGTCGAAGCGCCAGAACAGGGGAGTCGGGGCGAGGAACACGCCCCGACGGTCCGTGTCACTGCCGTCCGTGGCCAGGCCGAAGGCACGGGAACCCATCACACAGGCGTAGATCGTGTGGTCGCGTACCAGGGCCTCGGGATCCATGCCCCGGAGCGTACGCGCCGCCTCACGCCTGGCGAATCGAGTTTCCCTCCACCGTGATCTTCTCCGCGGGCAGCGGACGGGTGGCCGGTCCGTGGGCCACCGAGGCGTCCGCGATGCGGTACTTGCTGCCGTGGCACGGACAGTTGATGGTGCCGTCCGACACGCTGCCCACCGTGCAGCCCGCGTGCGTGCAGACCGCGGAGAAGGCCTTGAACTCGCCCTTGCCGGGCTGGGTGACGACGATCTTCTGGTCCTTGAAGATCTTGCCGCCGCCGACCGGGATGTCGGTCGTCCTGGCGAGCTCCTCGCCGCCGGCCGAGGCCCCCGCCTTCGACGACCCGGGGGAGGACGCCTCCTGGGAGCTGCCGCTGTCGTTGTTGTCGTCGTAGTTGCTGCATCCCGTGAGCAGGGCGGCCGCGCCCGTCGCGAGAACCGTGCGTCGCGCCGAGGGGTACGTCATGTCGTCACTCCGAACGTGCGGAAGAACCAGAGAGCCGACGTCAGCCAGATGACCGTGAGGACGGTGAACACGATTCCTCCGACGATCGGCAGCAGCCAGCCGGGCAGTCGCTCCGAGCGGAGCAGGAGCATTTTGGCACTGAATGCCCCAAAGAAGAAGCAACCCAGAAGCGAGTGCCACAGCACGCGCGGCTCGTACGTCTGATAGCCGAAGGCGTAGAGACAGTGCACGGCCACCGGCACCGCCACCAGGAAGGCGACCCGTCCCGACCAGCGGTGCAGCACCCCCGACCAGCTCGGCCCCGGGAGCCTGCCGTAGACCATGAACGCCGATACCAGCTGGACGACGGCGAAGCCGAACGCCGTTGTCGCCAGCCAGGTCTTCACCGCGCCCGAGCTGCTGAAGCCGGCGAGGTTGAAGGCGGTGCCGGCCGGGTCGTGCACCTTCCCGTACACACCGAGGCCGACCGCGACCGCCGCGGCGACCAGGGCCGGGACGAGATAGCGGGCCGCACTCGGGCGGCGGTGGGCCGGCTGGGGAGAGGGGAAACCCTGGGTGGCGGCGTTCGGGTCCACGGTCATGAACGGCTCCCTGCGGAAGAGGCGGTCAGGGGGTGACGGGCCGGGCGGTGAGCCGCTTGCCGTCGATCGTCACGGCGCCGGTCTCCGGGTCGATCCGGGGCGCGGCCGAGGCCTTGCCGTCGCGGGTGAGGAGGCCGACCTGCCTGCCGCCCGGCAGCACGATCCAGCCGCCGTCGAGCTTCGCGCCGCGCACGGTCGCCGTCGCCCGGTACAGCCCGGACGGCTTGATCGCCTTGTCCGCCGTGAACCCGTAGTGCCCGCCGTCGATGTCGACGCTGCCGCGGATCCGCCGGCCTTCCTCGAGCGTGCCGTTGAGCTTCGCGCCGTGCTTGCCGCTGAGCTTCATGCTGCCGTCGTCCTTGACGTCGCCCTTCAGCCACGACTCCTTGTCGTGGCCGTCGCAGAAGTACGCGATCGCCTTGCCGTCGCGCAGGGAGACCGCGACCGCGGAGGAGTCGTCGTCGGTGCGGCCCGCATAGTCGGCGTTGGGCGGGGCGCTCTTCGACGGAGTCGGCGTCGGCGAGGGAGAAGGGGACGCGGTGGAGGGTGACGGGGTCGCGCTCGGCGTCGGCTCGCTCTCGTACGACGAACCCTTCGTCCCCGTCGTCGCGTTGAGCGACAGCATGAACAGGCCGAGCAGCAGGCCGGCAAGAAGGGTGAACAGGGGTCCGGCGCGCCTCATGTGTTTCTCCCCCGAATCGGGCCTTCCGCCGCGGGACTTGGGCCACGAGCCGTGGGTCACGAAGCGTGTGCCGCGAGCTTCCTGCCATGACAGCGGACCCGCGCCCCCGCGTCCAGAGGCACACGGGTGCGTTCTCACTACAAGTGGCGGAATAGGGCGATTCGAGTGACATTGGCAAGGTCTGAGGCCGGGCGGTGACCGATCCCCGGCCCGTCTCGAAAGGCGTGACCATGGCGGGTAACGATCTCGGCAGTCTGCTCGGCGGCCTCCTCGGCGGAGGCGGCCAGGGCGGGGCCTCCGGCGGCGGCAACGTCCTGGGTGCGCTGCTCCAGTCCCTGGGCGGTGGCGGCACCGTCGGCAACGGCAGCAACCCGCTGGGCGGCCTCCTGGACATGCTGGCCAAGTCCGGACTGGCCGACCAGGCGCAGTCGTGGGTCGGTACCGGCGAGAACAAGCCCGTGACCGGCGAGCAGGTCCAGCAGGCGCTGCCCGACGGCACGCTCCAGAAGGTCGCCGACCAGGCCGGCGTCACGCCCGAGCAGGCCGCGGACCATCTCGCGCAGTCCCTGCCCCAGGCGGTCGACAAGCTCACCCCCGAGGGGCGGATCCCCACCGGGTCCCTGGCGGACCTCGTCAAGGAGCAGCAGCTCTGAGCCGTGCCCGGTGCGCGGCGGCCGTCTCGTCAGGCGGGCGCCGCGCACCGGCGCATTGCGGCCTGACTACGCTGGTGTGACAAGACGTGTACGCAGATCAGCGAGGAGCATCACCGTGGCGGTACGAGCGGTCCGGGGCGCCGTCCAACTGGAACGGGACGAGGCCGGGCACATGGACGAGCAGGTCAGCGAGCTGCTGACCGCCGTCCTTGAGCGCAACGGTCTCACCACGGACGACCTGATCAGCATCTGGTTCACCGCGACGCCCGATCTGCACAGCGACTTCCCGGCGGCCGCGGCCCGCAAGCTCGGCATCGTCGACGTACCGCTGATCTGCGCGCAGGAGCTGGACATCGAGGGCGCGATGCCCCGGGTCGTCCGGGTCCTCGCGCACATCGAGTCCGACAAGCCCCGGGCCGACATCGCGCATGTCTACCTGGGCGCCGCGGGCGCACTGCGCAAGGACATCGCCCAGTGAGAAGCGCACTCGTCATCGGGACCGGGCTGATCGGCACGTCGGCGGCGCTGGCGCTGAGCGGACGCGGCGTCGTCGTGCACCTCACCGACCACGACCCCGAACAGGCCCGTACGGCGGCCGCGCTGGGCGCCGGCACGGAGGAGGCGCCCGAGGGGCCCGTCGATCTCGCCATCGTGGCCGCCCCGCCCGCGCACGTGGCGGCCACGCTCGCCGACGCGATGCGCCGCGGGGTGGCGCGCGGCTATCTGGACGTGGCCAGCGTCAAGGGCGGTCCGCGCCGCGAGCTGGAGGCGCTGGGGCTCGACCTCTCCTCGTACATCGGTTCGCACCCCATGTCGGGCCGTGAGAAGTCCGGCCCGCTGGCCGCCACCGGTGATCTCTTCGAGGGGCGCCCCTGGGTCCTGACGCCCGCCCGGGACACGGACACCGAGGTGCTGAACCTCGCCCTGGAGCTGGTGTCCCACTGCCGTGCCGTGCCGGTCGTCATGGACGCGGACGCCCACGACCGGGCCGTCGCCCTCGTCTCCCACATGCCGCATCTGGTGTCCAGCATGGTCGCCGCGCGACTGGAGAACGCGGAGGAGGCGGCGGTACGGCTCTGCGGGCAGGGCATCCGTGACGTGACCCGGATCGCGGCCTCCGACCCCCGGATGTGGATCGACATCCTGTCCGCGAACCCGGGCCCGGTGGCCGACCTCCTCGCGGACGTCTCCGCCGACCTCGACGAGACCGTTCAGGCCCTGCGGGCGCTGCAGTCCTCGGACGAGTCCAAGCGGCGTGAGGGTGCCACCGGCGTCGAGGACGTCCTGCGCCGCGGCAACGCGGGCCAGGTCCGCGTCCCCGGCAAGCACGGCTCCGCTCCGCGTGCCTACGAGGTCGTGGCCGTCCTCATCGACGACCAGCCGGGCCAGCTCGCCCGGATCTTCGCGGACGCCGGGATGGCCGGGGTGAACATCGAGGACGTGCGGATCGAGCACGCCACCGGGCAGCAGGCCGGTCTGGTGCAGCTGATGGTGGAGCCGAAGGCGGCGCCGGTGCTGGGCGCTGCGTTGCGGGAGCGGGGCTGGGCGTTGCGGCAGTAGCCCCGCCGGGGGCGGGTCCGCGATGCCCTTGCCTGCGGCGGCCTGTGGTGGCCCCTGCGGGGCCCGCGTGTGGGTCTGCGGCCCGGGTGCGGCCCCCGCGGTGCGGCCCGCGGCGGTGCAGCCTGAGGCCCGTGGTGCGGCCTGCGGTGGCGGCCTGGGGCCCGTGGCGCGGCCTGCGGTGGCGGCCTGGGGCCCGTGGTGGCGGCCTGCGGCGGTGCCGCTGAGGCTTGCGGTGGTGCCGCTGAGGGGTGGATCGCCCCCTCCGCCGCTGCCCTTCCCGTTCCGGGCTCCGCCCCGGACCCCGCCGGGGGCTCTGCCCCCTGGACCCCCGCTCCTCAAACGCCGGAGGGGCTGATTTCCTGCGCTGGGATTTACCGGTACTGGGCGGCTCGACGCACCCAGTAACCTTGTGCGGGGCGCGCTCGTGTCCCGTACAGACCTCCACCTCGCACCAGGAAGGTGTCCTCACCGTGGAAAACGGCGCCGCCCGGACCGCCCCGGCAGTGATTGTCGCCATCGACGGCCCCTCCGGCACGGGCAAGTCGAGCACGTCGAAGGCCGTGGCCGCGCAGCTGGGGCTCAGCTACCTGGACACCGGTGCGCAGTACCGGGCGATCACCTGGTGGATGGTGAGCAACGGGATCGACATCACGGACCCCTCGGCGATCGCCGCCGTGGCGGGGAAGCCGGAGATCATCTCCGGCACCGACCCGTCCGCGCCGGCCATCACTGTCGACGGGACCGATGTCGCGGGCCCGATCCGCACCCAGGAGGTCACCTCCAAGGTGAGCGCGGTCAGCGCGGTGCCCGAGGTCCGGGCCCTGATCACCGAGCTCCAGCGCTCGATCGCCGCGTCCGCGGAGGGGGGCATCGTGGTGGAGGGCCGTGACATCGGTACGACCGTGCTGCCCGACGCCGACCTGAAGGTCTTCCTCACCGCCTCCCCCGAGGCGCGGGCCGCCCGCCGCAGCGGTGAGCTGAAGGGCGCGGACATCAACGCCACCCGCGAGGCCCTGATCAAGCGGGACGCGGCGGACTCCAGCCGCAAGACCTCCCCGCTCGCCAAGGCGGACGACGCGGTCGAGGTGGACACCTCCGACCTCACGCTCCAGCAGGTCATCGAGTGCGTCGTCACCCTCGTCGAGGAGAAGCGGGCCGCGAAGTGAGCGAAGCTCCCTCCGTGCAGGCACCGTCCGTCCGGGGTGCCGACGTCGGCCGCCGCATCGGCGTCGGCCTGATGTACGGCTTCTGGAAGCCGCGCGTCCTGGGCGCCTGGAAGGTCCCCGCGACCGGCCCGGTGATCTTCGCCGTCAACCACTCGCACAACATCGACGGCCCGATGGTCATGGGCGTGGCGCCCCGGCCGACGCACTTCCTGATCAAGAAGGAAGCATTCATCGGTCCGCTCGACCCCTTCCTGCTCGCCATCGGGCAGCTGAAGGTGGACCGTGACACCACCGACCGCACCGCCATCACCCGGGCCCTCGGGGTCCTGCAGAACGGCGGGGCCCTCGGCATCTTCCCGGAGGGCACCCGGGGCGAGGGCGACTTCGCCTCGCTGCGCGCGGGGCTCGCGTACTTCGCCGTCCGCGGTGGCGCCCCGATCGTCCCGGTGGCGGTGCTGGGAAGCTCCGGGAAGAGCAGTCGGTTGATAAAGGGGCTGCCTCCGCTGCGCAGCCGGGTCGACGTCGTCTTCGGCGACCCGTTCGAGGCGGGCGACGGCAGTGGACGACGTACGCGCAAGGCGCTGGACGAGGCGACCGTGCGCATCCAGAAGCAGCTCACGGCGCACCTGGAGAACGCCAGGCGGCTGACCGGACACCGGGAAAACGCCGGGCGCCCCGCCGAGCAGTAGGCGACACTTGAGTAGTGGATCACCCGATATGCGGATGGTCCACCGATCACCACGATGAACGACGAGGTACGGACTTCATGAACGACCACATCCAGCCCGACGGCTCGGCTGAGCACGAGCACGGGGCACTTGGCGATGCCGAGTACGCGGAGTTCATGGAGCTCGCCGCGGAAGAAGGCTTCGACATCGAGGACGTCGAGGGCGCGATCGGGGAGGCGGGCCACGGTCCGCTGCCCGTCCTCGCCGTCGTCGGCCGGCCCAATGTCGGCAAGTCGACCCTGGTGAACCGCATCATCGGCCGCCGCGAGGCCGTCGTGGAGGACAAGCCGGGCGTCACCCGCGACCGCGTCACCTACGAGGCCGAGTGGGCGGGCCGCCGCTTCAAGCTCGTCGACACCGGCGGCTGGGAGCAGGACGTCCTCGGCATCGACGCCTCCGTCGCCGCCCAGGCCGAGTACGCGATCGAGGCCGCCGACGCGGTGGTCTTCGTCGTCGACGCCAAGGTGGGCGCGACCGACACCGACGAGGCGGTCGTACGACTGCTGCGCAAGGCCGGCAAGCCGGTCGTGCTGTGCGCCAACAAGGTCGACGGACTGAGCGGCGAGGCCGACGCCTCGTATCTCTGGGCCCTTGGCCTCGGTGAGCCGCACCCCGTCTCCGCGCTGCACGGCCGCGGCACCGGCGACATGCTGGACGCCGTCCTGGAGGCCCTGCCCGAGGCCCCGGCGCAGACCTTCGGCACCGCGGTGGGCGGCCCCCGCCGCATCGCCCTCATCGGCCGCCCGAACGTGGGCAAGTCCTCGCTGCTGAACAGGGTGGCCAACGAGGACCGCGTGGTCGTCAACGAGGTCGCGGGCACCACCCGTGACCCGGTCGACGAGCTGATCGAACTCGGCGGTGTCACCTGGAAGTTCGTCGACACGGCGGGCATCCGCAAGCGCGTCCACCTCCAGCAGGGCGCCGACTACTACGCCTCGCTGCGCACAGCCGCCGCCGTCGAGAAGGCAGAGGTCGCCGTCATCCTGATCGACGCGTCCGAGAGCATCTCCGTCCAGGACCAGCGCATCGTCACGATGGCCGTCGACGCCGGCCGTGCGATCGTCCTCGCCTTCAACAAGTGGGACAGCCTCGACGAGGAGCGCCGCTACTACCTGGAGCGCGAGATCGAGACCGAGCTCCTCCAGGTCGCCTGGGCGCCCCGGGTGAACGTGTCGGCTCGTACCGGCCGGCACATGGAGAAGCTCGTCCCGGCGATCGAGGCTGCTCTGGACGGCTGGGAGACCCGCGTCCCGACCGGCAGGCTGAACGCCTTCCTCGGTGAGCTGGTCGCCGCCCACCCGCACCCGGTCCGCGGCGGCAAGCAGCCCCGCATCCTCTTCGGTACGCAGGCGGGCACCAAGCCGCCGCGGTTCGTGCTCTTCGCCTCCGGCTTCATCGAGCACGGCTACCGCCGCTTCATCGAGCGCCGGCTGCGCGAGCAGTTCGGTTTCGAGGGGACGCCGATCCACATCTCCGTGCGGGTGCGCGAGAAGCGCGGCAAGAAGAAGTAACGGGACACGGGAAAGGGGCGGCTTCGCGCGAAGCCGCCCCTTTCCCGTGTCTCAGATCCCGCGGCGGGGCGCCGGCGGCAGCGCGGCCGGGATGTGGTGCATACCGGTGCTGTGCTGCCGGCTGCCCGTCTGCCAGATGGCGGTGGTCGTCGCGGTGTGCCCGTGCTGCGTACCGCCGTTGCGCGCCGAGGACGCCCCCGCGCTGTACGAGCTGTACCCGCCGTACGACGAGCCGTACCCGTGGGAGCCGTGCGGCAGGCTGCCGAAGGGTGCGAAGTCCCCTTCGTCCTCCCCGCGCCGGTCGCCGGGCAGCGCCCTGAAGGATCTGACCCACTCGGCATAGAGCGCGTCGTAGATCGGCGTGGCGGAGGGGCCGCCCGGGGGGTCCTGGGCCGGTCGCGCGGACGGGATCGACTGGAAGGGCTGGCGGCGGGGGGCGTCGTAGGTGTGCACGTATGTGCCAACGACCCCGCTGCCCAACGGATGCGGTCCGGGCCGCGGATTTCGCAGGTCAGCAGGAGTGTGCTCGGCGCATGAGCGCATGAGGAAGCCGGGGCGCGACGGCGCGAGACGGGCCGGGCGCGACATGGGCGGGCGCCCGGAGCCGTTGCTCCGGGCGCCTGGTGGAGCCGGGTCAGGTACCGGCCAGCGGCATGGCGCTCGCGACGAGCTTGCCGTTGGCGGCCGCCTTGTCGAGGGCGTCGCGCAGCAGGTCCTCGCGGGGCTGCCGGCCGATCGAGCCTGCCGGGGCCGCGAAGAGCAGGACCTGCTGGTGCTTGTTGGCCGCTGCCCGCCAGCTCTCGGTGACCTGGAGCGGCTGGTGCGCCTGCCACCAGGCGACCGGTGAGCCGCCGCCGGTGCCCGGCTGCAGCACGGCGTGCAGCTGGCCCATGGCGAGCAGCACGGACCAGCCGTGCAGCACGGAGGGCGGCTCGGTCAGCTCGGTCACCGGCATGAAGCCCTGCTCGATGAGCAGCGGCAGGAAGTCGTCGCCGGCCCCGGTCGTGCCCGGCCGCACGATCGGTCCGGTCGGCTCGACGACGAGCGCCGGGTGCAGCTCGCCGTTGATCAGCACGAGTCCGCTGGTGACACCGAGCACGGCCTGCTCGGGCGCGGCCGTGGCGGGGCCGCCGTCGGCGGTGATGGAGCGGACGGCGCCCTGGAGCTGCTCCTCGGTGACCTGGACGACCTGGGAGGGCAGGCAGCCGGCGTGGGCGAAGGCGAGGACGGCGGTCTCGTCGCCGATGAACAGGACGGTGCTGGTGCGCTCCTGTTCCGAGTCGCCCGGGGTGCGGCAGGACGTGCAGTCGTAACTGCCGGGGGCGTTCTCTCCGGCGAGCAGCCGGTCGGCTTCTTCGTCGCCGATCTCGGCGCGTACGTCGTCGCTGACGTCGAGCATGCGCGGCACGGGTGGCTCCTCGGGATGCGGTGCGTGGCGATGCCGGGTGGCTCCCGGCCCATGAACGCGGGGGGTCCCCGGCTCATGAAGAAGACAACGGACGATCTGTGGCCGGAGTCACGCCCGGAAGCGAACGGAATCGAACCATCCGAAGCACAGGGTGAGAGAGCACCCGGAATCCGTCACTCCACGCCAACTACTCGGATCCCCAAGGAAGTTGAGGCGGTGAAGTGGGTCACAGATCACCAGACCGACAGGTCGACAAATCCGGAAATCACCCAATGAAGTGGGTGGCCGAATCTCGTTGATACCCCCGGTAACAGTCAACTGGCCTGGAATGACAAGGATGTGGTTGATACCGGATGGACCAGCTCCCTAGATTCCTCCGCCGTGTGCAACTAGCACCGCTCGGGTACGTCCGCCGACCGCATCACAGCCAGCTCGCAGCACCACGTCCGGCGGACGGGGAGGAGCGCGGCGCCCGCGTTCTGTACGACGGGAGCCGTGCCCCGCCTTGGGGGATCCCGGGTCCTTCGAGAGGGAACTAAATGACCGAATGTGCCGAGAACACTCGTAAGGCCCGTACGACTCGTACGGCGGCGGTCCTCACCGGGGCGGCGCTGCTCGCCCCGCTCGGACTGCTCGCAGCGACCGGCAACGCCGCCGCGGCCGACAACGGAGTGTGGGACCGCATCGCCCAGTGCGAGAGCGGTGGAAACTGGCACATCAACACCGGCAACGGCTACTACGGAGGGCTCCAGTTCTCCGCCGGCACCTGGCGCGCGTACGGCGGTTCGGCCTATGCGTCGACCGCCGACAAGGCGTCCAGGTCCGCGCAGATCGCCGTCGCCACCAAGGTCCAGCGCGCGCAGGGATGGGGCGCATGGCCCACCTGCTCGGCGCGCGCCGGAGCGTCCGGAGGGGCGCCCGCATCCTCGGGCGCCGGGTCGGCCGGAGGGTCGGCCACCACCAAGCCGGCGCCCAAGTCGGCCCCGTCGAAGACCGCGAAGCCGTCGAAGGCGCCGGCACGGCCGACGGGCCACACCAACCGCGGTTCGGCACGCGGCAACTACACCGTCCGTGACGGCGACACCCTGAGCGGAATCGCGGCGCGGCACGGGACCGCCTGGCGGAAGATCTACGCCGCCAACAGGGCTGTCATCGGCGCCGATCCCGATCTGATCGTGGTCGGACAGCGGCTCGCCGTCTGAGCCGTTCACCGTGCTCCGGCACGGGGGCCCCACCCGGTCGTCCGACCGGGTGGGGCCCCGTCCGCCCCGGGCGCGGCTCGCGGGCCCCGGAGCCCACGCTGCTTAGCGTGGGCCGATGTACCCCGCCCCGTCCCTCGCGTCGCTTCTCCTTCCGCTCCGGCGTGTCCGGTACGCGGCGGTGCTTGCCGCCGCCCTCGCCGCCCTCGCCCCCTCGCGGGCAACGGCCGTGCCACCGCCACCGCTTCCGGATCCGCAGACAGCGCGGGTACCGTACGACTGTGCGACGGACCAGTGGCCCTGGGGCTGTCTCGCCGAGTGCGAGAGCAGCGGCCGCTGGAACGCGAACACCGGAAACGGCTTCTACGGGGGACTGCAGTTCTGGCAGCCCACGTGGAAGGAGTTCGGCGGACTCGCCTACGCCCCGCGTGCCGATCTGGCCACGCGCGAGGAGCAGATCAAGGTCGCCAAGAACGTCCTGGCCGTCCAGGGGTGGGAGGCGTGGCCCGACTGTTCCAAGCGGTACGCGCTCGCGGGCCGGGTGCATGTGGTGAAGGCCGGCGAGACCCTGTCGTCGATCGCCCGCAAGTACGCCCTGAAGGGCGGCTGGCAGGCCCTCTACCGGGCCAACCGGCAGATGATCGGGAGCCGTCCGGACCGGCTGAACATCGGCACGATGCTGCTCATCCCAAAGGATTCCGGCCGCGTCCTGGCGACGGCCCGTGCCCGCTTCGGCCCGCCCCGGACGCCCGGCCCGTCGTCCGTACCTCTGCCGCCTCGGCCGCCTCTCCGCTGAACACGACCGTCCCGCGGCGCAGTTCATGGACGTACGTCGTCGCCGGCGCCGTGGCGCGCAGTCCGGGCGGCAGCCGCTGTTCCGCGACGACCACGCACGCGTCGAGACCGCTCAGCAGCTCGTACGTCCGTGCCGCGACCGCCGGTGACATGCCCTGCGCCGGCTCGTCGACGAGCACCACGCGCGCGCGTGCCAGCACAACCCGGGAGAGCGCGAGCATGCGCTGCTCGCCGCCGGAGAGGGTGCCCGCGCGACGGAGAAGCAGGGGTTCGAGGGCGGGGTAGGCGTCGAGCGCCGCCTCGAAGGCTGCGGCCGTGGTCCGCCGCGCTGCCGCCAGTTCGAGGTTCTCGCGCACGGTCAGGGAGTCGAAGACGGCCTGCCGTTCCGGAACCAGGCACAAGCCGCGCCGGGCCCGCTCGTACGCCGGCAGGCGGGTCACGTCGGTGCCGTCCCAGACGACGGCGCCACCGGAGAGGGGGACGGAGCCGGCCAGGGCGCGCAGCGCGGTCGTACGGCCGGAGCCGTTGCGGCCGAGCAGCACGGTGAGACCGGGGCCGGGCGCGAGGAGGGACACGCCGTGCAGTGCCTCCAGGGGGCCGTAGCGCACGCGCGCGTGGCACAGGGCGATGCTCATGCCTCACCCGCCGTGTCCAGTACCCGGCCGGCGGGCCCCGACGTGACGATCCGTCCCGCCGCCATGACGTGCACCGTGTGGGCCAGGTCCGCGACCAGGTCGAGATCGTGCTCGACGACGAGCAGGGCCATGCCGTCGGCGGCGAGGGCCCGCAACACCCGGCTGAGGGTGGCCACTTCGGCGCTGTCGAGTCCCGCGGCCGGCTCGTCCAGCAGCAGCACGCGCGGGCTGCCCGCGAGCGCGCGGGCCAGCTCGACGCGGCGCAGGGTCCCGGTCGGCAGCCCCGCCGCCGGACGGGACCGCACCGGACCGTCGAGCCCGAGCAGCCGCAACACCCGCTCCACGGCGGCCGGATCGACGACCCGGCCCTGCTCCGCGCCGACCCGGACGTTCTCGGCCACCGTCAACGACGGGAAAACGGCCAGCTGCTGAAAGGTGCGCGCGATGCCGAGCCGGGTCCGCGCGTGGGCGGCCGGCCTCGTGATGTCGCGCTCGCCGAGGAGGATCCGTCCGCGCGTGGGACGCAGCGTTCCGGCGAGGCAGTGGAACAGGGTGCTCTTGCCCGCTCCGTTGGGGCCCACGACCGCCGTGATCCGCCCGGCACGCACATCCAGGTCGACCCCGTCGAGCGCCGTGAACCCGCCGTAGGCCACGTGGAGGTGCCGGGCCCTCAGCAGCGGGGTGAGGGCGTCCTGGGCCGGTCCCGGTGCGACAGGGGCGCGCGTATCGCGTGCCGCCGCCGACCGCGCGGGCCGGGCGGCGGGGCTCGGCGGCGCGGTGACTCGCCTGTGCGGAAGGGCAGTTGGGGGCGGGGCGGCAGGGGTGCCGGGCGGCGGGGGCGTAGGGTTCGCGCTCCGTGGCGGCGCGGGCCGTTCCGCCGGGGTACGCGCCAGTGTGTCCCGGCGCGAGACGCCGATCGTCCCCGGCGCATTTGGCGCACCCGGCGCATTTGGCGCACTCGGCGCATTTGGCGCACTCGGCGCTCCCGGTTCACTCGGCGCTCCCGGTGCACCTGGCGCGCTCGGCGCACGCAGCGCACGCAGCGCACGCAGCGCACGCGCCGTACCTGCCGTACCCGTCCACGCGCCCGTCGGCGCCGTCGCGCCCGCCGGAGCGGGCCGGATCCGTGGCGCCGTCGCGCCCGCCGCAGCGGGCCGGATCCGGGGCGCCGTCGTGTCAGCGTTCCGCAGTCGTTCGCGCACCCGGACCCCCAGCGGCGTGAGGGCCGACTCGCGGCGCGGGCGGCCGGCCGCCGTGCGCAGTGCCTCGTAGGGGCCGGCGGGGAAACGCCCGACGAAGACCGCGAGGAAGCCGATCAGCGCGGCCGCCACCCCGCCCCGCGCTCCCGCGTCGAGCCCCACGAGGAGCGCCGCCGCCAGCAGCGCCCCGAGCACGCTGTCGGCGCCGAGGACGACGACCGCGGCGAACCAGAGGAGGCCGCGGACGGGGTCGAAGGCGCCGGGGTCGAAAGCGCGCAGGCCCATGCCGAGGAGACCGCCGCCCAGGGCCGCCAGCGCGGCGCCGGCCACGAAGGCCGTCAGTTTCAGCGCCGGGACGGGCACCCCCGCGGCCGACGCCCCCGACTCGTGGTCGCGCATGGCCGCCAGCGCCCGGCCGGTGCGACCCCGGCGCAGCGCGGTCACCGCCAGTAACGCCCCGGCCAGGAGCGCGAGTTCGAGGACGTAGTACGCCCGGTCGCCCTCGAAGCCCGCCGGGCGGCCGAGCGACAGTCCCGACGTCGCGTACGGCTGGGCGAAGACGAAGCGGCTGACGCCGACCCCCACCGCGAAGGTCGCCAGCGCGAGGGCGAGCCCGTGCCGGCTGATCGCGGGCCAGCCGGTCAGCAGACCCAGCGGGGCCACCAGGAGGACGGCAACGGCCAGGGCCGCGAGTTCGGGCAGCTCCGGCAGGCCCGGGAAGCGGCCCGCCGCGAGCAGCGCGGTGAACAGGGCGCCCAGACCGGCGTACGCCGCCTGCCCCAGCGAGAGCTGGCCGCCGCGGCCCGTCACGACGACCAGGGAGAGCAGTACCACCGCGAGCGCCGGGACCTGGACCGACGTATGCAGGTCCGAGCCCGCGAAGCCGAGGGGGAGAAGGAAGAGGACCACCGCCACTATCCGGCCGCCGGAGGGCAGCGCCGTCCGGGGCGCGGCGGCGCGGGGGAGGGCGTCGCGGGTGCCGATGCCGGGCAGGACGAGCGCGGCGAGAAGCAGCGCGACCACGAAGAGGTTCGCGCCCACGGCCTGGAGCAGCGGCTCGGCCCAGCCCGACGGATGCAGCCGGGTCAGCTGGCTCTGCGCCACCCCGATGCCCAGCGCCACCAGGACGGCGACCGGCAGACTGCGCATCCGGGCGGCCACCGCCACCGCCATCACCTCCATGACGAGGAGCGGCATGCCGTACGGGTCGAGGCGCACGTACGGTGCGAGGAGCACGCCCGTCAGGCCCGCGGTGAATGACCCGAAGGCCCAGCCGGCCGCGGCCACCCGGTCCGCGTCGATGCCCCCGAGCACCGCGAGCGAGCGGTCGTCGACGACGGCCCGCAACTCCCTGCCGAACCGGGTCCAGCGCGTGACCGCCCCGACGGCCGCCGCCAGCAGCAGAGCCACCGCCAGCTGCCCCCACGGATCCGCGGACACCAGCGTCGGCACGTCGGCGCGCGCTCCGGGGCCCCAGACCAGAGCGGCCCCGCCGACCAGCAGCACGAAGACGCCGATGGACGCGACGAGCGTCTGTGCCGGATCACCGCCGAGGACGGACAACGGGCGGAACACGAAGCGCTCCAGGACCAGGCCGGTGGCCGGGGCGACGACGAGCAGGACGACGGCCGCGGCGACAGGAAGCGGCCAGTGCCACTCGACGGTGAACTGGCGCAGCAGATACGCGCACACCATCGCGATCGCACCGTGCGCGAAGTTGAGCACACCGGTCGCCCGGTGCGTGACGATCAGCCCGATCCCGGTGAGGGCGGCCGCACTGCCGACCGAGAGCCCCGCGAGCGTGAGGTCGTACGTCAGGGACGCCATCAGTCTCCCCGGGCGGCCGGGGACGGTTCGCAGATCGGGCACGGGCCGAGGTCGCCACGCGCCAGGACCTCCGCGTCCGCCGGTACCGCCTCGGCCTTCCCGGCGACCAGGGGACAGTCCGCGCGGTGCCAGAGCGTCCCGCCCGGCACCATCAGCAGCTCGTCGCTCACGGCGACGGGCGCGTGAGCCGCCTGCCCGGACTCGTCCACGTCCGCGGGCCCGGCCGCCACCAGCAGGCCGAACAGCTCCTCCACCCGTGCCGCGGCCAGGGCGCTCCTGCCGTGGGTGAGCAGCACCGCGGCCGCGATGATCAGCGCCGCTCCGGGCACCGTGCAGGACGCCAGATACGGCAACTGCCGTTCCGCGTACCGCTCGCCCGAGATGCCGTACCAGCCGATGACGCACAACACCGCTCCGGCGGCGAGCGCGGCCCACCCGGCCCAGAGGGCGGGGTGCACAGTCCGCAGTCGAGCAGTCCGCATCCGGGGCTCCCACGTCGTGTGTCTGTCCATGTCAGCCAATGGCTTGCACTATGCCTTCTGCAAGCTGACCCTGAAAGCACCGGGCGCACCTGGCCCGGTCCGACACCCGGTGGTGAGCCAGATGGTTCTCGGGAGCGACCTCAGGCAGGGCAAGAGCAGGCGGGGGCGCGGCCCCGGAGAGCGGACCGGCAGGCCATGGCGGGTGGCGGTGGCCGCCGCCGTCGCCGCGCTGGCCCTCGGACCGGCCCTCACGGGATGCAGCGACGACAGTGGTGGCGGGAGCACGGCGCCGCCCACACCCCCGGTGGAGAAGCCGGGCAAAGCCGGGGCGAGCCCGACGGCTCCCTCCGATCCCGCGGCGGCCGAGCAGGAGATCACGCGGAACTGGGAGAAGTTCTTCGACCCGGCTGTCTCCGCGAAGGACAAACGGGCCGTCCTGGAGAACGGCGACAAGATGACCGAGGTCCTGGACAGCTTCAACGGTGACAAGCGGGGTGAGGAGGTCAAGGCGAAGGTCGAGAAGGTCGAGTTCACCTCGCCCACCGGGGCCGACGTGACGTACTCACTGACCCTCAAGGGCGCGACGGCCCTGCCGGGGGCGTCCGGTACGTCCGTCGAGCAGGACGGCACCTGGAAGGTGTCCGTCAAGACGCTCTGCGCGCTGGTCCAGCTGAGTGGCAACGCGTCCCCCGGGCCGGGCTGCTGACCGGCGTGCGCCGCAAGGGAGCCCTCGCCGCGGGCCTGCTGCTCCTGGTGGGCACGGCCTGCGGCAGCCGCCTCCCGGAGAGTGACTTCGAGGACCGGCCGACGCCCACTGGCCGGCAGGCCGCCCCGATCCGGGTGGGCATCGTCACCAGCGTCACCAGCCCGGTCGGGGGCTCCGCGTTCACCGGGCCGCGCGACGGCGCGAAGGCCTACTTCGACCGGCTCAACGCCGGCGGCGGCATCGCCGGGCGCAGGGTCGAGGTGCGCACCTGCGACGACGGTGGCAGCGGCGTCGGCAACAACGAGTGCGTGCACCGGCTCGTCGACGAGGACAAGGTCGTCGCATTCGTCGCGACCACCGCCCTCGACTACGCGGGCGCCGCCCGCGTGTCCCACGCGCGTGTGCCCGACATCGGCGGCCAGCCGATCGGACCCGCGTACGACACCTACCCGCACCTCTACGGGATCTACGGCAGCCTCGCGCCCCGGACCGGCACGCCGGGCTGGGACGGGAAGCTGTACGGCGGCATCGAGGTCTACCGCTACTTCAAGCGCGAACAGGGCGCCCGTACGGCCGCCGTCGTCTCCTACAACCAGTCCGCGTCGGCCGCCTACGCCCGGCTCGTCGCCCGGGGCCTGAAGGCCGAGGGCTACCGGGTCGTCACCGAGCAGGTCGACTTCGCGCTGCCCAACTTCCGTGCCGCCGCGGCCGACCTGAAGGAGCAGGGTGCCGACCTGGTCTTCGACGCTCTCGACACCCATGGCAACGCCCAGTTGTGCAAGGCGATGGACGCGGTGGGCGCCGAGGTCACCGCCAAGGTCACCAATGTGCAGAACTGGACGTCCACCGTCCCCGAGGACTACAAGGACTCGCCGCGCTGCCGCAACGCCCTGTGGGCGACCGGCTCCAGCCGCAACTACGAGGACACCGGGCACCCGGCCGTACGGACGTTCCGCGAGGCCACGAAGAGCCTCACCACGCACTCCCAGTGGCAGCTGGAGGGCTGGGCGGCCGCCATGTGGTTCACGGACGCGGCACGGGCCTGTGCGCCGACGGGCGTCACGCGCGCGTGTGTCGACGGTTTCCTGGACGAGGGCGGCCCGTACACGGCCGGCGGACTGTTGCTTCCCGTCACCTACGAACACCTGGCACAGCCCCCGAGGACCCGCAGGACGTGCGTGTCGGTGGCCCGTTGGAAAGACGGTCAGGGCTGGGTCGCCCAGGGCGACATGAACAGCACCTGTTTCGAGGTGCCGCAGCTGTCGTACAGCCCTTGATGCGAGCAGTGGCCGAAAGGTTCCCGAAGTCGCCTTCCGATAACGCAACCTTTGGGGAACAAGATGGTGATGGTGCCCAACCCATGCCGGTAGTCGATGGTCTAACCATGCGGTAGGCGGACGATACGGGGAAACAGGGGATTCGGGGACGCATGCATATCTCTTTCTTGATACACAACGCGTATGGAATCGGGGGGACGATTCGGACTACGTACAACCTCGCCAACACCCTGGCCCAGCAGCACGACGTCGAGATCGTGTCGGTCTTCCGCCACCGCGACGAGCCGGTCTTCGCGCCCGACCCGCGCATCCGGCTGCGGCATCTCGTCGACATCCGCGAGGACACCGCCGGATACGAGGGCGGGGACCCCGACTACCACCGCCCGGCCCGGGTCTTCCCACGCGGCGAGGGCCGCTACGGGCAGTACAACGCGCTCACCGACCGGCGGATCGCCGAGCACCTCGCGGCGGTCGACGCCGACGTCGTGGTCGGTACCCGGCCCGGCCTGAACGTCCATCTGGCCCGGCAGGCCCGGCGCGGACCGCTCCGCGTCGGCCAGGAGCACCTCACGCTCGACAGCCACTCGCCGGGGCTGCGCAGGGAGCTGCGCGCCGTCTACCCGCGCCTCGACGCGCTCACCACGACCACCGAGGCCGACGCCCGCGCGTACCGCGACAGGATGCGGCTGCCCGGCGTCCGGGTGCAGGCCGTGCCCAACTCCGTGCCCGCGCCCGGCATCGAGCCCGCGGACGGCTCCGGGAAGTGGGTCGTCGCTGCCGGGCGGCTCGCCCCCGTGAAGCGCTACGACCTGCTGATCAAGGCCTTCGACCGGGTGCGCGCCCAGCGGCCCGACTGGCGCCTGCGGATCTACGGCGGCGGCCGGCAGAAGGACAAGCTGCGGGCGCTCATCGACGAGCTCGGCCTCTACAACCACGTCTATCTGATGGGCCCGGCCAACCCCATCGAACCGGAGTGGGCCAAGGGCTCCATCGCCGCCGTCACCTCCAGCCTGGAGTCCTTCGGCATGACGATCGTCGAGGCCATGCGCTGCGGCCTGCCGGTGGTGTCCACGGACTGCCCGCACGGCCCGGGCGAGATCATCGACAACGGCGTGGACGGGCGGCTCGTCGAGGTCGGCAACGCCGACGCCATCGCCCAGGGCCTGCTGGAGCTGATCAACAACGACGCGCTGCGGCTGCAGATGGCCGAGGCCGCGCTCAGGGACTCGGCGCGCTTCGACCCGGCCAGGATCGCCGAGCGCTACGAGTCGATGTTCTCCGGCCTCGCCACCCGCGGCGGCTCGACCCTCGGCGGCCGGATGCGCGGGTCGCTGCACCGCACCCGCGGAGCCCTGCTCGGCGGCGCGTATGCGGTTCGGGATGCCGGACGCACGACACAGAAGAAGGGGCGCACCGCGTGATGACGCTGGCTCCGGGGACCACGCACCAGCACTCCGACGAGGACACCGCCATGCCGCCGCGTGCCGACTGCATCGCCGACTCCGCGGGTGGACTCACCTTCGACATCACGGAGACGGGCGAGCCGGGTGACGCGCTCCTGGTGCTGCGCCGCCGCGAGGGCCACGAGGAGGTCAGCCTGCCGCTGACCCCGGCCGCGGACGGCCGGCTGCGGGCCGCGCTGCCCAGCAGCGTCGCCCTGCCCGAGGGCCGCTGGGACGCCTACGCCCAGGTCGCCGGCGGTGAGCCGCAGCGCCTGGTGCCCGGCGTCAACGACCTGCGCTCCCTCGTCGACCGGATGCCGAGCGGCTCCCGCGGCCACGTCGCCGTACGCATCCCGTACGCGACCAAGAACGGCAATCTGACCGTCCGCAGCTGGCTGCGCGCCCCGCATGCCGAGGCCGGTGAACTGCGCATAGAAGAGGGCGAACTGGGAGTGCGGGCCCGGGTGTTCGGCACCGGACTCGGCCCCGACGCGTACGTCGAGCTGCGCGGCCGGTCACCGGGCGGGCTCGTCGTACGGACCGAAGTGACCGCCGAACAGGCCGAGTTCACCTTCACGGTCCGGTACGGGACGCTGGCGCCGGGGGTCTGGGATGTCTGGCTGCGGCCGGCGGGGGAGTCAGGGCCGCGGGTCAGGATCGCGCGGCTGCTCGACGACATCGCCGACAAGAAGCCGATCTTCACCTACCCGAAGGTCGCTCTGACCACGGAGTACGGCCCGGCGGCGGCCTGGCCGTACTACACACGGGACAACGACCTGTCCGTCGCGGTCACCGAGAGACCCGAGGAGCCGGTCACCGCGACGGCCTGAACAACTCGCGGCTGCCGTCGGCCGGAGGCTGCCGCGAACCGACGCCGGGGCACCCTTGCGGACAGTTGCTGTCCGCAGGGCCTGGCAGACTCGGCCTCATGTTGGAGACTTCGGCACGGCTGCTGCGCCTGCTGTCACTGCTGCAGGCCCACCGCGAATGGTCGGGCGCGGACCTGGCGGACCGGCTCGGTGTCACCGCAAGGACCATCCGCCGGGACGTGGACCGGCTGCGTGAGCTCGGCTATCCGGTCAACGCCAGCCCGGGCACGGGCGGCGGCTATCAGCTCGGCGCGGGGGCCGAACTGCCGCCGCTGCTCCTGGACGACGACGAGGCCGTGGCCGTGGCGGTCGGGCTGCGCCAGTCCGCCGGGCAGGGCATCGAGGGCATAGGAGAGACCTCCGTGCGCGCCCTCGCCAAGCTCGAACAGGTCCTGCCCCACCGGCTGCGCCGCCGCGTGGGCGCCCTGAACGACTTCACGGTGCCGATGCTGCGCGCCGCTCAGCCGTCCGCCGTGGACCCCGAGGTGCTCACCGAACTCGCCAACGCCTGCCGGGACTTCGAGCGGATGCGCTTCGAGTACCGCGACCACGGCGGCTCGTCGACCCGGCGCACCGCCGAGCCGCACCGCCTGGTGTGCTCCGAGCGCCGCTGGTACCTGGTCGCCTGGGACGTCGACCGCGACGACTGGCGTACGTTCCGGGTGGACCGCATCACGCCGACGCCGCCGCACGGACCCCGCTTCGCGCCCCGTACACCACCCGCCGAGGATTTGGCCGCCTATGTCTCCCGAGGTGTCTCCACGCGCGCGTACGCCTCGCACGCGGTGATCCGGCTGCATGTGCCGCTCCAGAAGGCGGCAGACCGCGTCTCGCCCTCCGCCGGCACGCTGGAGGCGGAGGGCGAGCGGAGCTGCCTGCTGCGCACGGGGGCGGCGAGCCTGGACGTGATGGTGATTCACGTGATGCTGATGGGCTTCGAGTTCGAGGTGCTTGAGCCGGCCGGGCTCATCGACGCGATCAGGACGGCCCGGGACCGTCTGACGAACGCTCTTGACCGAAGCGGATCTGCGGGCTCTTCTCCTGGCCGGAGCGGGTCTGCGGCGGAGTGATCGCCGCGAACTCCGGATGGTGCAGGTCGAACGCCGGGGCCTCGGAGCGGATCCGGGGCAGTGTGACGAAGTTGTGCCGCGGCGGCGGGCACGAGGTCGCCCACTCCAGGGACCGTCCGAAGCCCCAGGGGTCGTCCACGTCGACCTTCGTGCCGTACTTGGCCGTCTTCCAGACGTTGTAGAGGAACGGCAGCGTCGAGATGCCGAGCAGGAAGGCGCCGATGGTCGAGACGGTGTTGAGCGCCGTGAAACCGTCGGCGGCCAGATAGTCCGCGTAACGGCGCGGCATGCCCTCGGCGCCCAGCCAGTGCTGCACCAGGAACGTCGTGTGGAACCCCACGAACAGCGTCCAGAAATGGATCTTCCCGAGCCGTTCGTCGAGCATCTTGCCGGTGAATTTCGGCCACCAGAAGTAGAAGCCGCCGAAGGTCGCGAAGACGACGGTGCCGAACACCACGTAGTGGAAGTGCGCCACGACGAAATAGGTGTCGGTGACATGGAAGTCGAGCGGCGGCGAGGCCAGGATCACGCCGGTCAGCCCGCCGAACAGGAACGACACCAGAAATCCGGTCGCCCACAGCATCGGGGTCTCGAAGGACAGCGACCCCTTGAGCATGGTGCCGGTCCAGTTGAAGAACTTCACGCCCGTGGGCACCGCGATCAGGAACGACATGAAGGAGAAGAACGGCAGCAGCACCGCGCCGGTCGCGAACATGTGGTGCGCCCACACGACCACCGAGAGACCGGTGATCGCCATCGTCGCGCCGACGAGCGTCAGATAACCGAAGATCGGCTTCCGGCTGAAGACCGGGATGATCTCCGTGATGATCCCGAAGAACGGCAGCGCGATGATGTAGACCTCGGGATGCCCGAAGAACCAGAAGAGGTGCTGCCACAGCAGCGCCCCGCCGTTGGCCGCCTCGAACACCACCGAGCCGAACCGCCGGTCCGCCTCCAGACACAGCAGGGCCGCCGCGAGCACCGGGAAGGCGAAGAGCACCAGGATCGACGTGAAGAGGACGTTCCAGGTGAAGATCGGCAGCCGGAACATCGTCATGCCCGGGGCCCGCATACCGATGATCGTCGTAATGAAGTTCACCGCGCCGAGGATCGTGCCGAAGCCGGCCAGCGCGAGCCCCATGATCCACAGGTCCGCGCCGATGCCCGGCGAGCGTTCCAGACTGTTGAGCGGGGCGTAGGCGAACCAGCCGAAGTTGGCGGGGCCCTCGGGCACCAGCACCGATCCGAGGACGATCAGGGCGCCGAAGAGGAACAGCCAGTACGACAGCATGTTCAGCCGGGGGAAGGCGACGTCCGGGGAGCCGATCTGGAGCGGCATGATCTCGTTGGCGAAGCCCGCGAAGGTCGGGGTCGCGAAGAGCAGCAGCATGATCGTGCCGTGCATGGTGAACAGCTGGTTGAACTGGTTGTTGTCCATGAGCTGCAGGCCCGGCCGGGCGAGCTCGGCGCGCATCAGCAGCGCCATGAGGCCGCCGATCAGGAAGAAGGCGAACGACGTGATCAGGTAGAGATGCCCGATCTTCTTGTGGTCGGTGGTGGTCAGCCAGTCCACGATCAGCCGGCCGGGCCGCTTCTGCGGTACCGGCCGGGCCGCCGCCTGCGCGGTGTCCGTACCCATCGCTCGCCCCCTCGCTCGTCGCGCCCCGGGCCTGCTGAAGCTCACGCCATGATGCTCGCGTCGCCCCGCGCTCCGACAGAGGGCGTGCGGGGGTTCTGTGCTGGAACCGTGTATTTCCTATGCGGCGTCAGCTTCCGTGAGCAGCCCCGGATTCGGCCGGACAAGGCGCTGTCGTATGGCGGTGGTAGCCCTTTCCACCGGGCAATTCGAGGCGCGGTCAAGTTAGCCGGGAATTAGTCGCGAAGTCGTGCGGGACACGGTCGGAACCGCTCGTACGTGTGACGGAGTTAGGCCGAAACGCGTGTCGTGATCCTGTGACAGAAGCGTGACCGGAGGGGGACGCGTGACGCATGGTGGCGGGTCCGGGCTTCCCCGGCCGCGGTCCGGCGCCTAACGTGGCCGGCATGGCACCCATTCCCACCCCACCCGCAGAGCCCGAGGACAGCCCGGACACCTACGTCGGGCTCGAGGCCACCAGCGCAGAGCGCCGTGCCCGGGAGCGCGGCTGGTCCACGGTGCGCTCGCTCCCGCCGGGCGCGATCATCACCATGGAGTACCGCGTGGGCCGGCTGAACTTCGAGGTGGCCGACGGCACGGTGACCCGCTGCTGGAAGGGCTGACGGGCACAAGGGCCGGCGTACGTACGGCGAAGGCCCCCGGATCGAGAGGATCCGGGGGCCTTCGTGGTGCGGGGAGAGGTGTGCGTACCGGCCCCGCGGTTCAGGTGTTCAGTTGCCCGTCACGGGGCGGGCCGAGGTGCCCGCGGCGCGCGGCGTGCGGTCCGAGTGCGGGGGCCGGCGGCTGCCGACCGGGGTGACCGGCGTGCGCTCCGAGCGGGTCGTGTGCGGGCCCGGGGCCAGGTAGGCGGGCGCCCGGGGCGAGCGGGCGGCGGCCACCGCCTCGCGTGCCGGGACCTCCCCGTCCGGGGAGGCGGGCTGCGTGGCCATGACCGGCGCACCGACCGGCGAGGTGGCCGGAGCGGGGACGGTACGGCCGCGACGGCTGCGTACGGCGTCGCGCAGGCGGAAGATCCAGGCCTCGGCGCGGGCGATCAGCGGCTCGAACCAGGGCAGCGCCAGCAGGATCAGCAGACCCGCGGCCCAGCCCAGGAGCACATCGCTCAGCCAGTGCGTACCGAGGTAGACGGTGGTGAGGCCGACGCCGAGCGAGGTGACGGCGGACAGGGCGGAGAGCCAGCGCCTGGCCCGCGGGGTCGAGGCCAGATAGGCCAGGATTCCCCAGGTCACCACGGCGTTGGCGGTGTGACCCGACGGGAATATGTCGCCGCCGAGTCCCATCTCGTTCGAACCGATGGTGATGGCGTAGTGCGGGCCGAGGCGGCCCATGCCGAGCTTGGCGGCGCCGACCGTGATGTTCAGCAGCAGCAGCGAGGCGCCCAGCGTCAGCAGCGGGCGCAGCGTGTGCTGGCGCCAGGAGCGCCAGCCCAGCCAGGCGCAGACCATCACGGCGGTGGGGCCGCGCTGGCCGAGCACCACGTAGTAGTCCAGGAACGCGTGAATCTCCGGCCACTGCTGGTAGGGGCGGAAGAACATGACCTGCCAGTCGAACCGGACCAGCCAGGATGTGACCGCCACGGCCCACACGATGGCCAGGTAGAAGGCCAGGGTGGCTACGAGGAGCACGACCCTGTGCCGGCTCATCCTTGGCACAAAGATGTTGGCCGGTCGTTCCGGCTCACGGTCCAGCCGGGCGAAGACCCGGTCCAGACGGGTGAGGTTTCGTTCGGTACGCACTCAATCGACGTTACAGCGAGTGAGCTCTGTTCCCGCCCGATTCACTGGCTTTGTGATGACGATGTGATGTGGGATTGCTCTCAGCGGCAGGTTTATTTCTGTGGTTTGCCTATTCATGGACGCCGCCGGCCTTCAATTCCATTGATCATTTGGAGTCGCCGTTTATTCCCCCTTACGAATTCGTTCACCGAATGCTGGGGGCGAATTCTCCGGGCGCTCACCGGCCCCGGCGGAGTCGATCATGAAAGCGTGTGGCGCACGCCACACACCCCTGGGGGAAACGTGAGAGGTCCGCCACGTGACGCGCCGGAGGACTCGCGTACGCTGACGGCTCACTCGCCTTTGTTGCGTGGGCCGGGAGAGACCGCTCCTCCCCGGCCGCAGCCGCAGGGAGTCCCCACCCAGCGGATCCGCCGAACGCGAGGGAACATCTGGGAGGTAGTACATGTCCGGGACGACCACGGCCGCTGCGCGTTGCCGTCGGGAGGCCGGGGCCGGTGCCAACCGCTGGGTCGTCCTTGTGGTGCTGTGCGCCAGCCTGCTCCTCGTCGCCGTCGACGCCACCGTGCTCCATGTCGCGGTGCCCGCGGTCACCGAGGACCTCAGGCCCGGCGCGATAGAACTGCTCTGGATCGTCGACGTCTACCCGCTGGTCTGCGCCTCGCTGCTCATCCTCTTCGGCACGCTGGGCGACCGCGTGGGCCGCAGACGGATCCTTCTCCTCGGTTACGCCCTCTTCGGCGTCGCCTCGGGGATCGCGGCCCTCGCCGAAACCGCGCAGGTGCTGGTCGCCGCGCGCGCCCTGCTCGGCGTCGGCGGCGCGATGATCATGCCCGCGACCCTCTCGATCCTGCGCCAGGTCTTCCCCGACCGGCGCGAGCGTGCCCTCGCGATCGGTATCTGGAGCGCCGTGGCCGCCGTGGGTGCGGCCGTGGGCCCGTTGCTCGGCGGCTTCCTGCTCGAGCACTTCTGGTGGGGTTCCGTCTTCCTCGTCAACATCCCGCTGATGCTGGTCAGTCTGCCGGTCGGCCGCTGGATGCTGCCCGAGTCGACCGGTGACCGCAACGGCCCCTGGGACGTCGTCGGCGCGCTGATGGCCGCCGCGGGACTCTTCGGCATGGTGTTCGCGGTCAAGCGCCTCGGCGGCGGAGAGGCGCCGCTCAGCCCCGTCACGCTGGTGCCGCTGGTGGTGGGCGGCGCACTGCTGGCCGGCTTCGTACGACGGCAGCGGCGCCGTGAGCACCCGCTCGTCGACCTGCGGATGTTCGCGCGGCCCGCGTTCAGTACGTCGGTGGGGTGCATCGTGCTCGCGATGCTCGCGCTGGTCGGCCTCGAACTGATCGCCGCGCAGTACCTCCAGCTGGTGCTGGGCCTCTCGCCGCTGCAGACGGGCCTGCGGCTGCTGCCGCTCACCGTCGCGGCGATGGCGGCGGGCCTCGCCGGGGCGAACATGCTGCGGCGGTTCGGTCCGCGCACGATGGTCTGCTTCGGGTTCTGTGTCACAGCGGCCGCGGTGGTCACCCTCACCGCGATGGGCGGCCACGACAACACCGGGCTGCTGCTCTTCGGCTTCGTCCTGCTCGGGTTCGGCCTGGAGATCACGCTCTTCGGCGCGTACGAGTCCATGCTCAGCGAGGCGCCGGCCGCGCAGGCCGGCGGGGCCGCCGCGATCGGCGAGACCTCCTATCAGCTGGGCGCCGGCATCGGCATCGCGCTGCTCGGCAGCGTGATGAACGCGGCGTACGCGCCCGGTCTGTCGTCCGTGCCCGGGGTGCCGGCGGCCGACTCCGCTGCCGCGGGGCATTCGCTGGGCGAGGCGTACGAGGTGGCCGGGCGGCTCGGTGGGGCGCCCGGGGCGGCGCTGCGCCACGCGGCGCGGGACTCCTTTGTGCACGGGCTGCATGTGACTCTGCTGGTGAGCGCGGGGCTGTTGCTGCTGGGGGCGGTGATGGCGCTGCGGTTGCCGCGGGTGATGGATTGCGAGGCGCCTGCGGCGGGCGTTTCCGACGTGCCGGCGCCCCGGGAGGCTGCCGAGTCCCGGTCCCGGCAGACCCGCGTGTCCGCCTAGGCCCCCAGCGGGGGCGCACCACCATCGGCGCCCGAGGGGTCGTGGGTCCGGGCTCTGGACTTGCGGGAGACTGGCTCGTAACGTCGGCTCGAAGCCGTAACTAACGCTGCTAGTTTTCGCGTGCCGGAGGTTCTGCCATGTCCGCGTCCTCGACGTTGCCGTCGTTCGATCCCGCAGATCCGCTGGGGCTCGACGATCTGCTGGAAGCGGAGGATCTGGCGATCCGCGACACCGTGCGCAGCTGGGCGGCGGACCGGGTGCTTCCGTATGTCGCCGAGTGGTACGAGAAGGGGGAGCTGCCGGGGATCCGGGAGCTGGCGCGGGAGCTCGGCGGGATCGGGGCGCTCGGGATGTCGCTCCAGGGGTACGGGTGCGCGGGGGCCAGTGCCGTGCAGTACGGGCTCGCCTGTCTGGAGCTGGAGGCCGCCGACTCCGGGATCCGCTCGCTCGTCTCCGTACAGGGCTCGCTCGCCATGTACGCCGTCCATCGCTTCGGTTCCGAGGAGCAGAAGCAGCGCTGGCTGCCCTCGATGGCCGCCGGAGAGGTGATCGGGTGCTTCGGGCTGACCGAGCCCGACCACGGGTCCGACCCGGGCGCCATGCGGACCTACGCCAAGCGCGACGGCGGGGACTGGGTGCTCAACGGGCGGAAGATGTGGATCACCAACGGGTCCGTCGCCGGGGTCGCCGTCGTGTGGGCGCAGACCGACGACGGGATCCGCGGATTCGTGGTGCCCACCGATGCGCCGGGGTTCTCGGCGCCCGAGATCAAGCACAAGTGGTCGCTGCGGGCGTCCGTCACCAGTGAGCTGGTCCTGGACGACGTACGGCTGCCCGCCGACGCGGTGCTGCCGGCGGTCACCGGGCTGAAGGGGCCGCTCAGCTGCCTCTCGCACGCGCGCTACGGGATCGTCTGGGGCTCGATGGGCGCCGCGCGGTCCAGCTTCGAGACCGCCGTCGAGTACGCGAAGACGCGCGAGCAGTTCGGGCGGCCGATCGGCGGCTTCCAGCTCACCCAGGCCAAGCTCGCCGACATGGCCGTCGAGCTGCACAAGGGGATTCTGCTCGCCCACCATCTCGGGCGGCGCATGGACGCGGGCCGGCTGCGCCCCGAACAGGTCAGCTTCGGCAAGCTGAACAACGTGCGGGAGGCGATCGAGATCTGCCGCACGGCGCGGACGATCCTGGGTGCCAACGGGATCTCGCTCGAGTACCCCGTGATGCGGCACGCCACGAACCTCGAGTCGGTGCTCACCTATGAGGGCACCGTCGAGATGCACCAGCTGGTGCTGGGCAAGGCGCTCACCGGTCTCGACGCCTTCCGGTAGCCGGTCCGGCAGTTCCGGAAGGCGGCGCCGGTGAGCGGCCCTGCCTCAGCTCTGGTTGAAGAAACCGTCCGAGTGACGGCTGGGCGCCTCGCCGCTGACGATCTCCGTGTTGGCGGGCGTCAGCAGGAAGACCCGGTTGGCGACCCGCTCGATCGTGCCGCGCAGGCCGAAGGTCAGGCCGGCCGCGAAGTCCACCACGCGCTTGGCGTCGGCGGGCTCCATGGACGTGAGGTTCATGATGACCGGGACGCCGTCCCGGAACAGCTCACCGATACCGCGTGCGTCCCGGAAGCTGTCCGGGGTGACCGTGCCGATCCGCCGGCCCTTCTCCTCGGCCGTCTCGGAAGCGACCTTCACGCGCGGGTCGGTGACCCAGGCCTCGCCGGACTCCTGTCCCTCGGCGTAGTCGTCGTCGTAGTAACGCTCGTCATCGTTGTCGTCGACGAGGCCAAGCCAGGCACTCGCCTTGCGCACCGATCCCATGGACGCCTCCTCTCACAGCGGTCTTTCTTACGTCCGCATCCCCATGGTCGTCCATGATGCGGAGGTCGCGCCAAGTGGTTAGACGCCGCGCGGGGGTTTCGTGACGGTACTGGTGCACAGCGAATCCGTCGAGAGCCCGCGTTTCCCAAGGGTCCTGCTGTAAACCGCTGCTGACTAGGAGTGAAATATGATTCTTCACGGCGTCCGGGTGACGGTCGGGGCGTACGGGTGAACGGAGGGGTCGTTACTCTGTCCTCCGGTTCGCCTCCGGCGCGGTCGAGCCGGGGTGCGGCTCAACGTCGTACGAGCCACGGGGGAATGTCGTGTTCGGAATCGTGCGGCCCTGTCGTCATCGCCTGACGGAGGGTCTGAAAACGCAGTGGATGGCGCACTTGTGCGGGCTCTGCCTCGCGCTGCGCGGGGATCACGGGCAGTTCGCCAGAGTCGTGACCAACTACGACGGGCTGCTGATATCGGTTTTGACGGAGGCTCAGGCGGCGCCTTCGGCGGGCGGGCGGCGGACCGCCGGGCCCTGTCCGCTGCGCGGAATGCGCACCGCGTCCGTCGCGCAGGGGGAGGGCGCGCGGCTCGCGGCGGCCGTTTCGCTGGTGCTGGCCTCGGCGAAGGTACGTGACCATGTCGCCGACAAGGACGGGCTCTTGGCGCGCAGGCCCGTGGCGCTCGCCGCTCGCCGGGTCGCCGCGAGCTGGGGCCGGGCCGGTGCGCGGACCGGCTCCGACGTCGGCTTCGACACCGCCGTCCTCGTCGACGCGGTGGACCGGCAGGTCGGTGTCGAGGCGCTCGCGGGGCCCGGCACACCGCTGCTGACGGTCACGGAGCCGACCGAGACCGCGACCGCCGCGGCCTTCGCGCACACCGCCGTGCTCGCCGGGCGGCCCGGCAACGCGGCGCCCCTCGCGGAGGCCGGCCGCCTCTTCGGCCGGCTCGCGCATCTGCTGGACGCCGTGGAGGACAGGGAAACTGACGCCGCGTCGGGTGCGTGGAACCCGCTGACGGCTACCGGTACCTCCCTCGTGGAGGCACGGCGGCTCGCCGACGACGCGCTGCACGGGATCAGGCTGGCGCTGCGCGACGCGGAGTTCACCGACGCCGAGCTGGCGCACGTGCTGCTCGCGCACGAGCTGGGGCGGTCGGTGGACCGGGCCTTCGGCACGGAGGCCTGTTCCCGCCAGGGCGCGCACGGCACGCAGGGCGCCTTCGGGCCGCCGCAGCAGCCGGGGCCGTACGCGCCGCAAGGCCCGCACAGCCCGGGGAGCCCGCACGATCCGCGGAATCCGTACGGCGGTGAGCCCCCGCGCCCCGACAAGCGGGGCTTCCTTGCGGGCTGCGCGGTGGCGATCGGGCTGTGCTGCACCTGCAAGGTGTGCTGCGCCGACGAGTACGAGGGCGCGTGGTCGCGGAAGCGGCGCGAGGGCTGGTGCGACAACTGCGACTGCGATGGCTGCGACTGCTGTGAGGCCTGCGAATGCTGTGAGTGCTGCTCCTGCTGCGACTGCTGACCGGGAGAGCGTGGCGGGCGGGTCCGGGAGCCGGCGGCCGGGAAGCCGGCTGCCGGGGGCCTGACCGTGAAGGCTGGGTTCCGTCCCGCCACCCGTACGGGACGGAACCCGGGCTTGACGGAATCTAGTCCTTGATCTCCGGCGGCGAGATCTGCGACGTGTCGATCCCCGAGCCGGAGGTCCCCCACTTCTTGAGGATCTTCTGGTAGGTCCCGTCGGCGATGAGCCCGTTCACCGCGGCCTGGAAGGCGGGCGCCAGCTTCGTGCCCTTCTTGAAGGCGAAGCCGACGTCGAGGCGGTGGAACTCGTTGAGGAACTTCACGCCCTCCTGGTGGGCGACCGCGTAGCGCAGTCCGTTGATCGTGCTCATCACGATGTCGCTGCGCCCCTGTTGCAACGACGACCAGACCGCGCCCTGCTCGCTGTACGTCTGCACCTTGTATGCCTTCTTGCCCGCGTCCGCGCAGACCTTCTTGTTCGCCTCCAGCGTCGCCTCGAAGGTCGTGCCGGCGGTGGTCGCGACGTTCAGCCCGCACAGCTGCTTCAGGTCGGTGACCTTCTTCAGCGTGCTGTCCGTGCGGGTGGCGAAGCCCTGGCCGTCGTTGATGTAGGTGACGAAGTCGATGGTCTTGCGGCGCTCGTCGGTCACCCCGAAGTTGCTGGCGCCGAAGTCGTACTTGCCGCTGTCGAGGGCCGGCAGGATCGCCTCGAAGCTCGCGGCCTCGTGCTTCAGCCGGATGCCGAGTGCCTTCGCGACCGCCTCGGCGAAGTCGACGTCCTGGCCCGCCAGGGTCTTGCCGTCCTCCAGATAGGAGGTGCCCGGCGGCTGGCCGGAGACGCTGATCGCGGCGGTGAGGTTGTGGACACCGGACGGCACCAACTTGGCCGCTGCCGCGTTCTTCTTGACCGACGAGACCACGTCCGTGGTGGGGATCCCGTCACTGACGCCCGCCGCCCGGGCATCACCACCGCCGGCGCCCGTGCTCCCCGAGTCGCCTGAACCGCACGCCGTGAGCAGCAGCGCGGTGGAGGTGATCAGGGCAAAAGGGATGAAAAGGCGGCGACGGGGCCGCGAGGACGTACTCATGGCGTACGGATCTCCTGAGCAGGCAGAAGGCAGGCAGAAGGCAGGCAGCGTGAGCCGAGGTGCGCGAGGGGAGGGGAGGCGCGATACGCGTGTGAAGGCGTGGGTGACGGCGCTCAGGCGCCGGAGAAACGCAGAAGGCGCCCGCAGGAAGGGGCGCCGGAGGTCAGCTCAACAGGAAGAGGACCACACTCGACCGAAGTCGATGTGGGAGCGCTTGACCAGCCACTGCTGCGGATGCATGGGCCAAGTGGAACAGGCATCCGTTTCTTCGTCAACTGACCTGAGACGAACGGCTCACAGTGTGGACAGCCTTGACAGTGAGGGGAAACGCCCCCGTACTCTCGACGGACGGTCGTGCTGAGGGGCTCGGCCGTACGGCGTCTTCCGGCGCCCTGTTGTGACGCGTACGGCCCCTGTTGTCCGTACGCCTCCGTGTGAAGGCATCACCCTCCCCGAGAGTCTCGGCCCGTTCCGAGCAGGGGACACCCAGCGACGCAACGCGTCAGGGAGCCTTCGCATGTCTTCCGACACCGCCACCAAGGTGAGCGCACCGCACGAAGCGGAGCCGCTGCGCATCGTCCCGCGGCGCCGGCCCGGCCAGTGGGCGGCGGCCCTCGTCGTCCTCGTCCTGCTCGGACTCGCCGTCAACTCCGTCGCCCGCAACAAGGCGTTCCAGTGGGACGTCGTCGGTGACTACTTCACCTCGGCCTCGGTCCTGCGCGGTCTCTGGCTCACCCTCTGGCTGACCGCGCTCGTGATGGTGCTCGGCTTCGCGCTGGGCACCCTGCTCGCCGCGTTCCGGCTCTCCGCCAACCCCGTGCTGCGTGCGGTGAGTTGGGGATACGTCTGGCTCTTCCGGTCGATGCCGATCCTGGTGCAGCTGCTGTTCTGGTTCAACATCGGGGCGCTGTACCCGCAGATCCTCGGCGTGAAGACGGTGAATCTGCTCGGCCCGGTCACCGTGGCCATCGTCGGACTGACCCTGCACGAGGCCGCGTACGCCGCCGAGGTGGTGCGCGGCGGCATCCTCTCCGTCGACCGCGGCCAGATCGAGGCCGCGCAGGCGCTGGGGCTGAGCCGGCTGCGCCGCTGGTCGAAGATCGTGCTGCCGCAGGCGATGCGCTCCATCGTGCCGCCGGCCGGAAACATGCTGATCGGCACCCTCAAGGGCACCTCCATCGTCAGCGTCATCGCCGTACAGGACCTGCTCTACTCGGTGCAGCTCGTCTACCACCGCACCTACCAGGTCATCCCGCTCCTGATGGTGGCCACACTCTGGTACGTCATCGTCACCTCGGTGCTCAGCGTCGGCCAGTACTACGTCGAGAAGTACTACGCGCGCGGTGCGGAGAACCGCCGATGAGTACCGGGCGCCCCACGCTGGTGATCGTGGGGGCCGGGCCGCGGGGGACCGGTCTGCTGGAGCGGATCGCCGCCAACGCGTCCGAGCTGTACGCCGGTTCGGGCCTCGACATCCATCTCGTCGACCCCTATCCGCCGGGCGGCGGGCGCATCTGGCGCGAGGAGCAGTCGCCGCTGCTGTGGATGAACTCGCAGGCCCAGGACGTCACGATGTTCACCGACGAGTCGGTGGACATGGCCGGCCCGGTCCTCGAAGGGCCCACGCTGCACGAGTGGGCCGCCCTCGACGGGCGCAGCTTCGCGGACCGGCAGCGGCAGGGCACGTATCTGCGCTGGGTGTACGAGCGGACGGTGGCCGCCCTGCCGCCGGACATCACCGTCCGCCATCACGCCCGCCGCGCCCTGCGGGTCAGCGGCTCCCGTCAGGGCCGCCAGCAGGTGTGGCTGGAGGGCCGGGCCCAACCGCTCGTGGCCGACCTCGTCGTGCTGACCCTCGGCCACCTGGACGCCGAACTCGACGACGAGCAACGGGCGTTGGGCGCCTACGCGCGGGAACACCGCCTGGTGCATCTGCCGCCGGACTTCACCGCCGACAGCGATCTGTCCGCGCTCGCACCCGGCGAACCGGTCCTCGTCCGCGGCTTCGGGCTCGCCTTCGTCGACCTGATGGTGCTGCTGACGGAGGGCC
This sequence comes from Streptomyces sp. NPDC058274, assembly GCF_042881375.1. Taxonomy (NCBI): domain Bacteria; kingdom Bacillati; phylum Actinomycetota; class Actinomycetes; order Kitasatosporales; family Streptomycetaceae; genus Streptomyces; species Streptomyces sp. NPDC058274. The sequence goes on from NZ_JBHVXW010000020.1 coordinate 68,065, forward strand.
GCGGCGGGCGCCACGAGGGAGACGTGTACGTGCCGTCCGGGCGTGAGCCCGTGCTGTACGTCGGCTCGCGGCGCGGGGTGCCCTACCACTCCAAGATCGGCTACGACTGGACGGGTGAACGGCCGCCGCTGCCACGGTTCTTCGGGCCCGCCGAGACCGAGGCGCTGCTCGCCCGCCCGGGCGGCTTCGACTTCCGGCGGGACGTCTGGCCGCTGGTCGAGAAGGAGCTCGGGTTCGCCCACTACCACCGGCTGTTCACGGCCCACCCGGAGCGGACGGCGATCGCCTGGGCGGACTTCGAGGAGAAGTACGCGGCCGGTGACGGCGCCGAGATCCAGGCCCTGGTGGCGTCGGCGGTGCCCGACCCGGCCGACCGGCTCGACCTCGCCGCGCTGGACCACCCGCTGGACGGGGTGCGGCACACCTCGTTCGAGGAACTCCAGGACGGGCTGCGTGCCTACATCGCGAGAGACCTGACCCGGCGTCACGACCCCGCGCACAGCCCGGACTCGGCCGTCTTCCTCGGTCTGCTCTCCGTCTACGGACAGCTGGTGCGGCTCGGCGACATCGGCCCCTGGTGGCACGGCTTCTTCAGCTTCATGGCGTCCGGGCCGCCCGGACCCCGGCTGCGGCAGATGCAGGCCCTGTCGCGGGCCGGGATCCTCAGGTTCGTCGGCGCCGGCATGACCGTCACCGCCGAGGACGGGGTCTTCCGGGCGGGCAGTGTCACCGTGCCCGGCGCCACGATCGAGGCCCGCGCCCTCGTCGAGGCGCGGCTGCCGCACCCCACCGTCGAGCGGACCCGGGACACGCTGCTGGCGGAGCTGTACGCCGACGGAGCCGCCGCGACCCCCGAAGGACTGCTCGCCGTGGATCCCGCCGACGGCCGCGTCCTGGACCGCTCCGGCACCCCGCACCCCCGGCGTTTCGCGCTCGGCCCGCACACCGACGCCCGGGGGTCCGGCGCGTTCACCCGGCCGCGTACCGGCGGCCCCGCCTTCCGGCAGAACGACGCGACGGCCCGCGCCGCACTGGCGTTCCTGCGCGCGATCTCCTGTCGCGTCGCGGCCTGACGCGTTCCTCCTCCGCGCCCCGGCGCGACCGCAGCCACCCACACCCACGCCCAGAGGAACCCATGTCCCTGACCAGTGATCCACCTCTCGCCAAGACCGTCGCGGAGCCCGAGGATCTCAGCACGCTCAAGGTGGTGCCCGTCCGGCATCCCTGGCGCTGGGTCGCCATCGCCGCCACCGCGATCGTGCTCGCGCAGTTCGTGCACGGACTCGCCACCAACACGGGCTGGGAGTGGCGGGTCTTCGCCGAGTTCCTGACCGCCGAAGTCATCCTGAAGGCGGTCTGGACGACCCTTCAACTCACGTTCTACGGAACGGTGCTGGGCTTCGCCCTCGGGATCGTCCTCGCCTTCATGCGGCTGTCGCAGAGCCGGTTCCTGCGGACCGTCGCATTCGGCTACATCTGGGCGTTCCGCTCCATCCCGCTCATCGTCCAGCTGCTGTTCTGGTTCAACCTGGCCTATCTGTACAAGGAGCTGCAGTTCGGGATCCCCTTCGGGCCGGGGTTCTTCTCCTTCGACACGATGGGTCTGGTCGGAGCGATGAGCGCGGCCGTCCTGGGCCTCGCGCTGCACCAGGCCGCGTATGCCGCCGAGATCGTGCGCGGCGGCGTACTCGCCGTGGACGGCGGACAGTTGGAGGCCGCCGCCGCGCTCGGCATCCCCCGGCTCCGGCAGATCCGGCGGATCGTCCTGCCGCAGGCGATGCGCTCGATCCTGCCCAACGCGGCCAACGAGGTCATCTCCCTCTTCAAGGGGACCTCGATCGTCTCCGTGATGGCGATCGGCGAACTCTTCTACCAGGTCCAGGTGATCTACGGACGCAACGGCCGGGTGGTGCCCCTCCTGATGGTCGCCACCGCCTGGTACATCCTGCTGACCAGCGCGCTCTCCGTCGTCCAGTACTACGTCGAACGTCACTACGCCAAGGGAGCCGTGCGATGAGCGCGCCCACCACCTCCGCCATGGTCGACATCAAGTCCGTCCACAAGAGCTTCGGGACGCTGGAGGTGCTCAAGGGCGTCGACCTCTCGGTGCGGACCGGAGAGGTCACCGTCATCCTCGGCCCCTCGGGCTCCGGCAAGTCGACCCTGCTGCGCACGATCAACCATCTGGAGAAGGTGGACCAGGGCTGGATCAGCGTCGACGGCGCGCTCGTCGGCTACCGGCGCTCCGGCGACAAGCTGTACGAGCTGCGCGAGCGCGAGATCCTCAAGCAGCGCACCCGGATCGGCTTCGTCTTCCAGAACTTCAACCTCTTCCCGCACCTCACCGTGCTGGACAACATCGTCGAGGCCCCGGTCTCGGCGCTGAAGCGGCCACGCAAGGACGCCCTCGCGACCGCGCGGCGGCTGCTCGACCGGGTCGGGCTCGCCGACAAGGCGGAGGCCTACCCGAAGCAGCTCTCCGGCGGACAGCAGCAGCGGGTCGCCATCGCCCGCGCGCTCGCCCTCGAACCGAAGCTGCTGCTCTTCGACGAGCCGACCTCCGCGCTCGACCCCGAGCTGGTCGGCGAAGTCCTCGACGTCATCAAGGACTTGGCCCACCAGGGCACCACCATGATCGTCGTCACCCATGAGATCGGCTTCGCCCGCGAGGTCGCCGACACGGTCGTCTTCATGGACGACGGCCGCATCGTCGAGCAGGGCGCCCCCGGCGACGTACTCGACAAACCGCGCAACGAACGCACCCGTGCGTTCCTTTCCAAGGTCCTCTGACCCTTCCGCCCCAAGCCCCTTGTTCCACCGTTCGTTGAGGAGTTCACCCATGCTGTCCCGACGCGTCTTCGCCACCTCTCTCGCCGCGCTCGTCGCCGCCCCTCTGCTCAGCGCCTGCGGCGGTGACAGCGACGCGGCGACCGGGACGGGCGGCTCCGGCACCAAGAAGGTCGGCAACATCAACATCGGCCCGGACCAGAACCGCATCCGGGGCAAGAAGGTCGACGAGATCGCCGCGCTGGTGCCGGCCGCCATCCGCAAGCGCGGCACGCTGAAGCTCGGGCAGAGCGCCGACTCCTCGCCGCCGCTCGGCTTCTTCGCGACCGACGACAAGACGCGTATCGGCTCCGAGATCGATCTCGCGTCCCTCGTCGCCGACACCCTCGGTCTGCAGCTCGACAACGACGAGGTCTCCTGGGAGAACCTCTTCGTCGGTCTCGACAGCGGCAAGTTCGACGCCGTCTTCTCCAACGTCACCGTCACCGAGGAGCGCAAGGAGAAGTACGACTTCGCCACCTACCGCCTCGACAACATCGCGTTCGAGGCGCAGAAGGGCACGTCCTGGAGAGTCAAGGAGCCCAAGGACGTGGCGGGCAAAACCATCGCCGTGTCCTCCGGCACCAACCAGGAGAAGATCCTCGTCGACTGGAGCGAGCAGGACGAGAAGGCCGGCCTGAAGCCGGTCGACATCAAGTACTTCCAGAAGGAGACGGACTACTACCTGGCGCTCCAGTCCGGCCGCATCGACGCCTACCTCGGCCCCAGCCCGTCCGCCGCCTACCACGTCGCGTCCGCCGGACAGACGCAGGTCATCGGCACGCTCTCCGGCGCCGGTGACCAGATCCAGGGCAAGATCGCCGCCACCACGAAGAAGGACAGCGGCCTGGTGGACGCCTACGCGGCGGCGATCGACCACGTGATCAAGGACGGGTCGTACGGGCGCGTGCTGAAGCGCTGGGGTCTGTCGAGCGAGGCCGTCACGAAGTCGGAGATCAACCCCCGGGGCCTGCCCAAGACCTAGGGCCGGACCGCCCGGGACGCGTCGGGCGCGGGCCGCCGGCTCGGTGCGTCCCGGTACTCCGCCCCGAGGCGGAGCGAAGCCACCGGGGATCAACGGGCCCGGCACAGCCACCGGGGATCAACGGGCCCGGCACAGCCACCGGGGATCAACGGGCCCGGCACAGCCACCGGGGATCAACGGGCCCGGCACAGCCACCGGCGTCACCGGGCCCGGCACGGCACGCCCCGGTGATCCGCCCCCGAGGCGGAGCGAAGCCACCCCCCTCAGAAAGGCTCACGCATGACCGCACGGAACGGCCGGGGGCTGCTGCACCTGGCCGCCGCCCTCGATCAGCAGGGGGCCTACGACGCCGCCTCGTCGGTGGATCTGGCCCGGCTCGCGGAGTACGGCGCCCTCGACTTCGTGACGCTCGGCGACACCTTCGCGCGGCCCGGACTCGACGCGCTCGCCGTGCTGTCCCGGATCGCGCCCGCCACCGGCCGGATCGGCCTGGTGCCGACCGTGACCACCACCCACACCGAGCCCTTCCACGTCCAGGCGGCCGTGGCGACCCTCGACTGGGTCAGCCGCGGCCGGGCCGGCTGGCAGCTCGACGTGTCGACCTCCGAGGGCGAGGCCCGGCTCTTCGGACGGCGCCATGCCGCGGCCGCCGACACGCTGTGGCAGGAGGCCGGTGAAGTCGCCGACGTGGCGGCCCGGCTGTGGGACAGCTGGGAGGACGACGCCGAGATACGCGACGAGTCGACCGGCCGCTTCATCGACCGGGACAAACTGCACTACGTCGACTTCGAGGGGAGCACCTTCTCCGTGAAGGGCCCCTCGATCGTGCCGAGACCCCCGCAGGGCCACCCCGTCCGCGTCGTCGACGCCACCGACCGGCACGCCCGGCGGACCGCGGCCCGCTACGCCGACGTGGCGGTCATCCGGGTCGCGGGCCCCGCACAGGCCAGGGCGCTGCGTACCGAACTGCGGGACGGGGCAGCCGAGTTCGGCCGCAACCCGGACTCGCTGCGTGTGCTCGCCGGGCTCACCGTCGACCTCGGTGACGGCGAGCACGCGGCCGAGCCGGGCCACGGCGGCGGCGGCCCCCGGCAGACCGCGCAGGGTCCGCTCTACCGCGGCGGTCCCGTCGATCTCGCCGAACTGATCGCCTCCTGGCACGAGGCGGAAGCCGCCGACGGCTTCCATCTCACACCGGTCGAGCCACGCCGTGACCTGGAGCGGCTCGTCAACGGCACGGTCGCGCTGCTCCAGCACCGCGGCCTGTTCCGCACCTTCTATCCGGGCAGCACGCTCCGGGAACACCTGGGTCTGGGGCGGCCCGCCAACCAGTACGCAGCGGCGGGGAGAACGCCATGACCGTACGTCCGAGCACGCGCAAACAGATCCATCTCGCCGCACACTTCCCAGGCGTCAACAGCACCACCGTATGGACCGACCCGCGGTCGAGGTCGCAGATCGGCTTCACCTCCTTCGAGCATCTGGCACGCACCGCCGAACGCGGTCTGTTCGACTTCTTCTTCCTCGCGGAGGGGCTGCGGCTGCGCGAGCACAAGGGACGCATCCACGATCTGGACGTGGTCGGGCGGCCCGAGTCCCTCACCGTGCTCAGCGCGCTCGCCGGCGTCACAGAGCGGCTGGGGTTAGCCGCCACGGTCAACGCCACATTCAACGAGCCGTACGAACTCGCCCGCAGGCTCGCCTCGTTGGACCACCTCAGCGAGGGCCGGGCCGCCTGGAACGTGGTCACCTCCTCCGACGCGTTCACCGGGGAGAACTTCCGGCGCGGCGGATTCCTCGACCGGTCCGCCCGGTACACACGCGCCGCCGAATTCGTGGAGGTGGCACGGGAGCTGTGGGACTCGTGGACACCGGACGGCGTGCCCCGGCCCTTCGCCCACCGGGGCCGGCACTTCGACATCGCCGGCGAGTTCACCGTCCCGCGCTCGCCGCAGGGGCACCCCGTCGTCATCCAGGCAGGGGACTCCCCGGAAGGGCGCGAGTTCGCCGCGTCCTCCGCGGACGTCGTCTTCACGCGGCACGGAACCCTGGAGGCGGGCCGTGAGTTCTACGCCGACGTGAAGGGGCGGCTCGCACGGTACGGGCGCGCCCCCGAGGATCTGAAGATCATGCCCGGGGTCACCGTCGTACTCGGGGACACGGCCGCCGAGGCGCAGGAGCGGGCCTCCGAGATCCGCCGCCGGCAGGTCTCGCCGCAGAACGCCCTCCTCGCGCTGGAGCAGGTCTGGGGCGTCGACCTCTCCGCGTACGACCCCGACGGGCCCCTTCCCGACATCGACCCGGTGCCGGACTCCGGGCTCACACAGGGCCGGACACGGCGCGGCGACCCCTTCGTCATCGCCGGGAAGTGGCGGGCCCTGTCGCGCGAGAAGGGCCTGTCCATCCGGCAGACCGTGATCGAGGTGACCGGCAGGCAGTCCTTCATCGGCACCCCGGAGGCGGTCGCCGCCGACCTCGACGAGTTCGTGCGGACCGACGCCGCGGACGGTTTCATCCTGGTGCCGCATCTGACGCCGGGCGGGATCGACGACTTCGTGGACCGAGTGGTGCCGCTGCTCCAGGAGCGCGGGTCGTTCCGTACGGAATACACGGGCACGACGCTGCGCTCACACCTCGGGTTGCCAGTGCCCGTATGGAAGGGTTGATCACATGACGACGGACGCACCCGAGGACTGGAAGCACTGGCACGAGCAGCGCACCGAGACGGTCGCCGCGCCGCACGGGCCCCTCGCGCTCAGGGGCACGCACTGGCTCGAGGACTATACGGAGGGTCGACTTCCGGACATCCCGGGGCACTGGGCGGCCGAGACCGACGCGGTCGTGCTGACCGCCGGGGAGAGCGACGGTCTCACCGTCGACGGGCAGCCCTTCAGCGGCGAGATCAGGCTGGTGGCCGACTCGGGGCCGGTGACCGGATCCCGGGTCGGCCACGGCGAGCGCCGGCTGGTCGTCCTCGTCCGCGAAGGGATCTGGGGGGTGCGCGACTTCGACCCCGCTTCCCCCGCACGGCGGGCCTTCCAGGGCATCGACGCGACCCCGTACGATCCGCGCTGGTCGGTCGCGGGGCACTTCACCCCGTACGGCGAGAGCCGCACCGTCCGGGTCGAGAACGTGGACGGGCAGGCGCGCGGTCTCGGACTCGGAGGCGTGCTCGCCTTCACGCTCGACGGGGAGGACCTGACCCTCCAGGTGTCGGTCGAGGGCGACGGCTCGCTCTGGGCGGTGTTCGCCGACGCCACCAGCGGGAACAGCAGCTACCGCTTCCGGTTCCTGCGGCCCGCCGCGCCGGACGCCGACGGGAACACGACCGTGGACTTCAACCGGTCCCTGCTGCCGCCGTGCGCCTTCGCCGATCACTTCCTCTGCCCCTTCCCGCCGCCCGGGAACACGCTGGTCACCGCCATCGAGGCGGGGGAGCGCAAGCTGCTCTGAGTGCGCCGGCCGGCGCCGAAAGCTCTCCGGAGAGGTTGAGGTCAAGTGCTCTGAGGAGTAGGCAAGTTGAACGCTGCACGGCCGAAAGGCGCCCTTGCGCCGGTCGGCCGTGCGGCCGAATACTCCCCCTCAGCGCTTGTCAGGGGCTCGGCTTGTCCGGAATCCGGACAGGGGTCTCTGGCTGCGCCTCACGGGCCCCGACCCCACGCGGGCCCCCGACTTCCCTTCGGAGGAACGAAACGTGAGGATCAAGCGCACCACCCCCCGCAGCGGCATAGCGAGACGGACCCGGCTGATCGCCGTTTCCGCCGGTCTCCTGGCCGCTGCCTCGTTCGCTGTCCCCAACGCGAGCGCGTCCGACGTGCACACCTTCAGCTCCACCCAGCTGAGCGCGGTGAACAAGTCGGTACTCACCTCCGACATCCCGGGCACCGCCTGGGCCGTCGACAGCAAGACGAACCGCGTCGTCGTCACCGTCGACAGCACGGTCTCGAAGGCGGAGATCGCGCAGATCAAGAAGGACGCGGGCAGTAACGCCGACGCCCTCACGATCAAGCACACCCCGGGCAAGTTCAACAAGCTGATCTCCGGCGGCGACGCCATCTATGCGAGTAGCTGGCGCTGCTCCCTGGGCTTCAACGTCCAGGACAACGCCGGTGCCTACTACTTCCTGACCGCCGGTCACTGCACCGACGGGGCGGGCACCTGGTGGTCGAACTCCGGCCACACCACCACGCTCGGTTCCACGACCGGCTCCAGCTTCCCGGGCAACGACTACGGCATCGTCAAGTACTCGAGCAGCTACACCGGCACCAAGTCGGGCGCGGTGGGCAGCCAGGACATCACCAGTGCCGCCACGCCCGCCGTCAACACCACCGTCTACCGTCGCGGCTCCACGACCGGCACGCACAGCGGCCGGGTCACCGCGCTCAACGCGACGGTCAACTACGGTGGCGGCGACGTCGTCTACGGCCTGATCCAGACCACGGTCTGCGCCGAGCCCGGCGACTCCGGCGGCCCGCTGTACGGCGGCTCCACCGCCTACGGCCTGACCTCCGGCGGCAGCGGCAACTGCTCCTCCGGCGGTACGACGTTCTTCCAGCCGGTCACCGAGGCGCTGAGCGCCTACGGGGTCCACGTCTACTGACGGACGCGGCACCCCACACCCCCCACAACCCCCCACAGCCCGGCCGGCAACAGGCAGCAGGCGAGCCCCCGCACGCAACCAGTGTGCGGGGGCTCGCCCTTGTTCAGGTGACGGAGTTACCGTCGAAGTACACGCCTGATGCGCCCACTTCGGACCCTGGGGGCCGTGATGGTCGAGGAGCTGCTCGCGGCGGGAATCTCCGTCGCGTCCGTGGGGCTGGTCTATGTGACGGCCGGAGCCCGTGTCGTGAAGCAGTACGAACGCGGTGTGGTCCTGCGGCTCGGCAGACTGCGTTCGGAGGTGCGCGGCCCCGGGTTCACCCTGGTGGTGCCCTTCGTCGACAAGCTGCGCAAGGTCAACATGCAGATCGTGACGATGCCGGTGCCGGCGCAGGACGGCATCACCCGGGACAACGTGACGGTCCGGGTGGATGCGGTCATCTACTTCAAGGTGATCGACGCGGCCGACGCGGTCATCCAGGTCGAGGACTACCGTTTCGCGGTCTCCCAGATGGCGCAGACGTCACTGCGCTCGATCATCGGCAAGAGCGATCTCGACGACCTCCTCTCCAACCGGGAAAAGCTCAACCAGGGGCTGGAGTTGATGATCGACAGTCCGGCCATCGGGTGGGGTGTGCAGATCGACCGGGTGGAGATCAAGGACGTGTCGCTGCCCGAGACGATGAAGCGGTCGATGGCCCGCCAGGCGGAGGCAGACCGGGAGCGGCGGGCCCGGATCATCAACGCCGATGCCGAGCTCCAGGCCTCCAAGAAGCTCGCGGAGGCCGCCGGGGTGATGTCCGAGCAGCCCGCGGCCCTGCAACTGCGCCTGCTGCAGACCGTGGTCGCGGTCGCCGCCGAGAAGAACTCCACCCTCGTCCTGCCCTTCCCGGTGGAGCTGCTCCGCTTCCTGGAACGGGCGCAACCCGGTCCGCCGGCTCCCCGGCCCCCGTCGGCGGAGCCTCCCCGGCAGCAGGCGGAAGTTCCTCAGCAACCGGTGCAGGAGCAACTCCCGCCCGCCGAGCCCCCGGTGGAGCCGGACATCACGGGGTCGAAATCCGGACAGGACTAGACCTCACCCGCTGCACACGGATCACTCGCTCCCAGTGTTTGCACTGGGAACTCACATGGCGCGACCACGCAGGGTCAAGGCGCCGGGGGCGCACACCTCTTGTCGTACCCGCGTCCTGAAGTCGACCTTGTGTGCCCCCTGTGGATCTCGGAATAGTGGGCGCCACACCGTTGGCATGGACGCGGCTTTTTGTGGTGCGCCGCGTCCCTGCCCGTACGCCTTCCGGCCGGAGGGGTCCCCACAACCTCCCCGGCCGACCCTCCACAGGAGGACGTGAGTTGAAGCACCGACGCATAACCAAGCGGCGTGCAGCCGTGGCAGGTGCGGGTATCGCCGCACTGGTGGCCGCGGGAGTCACCTTCCAGACTGCGAACGCCAGTGAGGCCACCAAGGCTCCAGCTCCGCAGCCGCTGTCGATCACGGCGGCCGGAAAGCTCGCCTCGACCCTCGGCAAGGACCTCGGCGCCGACGCGGCGGGAACGTATTACGACGCGAAGGCCAAGCAGCTCGTCGTCAACGTGCTGGACGAGGCGAGCGCGAAGACCGTCCAGGCGGCCGGCGCCAAGGCCAGAGTCGTGCAGAACTCCCTCGCCGAGCTGAAGAGCGCCCGCACGACCCTCAAGCAGGACGCGACCATCCCCGGCACCTCGTGGGCGACCGACCCGCAGACCAACCAGGTCGTCGTCACCGCGGACCGCACGGTCTCCAAGACCGAACTGGCCAAGCTGACCAAGGTCGTCGACGGTCTCGGCGCCAAGGCTGAACTCCAGCGCACCAAGGGGGAGTTCAAGCCCTTCATCGCGGGCGGCGACGCGATCACCGGCTCCGGCGGGCGCTGCTCGCTCGGCTTCAACGTGGTCAAGGGCGGTCAGCCGTACTTCATCACCGCCGGGCACTGCACCGAGGCGATCTCGACCTGGACCGACTCCAGCGGCAACCAGATCGGCACGAACGAGCAGTCCAGCTTCCCGGACAACGACTTCGGCCTGGTGAAGTACACCTCGAGCGTCGCCCACCCGAGCGAGGTCGACCTCTACAACGGTTCCGCGCAGGCGATCACCAAGGCGGCCGACGCGACCGTCGGACAGAAGGTGACCCGCAGCGGCTCGACGACCCAGGTGCACGACGGCACGGTCACCGGCCTGGACGCCACCGTCAACTACGGCAACGGCGACATCGTCAACGGCCTCATCCAGACCGACGTCTGCGCCGAGCCCGGTGACAGCGGCGGCTCGCTCTTCTCGGGCGACAGCGCGATCGGCCTGACCTCCGGCGGCAGCGGCGACTGCACCTCCGGCGGCGAGACCTTCTTCCAGCCGGTCACCGAGGCACTGTCCACGTTCGGCGCCGAGATCGGCTGACCGAGCGCCACAGGGCCTCACCGGGGGCCGGCTGTCGGCTCACCGGTTCGGCGAAGAGTCCCGTCCCTGTACACCGGGGGCGGGACTCTTCGCCGTAGGCAAGGCGGTGTGGAAAGCGGCGGGTTACGGGACCTGAGGGGCGACCTCGGCCGGAGCGTGCCGCTTGCCGCGCAGGGCGGCCGCGAGGAGCGTCACCGCGCTGCCCACCACCGCCCACGCCGAGAGCACCAGCAGCGAGACGGTGATGTCGTTGCCCTTGAAGTAGGCGATCGAGCGGGCCGCCCAGGTGCCCGCGCCCGGCGGCAGCGCCGGGCCGATCGCCTTCCAGAACGGCGGCAGCATCGGCAGCGGGAAGGCGCCGCCGGCGCTCGGGTTGCCCGCGATCACGATCAGCAGGATGGCCAGGCCGATGCCGACGATCCCGAAGATGCCCTGGAGGGCGAGCGTGGCCGCGCCGACCGCGAAGGTGATCAGCGCGCCCAGGCCCCACAGGGCGCAGACGCTGCCGGGCAGGGCGCCCAGGATCGGCCCGATGACGACCGCGCCGCCGAGCCCGCCCACGATCGCGATGAGGGCCATCACCACGAGCCGGATCACCGCCCGGCGCGGGTTGGCGGGCCGGGCGCCCGAGCTGATCGCCAGGATCGACGCGGCGAGATAGCCGCCCACGCACCAGCCGACGACCAGATAGAAGGACGAGAGCCCGTCGAAGTCCTGGGGGGAGGCCGGGGCGACGTCGATGGTTCTGAGCGTGCGCCCCTCGCTCTGCTCCAGCGCGGCGCTGAGCGCGTTCAGCGCGTTGGCGAGGACCGTGCCTCCGCCGGAGGCGACCAGAAGCGTGTCGGTGGTGCCGGACGGGTCGATCACCAGGGCGCCGTCGATGTCCCGGTTCATGATCTGCCGGCGCGCCGTGGCCGCGTCGGCGACCGTGCGCGGGTCCAGCGGCTTGCCCGGGATCTGCCCCAGCCGGGTCACGGCCTGCTCGGCCGCCGCCTGCGGCGCGACGACTCCGAAGGGCACATCCTTCGGTTTCGGGTCATGGAGCGCTCCCACATAGGAGGCGATGAAGAGCAGCTGCAGAGCGATCACGCCGATGACGAGCAGCGTGGCCCGTGGGGTGACCGCGTCCTTCACTTCGGCGAGAAAAGAGGCGCGCGGGGCATCGGTGCCGGCTGTCTGCGTCATGCCCCCACGGTCCGGGCCGTACCGCGTTTGCGCAGGTGGGGTGGGTCCGAACGGATGTCGCACACACGTTCGAAAATTGGTCTATGGTGGAGGTGAGGCAGTTGGGAACTAATGTTCGAGGGTCCGGGTAGGGCCCGCGGGAGCGGGAGGTGCGTGTGCCGGGGTTCACGCATCTGCACACCGTTTCCGGGTTCTCCCTGCGGTACGGGGCCTCCCACCCGGAGCGGCTCGCCGAGCGCGCCTCCGAGCGGGGCATGGACGCCCTCGCGCTCACCGACCGGGACACCCTCGCGGGTGCGGTCCGGTTCGCCAAGGCCTGCGCGCGGGCGGGGATCCGTCCGCTGTTCGGCGCCGAGCTCGCGGTGGCTCCGGCGAAGGAGGCGGGGCGCGCGGGGGAGGCCGAGCATGGCGGGAGAAGGCGCGCTCCGGTCCGCGGCGGTGCCTTCATCGACGAGTCGGCACCACGCGTGACCTTTCTGGCCCGGGAGGGCGCGGCGGGCTGGGCCGATTTGTGCAGAATCGTTACGGCAGCCCACGCGGACGGCGCGGACCGACCGCTGGTGCCCTGGCCGGCCCATCACGGCGAGGGTCTGACCGTCCTGCTCGGACCCGACTCCGACGTCGGCCGCGCACTCGCCGCCGGCCGCCCCGACCGGGCCGCGAGACTGCTCACGCCCTGGCGGGAGGTCTACGGCGACGCCCTGCGCCTCGAAGCCGTGTGGCACGGCCGCGAGGGCACCGGCCCCGGCTCGCTGCGGCTGGCCGCCCGCACCGTCGGCTTCGCGGCCGAACAGCGGGTGCGCCCGGTGCTCAGCAACGCGGCCCGGTACGCCGACCCCGGCATGGGCCCGGTCGCCGACGTCCTGGACGCCGCCCGCCGGCTCGTCCCCGTCGACCCCCGGCGCGGGCTGGACTCCGGTGAGGCCTGGCTCAAGGACGGGACCGCCATGCTGGGCGTCGCCGAACGGATCGTGGAGGCCGCGGGCTTCCGCCGCGACACCGCGTACCGTCTGCTCGAACAGACCGGGTCGGCCGCCGCCGAATGCCGTGTCGACCCCGAGGACGACCTCGGCATCGGGACCGTTCACTTCCCCGAGCCGCACCTCGTCGGCGCGGGCCGCCGCACCGCCCAGCGCGCTCTGGCCTCCCGGGCGGCGGCGGGCATGGTGCGGCGCGGCTATGCCGGCCGGCCCGCGTACTGGGAGCGGATGCACCGGGAGCTGGACATCATCGCTCACCACAACTTCGCCTCCTACTTCCTGACGGTGGCTCAAGTAGTGGACGATGTAAGGGAGATGGGGATCCGGGTGGCCGCGCGCGGTTCCGGCGCGGGTTCGCTGGTGAACCACCTCCTCGGCATCGCGCACGCGGATCCCGTCGAGCACGGGCTGCTGATGGAACGCTTCCTGTCCAAGCGCCGCTCGGTGCTGCCCGACATCGACATCGACGTGGAGTCGGCACGCCGTCTGGAGGTCTACCGCGCGATCATCGGCCGGTTCGGCACCGAGCGGGTCGCGACCGTCGCGATGCCCGAGACCTACCGCGTCCGGCACGCCATCCGCGATGTGGGCGCCGCCCTCTCGATGGACCCGGCCGACATCGACCGGATCGCCAAGTCCTTCCCGCACATCCGCGCCCGCGACGCCCGTACGGCGCTGGACGAGCTGCCCGAACTGCGCGAACTGGCAAAGGAGTCCCAGCAGGAAGGGGCGAAGTACGGCCGCCTCTGGGAACTGGTCGAGGCGCTCGACGCCCTCCCGCGCGGAGTCGCCATGCACCCGTGCGGGGTGCTCCTCTCAGACGCCTCACTTCTCGCGCGTACGCCGGTCATGCCGACCAGCGGCGAGGGCCTCCCCATGTCGCAGTTCGACAAGGAGGACGTCGAGGATCTCGGACTGCTCAAGCTCGATGTCCTGGGCGTGCGGATGCAGTCCGCGATGGCGTACGCGGTGGCCGAGGTGGAGCGGGCGACGGGGGACCGCGTGGACCTGGACTCCGTGCCGCCGGGTGACCCGGCGACGTATCGGCTCATCCAGTCCACCGAGACGCTGGGCTGCTTCCAGATCGAGTCGCCGGGCCAGCGGGACCTGGTCGGACGCCTTCAGCCGGCGACCTTCCACGATCTCGTCGTCGACATCTCGCTCTTCCGTCCGGGACCGGTCGCCGCCGACATGGTGCGGCCGTTCATCGAGGCGCGGCACGGCCGGGCGCCCGTCCGCTATCCGCACCCGGACCTGGAGGAACCGCTGAAGGGGACGTACGGAGTCGTCGTCTTCCATGAGCAGATCATCGACATCATCGACATCATGACCGGCTGCGGGCGCGGCGAGGCGGACCGGGCGCGGCGCGGGCTCTCCGACTCCGAGTCGCAGGGCCGGATCCGCTTCTGGTTCGCGCAGCACGCGGCCGCGCGCGGGTACGACGCGGAGACGATCGCGCGCACCTGGGAGATCGTCGAGGCCTTCGGGTCGTACGGCTTCTGCAAGGCGCACGCCGTCGCCTTCGCCGTGCCGACGTACCAGTCGGCGTGGCTGAAGGCCCATCACCCGGCCGCGTTCTACGCGGGTCTGCTCACGCACGACCCCGGGATGTACCCGAAGCGGCTGCTGCTGGCGGACGCGCGGCGGCGGGGGGTGCCGATCCTGCCGTTGGACGTGAACCGGTCGGCGGCCGCCCATCGTATCGAACTGGTGTCTGAATCGGGGGAGTCGTCCGGCGCGTGGGGTGTGCGGCTGGCGCTCTCCGACGTGCACGGCATCAGCGAGGCCGAGGCCGCGCGCATCGCGGACGGGCAGCCGTACACCTCCCTGCTCGACTTCTGGGAACGGGCCCGGCCGAGCCGGCCGCTCGCACAACGGCTCGCGCAGGTCGGCGCCCTCGACGCGTTCGGCGCCAACCGCCGTGATCTGCAACTGCACTTGACGGAACTGCACCGCGGGGCACGCGGCGGCCGGGGCGCGGGCGCCCAACTCCCGCTGTCCGGAGGGCGGAAGACTGCCTCGGCCGGGCTGCCCGACCTCGACGCGGCGGAGCGGCTGAGCGCCGAACTGGGGGTGCTGTCGATGGACACCTCGCGCCATCTGATGGACGACCACCGGGAGTTCCTGGGGGAGTTGGGCGTGGCGACGGCGCGCCGGCTGCGTCAGGCGCGGCACGGGGAGACGGTCCTGGTCGCGGGCGCCAAGGCGGCCACCCAGACCCCGCCGATCCGCTCCGGCAAACGCGTCATCTTCACCACCCTGGACGACGGCACCGGCCTGGTCGACCTCGCCTTCTTCGACGACTCCCACGACGCCTGCGCGCACACCGTCTTCCACTCCTGGCTGCTGCTCGTGCGCGGAGTGGTGCAGCGCCGCGGCCCGCGCAGCCTCAGCGTGGTGGGCGCGGCGGCCTGGAACCTCGCCGAGCTGGCCGAGCTGCGCCAGGAGGGCGGCCTCGAGGTGGTGGCGGCCCGGCTGGCGGAGCCCCTGCCGGAGAAGACCGGTGACGGTGATCCGGCGGAGGGCCGGCGGATCCGGATGTCCACGGGGTACGAGATGCACCCCTGGGCCGACCTGCGTCCCGCGGGCGAAGGGCCCGCGGGTGGAAAGAAGTTGTGGCACCAGAGTCCGGGGAGTGCGGGATGACCATCCTTTGCGTACGTTTCCAGCTGCCTCCGATGCACGAGGCCGCTCTGCCCCAACTCCTCGGCATGCTGGAGGAGTTCACCCCGGTCGTCGAGGCGCTGCCGCCCGACGGGGCGCTGGTGGATCTGCGGGGTGCCGAGCGGTACTTCGGCCGGGGCGTCGTGGAGCTGGCCTCGGTGATCCGGGTGCGGGCACTCGCGCACCACGGGGTCGACTGTGTGATCGGGGCCGGGCCCGGTCCGATGCTGGCACGCATGGCCCTGCGGGAGGCCGGGATCGGGGCGACCCGGGTGGTGCCCGAAGACCCGGACGCCGTCCGGGAGTTCCTCGCGGAGCAGCCGGTCGCCGCGCTGCCCGGCGTCGGCAGCGCCACCGCCCGCACCCTGTGCGAGTACGGTCTCGACGTCATCGGCAAGGTGGCCGCCGCGCCCCTGTCCACACTGCAACGGCTCACCAGTGCCCGCGCGGGCCGGGAACTGCACGAGAAGGCGTCCGGCATCGACCGCGGCCGCGTCGTGCCGAACGCCGTGTCCCGCTCACTGGCCACCGAACGGCCCTTCTCCCGCGACGAGTTGGACTCCGAGCTGCACCGGCGGGCGCTGCTCTCCGCCACCGAGGAGCTGGGCACCCGGCTGCGCTCCCTGGAACAGGTGTGCCGCACGCTGACCCTCACCGTGCGCTACGCCGAGCGGTCCTCGACCACCCGCAGCCGTACGCTCAAGGAGCCGACCGCCCACTCCTCGGCGCTCACCGCGGTCGCGTACCGGATGTACGAGGCGCTCGGTCTGCAGCGGGCCCGGGTGCGCGCGATCGCCCTGCGCGCCGAGGGGCTGGCCCCCGCCGAACAGGCCTCCTACCAGCTCACCTTCGACCCGGTGGACGAGAAGGTCCGCCGGATCGAGGCGGCGGCGGACCGGGCGCGGGCGAAGTTCGGACCGCATGTGATCGTGCCGGGGAGGCTGGCCGCGTGACCTCGGGGCGGCCGCCCCGGGGCGCCGGCTCAGTTGGCCCACGGCGGTGTGAGGCGCGTGCCGTCGGCGAGCTCGGCCTCCAGGCCGATGGAGGTGGTGACCCAGGAGGTCGCGGTCGTCCCGGTCGGGTTCTCGACACCGAGGGTCGCGCCGGGATTGATGATCACGGTGTCACCCGCGACGATCCGCTCGGTGCGGCCGTCGAGCGTGATCAGCAGCTCGCCGGAGAGGAGATGGAAGATCTCCTCGCGGTTCACCGTGTGCAGCGGGGCCCTGGTGCCCGCGGGGATCTCGCCCCGCCAGGCGCACAGCTCCTTGCTGCCGGTCAGGGGGGTGGCGTACGAGACGAAACGGGCGCCGTGGATCTCGTGGACGACGGCTTCGGACGAACGGACTACGGGCATGGCGGGCCTCCATGGACACCTGGGAAGATGGTCAAGCTGCTTGACCATATAGTCAAGCAGCTTGACTGCTTCGTCAAGGGTGTTTCAATGCTTCCGTGCAGAACTCCGAGGCCATGGCCCTGTCCGCCGCCCTGCTCGCCGTCGCCGGTGACCTGACGCAACGCATTCATGCCGGCGTCGTCGCCCGTGGCTTCGAGGGCTTGCGGCCCGCGCACGGTTTCGCCTTCACCCGGCTCGCTCCGGACGGCGCGACGGCCACCGATCTCGCGGCCCATCTCGGGGTCACCAAGCAGGCCGCGAGTCAGCTCGTCGACGAGATGGTGCGCAAGGGGTATGTCGAGCGCCGCCCGCATCCCGATGACGCCCGCGCCCGGCTGATCGTGCTGACCGAGCGCGGCTGGGCCTGCACGCGGGCCGCGGAGGAGGCGGCGGCGGAGGCCGTGCGGCCGTGGGCCGACCTGCTCGGCGAGCGTGAAGCCGGCGTGCTGCGGGCGCAGTTGTCGCGCATCGCGCCGCACGGCCCGATCAGGCCCACCTGGTGAGGTGAGGTCGCCCCCTTTGGGCGCACTTGGTGACCCGATATCACAGGCACCGGTTACCACTGGAAGTTTTTACTGACGCGTAACTTCACACTTGCACTACTCGCTCGTAACTTGACAAGTGAACAGCATCCTCGTGATCCGGATCACAGGGCGTACGCCGTCGCAACTCCCTTGAGCCGCAAGGAGATCACCCGATGCTGCCCTGGAAGCGAGCACTCAGACCCCTGGCCGCCCTGCTACTGGCCGCCGCCGTCACCGCGGGCCCCGCCGTCACCGCCCAGGCCGACTCCGCCCCCAGCCGGGGCTGGAACGACTACTCCTGCAAGCCCTCCGCCGCCCATCCCCGCCCGGTCGTCCTCGTCCACGGCACCCTCGGGAACTCCGTCGACAACTGGCTGGCCCTCGCGCCCTATCTGGTGGACCGCGGCTACTGCGTCTACTCCCTCGACTACGGGCAGCTGCCCGGCGTCCCGTTCTTCAACGGCCTCGGCCCCATCGACAAGTCGGCCGAGCAGCTCCGGGTCTTCGTAGACAAAGTGCTCGCGGCCACCGGTGCCGCGAGGACCGACGTCGTCGGCCACTCGCAGGGCGGCCTGATGCCCCGCTACTACCTCAAGTTCCTCGGCGGAGCCGCCAAGGTGAACGCCCTCGTGGGCATCGCGCCGGACAACCACGGCACCACCCTCAGCGGACTCGCCAACCTGCTGCCGTACTTCCCGGGCGCCGGTGACCTGCTGACCGCGGCGACCCCCGGTCTCGCCGACCAGGTGGCCGGCTCCGCGTTCCTGACCAAGCTCAACGCCGGCGGCGACACCGTCCCCGGCGTCCACTACACGGTCATCGCCACCAAGTACGACGAGGTGGTCACGCCGTACAGCTCGCAGTTCCTGAGCGGATCCGACGTCCACAACGTCCTGTTGCAGAACCTGTGCGCGGTCGACTATTCCGAGCACGTCGCGATCGGCGTGCTCGACCGGATCGCCTACCACGAAGTGGCGAACGCCCTCGACCCGGCGCACGCCACCGCCACCACCTGCGCGTCCGTGTTCAACTGAGCACACGACCGGGGTCTGTCCGGCCTGAGCCGCCGGACAGACCCCGGTCGTGCGACGCCTCAGCGGCCGTGGCGAGCGCCGCTTGCCGCGCGGCGCCGGACCGAGGCGAACAGGGCGGTGGCCCCGACGGCCAGGGCGGCCGCGCCGCCGATGGCGAGGTACGACGTCGACGGGTCGCCGCCGGTCTCGGCGAGGTTCTCCGAAGCGCCCGCGGCCGCGGGCGTGTTCGCGGCGTCGGCCGTGGGCTCGCTGTCGTCCGCGACGGCCGCCGCGGTGGGCTCCGCCGACGTACTGGCGTCGGAGTCACCGTGACCGTGGTGTTCGACGGTCGACTTGTCGGCACCGTCCTCGATCTGCTCCTCGGAGGGCGCGGAGGCGCTCGGGGCGGGGGTGGCGCTGCTCGCACCGCCGGTGCCGCTTCCGTTTCCGCCGCCGTTTCCGCCGCCGCTTCCGCCGAACGTGACGTCCGAGCAGGAGTAGAAGGCCTCCGGGCTGTCCGAACGCTGCCAGACCGCGTACAGCAGCTGCTTGCCGGAGCGCTGCGGCAGGGTGCCGGAGAAGGTGTAGAAGCCGTTCGTCGCGGCCGGGTCGGTCTTCGTGGCGACCGGGTGGTCCAGATCCAGGTCGTCCCAGGCCAGCGGCTGGGACGGGTCGTAACCGGCCTTGGTGATGTACACCTTGAAGGTGCCCTTGTGGGGAGCGGTGACGCGGTACTTGAAGGTGTACGAGCCACTGCTCACGCTGGTCGCGGGCCAGTCGGCGCGGGCCAGGTCCAGGCCCTTGAACTCCTCGCTGTTGGCGCTGCACAGCTTGCCGTCCGGGATCAGCTGCTGGTGCTTGCCGTTCGCGTCGCCGATCCGGATGCCGTTCCAGTCGTAGAGCGCCTGGGCGCCGCCGGCCGCGACAGCCGCCTTGCAGGCGGCCGAATCGGGGCTCTCGGGGCCTTCCGCGTAGCACTGGGAGACCCGGCTCACCGGGTCACCCATCGTGCCGTGCGCTGCGGCCGGCGCGGCGGCGAGCGCGGTCAGGGCGAGTGGGGCGACACCGACGGCGGCGATCGTGGCGGCCTTGCGGCGAGCGGACATGCGGAACTCCTCGGAACGGTCCTCGACTGCGTGGGGGTGATCAGCAAGCTAGCCCCTGGAAACCGCGAAATCGCCTGCTGGGGACGGGTGATGGCGATCTTTATGGTGCGGTTAAGGGAGCGCTAACCGGGGGCTCAGGAAGGAGGGCTCCCGCACGGGACCGGCCTCGGACACGGTGGTCGTGGGAGCCGTGCATAGGCTGCCGGGCATGACTGATGCCTCGATCGACCCAGGGGCCCATGAGGGCCGTGAGATCCGCCGGGCCGTCGCCTCGGACGTCGCGGCCGTGAAGGCCGTGACCGATGCGGCGTACCGCCACTACATCGAGCGCATCGGTGTGGTGCCGCAGCCCATGGAGGCGGACCACGCGGCGAACGTGGCGGCGGGGCGGGTGTTCGTCACGGGGGAGCCGGGGATCCCGGGTATCCCGGGGGAGTCGGCGGATCCTGCGGAGCCGGTGGAACCGGCGGAGTCAGGCGGCCCGGGAGCGCCGGCGGGGGCCGTGGCCGGGCTCGTGGTGGTCGAGGCGTGCGAGGACCATCTGTTCCTCGACAGCATCGCCGTGCACCCCGACGCCCATGGGAAGGGCGTCGGGAGCCGGCTGCTCGCCTTCGTGGAGGCACACGCGCGTGCGCTCGGTCTGCGGGAGGTCAGGCTTTATACGAACGCCATGATGTGGGAGAACCAGAAGATCTATCCGAAGTACGGATACGAAGTCGTGGAGCGCCGTGTCGAGGGTCCGTACGACCGCATCCACTACCGGAAGCGGCTGCGCTGAGGCTTACTCGCGGGTCGTCAGTGCGTCGTCGT
The DNA here is from genome assembly GCF_042881375.1 of Streptomyces sp. NPDC058274. Lineage (NCBI taxonomy): Bacteria > Bacillati > Actinomycetota > Actinomycetes > Kitasatosporales > Streptomycetaceae > Streptomyces > Streptomyces sp. NPDC058274. The sequence continues at coordinate 88,586 of NZ_JBHVXW010000020.1, forward strand.
GCGTCGTCGTTCTCGTCGGGTGATCGGGAGCCGGCGCGAGGGGGCAGCTGGGCCGCCGGGAGTCCCGGCGGCGCGGATCAGCCGTCCGGCCACCAGGTGCGCTGGATGTCCTTTCGGACCTCCGGACGCTCCGCCGGACGCTCGTCGGCCTCGTCCCGCACGCGTCGGGTGTCCGACCTCTTCAGGGGCTTCTGCATGGTCACACGGCGCATGGCTGCCTCCTTGTGCCTACCGAGTTCCGTGATGCCACGGAGGTAGACCCTTTCCGGGAGCGTTCCTCATCGGTCGCGATCTGTCAGTGGCGGCGGTCACTTCGACTGTCAGTGGTAGGTGTCACCCTGGCGACATGGCCAGTGACAGCAGCATGACCAATGACAGCGGCGGCAAACATGTCCAGTGAAAACCGTGACGCGTGGGCGGACGTCAACTGGGAAGCGGAGTCCGCCTCGTTCGACGAGGAGCCCGACCACGGTCTGCGGGATCCCGTGGTGCGCGAGGCCTGGGCGGCCCGTATGCGCGACTGGTTGCCCGAGCGGTCCTCCGATGTCCTCGACCTGGGCTGCGGCACCGGCAGCCTGTCACTCCTCGCGTCCGAGCGGGGGCACCGGGTCACCGGCGTCGACCTCTCCCCGGCCATGATCGGTCTCGCCCGCGCGAAGCTGGCCGGACGTGACGCGGTGTTCCTGGTCGGTGACGCGGCTGCTCCGCCGGTCGGCGAGGAGCGGTTCGACGTGGTCCTGGTCCGCCATGTCCTGTGGACCCTGCCCGACCCCGGTCGCGTACTGCGCCACTGGCGCGGGCTCCTGCGCCCCGGCGGACGACTGGTGCTCGTCGAGGGCGTGTGGGGCACGGTGAGCCCCGTGGGCATACCGTCCGAGCGACTGGCCGCCCTGCTCGCCCCCCTCGCGGACGACATACGCACGGAGCGGCTGTCGGACGACGCCCGGTTGTGGGGGAGAGAGGTCGAGGACGAGAGGTATGTGGTCGTGGCGCGGCCTTGAGGGGCCGACGGGCTCGCGCCCCGGTCCTAGGTCTCCGTGAAGAGGGTGCCGAAGTCGCCCTCGTGGGCCAGGCGTTCGAGGTCGTCGAGGGCGGCCTCGGCGGCGGCCGCGGCCCGCGGATCCGTGGTGGCAAGTCCGCTCGCCGCGAACTCGTCCTCGTCGAGGCGGAGTACGGCCGTGCCGTCGGCGGAGCGCCACAGGTCCAGGTCGAGATCCTCGACGACCAGCTCGCCGGCGGAGACGACGGCGGGGCGGGTGATGTCGCAGTACCAGCCCTTCAGTGCGCCACCGGCGTCCCGGACCTCCTTCACCGCGTACCAGCGGTCCCGCCAGTAGTACTCGGTGAAGACATCGCCCGGTTCGAACCGCACGAAGCCGAAGTCGCGGACGCCGTCGCCCGCCCATGGTGCGCGCACGGTGACACGGGTGCCGTCGTCCTGGAGCAGCTCGGCCGGGTAACGGATCTTGATCCGGCCGGCCTTGACGAGGACGACCTCCACCTGGCCCCCGGGCGTGGGGGAGTTCGCGTCGGCCCGGCCAGTGTCAGGTGCGTCAGCCGAGTTCGCGGACATACCGCACCTCCGTCGCGCAGATGTCGTAGCCGAACCACTTGTTGATCGCCATCATCGGCCCGTTGCCGCTGTCGTTGCCGGTGAACGCCTCGGTGAGACCGGCCGCGCGGGCGCGGTGCAGGGAGTCGTTCTTGGCCAGCTTGGCGAGGCCGCGGCCGCGGAAGGCCCGGCCGGTGCCGGTCATCACGGTGCCGTAGCGGCGGCCGCCGTCGGTGCGGGCCGCGCTGAAGGCGGCGGGGCGGCCGTCGACCACCGCGACGGACGTCAGCTCGGGACTGAACAGCGGGTGGCGCCAGGTCTCCCCGAGCCAGTTGTCGTAGTCGGTGAACTCATGGGCGATGTCGCTGGGTTCGTCGGTCGTCGTCTCCGCGTCCAGGTCGAAGAGCGGGCGCGGGTCGTCGGCGAAGTCCGCGGCCGTACGCAGCTCGACGCCGGGCGGGAGCTCCTGGAGCGGCGGCAGGGTGCCGTGGGCCAGGTCCAGGCGCAGGAAGTGCGCCGAGCGGCGCGCGCGATAGCCGTGCCGCTCGGCGAAGGCGCGGTTCTCGGGTGCGTCCAGGACCCAGGCGAACAGCTTCGTCGCGCCCAGGGCCGTCAGATACTCCTCGGCGGCGCGCACCAGCGCCGAGCCCGCGCCCAGACGCGTGCGGTCCGGGTGCACGTACACGTTGAGGAACCCCTGGCCGGGCTCGGGGCTGTCGTACACGACGCCGATCTGCGCCGTGCCGACCGGTTCGCCGTCCCGCTCGGCGACCAGGGAGCGGTTGCGCCCGTCGGGGTGGGCATGCGTGATGTCGTACGCGACCGACTCGGGGGTGGACAGCATGTAGGGAAGGGCCAGGCTCCGGATCCGGGCGAAGCCCTCGGCATCCGTCCGGTCGGCGGGACGAAGGTCACGAACGATCACAGTCATGGGGCCGCACGCTACGCGGGGGCCGCGCACGGATGCCTCCCATTTTCCGACGGGTGCGGGGCGGTCCGCGAGGGACACAGGATCGGGGCGTGCGCCGGGCGATTGGCCCGCGCCGGGCGCACGGTCCCCGTCCGGTGCGGGACAATCACCCCGTGACCCTGAAGATCCATATCGATGCGGGAGCCGCGCCGTACGAGCAGGTGCGTGCCCAGATCTCCCAGCAGGCCCGGTCGGGCGCGTTGCCCGTCGGCTACAAGCTGCCCACGGTGCGGGGCCTTGCCGAGTCGCTCGGGCTCGCGGCCAACACGGTAGCCAAGGCGTACCGGGCCCTGGAGGCGGACGGGGTGATCGAGACGCGGGGCCGCAACGGCACCTTCGTCGCCGCTGCCGGCTCGGCCGCCGAGCGCGAGGCGGCTACGGCGGCGCAGGCGTACGCCGACCGCGTCCGCCGGCTCGGCCTCGCCGAGGACGTTGCCCTCGCCGCCGCCCGGGACGCCCTCCGCGCGGCCTACGGCGCCCAGGGCTGACCAGACCGGGTCACCCGCCGACCGCCGACCGCCACGCGCCCCGCAGCGCCCGGGGCTGACCAGACCAGGTCGACCGCCGACCTCCGACCGCCACGCGCCCCGCAGCACCCGGGGCTGACCAGACCAGGTCGACCTCCGACCTCCGACCGCCACGCGCCCCGCAGCGCCCGGGGCTGAGCCGCCAGCCCCGCCCCGGGGCCGTCACCGCACCCCGCATGGCCCTATGGCGTCCCCGCCCGCGCGGTGCGCGTCGGCACAGGGGGCAGACCCCGCGGCGTGCGCGTGACGGTCATTCCCGCTGCCGTCGCGACGCGGGCGAACAACGCCGCGTCCAGGACCGCCGCGGCGTTCGGATCGTTGTTGAAGTACGCGTACACCTCGTGGTCGTCGGTCCAGGTGTCCGCTATGCGCCCGGCCCAGGTCAGAAGGGACTGCCGGCCGTAGTGCGGCCGGCGCCGGGCGCGTCCGGAGTGGAAACGTACGTAGCCCCAGTCGGTGGTCCGCCACAGCGGGGCCACCGGCCGGGCCAGGACGTCGGCCCAGCAGAGCGCGGCGCCCCGCCGCTCCAGCACCTCGCGCACCGCCGGCGTCCACCAGGAGTCGTGGCGCGGTTCGACGGCGACCCGGGTGCCGGACGGGAAACAGCCGAGGCAGTCGTCCAGGAGCCCGGGATCGGCGCGCAGCGTGGGCGGGAGCTGGAGCAGCACCGGCCCGAGCCGGTCGCCGAGACCGGCGGCGTGGCTCATCAGCCGCTGCACCGGTTCCTCGGGCTCGCGCAGCCGCTTGATGTGTGTCAGATAGCGGCTCGCCTTGACGGCGACGACGAAGTCCGGGGGCGTGCGCTCCCGCCAGCCCTCGAAGGTCTCCCGCGACGGCAGCCGGTAGAAGGCGTTGTTGATCTCGACGGTGGCGAACCGCGCCGCGTACTCCTCCAGCCAGAGCCGCACGGGCATCCCGGCCGGATAGAGGACGTCACGCCAGTCCTTGTACTGCCACCCCGAGGTGCCGACGAACAGGGTCATATGTCCATCAAAGCACCGGACGGTGTGCTAGGGGCTACGCGTACCGGGCGCCCGGGAACAACAGGTACGGGTGCCCCGGCCTACAGGTAGAGCCCCGCGTCCGCCCCCTCGCGCTGGTCCGGTACCGACGTCGGCGACGTCCCCCGCCGCAGCGCGTACAGCTCGGCCAGGGTCGCGCCCTCGCGGCCGACGCCCTCCTCCGTGCCCAGCCAGCTCACCGCCTCCGGGCGGGTCAGCGCGCCGATCTCGATACGGGCCAGGCAGCGGCCGGGACGGACGACGGCGGGGTGGAGGCGCTCCAGGTCCTCGTTCGTCGTGACGCCGACCAGCACGTTGCGCCCCTGGCCGAGCAGACCGTCGGTCAGGTTGAGCAGCCGCGACAGGGCCTGTCCAGCGGTGTGCTTCGCCTCGCCGCGGATCAGCTCGTCGCAGTCCTCGAGGAGGAGCAGCCGCCAGCGGCTCTTCCCCGTGCCGTCCTCCTCGCCGATCGCGATGTCCATCAGATAGCCGACGTCGGAGAAGAGCCGCTCGGGGTCGAGGACGCAGTCCACCTGGCACCAGTCGCGCCAGGACCTGGCCAGCGTCCGCAGGGCCGACGTCTTGCCCGTGCCCGGCGGGCCGTGCAGCAGGAGCAGCCGGCCGGCGATGTCCTCCGGCGTCGTCTTCATCAGGCCGTCCATCGCGTCTGCCACCGGTGCCGTGTAGTTGGGGCGGACCTCCTCCCACGTACCCGCCGAGATCTGGCGGGTGGTGCGGTGCGGGCCGCGGCGCGGGGAGACGTACCAGAAGCCCATCGTCACGTTGTCCGGCTGCGGTTCGGGTTCGTCGGCCGCGCCGTCGGTGGCCTGGTCGAGGACCTTCTCGGCCAGCTCGGCGCTGGTGGCGGTGACCGTGACGTCGGCGCCGCGGTTCCAGCGGGACACGAGCAGTGTCCAGCCGTCGCCCTCGGCGAGGGTCGCGCTGCGGTCGTCGTCACGGGCGGAGCGCAGCACACGGGCGCCCGGCGGGAGCAGCGTGGCCCCGGACCGGACGCGGTCGATGTTGGCCGCGTGCGAGTGCGGCTGCTCGCCCGTCGCGAAGCGGCCGAGGAACAGCGCGTCGACGACATCGGACGGGGAGTCGCTGTCGTCGACGTTGAGCCGGATCGGCAGAGCGTCGTGTGGGTTCGCAGACATGCCGCCATGATCCGTCACGCACGGTCCCCGTGCACCCGGTTTCCGCAGTGCGTCGCGAGTGTCGTCCGGGTCCGGAGCAGCCGGTGCGCCCCTGGCGTCCTGTTACAGGGCTGTGGTCCTACGAGTGCTGTCCGCTTCTCGATCCGCGCCGTTACTGTTGCCCATGATGGGACGTCATGAGTGGAATTCGGGGGCACGGCGGTGGCGGCTCACCGCGCTGCTCGGCGTGGGAGTGGCCGCGCTGGCCCTGCTGGTGACGCTGCTCAACACGCTGCCCTCGGACGGCGACAACACCGCGGGCACCACCCGGGACGGGGACAAGGTGCACGGCACACCCGCCGTCCCGTCCGGCGCGGCGGACCCCGAGGTGGGCTGGGGCTTCACGCACACCCAGTACAGCGCCGACCACGGCCCCGGCGCGGCCACCGAGCGCGTCGAGGGCCTGCTCGCCAAGCAGCCGCTGCCCCAGATCCAGCACATCATGGGCTGGGGCGCGGGCAACCCCGAGCCGGTCAAGGGGCGCTACAACTTCGAGGAGATGGACCGCCGGATCGACTTCGTCCGCAAGTCCGGCGGACCGCCCGTGGTCACCCTGTGCTGCTCCCCGGACTGGATGAAGGGGGGCAAGTCCGGCGCGGGCAACACCGACTGGAGCCAGACCGCCCTGGAGACCGCCCCGGACCGCGCCCACTACAAGGACTTCGCCGCGCTCGCCGCGACCGTCGCCAAGCGCTATCCGGACGTACGCCACTTCATCGTCTGGAACGAGTTCAAGGGTTTCTGGAACGACTCAGAGGCCCGCTGGGACTACGAGGGCTACACGGAGCTCTACAACCTGGTCTACAAGGCGCTCAAGAAGGTCGACAAGGACATCATGGTCGGCGGGCCCTATCTCGTCATGGACAGCCTCGACCCGCGGCAGTCCGAGAACGCCTCGCCGGCCGTGAAGGGCGCCTGGGGCACCATGGACCAGCGGGTCCTGGACGCCTTCGCCTACTGGAACAAGCACAAGGCGGGCGCCGACTTCGTCGTCGTCGACGGCTCCAGCTACACCAAGGACGACGATCTGCTGCCCGACGAGTTCGGGGCCACCGAGAAGCTCACGGCCGTCGGGAAGTGGGTGCGCGAGCAGACCCACGACCTGCCGCTGTGGTGGGCGGAGTACTACGTCGAACCGGCCGACGGCAACGACGAACGCCAGGGCTGGTCCGAGACCCACCGCGTCGCGGTCCAGGCCTCCGGCATGATCGCGATGGCCCGCGGCGGTGCCTCCTCCGGCTTCTACTGGAACCCGGAGAAGGAACAGGGCTCCGGCTGCGCCGGCTGTCTGTGGACGCCGACCGACCGGGCGGCGGGGGGCGCCGAACTGCCCATGCTCGGTCTCATCTCCCGCTTCAGCCGGGAGTTCCCGCCCGGTACGACCTACGAGACGGTCTCCGTCGCCGCGGACGACCGGCCCAACGTCCGGGTTCTCGCCGACGACAAGGCCGTTCTCGTCGTCAACACACTGGACCGGTCCATCAGCGCGAAGGTCGACGGGAAGCGCTTCGAGATGGCCGCCTACCAGGTGAAGTGGCTCAGCCGGTAAGCCACTTCACCCCGGCGCAGGCCGTCCGGCTCCCGAACCGCATTCCTGCTCGGGTCCGCCGTACCCTCGTGCGGCGGCTACTTCATTGTCATGAACCGCTGGACCAGCGAGGCGAGCAGCACGGCGAGCAGGGGCAGCGAGAACCAGAAGCTGCTCTGCAGCCACCGCAGCTGCCGGACGCCCGGCCGCATCGCGACCCGTACGATCTCCCGCGCCGTCAGCATGACGATGAGCGCGATCGCCGCGAACCCCCCGACGACCGACCACGGCGTCCACGTCACCTGCGGTCCGATGGGCCCCGGCTCCGCCTTCGGGACCTCGCCCGCGGGCTGCTTGCGCAGCGTGTACATCGTGACGTCGTCGTTGACGAGGACCTTCTTCAGCTCCGGCCGGCCGTCGAGGTGGTGGATCAGCCGGGTGTCCCAGGTCGGCGCGTAGCCCACGTCCATCTGGAGATAGACCACCTGGCTGCGGTTGACCATCAGATACGAGTTCGGGCCGGCGTCCTTGAGCGCCTTGACGAGCCCGGACACCAGGACCGGGTCCGCCGGCGCGAGCGTCGGCACGTACTCCACCTTCTCCATGTCCCGCGCGCCCCACGGCATCGCCGGAGTGACGTTGTCCAGGGTGTCGTTGCTCAGCCACAGCAGCCGTACGGTCGGATCGTCGTGGGCGTACACGTAGTCCATGGCCGTGACCTCGCCCGGCCTGATCCGCTCGAAGGGCTCGTTGCCCCAACGGGCCACCAGGAAGCCGCCCATGAGCACCAGGCCCGCCATGAGCGCGGCCAGCGGCGCGAGGTTCACCCGGTCCTTCTCCCGCTCCTTCGCGGTGACGCCGGTGCGCGGGAAGAGGGCGAGCCCAGCGAGCAGGGCCGCGCCGGGCAGCGCGAACATGAAGACGCGCAGGGCCATTTCGCCGCCGTACGACTGCATGCCGAAGCCCAGGAACGGGACGAAGGTCAGGACGAGCAGCGACCGCTCGCGGTACTTGTGGACCCGGCGGCGCCACCAGCCCAGGCAGGCGAAGGCCATCACACCGCCGGCGAGCAGCACGCGCGCGTAGAGGACGAGTTTGTGGGTCGAACTGCCGCCCTGGATACGGCCGGAGACGGAGGTCGACACATTGCTGCCGACGCCACCGACCCCGCCGAAGAGGTCGTCGAAGTGCCCGGACCAGTACGGCTCGGCCATGAAGCCGATCCAGGCGGCGACGACGACCGCGAACAGGATGGGCAGACCGCGCAGTTCGGAGCGGCCGACCAGGACGAGTACCGCGAGCACGCCCAGCATCACGAACGGGGTGAGCTGATGGGCCGGGACGGTCGCCGCGAACAGCCCGATCAGGACCATCAGCAGGACGGCCCGCTGCCGGCGGTCGGTCGGCTCGACCTCGGCCTCGCCCGGGCGCGCCTTCGCCCACAGCACGCGGGGCGCCCGGAACCACACCAACAGGATCGCCACGAAGGCGAGATAGAGCAGATAGGTGAAACCCTGCGGTGAGAAGTAGTCCTGACCGACCCAGCCGCTGAGTACGAAGATCCAGATCCCGGTCCACTTGGCGCGCCAGCCCGCCCGCATCGAGCGCACCAGCAGGAACATCGGTGCCAGATACAGGAGCTGAATGGCCAGGGGCCACCAGCGGATCACCTCCGTGAGATCGGTGACACCGCAGGCCTTCGCGATGAACGCGGCCGCCGCGAAGAAGCCCGGCCAGCTCCAGCGCGCGTCGAGGTCGGGCACCGCCGAGCCGGTCCGGTCGATGTAGTCGATGAAGCCCAGGTGCTGCCAGGCCGTCGCGAACCGCGGCTCGGTCTCGATCACCGCGGGCAGCGCGTGCAGCGACACCACGGTCGCCAGCAGCACGACCAGCAACAGCCCCTTGTGCTCGCTGTTCAGCCAGAGCAGTGCGGCGAACACCACGATGAGCAGGGCGGCGCCGACCAGGGTGGCCGGGGGCAGGACGGAGATGAGCCCGAGCCCGCCCATCCGGTCGAGGTCGGCCTCGCCGAGCCCCAGCACGGGCACCCAGTACAGCAGGAGTGCGACGGCCAGCAGGGCGCCGAGGACGAGACCGGGGCGGGTGGGATGCGCCGGCCGCTCCCGCAGCGACGGCGGCGACTGCGGCGACTCGGGCGACTGCGGCAAGCGGGGTGAAGGGGCCGACTCCGGCGACTCCGAGGGCTCCAGGGACTCCGGCGATTCCGGCGACTCCGAGGACTCAAGGGACTCCGGGGGCTTCGGCGGCTTCAAGGACTCCGGAGGCTCCGGGGACCCCGACGGCTCGCGCGACTCCGCAGCCGCGTCGATCACCTCCGCCGGCCCCAGCGAGGCCTCCGAACCGGGCTCCCTGGCCTCCACCGGCAGCCCCACGTGCTCCCGAGGCGAGGTCCCGTCCGCCACGGGGGGCTCGAGGGCCCAGGTCGGCCGGTGGTCGGCGCGCACCCGAGGCGTCCCGGTGGGCGGGGTGCCGGGACCCGGCCGGACGTCGGGCCTGCGTTCCTGGTGGTCGAAGTCGACGTGGACGCCGAGCGCGATGGTGTCCGAGTCCAGCGCCCAGGCGGGGCCGCGCCTAGGCCGGGACGCCGTCGTGGACGACTCGCGCGCGCCGAGGTCGGCGAGGTCGCCGTCCGGTGCCGCGTCCTCGGGCAAAGGCGTGGCCGGCGCGGCCCGCACGATCTTGTACAGCCTCGGTGCCGCGATCGCCACGATCACCGCGAGGCTGGAGATCTCCGCGACACCCGCGCCGGTCAGGCCCATACGCGGGAGCAGGATCACCGTCAGCCCGAGGACCAGGGCGCACAGCAGGCCCTGGAGATAGGCGAGTCCGGCGGTACGGCTCTGGGCGCGCAGGACCGCGAAGTACGTCTCCATGACGACCCGCAGCACCGCGCCGACGGCGAACCAGCGCAACAGGGGGGTGGCCGCGTCCGCATAGCCCTGGCCGAAGACATGGAGGATGAACGGCGCTCCGAGGAAGAGCAGCCCGCACACCGGCACCATGAGCCGTGCCATCCGGCTCAGCGCGGCCCGGGTGTTCGCGGCGAGCCGAGCCGGGTCGTGCGAGCCCTCGACGGTCAGCGAGGCACCCATGTTGATGGCCAGCAGGTTGACCGTGCCGCCGATGGTCGTGGTGATGTAGAAGTACGCGTTGTCGGTGGAGCTGACCTGTGAGGCGACGATCACCGGCACGAGATAGACCACGGCCAGCGAGAACAGGGAGCCGGTGTAGTCGCCCGCGAGGAAGCGCCCGATCTCCTTGAGCGTCGGGGGCGTGGTGCGGTCCGCGGTCGCCTTCACATGCCGGGGCACCAGGCGCCGGAACACCAGCCAGCCCAGCGGCACCACGGACAGGGCGATCGCCAGGACCCATGAGACGAAGACACCGCTCGTGGGGATCGCCACGGCCAGGCCGATGAGCAGCGCCAGCTTCACCGCCGAGAACACGGTGTTGCCCACCGGCACCCACAACGCGTTGCGCAGACCGGTCAGTACGCCGTCCTGGAGCGTCAGCAGCGACCAGGCGACCACCGCGAGGATGAACCCGAGCCCGTTGAGCGGTCCGTGCAGGAAGCGGTACGACGGCCCCCACACGTTCAGGGTGAGGAGGAAGACGACCGCGGCCAGCGCGACGACCGCCGAACTGCCCGCGTAGGTGCGGAAGATCAGGCGTCCGGTGGCACGCCCCGCGACGGGGATGAAGCGGGCCAGGGCACCCGTCAGCGTCACGGCGGTGAGACCCGCCAGGAGCTTCATCGCGGCGATCGCCGCGGAACCCTGGCCGACGGCGGACTCGGAGTAGTAGCGGGCGGCCACCAGCCAGTACCCGAGGCCGAGCACCGCGGAGATCCCGGTGTTGAGCATCAGGGCGTAGGCGTTGCGAAAGAGCTGGCCGCCGCCCGCCGCGCCCTTGCCCCGGCCGGGCAGGGGCAGGCGGAGGCGACGCCCCGACTGCTGTCCGGGCGCCTCGGCGGTGGGCGTCGCGGCCTTGGCTGTGGTCGTGTCAGACACGGGAACTGATGGCCTTCCGGCGGACCTGTCGTGCTCTGCGGACCAGGGCGTATCCCTTGGTGAGGGCGCGTTCCCCGGCGAAGGTGCGGGCGATCGCGCGGCCCTCGACCAGCCGCTCGAACTCCTCGATTCCGGTGCTACGGCGCACGGTGACCCGTTGCAGGGCGTACGGCCCCTGGCGGCGGCGGGCCAGCGCGTTGCCGACGGCGAGCGACTGGGTGAAGCCCGCCTCGCGCACCGCGTGACGTACCTGGCGGCTGGAGTAGCCGTACGGGTAGGCGAACGAGGCCGGCCGGGCGCCCAGTTCGTCGGCGATGATCTCCCGGCAGCGCCGCAGCTCGGACCGGAGCGCGTCGTCCGGGATCTGGTCGAGCTGGGGGTGGGTATGGCTGTGTCCGCCGATCTCGACCTGTTCGGCGCTGAGTTGGCGCACCTGGTCCCAGTCGAGCATGGTGTCGAGGCCGCCCCCGGTGTCGTGGGGGCCGCGCAGCCAGCCCGTCGAGACGAAGAGCGTCGATGCGAAGCCGTGCTTGGCGAGCACGGGCAGCGCGTGGCGGTGCACCCCCTCATAGCCGTCGTCGAAGGTGATGAGGACGGGGCGCGACGGCAGCGGCGGGAAGCTCGCGGTGCGCCAGGACGCGGCCAGGCGGGCGGTGGTGACCGGCGTGAGGCCGAGGTCCCCGAGCAGCGCCATCTGCTCCGCGAACGCCTCGGGGGACACCGAAAGACCTCGCGTCGCCGCGTTCGGCGCGCTCGCGACGGAGTGATACATCAGGATCGGGACGGGCGGCGTCATACGGCACCGCCCCCGGCCCGGACCGGCAGCCGGATGTCGCTCATCCCGGAGCCCCCTTGTCGCCCGGCTGCCCCTCGCCCTCCCCGACGGAGACCACCGAGAACACCGCGCCACCCCTGCGGGCCCGGACGCTGCCGAGTACGTACCCGCCCGCCGCCGTCAGAACCCCGGCGACGATCGCACCCGCGCGGCCCGCGCCGCCGTGCCGGGCGAGCAGGGCGTCGCGCACCCCGCGGGCCACTCCGGCGGGCAGGACCCGCGTCGCGTAGCGCCGCTCCGACGCGAGTCCCTTCCCGGCGCCGACACTGCGCGCGACGAGCGCCTTGGACAGCCCCTCGGCGTACGCGCGCGTGCGGAAGTACCCGAAGTGCTCGCGCGCCTCGGGCACCCGGTGGTGGATGACCGCCCGGTCGTCGATCAGCAGGACGGCGTCCGGGCGGGCGTTGGTGAGCCGGATGCACAGCTCCGTCTCCTCGCAGCCCAGCGGGCGTTTGTCCCCGTCGCGGCCGATACCGGTCGCGAAGCCGCCCGCCGCCTCGAACGCCGTGCGCCGGAACGACGCGTTCCCGCCCAGCACATTGCGCACCCGCACCCGGCCGGGCGGCAGGCCCTTGTACGTGCAGCCCACCACCCAGTCGAACTCCTCGGGAAACCAGGCGGGCCGGCGGCCCGACGCCCAGATCGGCATCGTACGGCCGCCGACGGCCATGACCCGTGGATCCGCGTATCCCGCGGCGAAGTGCCGCAGCCAGTCCCGCTCGGCCACGGCGTCGTCGTCGAGGAACGCGATGATCTCGCCGCGCGAGGCCGCGATTCCGGTGTTGCGGCCCGCGGACAGGCCGCGGGGGCCCGCGTTGGCGAGCACCCGCACCCCGTCCGTCTCCTTGTACTCCGTGGTCAGCCGCTCCAGGAGTGTGGCGTTGTGGTCCACGACCAGGAGCGTCTCCAGGGCAGGCCGCGACTGCGCGCGCACCGAGGCGACCGCCGCGAGGATGTCCTCCCAGCGGTCCTCGGTGTACACGCAGACCACCACGGAGATGGCGGTCCGGCTCAAGACACCTCACCCCGGGCGGTGTTGAGCGCCGCCGCGTGCGATCTGCGCAGCGCGCGCCGGTTGTTGCGCTCCTTGAGGATCACGTTGAGGACCCGGAACCCGTCCCGCACGGCACGCAGATTGCTGGTGCCGTGGATCCGCAGATACTCGTGGCTCGGTATCTCCTGGACTTTGAGGCCGGCCTTGACCACCCGGATGTTCATCAGGGTCTCGACCTCGAAGCCGGTGCAGTCGAGGTCGATCTGGTCCAGGCAGTGCCGCCAGAACGCGTTGTATCCGTAGCAGAGGTCGGTGTAGCGGGCGCCGAACTTCTTGTTGACCACTGTGCACAGGGCCCAGTTGCCGAACTTGCGGATCGGTGTCATGTCGTCCGTGCCGCCCCCGTTGGCGAACCGGGAGCCCTTGGCGAAGTCCGCGCCGGAGACGAGCGCGGAGACATAGGAGACGATCTCGTGGCCGTCGGCCGAGCCGTCCGCGTCGACCATCACGATGATGTCGCCGGTGCACGCCTCGAATCCGGTGATCAGGGCGTCCCCCTTGCCCTTCCCGCGCTGCTCGACGACCTTGACGTCGGGCCACAGCTCGCGGGCCACCTCGACCGTGTTGTCGGTGGAATTTCCGTCGACGAGAACCACTTCGTGAATCCATCCGGGAAGTGTCTTGAAGACGTACGGAAGATTCTCCGCCTCATTCATGGCGGGAATCACCACACTCACCGGCGGTGCTATGGCCAGGTGAGAGGAGATCGGCCGGTACTTGCTGGTTGTTGACGGATCTTGGCCCGAAAAGGCTGGGCGCAGGACTGAGCTCATGAGTCTGGTCCCTCTCGTCCGGTGGACCGCCCGCCCCACGGGCAGTCCGGCATGTGTCCGGTTCGAAAGGGGGGTTCTCACTTACGGCATGCCGAAATGAATCTCCGGGCATGCCAGGGTGAGTTGGCAATTCTGGCCGTCCCGACATCGGAGTACGACATCGAGGACGGTCTCGCGGCACGACTCGGCACAGGTGTGGTCACCGAGCACGGCACCCCCCTACCGCGCCCGCGCCGGGACCATCGCGGTCCTGAGCCCTCCCCTGGAGCCGCCTGATGATGGACCGATGCGGGTGAGATGTACGACGGTATTGATGATTGCGTCAGTATGGCAAGACCTGGAACGTGGCCTCACGTTTTTGTTGTTTTGGCCGTTACCTGACTCCTCGAACGGATCTTGCCCATCCGTTTGAGAACTCTGTCGGCCGGATCGAAGAACTCCGGCCGGGACAGCACCGCATTGCGCAGTGCCCGGACCGGGGCGCGGCGCGCCCGGTGTCCGACGGCAATCGGATGACGCCGTGTCACCCACCCTTCGGACACGGCGAGTTCGCGTGTCTTCAGGGAGTCTTTGTATTCCTTCTGTCCCCGGCCGAGATCCAGATAGGCGATGCCGTCGGCGGCGGCCGCCTCGGCCATCCGCAGATGCAGGATCAGCCCGGGGGAGTATTTCGAGAAATCGGGGTCGTACGCCGGGAACCAGCACGCCAGGACGCGCTCGCTGCGCAGCCCGAAGTGCGCCGCGACCGGCCGGCCGCCCGCGTACAGCACGGACAGGATCCCGGCGAACGGCTCGGAGCGGGTGTGGAAGAGCTGCTGGATCAGCCGGCTGATCCAGGCGTGCGCGAAGCGGTCGCTGCGCCCGGTCCTGCGGTACTGGGCGGACTTCCACTCCATCAGGGCGCGCAGGGCCGCGGGGTCGCGTTCGTCGTGCACATAACGCACCTCGCCCGAGTCCCGGGCGAGCTTGCGCTCCTTGGCGAGGGTGGTCCGGGTGAACTTGGGGGACCGCTCCCGCAGTCCGCTCAGATAAGCCTCGTAGCCCTGGTCGACGTCCATGACCGGGGACGGGAAGGTGCCGGAGGCGCCCGCCTCGAACGGCGGCTGGCCCTCCACCAGGTGGTCGAACTCCCATACGGCGAGCCCGCAGGCCCGCAGCAGCTCCTGGGCGTCCCAGCCGAAGCCGGGGCCGTGCACCAGCCCCTGGCAGTCCGACAGGCCGAGGCCGACGGCCCGGCCGACTCCCGTGGCGGTTCTCTGGAACGGGAAGAACGCGGCGGGCTCGCCGTCCTCGCGAACGACCGCGATCCGCACGCCGCGTCTGCACCGGCCCATGGCGAGCGTGAACTCCGGAGACAGGAACGGGTTCGCCAGTCCGGGCGCGCCGTTCAGATGGGCTTTCGACTGCAGGGCCGTCCAGGCCACCCGGTCGGCGGCGCTCAGCTCGCCGGGGCGGTACACGCAGATGTCCACGTCAGGAGGTCCGTTCCCGCGCCGTGCGCCGGCGCAGCCGCCGTACCGCCACCAGCAGCAGAACGAGGGCGCTGAGCGCGGTCACCGCCGCGACCCCGCCGTGCATCGACCAGTGGTGCACGGCCAGCATCCCCTGGGCCACCAGCATGTTGACGGTGATCGCCCCCGCCACCGAGACCAGCACGCGGCCGAACGGTGCCAGCCCGCGCAGCGCGGCCGCGATGGCCACCGACGGTGCCGCGAACAGGAAGAACAGCGTGAACGGGCCGCGCAGGGGTGAGTCCACGTCGGCCAGCGCGAGGACCGCGCCGACGCCCCCGATCGCTGTCGCGGCGCCCGCGAGCAGCGGCAGCAGGTCCCTCTCCGGACGGGCTCGTGGACGCTCCGCGCCGTCTGTTGAAGGTGTCTTGATGCGTAAGGTCTGCATTGGCGACTTTGCCCCCCGAAGCGCCGGATGCCGGGCTTCAATGTCGCGCAGCCGGCGGCCGGCCGTCAAGGTGCCGAGGGCGGCCGCACGAGTTCGGTTGCCCTTTCAAACGGGTGTTCCCCGGAGGCGCCGGCTGCCTCCGGGGAACTGTCCTTCAGGCCAAACGTGTTCGGAACGCGGGCGCCTGGGGGCGCGGTCGCGTTACGGGACGATCTTCAGGAGCTTGTTCGGCGAGCCTGTGCCCGGGCCGGAGACGACGTTCGAGGTGGCGCCGTTCACCAGGGCGGTGGAGACCTGCGCCGGGGTGGCGGAGGTGTGGCTCGCGAGATAGACGGCGGCCGCGCCCGCGACGTGCGGAGTGGCCATCGACGTACCGGAGAGCGTGGCCGTGGCCGTGTCGCTGGTGTTGTAGCCGGCCAGGATCGAGGAGCCGGGGGCGAAGATGTCCAGCACCGAGCCGTAGTTGGAGTAGCTGGCCCGGGCGTCCGTGTTGGTGGTGGCGCCGACCGTGATGGCCGCGGCCACGCGGGCGGGCGAGTACGAGGAGGCGTTCGCGTTGCTGTTGCCCGCCGCGATCGCGTAGGTCACGCCGCTCGCGATGGAGTTCGAGACGGCCGTGTCCAGCGTCGTGGAGGCGCCGCCGCCGAGCGACAGGTTGGCGACCGAGGGACCCGAGTGGTTGTTGGTCACCCAGTCGACGCCCGCGATGACGCCCGCGGTGGTGCCCGAGCCGTTGTTGTCGAGCACGCGGACCGCCACGATCTTCGCCTTCTTGGCGACACCGTAGGTCGAGCCCGCGATGGTGGTGGCCACATGGGTGCCGTGGCCGTTGCCGTCATCGGCGGTGGTGTCGCCGTCGACGGCGTCATAGCCGTACGTGGCCCGGCCGCTGATCTGGGTGTGCGTGATGCGGACGCCGGTGTCGATGACGTACGCCGTCACACCGCTGCCCGCGGAGTCCGGGTAGGTGTACGTGCCGGACAGCGGAAGCGCGCTCTGGTCGATGCGGTCCAGACCCCAGGGGGCGCTGGACTGCGTGGTGTCGGTCAGGTGCACCGTCTGGTTCTGCTCGACGGCGGCCACCGCGGGGTCGGCGGCGAGTCTCTTGGCCTCGGTGGCCGAGAGATCGGCCGTGTAGCCGTTCAGCGCGGTGCTGAACGTGTTCTTCACCGAGCCGCCGTACTCGTTGATCAGGTTCTTGCCCCGGCTCGACGCGGCCTTGAAGCCGGCCGCCTTCTTGAGCGTGACGATGTAGCTGCCCTTGACGGCTGTGGGGGAGCCGGCGGCGAGCACCTTGCCCTCGGCCGGTGCCGCGGCCTGGGCGGGAAGTGCGGTGATCCCGCCCACGAGGGCGGCGGTCGCGACGGTGGTTATCGCGGCGATCCGGATCTTCTTGCTACGGAGCTGTGCCATTACGAGGGGGTCCTCCTCAAGGCGGCGCGCGCCGGGGTGGGGCGCGCGCTGTGTGGGGGTGCGCGGGTGATCGTGCGCACGGTCCGGAGCGTCGCGTTCCACCCAGGACCGAGTAAAGAGTCGGTCATCCGCGGGTGTTGCTCAAGGGAGTTGGGCCCTTGTCACGACCCTGTCATGGGCACGCAATCAAACACATGGTGAACACACAGAGTGGGACCCCGTAAGTGCCGAAAAGTCTTGGCATGAACACTTCCTGTCAACACGCGTAGCTGCTACGAAAGTTATGGCAGAGATCCTGCTAAAGGGAGGTTCCATGAGACGTTCCCGAATTACGGCATACGTGACCTCACTCCTCCTCGCCGCCGGCTTCGCCCTCACCGGGGCAGCGACGGCGCAGGCGTCCCAGACCGCAGTGGCCACCGGGTATGTGGCCCTGGGTGACTCCTACTCCTCCGGCGTCGGCTCGGGCAGCTACATCAGCTCCAGCGGCGACTGCAAGCGCAGCACGAAGGCGTACCCCTACCTCTGGGCGGCCGCCCATTCACCCTCGTCGTTCGGCTTCACGGCTTGTTCCGGCGCTCGTACGGGTGATGTTGTGGCCAACCAGCTGGGTCCGCTCAGCTCCTCCACCGGCCTTGTCTCCCTCAGCGTCGGCGGCAACGACGCGGGCTTCTCCGACGTCATGACGACGTGTGTGCTCCAGTCGGAGAGCAACTGCCTGGCCCGCATCGCCACCGCCAAGGCGTACGTCGACTCCACGCTCCCCGGCAAGCTCGACACCGTCTACTCGGCGATCAGCGCGAAGGCCCCGTCGGCCCATGTGGTCGTGCTGGGCTATCCCCGCTTCTACCAGCTCAACGGCAACTGCGTGGCGGGGCTCTCGGAGACCGAGCGGTCCGCGATCAACGGCGCGGCCGACTACCTGGACAGCGCGATCGCCAAGCGTGCCGCCGACCACGGCTTCGCGTTCGGCGATGTCAGGGGCACCTTCACCGGGCACGAGATCTGCTCCGGTGCATCGTGGCTGAACAGCGTCAACTGGCTGAACATCGGCGAGTCGTACCACCCGACCGCGTCGGGCCAGTCCGGCGGCTATCTGCCGGCCTTCACCGGCAAGGTCTGATCCTCAGGGAGAAGCGGAGGAGGAGACCCCGCCCGTCGGGGTCTCCGTCTCGCACGTCACCGAGAACGGCACCCAGTTGGACTTCGTGTCCAGCGGACTGCGGACCTCCACCCCGATCTCGTTCTCGTAGGTCCCGCCCGCGTCGTACGTCGTCACCACGACCGTCTTCTGCCTGGTCTTGCCGCCGCTCGCGGGGAACGACAGGGTCTTCCACCCCGGGTCGGACACCTCGCCCTTCTTCGTCACCCAGCGGTAGTCGACCTCCACCGGTACGACACCCACCGTGAACGTCGCCGTGAACGTGGGCGCCTGGGCCTGGGCCGGCGGACAGCTCCCGGAGTACTCGGTGTGCGCCCCCGCGACCGTCACCTTCACGGACTGCTTGGGCGCGGTGGTCGTGGGGTCGCTGCTCGGCTCGGTGGAGTTGCCGCCGACCGCTCCATTGCCGCTGTCGGGACCGGAACTCTCCGAACTCGCTCCAGCGGAAGGGCTGTTGGGTCCTCCGCTGTTGGCCGAGTTCGGGTCGTCCCCGCCGTCGTCGCGGTTCATCAGGGCGTACGTCAGTCCGGCCAGGGCGAGCGCGAGGGCGAGGAGGCCCGCGATCATGACGACCGTGCCGCGGCGGTTGCGCTCGGGCGGGGCCGTGCCGGTCGCGGTCGAGTACGGGCTCGCGGGGGTGACGGCGGGAACGGGCCGGGGCGGGGTCGGCGGCTCCTGTGGGAGACCGGCGACCGTCGGCGCGTACGGCGCGGCGACCGGCGACGAGCCCGTACGGGGGGAGCCGCCGGCGCCGACCAGGCGCAGATCGCGCTCGGCCTGTTCGGCGGGTGTGCGGTCCGCCGGGTCCTTGCGGAGCAGCCCTTCGATGACCGGGGCCAGCGGGCCCGCGCGGTGCGGTGGCGGCAGCTCCTCGTCGACGACGGCCCGCAGGGTGCTCAGCGGAGTGTCGTGACGGAAGGGCGAGTTGCCCTCCACCGCCGCGTACAGCAGCACGCCCAGGGACCACAGGTCGGACTCCGGACCCGGCGTACGGCCCAGCGCCCGCTCGGGGGCGAGGAACTCCGGCGAACCGATGACCTCGCCGGTCATGGTCAGCGCGGAACTGCCCTCGACCGTGGCGATGCCGAAGTCGGTGAGGACGACCCGGCCGTCGTTCGACAGCAGCACGTTCGCCGGTTTCACGTCACGGTGCAGGACTCCGGCCGCGTGCGCGGAGCGCAGGGCCGAGAGCACCTCGGCTCCGATGTGCGCGGTGCGCTGCGGGGAGAGCGGGCCCTCGGCGTCCAGCAGGTCGGAGAGGGCGAGACCGCGGATCAGCTCCATGACGATCCACGGCCGGCCGTCCTCCGTCGCCACGTCGTAGACGGTCACGACATTGCGGTTGGCGACCCGGGCCGCGGCCCAGGCCTCCCGCTCCAGCCGGGCGTACATCCGCTCGACATCGCTCGACGGGATACCGGCGGGGGCACGCACCTCCTTGACCGCGACCTCGCGGTGCAGCACTTCGTCGCGGGCCCGCCAGACGGTGCCCATGCCCCCCTCGCCCAAGGGGGACAGCAGCCGGTAGCGGCCCGCGATCACACGTTCACTGCCCGGCACTTCGGACACGGGCGTCCCCCCTTCGCATCCGCGTGATTTCTCCACAAAAGTAGCTCAGCCGAGTGCGGATGCCGCCCCCCTGAACACCAATCCAGCCCCAAGAGCTACGACAACGACCGCGGATCCCAGGGGCGCGGCCCTGCGCATCAGGCCCGCCATGGGCCCGCCCGTCCACCGCGGGCGCCCGGCCAGCAGCCTGGCCATGCCCCCGCCGAGCCGGACAACCGCGAATCCCGCCGCCGTGAGCGTCAGGGCCAGACCGACGCCGTACGCCAGGACGAGCAGGAGACCGAACCACGCCTGTCCCAGGGCCGCGGCCCCCACCAGGACGACGACGGCGGAGGGGCTGGGCACCAGCCCGCCCGCGAAGCCGAGCAGGATCGTGCCGCGCAGGGTGGGGGAGGTGGGATGGGTGTGGGTGAAGCCACCGTGCGAGTGCGCTCCGGCGGGCTCGGGGGCGCGGTCTTCGTGGTGTGCGCCGGCGTGAGAGTGCGCGTGATCGTGATCGTGGCCGTGCGCGTGATCGTTTGAGTGGTCGTGGTCATGCCCAGATGAGTGGTCGTGGTCGTGGTCGTGGTCGTGCGCGTCGGCGTGACGGTGCGCCTCCTCGTGTCCGTGGGAGGGGGATGGCCCGGGACCGTGGGAGTGTCCGTGCGGGTGAGCGCGGTGTCGCCAGGCCCGTCGTACGAGGGAAGCTCCCGCCAGTGTGACGAGGATGCCGCTCGCGAGGCCCAGCCAGGCGATCACGGAGGGCGCGGCCGCCGAGCCGGCGGTGACGAGGAGGCCGAGCGCGACCACGCCGAGTGTGTGGGTGACCGTCACCGAGGCGGCGAGCGGCAGGACGTCACGGAGCGTCGCCCGTCCGCGCGCGGCGGCGGTCGCGGCCATCAGCGTCTTGCCGTGGCCCGGTGCGAGCGCGTGCAGGGCGCCCAGACCGACGGCGATGACCAGGGCGAGCGCGGCGAAACCGAGGGTGAGGTCATGGCGGGCCACCAGATCGTCGAGTGCCCGGGTCCAGTGGTCGGCGCCGCGCGGGAGCACGGAGGCGGCGGGTGCGTCGCGGTCCTCCTCACCGAGGGCCGGTCCGCCCGGGCGGATCCGCAGGGACGCCGACGCCGTGTCGGACGGCGACGACAGCAGTTCCTTCGGGTAGCTGGTCAGCCGCCGGGACACGGAGGTCCTCGGTACGTCCGAGGCGGTGAGCGTCATCCGGTCGCCGCGCGCGGTGATCTCGCGCCAGCCGGGCCCCGAGTCGACGGCGGCGTGAAAGCGCACGGACTCCGCACCCTCGGAGAGCGGGGCCGTCAGCCGGCACTCCACCCGGAGCGTGTCGAGGCCCGCCTGCCCGGGGCGCACTCGCGCGAGACTCGTGCCCACCGTGAGCGCGACGTCGTGTCCGTCGACGGTGACCCTGCTGTCCCGGGCCGCCGTCGTGCAGCGCTGCCGGGCCCAACGCTCCATCCCCAGCCGCTTGATGTCCGGTCCGGCCTGCGTGGCGGGGATCTCCGCGAGGTCCTCCACATGGTCGACCCGCAGCCGGTCCGCGGCGGCCACGAGACCGTCGTACCGGTTGACGGTGAAGTTCCCGAGCGGGTGGGCGCTCGCCGTCCCGGCGGGGAGCAGCACCAGCGCGCAGGTCCCGACGAGAACGGCCGCGCCGCACGAGACGGCGCGCCGCAGCGTCGTACGGAGGCTCACTTCGCCTCCTGGAGCGCCGTACGGGCCGCGCGGGCGCCCAGGGGGGAGAAGCCCGCGTTGAGATCGAGGGCCGCGGTCAGGGAGTCGCGGGCTTCCTCCGCGTGGCCCGTGGCGCGCTCGATCATCCCGCGGTGATAGAGGAAGGACGCGTTGTGGTAGCCGGTGGCGGTGGCCCGGCGCGCGTACGGAAGGGCCTCGTCGTCGCGGCCGTTGACGTGCAGGGCCCAGGCGAGGGCGTCCGCGGTGTGCACGGTGTGGCGGCGGTCCCATTCGGCGCGGGCCGCCGTGAGCGCGGCCTGGTGGTCGCCGTGGTCGGCGGCGGCGAGAGCCGTGTCGAGGTCGGCGTTGACGCCGTTGGCTCGGGCCAGTGAGGTCCAGGCGTTGACGAGGGCGTACTGGTCGCGGGCCTTCTGCCGGTCGCCCTCCTTGTCGCGCGCCTCGTACAACTCACCGAGTTCCACGAGTGGCTGGGGCAGCGGATAGCGGTCCACGAGCGCCTCCATGTCGCGGATCGCCGCGGCTCGGTCGCCCTGCGCGGCCTCGGCGCGGGCCCGCCCCTCCAGCGCGGGGAGGTAGGCGTCGTCGGCCGCCAGGGCCCGCGCGTAGTACGGCAGGGCCTTGCCGTACTCGCCCTGGTTCCAGGCCAGTTGACCGAGCGCCGTCGCCACGTAGGCCACGTCGCCGCGCGAGGTCGCGGTGGACAGGGCCTGTTCCAGGACGCGGCGAGCCGTCTTCACGTCGCCGCGCAGCTCGCGCACGTACGCGTACCGCGTGAAGACCGGCACGCCCGGGCGCCGGGAATCCGCCAGGTCGGCGGCCTTCGACGCCTCGTCGTAGCGGCCCAGTTCGACCAGGGCGTCGATCCGTGAGCACAACGCGCGCTCGCTGTACGGGTTCTGGGCCAGCGCCTTGTCGGCGTACTTGAGCGCCTCGGGGAACTGATGCCGGGCCGCGGCGAGGGCGGCGCGGCCGGCCAGAGCCGGGTCGTTGTCGGGGCGCACTTCGAGCGAGCGGTCCAGTGCGCGCCCGGCCTGCGGGTAGCGCGAGGGGTCGCCCTTCGTGCGGGCCTGCTCGACATAGGCGAGACCCAGCGTCGCCCAGGACCCGAAGTCCTTCGGCTGGGCGCGGAGATGGGACTGCAGCGACCTGATGCTCGCGTCGATGTCACCGCCGAGCACCTCGGGGGAGAGTCCGGCGGGCGCGGCCGCGACGGTCGTGGGCCCCCCGTCGTGCGCGCCGAGCACGACGGCGCCGGCGGTCAGGGCGACGGCCAGCAGGGCGGCGCACCCGGCGAGCTGCGCCGCCCGCCGGCGCCGACCCGCGGCGGCCACGCGACGCACGGCGGCCACGCGTTCGTCGAGTGTGTCCGGGGTCGATGCCTCGGCCGTCGCGACCGCGTCTGCCTTCTCGTCGAGTGCGTCCGGAGCCGGGGCTTCGGTCGTCGCGACCGCGTCTGCCTTCTCGGCCTTTTCCGTCGTCTCGGCCTGCTCGGGCACGGCCTCCGCGGCGCGGGGCGTGGGCTCGGCCGTCGGGCCGTCGCCGCGTTCGCTCTCCGGCGCGCTCTCGTTCGTACGCGGGGACATGCCCTCTCCTCAAAGTCCAGGTCGGGAACGGTCGTTGTGGGGTTCCGGAGGCGCGGCCCGCCCCGTGGGGGATGAGTACGAGCGGGCCGCGCCGGTCGGTGAGCCGGGCCGGGGCCCGGCGATGCGGCGGTCAGTAGGCGCGGTTGCTCATCCGCCGGCGCCACCACATGACGGCGGTCCCGATCAGCAGGAACCCGGCCGCGCCGGCCGCCGCCGAGCCCGCGATCAGCACGGTGTCCGTGCCGCCGGTGGTGCTCGCCCCGGTCAGTCCGCCGCTCAGCTGGTTGCGGACGTCGTTGCCGGTGCCCTTGGCGGTCGCGCCGCGCGAACCCGAGGTCGGCTGGGCCAGATACGGGAAGGAGTGACCGAACTTCTTGTCGTTCTTGTCGACCGCGTCGCCCAAGTCGTTCTTGGAGCCGACCAGTTCACCCTCGACGACCTGGAGGGAGGCGTCGATCACGTCGTCGGTGAGCCGCCGCCCGTTCGGGAAGCCCGCGTTGTCGCCGTCGAGCACACCGAGCCGCTTGGGGGAAGCGGTGGGCTTGATCGAGGTGTTGAGCCGCAGCTCCTCCGCCGGAGTCACGTGCGGGGGCTGGTTGAGTCCCTCGACGCCCTTGAGGAACACGTCGACCAGGTCGTTCCGGGGCTCCGTCGGCGCCTTGATCTTGTAGATCGCCTCGATGAGCTTCGGCAGTTCGGGGTTGGTCACGTTCTTCAGGAACTGGGCGTCGTCCCAGGGCGCGGACGCGTTGAACTTGTCCTTGTCCTTCTGCGGGTTGACGACCTCGTTGACCAGCGGCATCCCGAGGCGGGACACCTGGGTCCAGTCGCCGTGCGCGTCCTTGCGCTCCGTGGTGGACCAGATCCCGACGATCGGCTGCTCCGCCGACTCCTGGATCATGTCGGTCGGCACCTGCAGGGCTATGGAGTTGACGTTGTAGCCCTTGAGCGTGTCCCGGCCGACCTCGGAGAGGTCACCGCCGTAGAGCAGGTCGAAGACGCGCAGGTCCAGGAAGAACGGGTCGTCCGCCTGGCCGGCGAACGTCGTCGAACCGCCCGCGAGCTTGTACACCGCCTGGTCGCGCAGCGTGCTGTAGTGCGGCATCGACGCCTTGCCGACGTTCGAGGGCGCGACCGGAATGTCGTCCGCGACCTTCGTCCTGGAGATGAGCTTCTGGTCGTGCAGACGCAGCAGATCGATGTCGTACGACTGCGTGATGTTGAGGTCGGGGTCGTCGAGGCTGGTGACCGGACCCGTGTTGTAGAGGAAGGTGTCACCGTTCTTGCGGTGCGTCTTGAACGTGTAGCGGTAGATCAACTCACCCTGCGCGTCACCGTTGTTGTCGATGTGCAGGTCGTAGTGGGCGTCTTCCGCGAAGGTGAAGAAGTTCGGTCCGCCGGCCGGTTCCTCGAAGGGGATCCAGTTCGCCACGATCGTCGTCGTGTCGGGCTTGTCCGGGCTCACGAACGCGTACACGTCCGTGTTGTCGTACTGGGGCTGCCCCGAGATCAGCGGGGCCTCCCGGTGGCTGGAGGCGGCGGCCGCCCCCGGTTCCAGCGCGGTCACACCGGCGGCTGCGAGCCCCCCGGCGGCCAGCGCTCCGCAGACGAGGGCCGCGAAGCTCCTGCGTCCCGCGCCACTCCTGGAAATAGGTGTCATGCCGTCCGTCCTCACGTCCAACTTGCCTGACGCACGCCATTCGGAGCCGTCGCCGCGGTGGATTGGTGGAATCACAAACGTTCTTACGGCGGCTCGCACGTCTTGTTTCACCGGCGGGGCCACGTGTTTCGCCCGCCCCGCCGGCGCCGGGCCCTCCTTCGCCGGTTTCCTCGGCGGCGGACCCGCGTTTTCGGTCCGCCGATCCGTAACCCCATCCGTAGGCGCGCTCGCCACGAACACATGGGCGACGGGAACAGGCCGTACGCGGCCGGAGAGGGGGGCGAGTGGAGGCGGACGAGCTTCTGGTGCTCGTGGCCGGAGGGGACCAGAAGGCATTCGAGGAGCTGTACGGACTGGTGTCCGGACCCGTGTTCGGTCTGGTGCGCCGGGTGGTGCGGGACCCGGCCCAGTCGGAGGAGGTGGCACAGGAGGTGCTGCTCGAACTCTGGCGCTCCGCCGCCCGGTTCGACCCCGGCCGCGGCAGCGCCCTGTCCTGGGTCCTCACTCTCGCGCACCGCCGGGCCGTCGACCGGGTGCGCTCCGCCCGTGCGGCCACCGAGCGCGAGCGGCGCGAGGGGCGGCGCCAGCACTGGCCCGCCTTCGACCAGGTCGCCGAGGAGGTCGAGGCCGGGCTCGAACGCGAGTGGGTGCGCCGCTGTCTCGACCGGCTCACCGCCCTGCAGCGACAGTCCGTCACCCTCGCCTACTACGACGGCTATACGTACCGCGAAGTGGCCGAGCGGCTCTCCCTGCCGCTCGGCACGGTCAAGACCCGGATGCGCGACGGACTCACTCGGCTGCGCGACTGCCTCGGAGGTGTCGCGTGAGTGTCCTCGACCGTCTGTTCGGCCGCGACCCGCACTCGCTGGCCGCTCCGTACGCCCTCGACGCCCTGGATCCCGCCGAACGCCGGCGCTTCGAACGGCACCTGTGGCGCTGCCCGAGGTGTGCCGCCGAGGTACGGGCCCTCGCCGAGGACGCGGTCCGGCTCGCCTGGTCCACGGCCTCCCCGGCCCCGGCCGCCCTGCGGGACCGGGTCCTCGCCGCCGTGAGCACGACTCCGCAGGAGGCGCCGGCCGAGGGAGCCCTCCGCGCGGGTCCCGTTCACCAGCCGGCCCGCGCCCACGCGCCCCGTGGACGCCCCCTCTTCGTCCCGTTCGCCACCGCCACGGCCGCCGCCGCGCTCGTCGTCGCGTCGCTCTTCGCGGTCCAGGCGACGCGGACCCAGGACAAGCTGGACCAGGAGCGGGCGCAGGCACGTGAGATCGCCCACGTTCTCGCGGCGCCCGACGCCCGGGCCACCAGTGACCGGGACGCGCAGGGGCGCGGGATCGGCGTGGTCGCCTCCGCGTCCGAGCGGCGCGCGGTCGTGACCGTGCGCGGTCTCGGTGCGCCCGCTGCGGGACGCGTGCACCAGCTGTGGCTGATGCGCCCGGGCGTGCAACCGCGCTCCCTCGGCCTGCTGCAAGGCGACACGCCCTTGGTCGCGGACGGACTCAATACGAGCGCCACGTCACTCGCTGTCACCGTCGAGCCCGACGGCGGCTCGGCCCAGCCCACAACCGCCCCAGTTGTCCAACTCGCCCTGGAATCGGTTGGATTCGGAGAGTAATCGTCAACGCCCTTACGGGGTAGGTGAATCCTGTGCCCGAGATACACGAGTGCCACGGGGGAGCGATAGGGTTAGCCTGCCCGGGCCGGGTGCCCTCGTATGGGTGGGGAGTGACATGGAACAGATAACAGTGCGCAGCAGGGCACGAGTCCCTGCGATCACGTGTGGGAGCAGCGCGACCAGTTCGCGCCTCGACCGCCATCTCTCGGTGCTGGGCGGCCCTGCCGTCCCGCAGCGCGAGACGGCCGAGGCGACGTCACTGATGCGTGAGCTCACCTCGCGTGACGCCGCGCACGACCGCAGCGCCAGGGGTGCGCGAGTGAGGCGGGTCTCGCTCTTCGCGCCGCTGAGGCGGCTGCGCCGTTCGCTCTTCGGCAGTCGCTGAGCGGCGGGTCGGTCAGTAGTTCCCGACCCGCGCTCAGGCGGCCACACCGTCCCGGCGCAGTGCTGCGATCTCATCGTCCGTCATCCCCACGGCACGCAGCAGCGCCTCGGTGTGCTCCCCGAGCGCGGGTACGGCCCCCATCCGTGCCGTGTCCCCGCCCGGCAGTGTGATCGGCGGCAACAGCGCCCGCAGCGGCCCGACTGGTGACTCCACTTCCCGCCACCGGTCCCTGGCCGCCAGCTGCGGATGCTCCGCCACTTCCCGCACGTCTCTCAGGCGTGCGCACGCGATGCCCGCGCGCTCCAGCCGGGCGACCGCCGTGTCCGCCGTCAGCGCGGCCAGCGCCTTGCCCACGAGAGCGTCCGTACGGTCCCGGTTCGCGACCCGCGCGGCATTGGTCGCGAACGCCGGTTCGGTGCCCAACTCCGGCGTCCCCAGGACCTGTTCGGCCAGTCGCCGCCACTCCCGGTCGTTCTGCACCGACAGCAGCACGCGTCCCCCGTCCGCCGTGGGATAGGCGTCGTACGGCGCGATGACGGCGTGCGCGAGACCGGTGCGCGCCGGGGGTGCGCCCCCGTGCATCGCATGGTGCAGCGGATGCCCCATCCACTCCGCGAGCGCCTCCAGCATCGACACCTCCACCGGACCCCCGCGCCCCGTCGTGCCCCGGCGCACCAGCGCCGCGAGCACCCCCGAGAAGGCGTACATGGCCGCCGCGATGTCGGCCGCCGGAATCCCCGCCTTCACCGGCTGCTCGGGGGTCCCGGTCACCGACACGAGCCCCGCCTCGCACTGCACGAGCATGTCGTACGCGCGTTTGTCGGCGTACGGCCCTGTCGCCCCGTACCCGGAGATGTCCACGGCGATCAGCCGCGGGTGGGCGGCGCACAGCGTGGCCGCGTCCAGGCCGAGCCGGGCCGCCGCGCCCTGCGCCAGGTTCTGCATGAACACGTCGGCCTCCGCGACCAGTCGCCGTACGACCTCGAGGCCGCGCGGGTCCTTCAGGTCGAGGGCGATGGACTCCTTGCCCCGGTTGCACCACACGAAGTGGGAGGCGAGGCCCGCCGCCGCGGTGTCGTAGCCGCGGGCGAAGTCCCCGCCGTCGACCCGTTCGACCTTGATGACCCGAGCGCCGAGATCGGCGAGCTGACGGGTCGCGAAGGGCGCGGCGACGGCCTGCTCGACGGAGACGACGGTGATGCCCTCGAGGGGCAGGGGCCGACCGGCCGCAGGGGCCGTGGGCTGTGGCTGCATGCGGGGGATCATGTCCTGTGCGTGACACCTTTGTCATGCACGAAGGTTGGCGAGGCAACCTTCGAGGGCCGGGTTTGCTGATCGTTTGCACGCTTCATGTGCCTGATACACCCAACCTCACCCCCGGAGGCGGACGCTGCCCTGGGACCTCACCGTCCGCCGCGTGCGTAGCGGCGGACGGCGAGCGGCAGGAACACGGCGATGAGCACCGCGCACCAGGCGAGTGCCCCGGCGACGGGATGCGTCACCGGCCAGGCGCCGTCGGCCGGCACCGGCGCGTTCCCGAACAGGTCCCGCAGCGCCGTGGCCACCGCGCTGATGGGGTTCCATTCGGCCACCACCCGCAGCCAGCCCGGCAGATGGTCCGTCGGGATGTACGCGTTCGACAGCAGCGGCAGCAGGAAGGTCGCGGCGCCCAGCTGCCCGGCCGCCTCCTCACTCCCCGAGGCCAGCCCCAGCAGGATGCCGATCCATGTCGTCGCGAACCGGAACAGCAGCAACAGGCCGACAGCTCCCACCGCTTGGAGCGCTGATCCGTGGACCCGCCAGCCGACCGCAAGGCCCACCAGCATCAGCGGGACCAGGCCGGCGGCTGTCACGACCAGGTCGGCGGCCGACTGCCCCAGCGGTACGGCGGCCCGGCTCATCGGCAGCGTGCGGAAGCGGTCCATCACGCCCCGGTGCGAGTCCTGGGCGGCCTGGAACATCCCGGTCATGATGCCGTTGGCCGCCGTCGCCACCATCAGTCCCGGCACGAGGAAGGCGCGGTACTCCTGCCCGGGCGTCGCGAGGGCGCTGCCGAAGACGTAGCCGAAGAACAGCAGCATCGTGACCGGCATCGACTGGGTGAGGATCAGCAGCCCGGGGTTGTGCCGGACGCGCCGCAGATGGCGGCCCAGCATCGCGGTCCCGTCGTACGCCAACGCGCTCATGTCACCAGCTCCTTGTGGTCGTTCGGGCCATGGACCGGCCCGGTGTCCTGTTGTCCGTCGGCGGGACTTCCGGCCCCGTCCTCGCGAGAACTGCCCGCCGAGGTGTCCGTCAGGCGCAGGAAGACGTCGTCGAGGGTCGGCGGGCGCAGACTCGCGTCGAGCAACGGCACCCCGGCGGCGTCGAGTTCACGGACCAGGCGCGGAAGGGTCAGCGTCGGGTCGGTGGTGACGACGCCCACCGAGTGCCGCTCCCGGTCGAACGAGGGCTCCTTGCCGGTCAGCTGGTCGAGGACGGCGGCCGCGCCGGACAGCGCGTCCGCGTGGCCGACGACGACCTCCGCGTACGAGCCGATGACTGCCTTGAGTTCGGCGGGGGATCCGGTGTGGGCGACCCGGCCGCGGTCCACCAGCACGATGTCGTCGGCCAGTTGGTCGGCCTCCTCCAGGTACTGCGTGGTCAGCAGGACGGTCGTGCCTTCGTCCTTGAGGGCGCGGACGGCCGCCCAGATCTGGTTGCGGCTGGCCGGGTCGAGGCCGGTGGTCGGCTCGTCGAGGAAGAGCACCTCCGGGCGGCGGATCAGGCTCGCCGCCAGGTCGAGACGCCGCCGCATGCCGCCCGAGTACGTGCTGACGGCCCGGTCGGCGGCCTCGGTCAGCCCGAAGCGGTCGAGGAGTTCGGCGGCCCGTGCCGCCGGATCCCGCATCCGGTGGAGCCGGGCGAACAGCCGCAGATTCTCTCGTCCGGTGAGGTCGCCGTCCACCGAGGCACCCTGCCCGGTGACCCCGATGGCGCGACGGACGGCGTCCGGCTCGCGGACGAGATCGTGCCCGGCGACACGCGCGGACCCCGCGTCGGGCCGCAGCAGCGTGGTGAGCAGCCGGACGGCCGTGGTCTTGCCCGCGCCGTTCGGCCCGAGCACCCCGCAGACCGTGCCCCGGGCCACCGCCAGATCGAACCCCCGGAGAGCGCGCACGGTGCCGAAGCGCTTCTCCAGACCTTCACTAAGTACAGCGTACGTAGTAGTCATGGGGAGACCATAGCGCACTACGTACGGTGTACGTAACTACGATGGTCGTGAGGTGATCGACCAATGGCAGGGCGCAGCGCCGTACCCGAAGTGATCTGGGCCCGTCCCGAGCGGGCGGGCCGTGGCCCGCGGCCGGCCCACAGCCGCGCGGACATCGCGGCCGCCGCCGTGCGGATCGCGGACGCGGAGGGGCTCGACGCGGTCTCCATGCGGCATGTCGCGGCCGCACTGGGCTGCGGCACCATGTCGCTCTACAACTACGTGCCGCGCAAGGAGGATCTGCACGAGCTGATGTTCGACGCCATCAGTGCCGAGCACGATCTCGCGGAACCGTCCGGCGACTGGCGGGCCGACATGCTCCGGCTCGCCCGCGACACCCGGGCCCTGATGCACCGGCATCCCTGGGTGCCGCGCCTGATGTCACCGGTCTACGGCTTCAGCCCCAACGCCCTGCGCTATCTGGAGCACTGCCTCGCCTGCCTGGACCCGCTCGACGTCCCGTACGGCACCCGGATGGAGCTGATCGCCATGGTCAACGGCTTGGTGACGACGTACGTCGCGAACGAACTGGCGACGGCCGAGCGAGTCCGCGCCCTGCCCTGGTCGGAGGAGCAGGAGAACGCGATCCGGATCGGCTATCTCGGGAGCCAGGTGGCGAGCGGGGCGTACCCGCGGCTGGCGGCGGCCTTCACGGAGGACGCCGGTCCGATCGACCTGGAGGCGGTGTTCGAGCGGGCGCTGGAACGAGTCCTCGACGCCTTCGATCCGCGGACCTAGGGGATGTCCGGGTGTCCGAGTGCCCGAGTGCCCGAGTGTTCTGTGCCCGGGTGCCCGGACGGCGTACGCCCCTGTCGCCGCTAGAGCAGCGCGAACTGGCCCTCCGGGCCCTCCTCGTGATGGTCCAGGACGGACGCGGGCCTGCGGGCGGCGTCCGGCGCCGGCAGGACGCCCGCCTTGCGCAGCTCGGCCGCGGTGATCGGCGTCTCCACCCTCAACTCGGCCTGCTGCGGCCGTAGTTCGGCGAGGAGCGCCAGTACCGTGATCAGTTCGAGGAGTTCGGAGGTCCACGGCTGCGGCCAGGCGGCGGGCCGGATCGCCGACAGGGTGCCCGGCTCCGCAGGCCCGGTCCTCGCCGCGAGCCACTGCTCCAGGACGCGCACCCCGCCCACCTCGAAGTCCCACGCCTCCGGCGGCACCGGCGAGATCCGGCCCTCGTCGAACAGCAGCGTCTCCTCGTCCCGGTCGTAGTGCAGGTCGAGCGGGCGCGCCGGGAGGGGAGCGCGGACGTAGGGGCGACGGCCGCCGGGCAGTCTGGGGCGTTCGCCGTCACGCCGCATCAGCCACAGCATCCGGCGGCCCAACTCCACTCCGCTCGCCCACACTTCGGGGTCCGCGGTGAGGGGCACGACATGTCCGCCCCGGCCGCCCCGGGTGACGGCGACCGTCCAGGCGAGGACGTCGAGGGGTTCGGGGGAGTGGCCCAGACGGGTGCCCAGATGGGTCAACAGGCCTGGCGCCAGGTTCGGTTCGAGACCACCGGGCCGTCGGTACAGAGGCCGGACGCGGCCGCCGCGCCCCGCGCTCAGGGGCAGTACGGAGGAAGCCAGCAGCACCGGCCCCGGCGAATCGGGCACCACCGTCTGCTCGACCGCGAACACCTGGCGTTCGTCGGCCACCCGCCAGAGCTCGGGGCGCGCCGCGTCGATCAGCCGGTGGTCGGGGATCAGCCACTGTTCGTCGAAGGGTCCGTCGAGCACCCGGACCGGCTCCGGACAGGGACCCGAGGCGCGGGCCAGCCGGGCCGTCCCGCCGGACTGTCCCGGCAGCTGGCCGACCGCAGAGTGCAGGGTGCGTGAGCGGGTCGGCTCGAACAACGCCTCGCGGTCCGGCCCTTCGGCCTTCAGAAGCGTGTCCCATCTGGCCTTCAGGGACGCCGCGTCGGGCGCCGTCGGCCACCCCCGGCCTCTCCTCGGCGGTGCGACGGACCACGGCATGAGGTCCGCGAGCAGCGGAGCGTCGTCGTGCGTCACGCTCGGCATCGTACGACGTGGGAGCTGAGCGCCGGACGGGTACGACTGGGGAGGCGAGCGCCACCCCTGCCGTCCGGCTTCGCACTGTCCGCGGTCGGGTGCTCAGTGGGCGTCGAGGGTGACGGTGAAGGAGAAGCGGTCGCCGCGGTAGTGGATGACGGCCACATCGAGTGCCTGGCCCTCCTCGTCGTAGGTGACGCCCGTGTAGTGCAGGATCGGGCTGAGCAGCGGCACTTGGAGCAGCCGGGCCGTCTCCGGATCCGCGAGGCGCGCCTCCACGGTGTCGGTGATCCGGCTGATGCTCGCGCCCACCACGTCCCGCAGCACCTTCGTCATCGGCCAGCGGATCAGATCGGCCGGATCGATCCGCTCGGCCAGGTCGGGCCTGACGTAGTTGCGCGCGTGGTTCGTCGGTTCCCCGGTCTTCTCCTCGCTGCGCAGCCGGTGGTACGTCGCCACCTCGGCGTCCTGCGGGAAGTGCCCGGCCAGACCCGAGGGGACGGCCACCGTGCCGTGGCCGAGCAGCTCCGTCGTCATCCCCGACTGCTGGGCCACGATCGCGTCCACCGAGCCGAGCAGCCGCACGGGAGCGCCCCGCTGCGCGCTCGGCTCGATGAACGTGCCGCGCCGGCGATGGCGCGTGATGAGTCCCTCGTCCTCCAGCTCCTTGAGCGCCTGCCGCATGGTCAGCACGCTCACCCCGTAGTGCGCCGCCAGCTGTTCCTCGGTGGGCAGGCGCAGCGAGTCCTGCGGCGACCGGCCGAGTATCGAGGCGCGCAGGGACTGCGACACCTGATACCAGAGCGGCAGCTTGCGGTTCAGGACGATCGAGTCCGGAGCGAAGGAGGTCACGAGGGTATCCGTACCGGTCGCGGGCGTTCAGTGCAACGGGCGGTGACGTTCAGTCGACCGGGCGGAAGTGCCGTTGGAGGCCCTGCCACACGTCGTCGTAGCCGCGTTGCAGATGCTCCGCGCCGGCCGCCTGCGCCGTGGCGGTCACCGGCCAGCGCGTCTCGAACATGAAGGCGAGCCCGTCGTCGACCTTCTGCGGACGCAGCTCGGCGGCGCTCGCCCGGTCGAAGGTCTCCCGGTCGGGTCCGTGCGCGGACATCATGTTGTGCAGCGAGCCGCCGCCCGGCACGAAGCCCTCCGCCTTGGCGTCGTACGCGCCCTCGACGAGCCCCATGTACTCGCTCATCACGTTCCGGTGGAAGTAGGGCGGCCGGAACGTGTCCTCGCCCACCAGCCAGCGCGGCGCGAAGACCACGAAGTCCACCCCGGCCAGTCCCGGAGTGTCCGACGGCGAGGTCAGCACGGTGAAGATCGACGGGTCCGGGTGGTCGTAGCTGATGGTGCCGATCACATTGAAACGGTGCAGGTCATAGACGTACGGCACATGGTTGCCGTGCCAGGCGACGACATCCAGCGGGGAGTGGTCGTACGTCGCCGTCCAGAGGTTGCCGCAGAACTTGTTCAGCACCTCTACCGGGCCTTCGACGTCCTCGTACGCGGCGACGGGTGCGAGGAAGTCCCGGGCGTTCGCGAGCCCGTTGGCGCCGATCGGACCGAGGTCGGGCAGCTGGAAGGGCGCCCCATAGTTCTCGCACACATAGCCCCGGGCGGAGTCGTCCAGCAGGACCACACGGAAGCGGACACCACGGGGAATCAGCGCGACCCGGCCGGGCTCCACATGCAGCAGCCCGAACTCGGTGCGCAGCAGCAGTCCGCCGCGCTCGGGCACGATCAGCAGCTCGCCGTCGGCGTTACTGAACACCCGCTCCATCGAGGAGTTGGCGTGATACAGGTGCACGGCCATGCCGGTGCGCTGGGTCACGTCGCCGTTGCCGCCCAGGGTCCACAGGCCGGCGAGGAAGTCGGTGTCCTCGGGGGGCTCCGGCAGCGGGTTCCAGCGCAGCCGGTTGGGGTCGGGGACGGTCTCGGTGAACGGGGCCGTGCGGAGGGCGCCGTTGTCCGTGCGGCTGAAGGCGGGGTGCGCGGCCGACGGGTGGATCCGGTAGAGCCAGGAGCGCCGGTTGTGCGCCCTCGGCTCGGTGAACGCGCTGCCGCTCAGCTGCTCCGCGTACAGCCCGAGTGGTGCGCGCTGGGGCGAGTTGCGGCCGTGCGGCAGCGCGCCCGGGACCGCCTCCGAGCTGTGTTCGTTGCCGAAGCCGGAGAGATACGCCAGCCCCTCGGCGGTCTTCCGTGCGTCCCCGCTCATGATCGCTCCCTCGTTCCGATTCCTATGCATCACCGTAGGATTCGGTTTTTGCCCGCGCAAGAGGGAGGCGCCGACAGCGCAACGGATCGGCCATCGCGGTGCGGGCCCGGGAGCGGGCCGTCTCCTCGGGTAGTACGGCCCAGGACCTGCGGAGGACTCAAAGACCCGACTCCAGGGGGATCCGGGTTTCGGAGCGTTGTTCTACTCTCCCCGGCATGTCGTGGCTGCGCGGACTGCTCGCCGCGCTCGCGGTCTGTGCGCTGCTCGGCGGATCCGCGAGCTGTGGCACCGGTGATACGCACGGGGACGCGGACGGAGTGTCCGCCTCTCCCGTGGGCAAGGTGCTGGACGAAACGGACGAGGAGGGACGGCACTACCGTGAGATCGACAAGAAGGGTGCGCCGGACGTCGCGATCGAGGTCCAGCCGGACTCCGACGCCGGCTGGGACGTACGGCTGACCGTCCGGAACTTCCGCTTCTCGCCGGCCGGCGCCCGCGCCCTGGCGGTGGCCGGCCGTGGCACCGCGGTGCTCTCGCTGGACGGCCGGACCCTCACCCGGCTCCGCGCCACGGGCTACCACCTCTCCGGCGACCTGGTCCCACGCGGCACCCACCACCTCACCGCCCGCCTCTACGCGGACGACCGGACGGTCTGGGCGGTCCAGGGCAAGCCTGTCGAGTGCACAGCGGACATCACCGCGTCCGGGGCGACCCCGACGGCGAGCGCCGGAGACACCGGCAACCCGGCCGGCGACGGGTGACGGCCCGGGGCCCGGGAGGGCCGGAAGCCGTCCCGGTACGGCGGCAGGGCTTGGGCGCCGAGGGTGACCGAGCATTTTCCGGTCGGCGGCAGGCCGGGTGCCGGCGGTGACCGGGCGTCTTCCGGTACGGCGCCACGGCTGGACGCCGGCGATGAGTGGTACCGGCATCGGTTTCCGTACAGACGGGCGAGGTTCACCGGATCCCGGCGGAAAGGCATCATGAAGACCGTGCCCCACGCGAACTCGTTGCGCCGTGCGCCCGTCCAGCGGCGCAGTGCCGAACGGCTGACCAGGATCCTCGACGCCTGTGCCGACCTCCTCGACGAGGTCGGCTACGACGACCTGAGCACCCGGGCCGTGGCCCAGCGCGCCGGCGTGCCCATCGGGTCCGTCTACCGCTTCTTCGGCAACAAACGGGCCATGGCGGACGCACTCGCCCAGCGCAACCTCGACCAGTACACCGCGCGCGTCACCGAGCGCCTCCGGGAGACCGGCGGACGCGACTGGCGCGGCGCCATGGACGTGGTGCTCGACGAGTACCTCGCCATGAAGCGCACCGCACCCGGCTTCTCGCTCGTCGACTTCGGCAACCAGATCCCGGTCGGCTCCGGCCACGGCGAGCCCAACACCCGGGTCGCCGACCGTCTCACCGCGCTGCTCTCCTCGTATCTCGCCCGCAACCCCGACGAAGAACTCCGCCGCACCTTCCTGGTCGCGGTGGAGACCGCCGACGCCCTGGTCCACCTCGCCTTCCGGGTCGCCCCGGAGGGGGACGAGCGGATCATCGAGGAGACCCGCGCGCTGCTGCGGGCGTATCTGGCCCGGGTGCTCGACTGAACCGTTCGCGCCTCGTGAACCGCCCTGGTGAACCGCCCGGCTGAACCGCCCGTGCCCCGGCGGGCGGCCCGCGGATTTCCGACCTGACCCCCCGGGGGCCCTCCCCCGTGTGCATACCGGTCGGTATGCTCGGCCGCGTCCGTGTGTCACCGCCGCCACCGTCCTCCGGGAGGACCCGTGTCCCGCACCACCGGCGCCACCCCAGACTCCCGCACCGCCCTGCGCATCTGCCCCCTCTGCGAGGCCACCTGCGGGCTGACCCTCACCATCGAGGGCACCCGGGTCACCGGCGCCCGCGGCGACCGTGACGACGTGTTCAGTCAGGGATTCATCTGTCCCAAGGGCGCCTCGTTCGGGGCGGTGGACGGGGATCCCGACCGGCTGCGCGCGCCGCTCGTGCGCAGGGACGGCGAGCTGTGCGAGGCCACCTGGGAGGAGGCCTTCGACGCGGTGGCCGCGGGGCTGCGCCCCGTCGTCGAGCAGCACGGGCCGAACGCCGTCGCGGTCGTCCTCGGCAATCCGAACGTGCACACCATGGCCGGCGCCCTCTACCCGCAGGTGCTGCTCAGCGCGCTGGGCACCCGCAGCGTCTTCACCGCCTCCACGGTCGACCAGATGCCCAAGCACGTGTCGAGCGGACTGCTGTACGGCGACGCCCTGGCCATCCCCGTGCCCGACCTGGACCACACCGACCATCTGCTGCTCATCGGCGCCAACCCCCTGGAGTCCAACGGGAGCCTGTGCACCGCCCCCGACTTCCCCGGCAAGCTCAAGGCGCTGCGGGCCCGCGGCGGCACCCTGACCGTCATCGACCCCCGGCGCACCCGCACCGCCCGGCTCGCCGACCGGCACGTGGCGATCCGGCCCGGGACCGACGCGATGCTGCTCGCCGCCATGGCGTACGTCCTCTTCGAGGAGAAGCTCGTCGACCTGGGCGACCTGGCCCCGCACGTCCAGGACGTCGACGCGCTCGCCGACGCCGTGCGGGACTTCACCCCCGAGGCGGCGAGCGAGGCCTGTGACGTGCCGGGCGCCACCATCCGGGCACTCGCCCGCGAACTCGCCGCCGCGCCGCGGGCCGCCGTCTACGGCCGCATCGGCAGCTGCACCGTCCCGCACGGGACCCTCGCCAGCTGGCTGGTCGACGTCCTCAACATCCTCACCGGCAACCTCGACCGGCCCGGCGGCGCCCTCTTCCCGCTCGCCGCGACCGACCGCACACCCCGGCCCGCAGGACCCGGCCGCGGCTTCTCGCTCGGGCGGTGGCACAGCCGGGTGAGCTCTCACCCCGAGGCCAAGGGCGAGCTGCCGCTTTCGGCCCTCGCCGAGGAGATCGACACCGCGACCGACGAGGGCAGCCCGGTCCGCGCGGTCATCGCGGTCGCCGCCAACCCCGTCCTCTCCGCGCCCGACGGCGACCGCCTCGACAAGGCGCTCGGCTCGCTGGACTTCATGGTCAGCGTCGACCCGTATCTGAACGAGACCTCACGGCACGCGCACGTCGTCCTGCCGCCGCCCCCGCCCTCGCAGAGCGCCCACCACGACTTCGCCTTCAACGCCTTCGCCGTACGCAACCAGGTCCGTTACACCCGCGCCCCGGTCCCGCTGGAGCCGGGCCGCATGGTGGAGACCGAGATCCTCGCGCGGCTCGTCCTGGCCGCGACCGGCATGCACGGCGCCGATCCGTCCGCCGTGGACGCGATGGTCATCGACAGCACCCTGGGCAAGTCCGTCACCGAGCCCCACTCGCCCGTGCACGGCCGCGACGCGGGTGAGCTCGCGGGACAGCTGACGGGGGAGAGCGGGCCCGAGCGGCGGCTCGACATGATGCTGCGCCTGGGCCCGTACGGCGACGGCTTCGGCGCCCGGCCGGACGGGCTCAGCCTGGCGAAGCTCCTCGCCCACCCGCACGGCATCGACCTCGGCCCGCTGCGGTCGCGGCTGCCGCAGCCGCTGAAGACCCGCAGCGGAAGGATCGAACTGCTGCCGGCGCCGATCGTGGCCGATTTGCCGCGGCTGCGCGTGGCGCTGCGCGAGCGTCCGGCGGCCGTCGTGCTCATCGGCCGGCGCCATCTGCGGTCCAACAACAGCTGGATGCACAACGTCCCGGCGCTCACCGGCGGCACCAACCGCTGCACCCTGCACATCCACCCCGAGGACGCCGCACGGCTCGGCGTCGTCGACGGGGCGGCCGTACGCGTCACCGGTGCCGGAGGTGAGGTCGTCGCCCCCGCGGAGGTCACCGAGGGGGTGCGGCGCGGAGTCGTGAGCCTGCCGCACGGGTGGGGACACAACCGTCCCGGTACCCGGATGAGCCACGCCGCCGTCGACCCGGGCGTCAACGTCAACCAGCTCCTCGACGGCAGCCTCCTGGACCCGCTGTCGGGGACCTCCGTCCTCAACGGCGTCCCCATCGAGCTGGCCCCCGTGACCTGAGCAAAGCTGTGACCTGGAGTTTTGCGCTTATTGCTCGCGGGTCAACATCTTGTTAACACTTGCGGACCCGACCTAACGTCGCCCCTACCGCCGGCCCTGGTGGGAGTTCAAGGGCGAACGTTAGGTATCCACACATGCTGACCATCCTCGGCTTCGCCATGATCGCGACCTTCCTGGTCCTGATCATGCTGAAGAAGATGTCGCCGATCGCGGCGCTCGTGCTGATCCCGGCACTGTTCTGCGTCTTCGTCGGAAAGGGCGCCAAGCTCGGTGACTACGTCCTCGACGGAGTCACCAGCCTCGCCCCCACCGCGGCGATGCTGATGTTCGCGATCGTCTACTTCGGAGTGATGATCGACGTCGGGCTCTTCGACCCGATCGTGCGGGGCATCCTGCGCTTCTGCAAGGCCGATCCGCTGCGCATCGTGATCGGTACGGCCGTGCTCGCCGCGATCGTCTCCCTGGACGGCGACGGCTCGACCACCTTCATGATCACGGTCTCCGCGATGT
This sequence comes from Streptomyces sp. NPDC058274, assembly GCF_042881375.1. NCBI lineage: Bacteria > Bacillati > Actinomycetota > Actinomycetes > Kitasatosporales > Streptomycetaceae > Streptomyces > Streptomyces sp. NPDC058274. The sequence continues at coordinate 127,031 of NZ_JBHVXW010000020.1, forward strand.
ACCCCCTGTACAAGCGCCTCAAGATGAGCCTCGTGGTGATGACCGGCGTCGCCGCGATGGCCAACGGCGTGATGAACACCCTGCCGTGGGGCGGCCCGACCGCACGCGCCGCGACCGCCCTGAAGGTCGACGCCAGCGACATCTTCGTGCCGATGATCCCGGCCCTCGCCGTCGGCCTGCTCGGCGTCTTCGCCCTCTCGTACGTCCTCGGGCGCCGCGAGCGCAAACGGCTCGGTGTGCTGACCCTCGACGACGTCCTGGTCGAGGAGGAGCGCGAGACGGAGACCGTGCTGGTGGGCACCGGCGGTTCCACGGGCAAGGGCAACTCCGCGCGCACCGGCGGCGGTTCCGGCACCGGCACCCTCACCGGCGGCGCGGGATCCGGCGCCGCTGCCCCCGAGGCCCCCGACGACGACGTCCTCCCGGGCCTCGACCCCCACCGCCCCACCCTGCGCCCCAAGCTCTACTGGTTCAACGCGCTGCTGACGGTCGTCCTGCTCACCGCCATGATCATGGAGTGGCTGCCGATCCCGGTCCTCTTCCTGATCGGCGCCGCGCTGGCCCTCACCGTCAACTTCCCGCACATGCCGGACCAGAAGGCCCGGCTCGGCGCCCACGCGGAGAACGTCCTCAACGTCGCCGGCATGGTCTTCGCCGCCGCCGTCTTCACCGGCGTCCTGCAGGGCACCGGCATGGTCGACCACATGGCCAAGTGGCTGGTGACGAACGTCCCCGACGGGATGGGTCCGCACATGGCCCTCGTCACCGGCATCCTGAGCATCCCGCTCACGTACTTCATGTCCAACGACGGCTTCTACTTCGGCATCCTCCCGGTCCTCGCCGAGGCCGGCCACGCCCACGGTGTCTCGTCGCTCGAGATCGCCCGCGCCTCGATCGTCGGCCAGCCGCTGCACATGTCGAGCCCGCTCGTGCCCGCCGTGTACGTGCTCGTCGGCATGGCCAAGGTCGAGTTCGGCGACCACACCCGGTTCGTGGTCAAGTGGGCCGCGCTGACCTCACTGGTGGTGCTCGGAGCCGGAATCCTCTTCGGCATCATCTGATGTCGGAGCCGTCCAACCCCGAGCGGCCCGGCAGGAGTTGGCTGCTGCGCCTCGTCATCGCCTTCAGCTTCGCGCAGGGGGCGGTGTCGATGGCGCGGCCCGCCGTCTCCTACCGGGCCCTCGCCCTTGGCGCCGACGAACGGGCGATCGGTGTGATCGCGGGTGTGTACGCCCTGCTCCCGCTGTTCGCCGCCGTCCCGCTGGGCCGCCGCACCGACCACGGCCGCTGTGCCCCGCTGCTGCCCGTCGGCGTCGTCCTCATCGCGGGCGGCTGCGCCCTGAGCGGCCGGGCGGACTCCCTCGCGGCCATGGCGGCGTGGAGCGGAGTGATGGGCCTCGGCCACCTCTGCTTCGTGATCGGCGCCCAGTCCATCGTCGCCCGCCAGTCCGCCCCGCACGAACAGGACCGGAACTTCGGCCACTTCACCATCGGCGCGTCTCTCGGCCAGCTGGTCGGACCGATCGCCGCGGGCGCCCTGATCGGCGGGCCCGACATGGCGGGCAGCAGCGCGCTGGCACTGCTGGTCGCGGGCGCGGTCGCCGCCGTCTCGTTCACCTCGCTGTGGCGCATCGAGCACCGTACGACGGTCAACTCCCGTGCCCCGCAAGGCGAACGCGTCCCCGTGCACCGCATCCTGGGCACCCGGGGTGTCCCCGCCGGCATCTTCATCAGCCTCGCCGTCCTGTCCGCCACGGACATCCTCACCGCCTACCTTCCCGTCGTCGGCGAGCACCGGGGCATCGCGCCGTCCGTGGTCGGTCTGCTGTTGAGTCTGCGGGCGGCCGCGACCATCGCCTGCCGGCTGGTGATGACACCGATGCTGCGGCTGCTCGGCCGGGCCGCGCTGCTGACGGTGACGTGTCTGGTGGCCGGCGTCCTGTGCGCGGGCATCGCGCTGCCCGTACCGGTGTGGGCCCTGGCCGCGATGCTCGTCGTCCTCGGGTTCTGTCTCGGTGTCGGCCAGCCGCTGTCCATGACGACGGTCGTCCAGGCGGCCCCGGACGACGCGCGCTCCACTGCCCTCGCCCTGCGGCTGACCGGCAACCGGCTCGGCCAGGTCGCCGCGCCCGCCGGCGCGGGTCTGGTGGCCGGAGTCGCGGGCGTGGCCGCACCGTTCGTCCTGCTCGGCGCGTTGCTGCTGCTGTCGTCGGGAATCGCGCTGCGCTCGCCCGGCAAGCGGGCGCCGGGGCAGGCACCGCCCGGCGCACCACGGAGGCCGGGGGCGCGATTGGGCCGGGCGGGGGATATCTGACGATTCGTCCGGCCCTGCTGCCGTGTTCGGTGACGCGGATGTGAAAGAGAGTCAGGTGAAAGAGCGATTTGTATGAAAATCGTCTGACTCGGAGGAACTCGCATGCTCACCTCGTCACTTCCACGCCCCGTCGGTGTGCGCACCGGCGCCACCGCCACCCTGGCGGCTCTTCTGCTGGCCGGCACCGCCTTGATCGGGGCCCCGGCCGCCGTCGCGGCACCCGGTGACAACGGCGACATCAAGATCCACCCGGTGGGCACGCGTTTCGGTGACCCGAAGGACACACCGAGGGTCTGCAAGTTCTACCTCGACGCGACCGGCTTCGACGTGGCCCAGGGCATCACCTACACCATCGAGCCGCAGCCCCCGCTGCCCAACACGGCCACCCTCAACGGTGCCATCACCCTCGCGTCCGGTATCGGACACACCGACCCGCTGGCGCTGCCCGACGGGCAGTACAAGGTGACGTACAAGGTCCTCGGCGGGGCCGCCGCGGGCAAGGAGAAGGTCTTCCGGGTCAATTGCCCGAACCCGGCGGAGGTCCACGACCCCCGCCCCGGCCCCGGCCCACACGGTGGCGTGCACGCCGGTGGTGGTGGCCTCGCCCAGACCACCGAGGCGTTCTCGCCGGTAGCCGGTGCGGCGGCCGTCGGACTGGTCGTGGTCGGAGGAGTCGTGTACTTCCGGCTGCTGCGCCGCCGCACCGATGGCGCCGCGTAGGCGTCGCCGCAGGCCCTGGTACCGGACGCGCGCCTACCGCCTGACGAGGACCTTCGCGATTCTCGTCGCCCTGGTGGTGGGCGGCGTCTGCTGGGCGGGGGACGACGAGCCCGTGGGACCCGTCGCCGCCGACGGCGTGGGGCACGGAGGCGCCGAGGCGTCCTCCGGCCCCGCCGCCCGGGGCGGCTCCGACGCGCGCGGCGCGCAGCCACGGCGTGCCGCGCGCGTCAGCCCGGCCAGGACCGCGCCCCCGGCCCGGCCGACCCCGCCGCCGAGGCCCGCGCCCCCGCCCCGGCCGCTGTCGCGGTCCCTGGCGACCGGCTTCCGCATTCCGTACCTCGGCCTGGACGTGCCGGTCGTCCAGCTCCGCCTCGAACGCAACCGTGAGCTCGCCACGCCGCCGGTCGACAACCCCAAGCTGGTCGGCTGGTTCGAGAGCGGGCCGTCCCCGGGCGAGAACGGCACGGCCGTGGTCGTCGGACACCGGGACACCCGGACCGGCCCCGCCGTCTTCGCGGGCCTCGGCATGCTCCGCACCGGCCGGCTCATCGAGGCCCGGCGCGCCGACGGACGCACCGCCGTCTACACGGTGGACGCCGTACGGACGTACGAGAAGGCCCACTTCCCCGACAAGGAGGTGTACGGCGGCCGGGGGCGCCCCGAGCTGCGTCTGATCACCTGCGGCGGCACGTACAACCGCAAGACCGGCTACGCCAGCAATGTCGTCGTCTTCGCCCACCTCACCGGCACCCGGGAGGCCGGCGCGCCGAGCGCGCCCCCGACGGGGCGCTGATTGCGCGCGCCCGATCCCGCCGCACGTCTTCCCCCGGGCGTGTGCGGTCCGTTAGCTTCCGTGACTCAGGCGTCCCGCACGACCCGCAGGCGACGTCCGACCGCGGAGAACCCGCGTCCTGTGAGCCCCCGGGGGGCAATGCCTCATGACACGCGCCATCTCCCTGCACCACGTCAGCAAGTCGTACACGCGGGGCGTCCGCGTGGTGGAGCGGCTGTCCCTCGACATCCGGCCCGGTGAGTTCCTGGTGCTCCTCGGGCCTTCCGGCTGCGGCAAGTCGACCGTGCTGCGAATGATCGCCGGACTGGAGGAGGTCACCGAGGGAGTGGTGCGCCTCGACGGCGAGTACGCCAACGACCTGCCGCCGTCCGGGCGGGACATCGCGATGGTCTTCCAGAACTTCGCCCTCTACCCGACCATGTCCACCCGCGACAACATCGGCTTCCCGCTGCGGATCGAGACGCCCGGCGCCGACCCCCGCCCACGCGTCGACGCCACCGCCCGGATGCTCGGCATCGAGGATCTCCTGGACCGCTTCCCCCATCAGCTCTCCGGCGGGGAGCGCCAGCGCGTCGCCATGGGCCGCGCGATCGCCCGCCATCCCTCCGTCTTTCTGATGGACGAGCCCCTGTCCAACCTGGACGCCAAGCTCCGCAACCATCTGCGAGCCGAAATATCCGGGCTCACCCGGAAGCTGGGCGTCACCACGGTGTACGTCACCCACGACCAGGCCGAGGCGATGTCGCTCGGGGACCGGGTCGCCGTGCTGCGCGGCGGGGTCCTCCAGCAGCTCGGCACACCGCGGACCGTCTACGCGCTGCCCGCGAACATCTTCGTCGCCGCGTTCATCGGCACCCCCCGGATCAATCTGCTGCGCGGACTCGTGCGGGCGCCGCTGGACGGTGCCATGACGATCAGTCTCGGCAAGCAGTTCCTGCGGCTGCCCGAACCCCTGTGCCTGGACCACCAGTTGCTGCGGGTGCAGCAGGGGCGGGAGGTCATCGTGGGGCTGCGCTCCGAGGCGATCCGGCTCGCCAAACCGTCCGCCGCGCGGCCGGGTGAGGCGGTGCTCACCGGGCTTGTCGAGCATGTCGAGTTCCAGGGCCACGAGGTCCTCGTGCACTTCAACACCGGTTCCCGGCCCGCCGTCGTACCGGATCTGGAGGCGCCGCGCCCGGTGCGGCCGGCCCGGCGCCGCCGACGGGAGGGCGGGGTCCTGGGCCGTCTGCGGGAGCGGGCCGGATCGCTGCGGGCCGGGCCCGTGGTGGTCCTGGAGCACCCGGGTGACACGGAACCCGGTCCCGTCGACCCGGCGCCGCCCGAGGGCCGGCTCCCCGGTGACCTCGTGGTCCGCACGACCCCCGACATCGAGCTCAAGCACGGCATGCAGATCCCGCTCCTCGTGGATCTCGCCCACCTGTTCGTCTTCGACCAGCGCGGCGAACGCATCTGCCCCGCTCCGGCGCGGCTGCCGGATCTGGACGAGTGAGACCGCTAGGACCTGTCCGCATGATCACTCACAGCATGCGCTCCCGGGCCGGTGCCACCGTCGCCACCGTCCTCGTCGTCGCCGGCGCTCCGGTCGCGTACGCCGGGTTCGGCGACGGGGCGTCGCGGCCTGAGGTCCGCGGGACGGCGTACATCGAGACGCAGCTCTTCTTCGGCACCGAACGGCCCGACGGCGGGCCGGCCGTGACCGACGCCCAGTTCATGGACTTCGTCGACCGGGAGGTCACGCCCGCCTTTCCGGACGGGCTGACGGTGCAGGACGGCCGTGGGCAGTGGCGGGACGCCTCCGGCAGGGTCGAGCACGAGCGCTCCTACGAGCTGATCCTGCTGTATCCGCAGGCCGCGGCGGGGGCGAACGACCGGAAGATCGAGAAGGTCCGACATGCCTATGTGAAGGCCTTCGGCCAGGAGGCCGTTGCGAGGGTGGACGACCGGGCGGAGGCCGACTTCTGAGTCCTGTGATCCGCGGATGCCCTGGAGGACCCGAGGAGGCCCAGGGCCCGGACCCCTCTGGCGCCCGAAAACTATCATCGCTAGTTTAGGGTGCGGACGACGCCGCCCCTCCGGGAGGAACACGATGAAGGCACATGACGGCTTGTACATCGACGGTGCCTGGCGCCCCGCCGCCGGTACGGACACGATCGAGGTCGTGAACCCGGTCGACGAGCAGATCGTCGGCCGCGTCCCGGCGGGCACCGCCGAGGACGTCGACACCGCCGTACGCGCCGCGCGTGCCGCCATCCCGGGCTGGGCCGCCACTCCGCCCGCCGAGCGCGCCGCCCGGCTCGCGGCCCTGCGCGATGTGCTCGTGGCCCGCAAGGACGAGGTCGCCGAGACCGTCACGGCCGAGCTGGGCTCTCCGCTGCCCTTCTCGCAGGCGGTACACGCGGCCGTCCCCATCCTGGTCGCGGGTTCGTACGCCGAACTGGCCGCCACGTACGCCTTCGAGGAGAAGGTCGGGAACTCGACCGTCCACCACGAGCCGGTCGGCGTCGTCGGTGCGATCACGCCCTGGAACTACCCGCTGCACCAGATCGTCGCCAAGGTCGCCCCGGCGCTCGCCGCCGGCTGCACGGTGGTGCTCAAGCCCGCCGAGGACACCCCGCTCACCGCCCAGCTGTTCGCCGAGGCCGTGGCCGAGGCGGGCGTCCCGGCCGGTGTCTTCAACCTGGTCACCGGCCTCGGCCCGGTCGCCGGTCAGGCCCTGGCCGAGCACCCGGACGTGGACCTGGTCTCCTTCACCGGCTCGACTGCGGTCGGCCGGCGGATCGGCGCGAGTGCCGGCGCGGCCGTCAAGCGGGTCGCCCTCGAACTCGGCGGCAAGTCCGCCAACGTCATCCTGCCGAGCGCCGACCTGGCCAAGGCCGTGAACGTCGGGGTCGCCAACGTGATGTCCAACTCCGGTCAGACGTGCAGCGCCTGGACCCGGATGCTGGTGCACGCCTCCCAGTACGAGGAGGCGGTGGAGCTGGCCGCCGCGGCCGCCGCGAAGTACGGCGACCGCATCGGCCCGGTCGTCAACGCCAAGCAGCAGGCACGGGTGCGGGGTTACATCGAGAAGGGCGTCGCGGAAGGCGCCCGGCTCGTCGCGGGCGGCCCCGAATCCCCGCGCGAGCAGGGGTACTTCGTGAGCCCGACGGTCTTCGCCGAGGTGACGCCGGAGATGACCATCGCCCAGGAGGAGATCTTCGGCCCGGTCCTCTCCGTCATCCGGTACGAGGACGAGGCGGACGCCCTGCGGATCGCGAACGGCACGGTGTACGGGCTCGCGGGCGCGGTGTGGGCCGGCGACGAGTCGGAGGCCGTGGCGTTCGCGCGCCGGCTCGACACCGGGCAGGTCGACATCAACGGCGGCCGCTTCAACCCCCTGGCGCCCTTCGGCGGTTACAAGCAGTCGGGCGTCGGCCGCGAGCTGGGCACACACGGCCTGTCCGAGTACCTCCAGACCAAGTCCCTGCAGTTCTAGGCTCTAGGAGCATGCACGTGGTTCGCGCCGCAGTACTTCCCGCCGTGGGCGCTCCCCTGGAGATCGCCGAGATCGAACTGCCGGAGCCCGGCCCCGGCCAGGTCCGCGTCCGGCTCGCCGCCGCCGGGGTCTGCCACTCCGACCTGTCGCTGTCCGACGGCACCATGCGGGTGCCGGTCCCCGCCGTCCTCGGCCACGAGGGCGCCGGCACCGTCGTCTCCGTCGGCGAGGGCGTCACCCAGGTGGCACCCGGCGACGAGGTCGTCCTCAACTGGGCCCCGTCCTGCGGTCGTTGTCATGCCTGTTCGCTCGGCGAGGTCTGGCTGTGCGCCAACGCCCTGGCCGGCGCGGCGAACGTGTACGCCCGCCGCGCGGACGGCACGGACCTCCACCCCGGTCTGAACGTCGCCGCGTTCGCCGAGGAGACCGTCGTGCCGGTCGCCTGTGTCCTCCCGCTGCCCGCCGGGGTCCCGCTCACCGACGCGGCCCTCCTCGGCTGCGCCGTGCTCACCGGTTACGGCGCCGTCCACCACTCGGCGAAGGTGCGCGAGGGCGAGACCGTGGCCGTGTTCGGCGTGGGCGGAGTCGGCCTCGCGACCCTCCAGGCCGCCCGGATCGCCGGCGCCTCGAAGATCATCGCGGTGGATGTCTCCCCGGCGAAGGAATCGCTGGCCCGGGCGGCCGGAGCCACCGACTACGTCGTCGCCTCCGAGAACACCGCCCGCGAGATCCGCGGCCTCACCGGCAAGCAGGGGGTCGACGTGGCCGTCGAATGCGTCGGCCGCGCCGTCACCATCCGGACCGCCTGGGACTCCACCCGCCGCGGCGGCCGCACCACGGTCGTCGGCATCGGCGGCAAGGACCAGCAGGTCACCTTCAACGCCCTGGAGATCTTCCACTGGGGGAGGACCCTCGCGGGCTGTGTGTACGGCAACTCGGACCCGGCCAGGGACGTACCGGTGCTGGCCGAGCACGTCCGGGCCGGCCGGCTGGACCTGGGCGCGCTGGTCACCGAAAGGATCGCCCTCGACGGGATTCCGGCGGCGTTCGACAACATGATCGCGGGCAAGGGCGGCCGGGCGCTGGTGGTTTTCTAGCCCCTGCCAGAGTTCCTGGCCCCTGCCACCAGGGTTCCTGACCCTTGCCACCAGGACCCCGGCCGCACCTCGCGGCCGGGGTCCGAGGCCTGCCCGGGCCCGTCACCGGCGCTGGGGTGGGACGTCCAGGGGCCGTTTTCCGCCCGGACTCCGGGTGGCCGTCCCGGACCGCCCTTCGTTGCCATGGACAGGCAAAAACTGCTGATGCGCGACCCGTTGACCACCGTACCGTCCGGTCAGTATGTTCCGCAGTCACGGCGCCGCCCCCCGAACCGTCCCCGCACCCACCGGAGTGTGCACCCATGGACACGGCACCATCCGCTCTCCCCGGCACCACCCCCGTGCCCGACCCCCGCAACCGTCGCAAGGTGGCCACCGCGGCAGCGCTCGCCTCGGCCGTCGAGTGGTACGACTACTTCGTCTTCGGTATCGCCGCCGCTCTGGTACTCGGCGACCTCTACTTCCCCGCCGGCAGCTCGTCCGCCGGAGTCCTCGCCTCCTTCGCGACCTTCGCCGTCGGCTTCCTCGCCCGTCCGCTCGGCGGAGTCATCGCGGGCCACCTCGGTGACCGGCACGGCCGCAAACCCATGCTGGTCCTCGCGCTCACCCTGATGGGCCTGGCCACCACCGGCATCGGTCTGCTGCCCACGTACGAGACCATCGGCGTCGCCGCGCCGGTGCTGCTCGTCCTCCTGAGAGTGGTGCAGGGCATCGCCGTCGGCGCGCAGTGGGGCGGCGCGATGCTGCTCGCCACCGAGTACGCCCCCGAGGGGAAGCGCGGGATCTACGGCAGCTTCGTGCAACTCGGCGTCCCCATCGGCGTGGTGACCGCCAACACCGTGTTCCTCGTCGCCGGGGCCGCCACGAGCGAGAGCGCGTTCACCGCCTGGGGCTGGCGACTGCCCTTCCTGGTGGGCCTGTTGGTGCTGGTGCTCGCCCGGTACATCCACACCCACGTCGAGGAGACCCCCGAATTCCGGGCCGCGGAGCGGGCGTTGGCGGAGAAGGAGAAGGGGGAGCGCGGCTCGCCGCTGCGCGGGATCCTGCGCGGACACCTCGGCACGGTGTTCCTCGCGGGCGGCTCCTTCGCGGTGAACACCGCGACCTTCTACATCCTCATCACGGGCGTCCTCGACTACACCACCCGTGAACTCGACATGAAGCGCGGCGCGGTACTCACCGTCTCGCTCTGCGTCAGCCTGACCCAACTGGTCCTGATACCGGCGTCGGCCGCCCTCTCCGACCGCATCGGACGCATCCGGATCTACGCCTTCGGGGCCGCCGGGATCGCGCTGTGGGCGGTGCCGATGTTCCTGCTCATCGACACCGGCTCACTGCTGTGGCTGGCCGTCGGCACCTTCGTCGCGAGCTGCTTCCTCAGCATCATGTACGGGCCCCAGGCGGCCCTGTTCGCCGAACTGTTCACGCCGGAGATGCGCTACACCGGCGCCTCGCTCGGCTACCAGATCGCGGCCGTCTTCGGCGGCGGCCTCGCCCCCTTCGTGATGGTGCTCCTCCTGGAGGCGACGGGCACCTCGCTGGCCGTCGCCGCCTACGTCATCGGCCTCGCCGTGATCGCGCTCGTCTCCATCAAAGTCCTTGCGGACAGGGCGCGTTCGCACGACGGCCCGAAGGTGCCGGCCGAGGGCTGAGGCCGGCCGTCAGGCCTGGTCGGGCTGCCGTTCCGGAGCCGGCTGCGCGGTCGCGGCCGGTTCCGGGACGGGGGCCGTTTCCGCCACCGCCGGCGGCTTCGGGACCGCGGCCGCTTCGGCGACCGACGTCGTGCGGGTACGCGGCCGGGAGCGCGAGACCGCCACGCCGGCCAGGCACAGCAGGCCACCCCCGAGCGTGAGCAGCCCCGGGATCTCTTCGAGGAACAGCCAGGACATCAGCACGACCAGCGCGGGCACGGCGTAGGTGGTCGCGCCCATCCGGCTCGCGGTCGTACGGGCCAGCGCGTACGCCCACGTCGTGAACGCCAGCGCGGTCGGGAAGACGCCCAGGTAGAGCATGTTGAGGGTCGCCGAGGCGGGCGCGTGGGCCGCGTCGCCGACCAGCTGCCCGGCGAACGGCAGACAGGCGACGGCGCCGACGAGACACCCGAACGTCGTCACCTGGAGGGGACTCGCGCTGCCCAGCGCGGGCTTCTGGGCGACGACTCCACAGGCGTAACCGACCGCCGCGAGCAGGCACAGGGCCACACCGAGGAGCGAGGACCCGCCCCCGCCGGACATCGACAGGCCCACGGCGACGGCTCCGGCGAACGACACCGCCATACCCGCGAGAAGCCGGGGCGGCATGGCGTCACCGAGCAGCCGCGAGCCCAGCAGCGCGACCAGGATCGGCCCGGTGTTCACCACGAGGGCCGCCGTGCCGGCGTCCACCTGCTGCTCGCCCCAGTTGAGGGCCACCATGTAGAAGCCGAACCACAGGAGCCCGGATATCGCGATCCCGCGCCAGGCCGCCCGCGGCGGCAGCCCTTCCCCGCGCACCAGGCACAGCACGCCCAGCGCGAGGGCCCCGGCGAGCAGCCGGCCGAGCGCCAGCGCACCCGGCGAGTACGCGGCACCCGCGCTGCGGATCGACACGAAGGCGGACGCCCACAGCACGACAGTGACCGTGGCCGCGCCGGTGGCAAGCAGTTCCGCACGACGGGCCGGGGCGGACGGGGAGGTGTTCATCATGCTCCCGAGGCTAGAGGTGGGTTCGGAGAAGGGCTCGCGGATTTTGGACGCGGTGGTGAGGGGCGGGCGGTTGGGGGCATGGGCGGCTGGAGGGTGGGCCGCGGGGGGCGGTATCGCTGCGTCGGCGGGGATGTCGCTGTTCGGGCCGGCCCCGCTGTGTCGGCCAGGTCCTGTGCGGGGGAGTGCTGTCGCACCGGGCCGCGTGTGGTGTTCGGCTCGGCCCCGCCGTTTCGGCCGGCGGGTCCCGCGCCTCCGCCTCCCGTCGCCCCGGCGCTCAGCGCAGTGCCGCCGCCTCGATTCCGAGGAGTTGGGCCAGGGTCCGCTCGCCCTGCTCGGTGACCTTCACCGCACGCTCCGAGCCGATGCGTACGCACCAGCCGGCGTCCAGGGCGTGCCGGCACAGGGCCGCGCCGGCGACGCCCGCGAGATGGGGCCGGCGCTCGGTCCAGTCGAGGCAGGCCCGGGCCAGCGGGCGCCGGCCGCCGGGGGTCAGGCCGATGCCCACGGACGTGAACCAGTCCAGTCCGTCGTCCGTGAGCGCGAACCCGGTGTCCTGGCGCAGCAGTCCGCGCGCGGTCAGCGCGTCCGTGACGGCGATGCCGAGCCGCCCGGCGAGATGGTCGTAGCAGGTGCGGCCGCGCGCCATCGCGGACCCCGCACCGGCCTCCCGCAGCGTGCGCGGCCGTTCGGCGGCCCCGGGCGCCACCTGCGCGGCGAGATCCTCGACGAGCTGCGCGACCCGCGCGTCGGCCAGTCGTACATACCGGTGCCGCCCCTGCCGCTCCTCGGCGAGCAACCCGCCGTCGATCAGTTTGCCGAGGTGCTCGCTCGTGGTCGACGCGGCGACTCCCGCGTGCCGGGCCAGCTCACCGGCCGTCCACGCCCGCCCGTCGAGCAGGGCCAGCAGGAAGGCGGCCCGTGTCTCGTCGGCGATCAGCCCGGCGAGCCGGGCCAGCTGTGGCGCCTGCGCTTCCCGGGACCTTCGTCGGCTCGTCATGTGCTCCAGCATGCGGCACGCACGGTTCGGCAGTCACCGAACTGTTCCGGACGTCCACCGAGCCCTGCCGTACGCCCACCACACCGTGCCGTGCCGCCCCGGCCGGCCGGCCGGCCGGTCGGGGACCGCTACGCGGTGCGCCCCAACTGCTCGTACTGCAGGGCCAGTCCGTCCAGCAGTGCGGTCAGCCCGGTCTCGAAAGCCCGTTCGTCGATCTTCTCCTGCTGGTCGGCGAGGAGGTGCGCCTGCCCGAGGTGCGGGTAGTCGGCCGGGTCGTACGCCGTCTCGTCGTCCACGAAGCCCCCGGCGAACGACCCGAGCGCGGAGCCCATGATGAAGTACCGCATCAGCGCACCGATGGACGTGGCCTGCGCGGGCGGCCAGCCCGCGTCCACCATCGCGCCGAAGGCGGCGTCCGCGACCCGCAGTCCCGCGGGCCTGCGCCCCGGACCGCGCGCAAGGACGGGAACGATGTTCGGGTGGTCGCGCAGGGCGGCCCGGTAGGAGACGGCCCAGTCGTGCAGCGCCGTGCGCCAGTCCCGCCCGTCCTCGAACACCGACAGGTCGACCTGGGCGCTGACCGAGTCCGCGACCGCCTCCAGGATCTGGTCCTTCGTGCGGAAGTGGTTGTAGAGCGAGGGCCCGCTGACCCCCAGCTCGGCGGCGAGCCGGCGGGTCGAGACGGCCGCGAGACCCTCGGCGTCCACCAGCGCCCGCGCCGCCTCGACGATGCGGTCGGTGCTCAGCAGGGGCTTGCGCGGTCGGGCCATGGCGCACATAGTAGGGCTGCGGATAGAAACTAGCAGTGCTAATTTAAATGTCCCGCATTCAAGTTCGTCAGGCGTGTGCGGTGTTCGCGTTCGGCAGGCATTTGGAGTGACGTCATGAACCTGGAGCTCAGCGAGGAGCAGACCGCGGTCCGGCAGCTCGCCAAGGACTTCGTGGACCGTGAGATCGCCCCGCACGTGATCGCCTGGGACCGGGCCGAGGACGTCGACCGCTCGATCGTCAAGAAGCTCGGCGCCGTCGGCTTCCTCGGGCTGACCATCGACGAGGAGTACGGCGGTTCGGGCGGCGACCATCTGGCGTACTGCCTGGTGACGGAGGAACTGGGCCGGGGCGACTCCTCGGTCCGTGGCATCGTCTCGGTCTCCCTCGGGCTCGTCGCCAAGTCCATCGCGTACTGGGGGAGCGAGGAGCAGAAGAGGCACTGGCTGCCGGGCCTCACCTCCGGCGCGTACGTCGGCTGCTTCGGTCTGACCGAGCCCGGCACCGGCTCCGACGCGGGCAACCTGACGACACGGGCCGTGCGCGACGGCGACGACTACGTCATCAACGGCACCAAGATGTTCATCACCAACGGCACCTGGGCCGACGTCGTGCTCCTCTTCGTCCGTTCCACCGACGCCCCCGGGCACCAGGGCGTCTCGGCCTTCCTCGTGCCGGCCGAAACCCCCGGCCTGACCCGCCGCACCCTGCACGGCAAGCTCGGCCTGCGCGGCCAGGCCACCGCCGAACTGGTCCTGGAGGATGTGCGCGTCCCCGCCGAGGCGATGCTCGCGCCGGAGGGCAAGGGTTTCTCCGTCGCCATGTCCGCGCTGGCCAAGGGCCGGATGTCGGTCGCCGCCGGCTGTGTCGGCATAGCGCAGGCCGCGCTGGACGTGGCGGTGAAGTACGCCACCGAGCGCGAGCAGTTCGGCAGGACGATCGCCCACCACCAGCTCGTCCAGGAGCTGCTGAGCGACATCGCCGTGGACGTGGACGCGGCGCGGCTGCTGACCTGGCGGGTCGCCGATCTCATCGACCGGGGGCAGCCGTTCGCCGCCGAGTCCTCCAAGGCCAAGCTCTTCGCCTCGGAGGCCGCGGTCCGGGCCGCGAACAACGCCCTCCAGGTCTTCGGGGGATACGGCTACATCGACGAGTACCCGGCCGGGAAACTGCTGCGCGACGCCCGGGTGATGACCCTCTACGAAGGCACCAGCCAGATCCAGAAGCTGCTCATCGGGCGGGCGTTGACGGGCGTCTCCGCGTTCTGAGTACGTCCTCCCGGCGGGCCTGAGTATCCCGGCGGATGTGGCCGCGGCCGCTTCCGCCGAAGCTTGGCCGCATGAGTGAGACACCGGTCAAACAGCAGTCCACGGCGGCCTTCTACGGACAGGCCGTGGCCTCCTTCTCGGTCGCCATCGCCGCGACCGCCATCGGCATCTTCCGGCTGGACGCCAACGCCTGGGTGCGCGGCTTCCTCGCCATCGCCGTCCTGTATCTCGTGACCTCGTCCTTCACCCTCGCCAAGGTGATCCGGGACCGGCAGGAGGCCGGCCAGATCGTCAGCCGCGTCGACCAGGCCAGGCTCGAGAAACTGCTCGCCGAGTACGACCCCTACGAGAAGGCCTGAACACTTTCGCGCCCCGCTGAGCGGGCAATCTAAGCGCCCGCTCACCTTCGGGGGTATGGTGTGCGTCCTGCCACTGGAAGGGGCGCGAGCGATGAGTACGGCGGAGGAGACGGCCGGCGGCGAGACGCAGCCGTGGGACGAGGTCACCCCGGACGCGGCCCGGCGGCTGCTGGTGGCCGCCGTGGAGGCCTTCGCCGAGCGCGGCTACCACGCGACGACCACCCGGGACATCGCAGGCCGCGCGGGCATGAGCCCCGCCGCGCTCTACATCCACTACAAGACCAAGGAAGAACTGCTCCACCGCATCAGCCGGATCGGCCACGAGCGGGCGCTCGACATCCTGCGGACGGCGGCCCGCGGCGAAGGCGGCGCGACCGACCGGCTCGCCGACGCCGTGAGCTCCTTCGTCCGCTGGCATGCCGGCGGGCGCACCACCGCACGGGTGGTGCAGTACGAACTGGACTCGCTCGGCCCGGACGCCCGCGCCGAGATCATCGCCCTGCGCCGCCAGGTCGACGCCGAGGTGCGCGGGATCATCGAGGACGGTGTGGCGGCGGGCGACTTCGACGTCCCGGACGTGCCCGGCACCACCCTCGCGGTCCTCTCCCTGTGCATCGACGTGGCGCGTTGGTTCAACGTCGACGGCCCCCGGACGCCCGACGAGGTCGGCGCCCTCTATGCCGACCTCGTACTGCGGATGGTGGGGGCGAAGTAGCCCTCCGGGGCGCGGGAGCGGAACAGAACGGTCCCTCCGTGGTCCGGAACCCGGACCTGGAAGTAGTAACCCGGACCTGGAAGTAGTAACCCGGACCTGGAAGCAGTAACCCGGACCTAGAAGTAGTAGCGGGACACCGACTCCGCCACGCACACCGGCTTGTCGCCGCCCTCGCGCTCGACCGTCACCGCGGCCGTGACCTGGACGCCGCCGCCCGCCTCGGTGACCTCCGTGAGAACCGCCGTCGCGCGCAGCCGGGAGCCCACCGGCACGGGAGCGGGGAAGCGCACCTTGTTGGTGCCGTAGTTGACGCCCATCTTCAGGCCCTCGACCCGCAGCACCTGCGGGACCAGCACGGGCAGCAGCGACAGGGTGAGATAACCGTGCGCGATGGTGGTGCCGAACGGGCCGGCGGCCGCCTTCTCCGGGTCCACGTGGATCCACTGGTGGTCGCCCGTCGCGTCCGCGAACAGGTCGATCCGCTTCTGGTCGATCTCCAGCCAGTCGCTGTGGCCCAACTGCTCGCCCACCGCCGCCTTGAGCTCGTCGGCGGACGTGAAGATCCTCGGCTCTGCCATGTCGCTGGCCTCCCGCGTGTCAATGTCTGAGCGTTGCCCGTTGTCCATGCTAAGCGACTGCTTAGCATGGACGGGGTGGGGGTCGATGTCAACGGACCGCACGGGTGACGGGGTGGGTAGGGTTCGAGGGGTGCCCCAGATTCCCGAGAAGATCCACGAACTCACGGTCGGCCAGCTGTCGGCCCGCAGCGGCGCCGCCGTCTCCGCTCTGCACTTCTACGAGTCCAAGGGCCTGATCAGCAGTCGCCGCACACCGGGCAACCAACGCCGCTACCACCGTGACGCGCTGCGCCGCGTCGCCTTCGTGCGGGCCGCGCAGCGCGTCGGTATTCCGCTCGCCACCATCCGCGAGGCGCTCGCCGAACTCCCCGAGGAGCGCACGCCGACGCGGGAGGACTGGGCGCGGCTGTCCGAGGCCTGGCGGTCGGAGCTCGACGACCGCATCAAGCAGCTGAGCAGGCTCCGCGACCATCTGACCGACTGCATCGGCTGCGGCTGTCTGTCCCTGCGGAACTGTGTGCTCTCCAACCCGGACGACGTCTTCGGTGAGCGCCGGGCCGGCTCCCGTCTCATGGTGGAGCAGCCCGACGCCGACCGCCCGGCACACCGGGCACGCCGGCCGGAGTCCGAGGACTGCCGCTGAGCGCCGGCCCTGGCCCAGTCCGCGCGTCTACTCGTACTCCCTGCCGCCCTGGCGGGTCGCATACGCCGGGCTGACCGCCAGGCCACTCCGCCTCGCCGGCCCCCGCTACCCCGAGCGCCTGGGCCGTCCGTACTGGAGCAGGCCCTCCGCCACCAACTGGGCGTTGGAGAGGGCCCGCTGGCCGTCCGGCAGGACCAAGGTGTCCTCCAGGCCGATCCGCGTAGCGAGTCCCAGCCGCCCGGCGAGGCGCAGGACCGGCCAGGCGCCTCCTTCCTCGCCGTGCAGCAGTACCGGGCGGCCGTGGGCGGTGCCGAGGTCGGTGAGGAGAGCCCGGGCCGACTCCTCGGCCGTCTCCGCGGACTGGTCCGTCACTTCCGCCAGGACCCGCAGCACCCGCGGACCCCAGGGCGAGGCGGCGAACCGCGCGGCGCCGTCCGTGCCGGACCAGATGCCCGCCTCCACGCCCACCCCGCGCTCCAGCAGCGCCGCGGCGACGTCCTCCGCACCCGGCTCGTGCCAGTTGACCGAGGCGTGATCGGGCAGGACGGTCCAGGCGCGGATGCGCTCCACGCGTGCGTGCGGATCGGGCTCGGCCCACGCGCCCGTCGTGACGCCGACCGGAACGCGAACCTGTGAACGTATCGCTTCGACTGTGGCCGCAACCGCTTTCCCGGACAATGTGTCCTGTCCACAGGGGGACTTGGGATGGACATGGATGTCCGACGCCCCGACCGCGACAGCACGGGCCGCGGAGTCGGCCATGGCCCCCGGCGACATCGGCACGAGCGCACCGTCACCGGCCCCCCGGGCCCCGTTCACACACACCTGCACCATGCCCCGATGGTGCCAGTCGCCACTGACAGTCGGCCGCGGCCCGGCGAAACCGGCGCCGCGGAGAGGGAGGAGCCCGGATGAGTGTGGTCATCAGCTCGCTGAAATACGACGCCACGCGCTCGGGGGGGCAGAAGATCACGTACGACGAGGACGGCTACCACCTCGTCCGCTTCCCGTACGAGGACAGCGAGGAGTCGTACGACCCCTGGGGGATGCACGACCCGGCGAAGGGCGGAGCCAAGGCGTCGAAGTTCCCCGACGAGCGCTCGGGGCTCATCTGGCCGAGCCACGACGGCTGGGGCGTGCTGTCGGCGATGGTCTTCTGGGCGGCCGACGCCCGCGCTCTCGAATACCGGGCGCGCTTCGTGCGCGACCCGCTGGACGCCTCGACGGGATACGACTCGACCGCCACGAACGACACCACGCTCACCCGGGGCGGGCAGTACCGCACCTATCTGTGGCAGATGTTCGTGCATCCGGGGACCCCCGTCGGCCTGAAGATATCGGCGCGGGGGGCGGGGGACGCGAAGATCACCACCCCGGTCACGCTCGCCGAGTTCAAGCTCGCCATTCACACGGACGTCAAGACGCCGTAGACACCTGCACGGGGGTGCGTCCCCTTCGGCGCACCCCCGTCGTGCTCACGCCGACACCAGCAGCCGTCCGCGCCTGGCCTCCGCCAGGGCCTCGGGCGTCAGGACGGGCCGGGGCACCACTATGCCGCAGCCCGTGCAGACCGGACCCGACGACGGTTCGTGCGCCAGGTCGTACTTCCAGATGAGGCGCTCGCCGGTGCACACCGGGCAGACCGCGCCCGGCTCGCGCTCCAGCGCGGCGATCAGCCGTCGCAGCACCTCGGCCAGCGGCTCGTGGGGGTGGACCCGCGGGTCGTCGCACCAGGCGACTCCGAATCCGCCCCAGGTCAGACGGTGCCAGTCGTCGACCGTGCCCGGCCTGCGCAGCCCGTCGTGCTTCTCCTTCTTGCGGCGCTGGGCGAACGCCACCTCGTAGGCGAGCCAGACCTTGCGGGCTTCCTCCAGCTCGTCCAGCGCGGCCACGAGCCGCGCCGGGTCCGGGGACCGGTCCTCGGGGCCGAACCCGGCCCGGGAGCAGAGATGGTCCCAGGTCGCCC
Organism: Streptomyces sp. NPDC058274; assembly: GCF_042881375.1. NCBI lineage: Bacteria > Bacillati > Actinomycetota > Actinomycetes > Kitasatosporales > Streptomycetaceae > Streptomyces > Streptomyces sp. NPDC058274. The sequence goes on from NZ_JBHVXW010000020.1 coordinate 145,408, forward strand.
GGTGCCCGTACGGGGCAAACCTTTCAAGGCACTTGCGCAGTGAGTACCGCCGCAGTGCCAGATCGCACCTCGGATCGCGCACCTGTCTCGCCAGACTCCGGAAACCGGCCATCGCCCTGCACCTCCGTCACACCTGCACCTGTACTTCGGTCACTTCGGCGGCGTCGTCATACGGACGTCGCCGAATAGACGTATCGACACGCGATTCGGCTCCATCCGATTTCCGATGACCGCCATAAGCCATCCACCGATCCCTTCACGGCCTGCCTCCCGACGCTGCCGGCCGCCTGTCGAAGTCGGCGGCGGGCAAGGCGCGTTGACACCAAACGGACCCGGGTGAGCCGGGTTCGTTGAAAAGTGACGCATGTTCACCTTCCAACGAGGGGATACCGGCGGTAACGTCCGGCACACCCCGTCGGGAGGACCCCCCCATGCAACGGCGTACCTCACACACCACCCTCGACAGACTGAGAACTCCCCGCCGATTCCCCAAGTTCCTCAAGGCCGCATCCATATGCGTCCTTATTGCCGGTCTTTTGTCACCCATTACCCAAGCGGCCGCCGAATCGACAGCCACCACAGCCGCGAACGACTACTGCGGCGGCCAGTGTTCGGACATCCTCCCGCCCGGTGAGAACGGCAACGCCACCCTCGCCGAAGTCCTGCTCAACCAGGCTTTCGGCACTCAGCCGGCGCACGCCGAGGACCAGCTCGGCCCCTACTCCAACCTGGCCTCGGGCTACCCCACGCTCACCGATGCCAAGATCAACGACTTCTTCAACGACGCGTCCTTCGGCGTCCCGGCCGACCAGGTCGCCTCGACCACGAAGCCCTCCGGCCGCACCGACGTGACCATCGTCCGCGACAAGAAGACCGGAGTGCCGCACATCACCGGCACGACCCGCTACGGCACCGAGTACGGCGCCGGATACGCGGCCGCCCAGGACCGGCTGTGGCTGATGGACGTCTTCCGGCACGTCGGACGCGGCCAGGTGACCCCCTTCGCGGGCGGCGCCCCCTCCAACCAGGGCCTGGAGCAGGAGTTCTGGCGCACCGCGCCGTACAGCGAGGCCGAACTGCAGGCGCAGGTCGACTCCGTCGCCAACAGCAACGGCGCCCGCGGCCAGCAGGCCCTCGCCGACGCCAAGGCCTACGTCGACGGCGTCAACGCCTACATCGACGCCTCCGACAGCGGCCGCTACTTCCCGGGCGAGTACGTCCTGACCGGCCACAAGGACTCGGTCACCAACGCCGGGACCATCGATCACTTCAAGCTCACCGACCTGGTCGCGCTGGCCTCCGTCATCGGTTCGCTCTTCGGCTCCGGAGGCGGCGGCGAGGTCAACAACGCCCTCTCGCTGCTCGCCGCCCAGTCGAAGTACGGCGTGACCGAGGGCACCAAGGTCTGGGAGTCCTTCCGCGAGCGCAACGACCCCGAGGCGGCACTCACCGTCCATAACGGCGAGAGCTTCCCGTACGCCCCGAAGCCCGCCGACGCCAAGGGAGAGGCACTGCCCGACGCCGGCTCGGTGACCCGCGAGCCGCTCGTCTACGACCGCACCGGCAGCGCTGCCACCGCCGGTGCCACCAAGGCCTCGGCCGCGGCGTCCGCCAACACCGTCACCTCGGCCAAGCGCGGCATGTCCAACGCCCTGGTGGTGAGCGGCAAGGCCACCGCCAGCGGCCACCCGATCGCCGTCTTCGGTCCGCAGACCGGCTACTTCGCGCCCCAGCTGCTCCTGCTCCAGGAGATCCAGGGCCCGGGCATCAGCGCCCGCGGCGCCTCGTTCGCGGGCCTGAGCATGTACGTCGAACTGGGCCGCGGCCAGGACTACTCCTGGAGTGCCACGACGTCCGGCCAGGACATCATCGACAGTTACGCCGTCGAGCTGTGCCAGGACGACTACCACTACCTCTACCACGGCGCCTGCACCGCCATGGACAAGATCGAGCAGACCAACGCCTGGAAGCCGACCGTCGCCGACGCGACCGCGGCCGGCTCCTACCGCATGCAGGTCTACCGGACGAAGTACGGCCCGGTGGAGTACCGCGCCACGGTGGGCGGCAAGAAGGTCGCGTACACCACCCTGCGCTCCTCCTACATGCACGAGGCCGACTCGATCATCGGCTTCATGATGCTCAACGACCCGGACTACGTGAAGAGTCCGCAGACGTTCCAGAGCGCGGCGCAGCACATCAACTACACCTTCAACTGGTTCTATGCCGACTCCTCGCACACGGCGTACTACAACAGCGGCAACAACCCGGTGCGGGCCACCGGCGTCGACGCCGAGTTCCCGGTGTGGGCGCAGGCCGCGTACGAGTGGAAGGGCTGGGACGCGAGCACCAACACCGCCAGTTACACACCGGCGTCCGCGCACCCCAACTCCATCGACCAGGACTACTACATCTCCTGGAACAACAAGCAGGCCAAGGACTACACCACGGCCTCCTGGGGCGACGGCTCGGTCCACCGGGGCAACCTGCTGGAGGACCGCGTCAAGAAGCTCGTGACAGCGGGCGGGGTGACCAGGTCCGCGCTCGTCAAGGCGATGGCCGACGCGGCCCTGGCCGATCTGCGGGCCGAGGATGTGCTGCCCGACCTGCTGAAGGTCGTCAACAGCCAGCCGGTCACGGACACGACCGCCGCCGCTGCCGTGACGAAGCTGTCGGAGTGGGTGACGGCCGGGGCCCAGCGCAAGGAGACCGCGGCCGGTTCGCACACCTACGCCAATGCCGACGCGGTCCGCATCCTGGACGCCTGGTGGCCGCTGCTGGTGAAGGCCGAGTTCGCACCCGGACTCGGCAGTGATCTCTACACCGCCTTCACCAACAACCTTCCCGTCGACGAGGCGCCCTCGGCCGGCCACGGTCCGACCGGCTCGCACGCGGGAAGCTCCTTCCAGTACGGCTGGTGGAGCTATGTGGACAAGGACATCCGGGCGGTCCTCGGTGAGTCCGTGCAGGGCGGTCTGTCCCAGAAGTACTGCGGCAACGGCAGCCTGACCGCCTGCCGGGACGCCCTGATCAGCACGCTCAAGGAGGCCGCGGGCAAGACCGCGGCCGAGGTCTACCCCGGCGACGACCAGTGCTCGGCGGGTGACCAGTGGTGTGCCGACTCGATCGTCCAGCGGGCGCTCGGCGGCATCAAGCACGGCAAGATCAGCTGGCAGAACCGGCCGACCTTCCAGCAGGTGGTGGAGTACACGTCGCACCGCTGACCGCGGGCATGCGTAACTCCTGAACGGCGGCGGGCCGATGACCACGGTCCGCCGCCGGCACCAGCCATCCGCGAGGCCGGCGGGTGGGTCGTGGGACGCTGCGCCGGGCGCATCGCCCTGCGGGGGCCGGGAGTTGGCCTGCGTCACGACTCATCGGTAGACGAGATACTCCCTGCGCATCCGCCGGAACGCCGCCAGTTCGCCCTGCCAGGCCGCCACGACCTCGTCGGCCGTCGCCCCCGCGTCGATCATCGTGCGGACCAGCGCGGAACCGGTCAGCTTGTCGATCCAGTTGTCGGAGCGCCAAGTGAAGCCGCTCCAGGCCTTCTTGGCGGTCACCAGCAGGGCGACGCCGGTGCGTACGGGGTCGAACGCGGCCCGGTCGTGGACGTGGATCTGCACCCCGCCGACGGTCTTTCCCTGGAACTTGGAGAACGTGGGGGCGAAGTACGCCTCTCTGAAGTGCACGCCCGGCAGCCCCAGTTGCGCTGCCTCCGACGCCCACCGCCGGTCGATGCCCTCGGCGCCGAGGAGTTCGAACGGCCGGGTCGTGCCGCGCCCCTCCGACAGGTTCGTCCCCTCGAAGAGACACGTCCCCGAGTAGACGAGCGCGGTGTCGGGCGTCGGCATGTTCGGGCTGGGCGGCACCCAGGGGAGCCCCGAGGCGTCGTAGAACTCCGACCGTTTCCACCCGGTCATCAGGACGGTCTCCAAGGGCACCGGCGTCGTCAGGAACTCCGCGTTGAACAGCCGCGCCAGCTCCACCACCGTCATCCCGTGCGCCTGCGCGATGGGCTGCCGTCCGACGAAGGTCGCGAACTCCTTGTGCAGGACGGGCCCCAGGGCCGCCCGCCCGGTCACCGGGTTCGGCCGGTCCAGCACCACGAAGCGCTTGCCGGCGAGCTGCGCGGCCTCCATGCAGTCGTACAGGGTCCAGATGTACGTGTAGAAGCGTGCGCCCACGTCCTGGATGTCGAAGACGACGGTGTCGACACCGGAGGCGGTGAAGACGTCCGCCAGCGGCCGGCCGCTCTTCAAGTACGTGTCGTAGACGGGCAGTCCGGTCGCCGGGTCGTCGTAGCGGCCCTCCGAGCCGCCGGCCTGGGCGGTGCCGCGGAATCCGTGCTCGGGTCCGAAGACGGCGGTCAGGTTCACACGGTCGTCGGCGTGCATCACGTCCACGATGTGGCGTACGTCCCGGGTGACCCCGGTCGGGTTCGTCACGATGCCGACCTTCCGGCCGGCGAGCAGGGCGTAGCCGTCCGCGGCCAGCCGCTCGAAGCCGGTCCGCAGCCGTCCGCCGCCCTCGGGCGCGGCGGCCGCCGGGGTCGCGGAGCCGGCGAGCGTGGCCGTGGTGGCGGCGAGCAGGCCGCGTCGGGACAGCTTCATGCGGTGACCCCCGTGATCGACGGAACTGTCATGGTCACGCACGCTAGCGCTCGGGCGCGCGCCGCGGAACGAACCGGACCGGGCTCGTCGCGCCCGCTTCGTTCCCGGCGCGCGGACGTACGCTTCTGCCGCGGGGCGGCCGGTGCCCTGACCGGTGCGGCACCGGCGGGGCCGCCCTTCCGTCGTTACATACCGACCGGTTAGTCTGATGTCGCAGCAGAGCCGATTCTCGTCGCGTCGAAGGAGACCGATGGTGGAAGCCGTGCAGGATGCCGGAGTCGTCGTCACCGGAGCGGGGGGCGGCATCGGTGCCGCGCTGGCCCGCCGTTTCGCCGCCGCAGGGGCCCGGGTGGTTGTCAACGACCTGGACGCCGCCAAGGTGAAGGCCGTGGCCGACGAGATCGGCGGGATCGCCGTCCCGGGCGACGCGTCCACGATCGTCGCCGAGGCCAGGGACGCCCTCGGCGGCACGGTCGACGCCTACTGCGCCAACGCGGGCCTCGGCTCCGGCGGCACCGAGGCGGCCGGCGAGACGGTCTGGGCGCAGGCCTGGGACGTCAACGTGATGGCACACGTCCGCGCGGCCCAGGAGCTGCTCCCCGCCTGGCTGGAGCGCGGCAGCGGCCGTTTCGTCTCCACCGTCTCGGCCGCCGGGCTGCTCACCATGGTGGGCGCCGCCCCGTACAGCGTCACCAAGCACGGTGCGTACGCCTTCGCCGAGTGGCTCTCCCTCACCTACCGCCACCGCGGACTGAAGGTCCACGCGATCTGTCCGCAGGGCGTCCGCACGGACATGCTCGCCGCCACCGGCAGCGCCGGCGAGCTGGTGCTCCAGCCGACGGCCATCGAGCCCGAGGACGTCGCGACCGCCCTCTTCGCCGGGATGGCCGAGGACCGCTTCCTGATCCTGCCGCACCCCGAGGTCGGCGGGTACTACCAGGCGCGCGCCGCGGACCCCGACCGCTGGCTGACGAACATGAACCACATCCAGCAGAAGTGGGAGGCGTCCCAGTGACCGCCTCCCGCTACGCGGACCGCCCCTGGCTGGCCCTGCTGAGTGAGGCCCAGCGTGCTCCGGTCAGCCCGGTCGACTCACTGGTGCACGCCCTGCGCCGGGCCGCTGCGACCACCCCGGACCGCACCGCCCTCGCCTACTTCGACGGGCGGCTGAGCTACCGCGAGGTGGACGAGCTGAGCGACTCCGTCGCCGGGTACCTCGCCGCCCGCGGCCTGGAGCGCGGCGACCGGGTCGCGATCCTGCTGCAGAACTCCCCGCACTTCGTGCTCGCCCTGGTCGGCGCGTGGAAGGCGGGCGCGGTCGTCGTCCCGGTCAACCCGATGTACAAGTCGGGCGAGGTCCGTCACGTCCTGCATGACGCGGAGGTGAGCGCCCTTGTCTGCTCCGACCGCGCGTGGGAGTCGTATCTGCGCGAGACGACTGCCGGCTCGCCGGTACGGATCGCCCTCACGGCTTGCGAGTTGGACCTCCAAACCCGCAACGACGCGCGCGTGCTCGGCTTCGAGCGGCAGCCCCTCGCCGAGGACGCCGACGACCTGGTGACCGTCGCCCGGCAGGGCCACCAGGCCCCCGGAGACCGGGACCCGGCCCCGTCCGGCATCGCGCTGATCAGCTACACCTCGGGCACGAGCGGCACCCCCAAGGGGGCCACCAACACGCACGCCAACCTGATGTACAACGCCGAACGGCAGCGCCGCGGTCTGCCCCTGCCCGAGGCGCCGGTGTACTTCGCCATGGCGCCGCTCTTCCACATCACCGGCATGGTGGCCCAGCTCGCCGGGTGCCTCAACAGCGCGGGCACCCTCGTGCTCGCCTACCGTTTCGAGGCGGGCGTGGTCCTCGACGCCTTCGCGGAACACCGTCCCGTGTACACGGTGGGCCCCTCGACCGCCTTCATGGCGCTGGCCGCGCACCCCTCCGTCACCCCCGGCCACTTCTCGTCGTTCCTGATGATCTCCTCCGGCGGGGCGCCGCTGCCGCCCGCGCTGGTGGAGAAGTTCCGGGCCGGCTTCGGGCCGTACATCCACAACGGCTACGGGCTCACCGAGTGCAGCGCACCCTGCGCGTCCGTGCCGCCGGGCCGCGAGGCACCCGTGGACCCGGCCTCCGGGACGCTGGCCGTGGGCGTGCCGGGCCCCGACACGGTGGTGCGCATCGTCGACGAACTGGGCCAGGAGGTGCCCTTCGGGGAGCAGGGCGAGATCCTCGTCCGCGGCCCGCAGGTCGTGCCCGGCTACTGGCGCCGCCCCGAGGCCACCGCCGAGACGTTCCCGGACGGCGAGCTGCGCACCGGCGACATCGGTTTCATGGACCCCGAGGGCTGGCTCTACGTCGTCGACCGCAAGAAGGACATGATCAACGCGTCCGGATTCAAGGTGTGGCCGCGCGAGGTCGAGGACGTCCTTTACACCCACCCCGCGGTCCGCGAGGCGGCCGTCGTGGGGATACCCGACGGCTACCGCGGAGAGACCGTCAAGGCCTACATCAGCCTGCGCCCGGGCAGCGAGACGGACCCCGGCGCGCTCGCCGCGTACTGCAAGGAGAGACTGGCCGCCTACAAATATCCGCGGCAGGTCGAGATCCTGCCGGATCTGCCGAAGACGGCAAGTGGGAAGATCCTCCGGCGGGAGTTGCGTTCTCGCCAGAACGACGCGTGACAACAGGTACAGCCGGGCGGCGCGACAGCAAGGCGACGCAACTCGGCAGATACCGCGAATCGGAAGGCAGGTGGCGGCAGTGCCCAGGACTACGGACGGAGACGGCACGCCCGTCCCGCAGCGGCTCCTCGCCGCCGCCACCCGGCTCTTCGCCGAGCAGGGCTACGACCGCACCTCCGTGCAGGAGATCGTCGAGGCGGCGGGCGTCACCAAAGGCGCGCTGTACCACTACTTCGGTTCCAAGGACGACCTGCTGCACGAGGTGTACGCGCGCGTGCTGCGTCTCCAGCAGGAGCGGCTGGACGCCTTCGCGGACGCCGACGCGCCGGTCGAGGAGCGGTTGAGGGGCGCGGCGGCCGACGTGGTCGTCACGACGATCGACAACCTCGACGACGCGTCGATCTTCTTCCGCTCGATGCATCACCTCAGCCCCGAGAAGGACAAGCAGGTGCGGGCCGAGCGGCGTCGCTATCACGAGCGGTTCCGGGCACTGGTCGAGGAGGGCCAGAAGAAGGGCGTCTTCTCCACGGCCACGCCGGCCGACCTCGTCGTCGACTATCACTTCGGGTCCGTGCACCACCTGTCGACCTGGTACCGCCCCGACGGCCCGCTCACCCCGCAGCAGGTCGCCGACCATCTGGCGGACCTGCTGCTGCGCGCGCTGCGCCCGTAGGGGCGGCCCGGGGAACCGCGCGAACGGGGTCCGTCGCGGAGCCCCGGGGACGGGCAGCGGCGGCGGGGGCGAGGAATTCCCGCCACCGCCCTACCGACCGCACGGTCACACGTACTTCTTGATCTCCCGACGCGCCAGCGACCGCTGGTGGACCTCGTCGGGGCCGTCCGCGAGCTTCAGAGTGCGCGCGGCGGCCCACAGTTCGGCGAGCGGGAAGTCCTGGCTGACGCCCCCGGCCCCGTGCAGCTGCACCGCCTTGTCGAGGATGTCGACGACCGTACGCGGAGTGGCGATCTTGATGGCCTGGATCTCCGTGTGCGCGCCCTTGTTGCCGACGGTGTCCATCATCCAGGCCGTCTTCAGGACCAGCAGCCGCAGCTGCTCGACGGCCACCCGGGCGTCGGCGATCCAGTTCTGCACGACGCCCTGCTGGGCCAGCGGCTTGCCGAAGGCGGTACGGGTCACCGACCGCCGGCACATCAGCTCGATCGCCCGCTCGGCCATGCCGATCAGCCGCATGCAGTGGTGGATCCGGCCCGGACCGAGCCGCGCCTGGGCGATGGCGAACCCGCCGCCCTCCTCGCCGATCAGATGGCCCGCGGGGACCCGGACCCGGTCGAAGACGACCTCGGCGTGCCCGCCGTGGGAGTGGTCCTCGTAGCCGTACACCTGCATGGCGCGCCGGACGTTCACGCCCGGGGTGTCGCGCGGGACCAGGACCATCGACTGCTGGCGGCGCGGATCGGCACCCTCGGGGTCCGTCTTGCCCATCACGATGAAGATCTTGCAGTCCGGGTTCATCGCCCCGGAGATGTACCACTTGCGGCCGGTGATGACGTAGTCGTCGCCGTCCCGCTCGATCAGCGTGGTGATGTTCGTGGCGTCGGACGAGGCGACTTCGGGTTCGGTCATCGCGAACGCCGAGCGGATCTCCCCCGCGAGCAGCGGCTCCAGCCACTGCTTCCTCTGCTGGTCGTCGCCGAACTGCGCGAGCACTTCCATGTTGCCGGTGTCCGGGGCCGCGCAGTTCAGCGCGGTGGGCGCCAGGTGCGGGCTGCGGCCGGTGATCTCGGCGAGCGGGGCGTACTGGAGGTTGGTGAGCCCGGCACCGTACTCGGCGTCCGGCAGGAAGAGGTTCCACAGCCCCTGGCGGCGGGCCTCGGCCTTCAGCTCGCCGACCACGGCCGGGGTGTCCCACGGCGAGTCGAGGAGCGCGCGCTGCTCCTCCGCCACGGCCTCCGCCGGATAGACGTACTCGTCCATGAAGGCGAGCAGCTTCTGGCGCAGCTCCTCGGTGCGGGCGTCGAATGCGAAGTCCATTGCGGATCAGCCTTCCTGAAGAGTGGTCAGGCCGTGTTCGATGAAGACGGGGACCAGTTCGCCGATGCGGTCGAAGCCGGCGCCGACCGTCTGACCGAGCGTGTAGCGGTAGTGGATGCCCTCGAGGATCACGGCGAGCTTGAACCAGGCGAACGCCGTGTACCAGGAGACGGCGGACACGTCGCGCCCCGAGCGCGCGGCGTACCGCTCGATGATCTCGGCCGGCGCCGGGTGCCCGGCAGCCGAAGCGGTCGTACTGATGGGGGAGTTGAGCGACTCCAGCGGCGCGCTGTACATCACCAGCAGCCCGAGGTCGGTGAGCGGATCGCCGAGCGTGGACATCTCCCAGTCCAGGATGGCGTTGATCCGGTCGTCCGGCCCGATCAGCACGTTGTCCAGCCGGTAGTCACCGTGGACGACCGCCGGTGCCGGGGACTTGGGCAGTGCGCGGGCGAGCGCGGTCTGCAGCTCGTCGATCCCGGCCAGTTCACGGGTGTGGGAGGCGGCCAGCTGCTTTCCCCAGCGGCGCAGCTGCCGCTCCAGGAAGCCCTCGGGCCGGCCGAAGTCACCGAGGCCGACCTCGGCGGGATCCACGGCGTGCAGCTCGACCAGCGTGTCGACGAGGCCGAGCACCGCGTCCCGGGTGCGCTCCGGGCCGAGCGGGGCGAGCTGCTCGGCGGTGCGGAACGGGGTGCCCTCCACGAACTCCATGACGTAGAAGGGGGCGCCGAGCACCGCGGCGTCCTCGCACAGCAGCACCGGACGCGGCACCGGCACGGCCGTCGGATGCAGCGCGCTGATCACCCGGTGCTCGCGCTTCATGTCGTGCGCGGTGGCCAGGACGTGCCCCAGCGGAGGCCGTCGTACGACCCACTTCGTGGTCCCCTCGGTGACCACGTACGTGAGATTGGACCGTCCGCCCTCGATCAGCCGGCCGGTCAGCGGGCCGTTCACCAGACCGGGCCGCTCGCTGTCGAGCAGGCCGCGCAGCCGGTCGAGATCGAGACCTGGCGGATGGTCTTGGCTCATCATTGCTCCTACGCACTCGGAAACAGGCCCAGTCATATGATGCCGACCGGTCGGTATGTCGTCCAGTGTGCGGGCAGAACGTGACGGGCGCCACGGTGACCGGCCTCGCCACGGCGCCGTACACGGAGCCTATGCGTGGCAGGCCATCATCCTCCCGCCGTTCATCGCCGCCATGTCCGCTATCGCGGCACTCACGTCCACGGGCCCGCCCTCGGACAGCCCGTCCAGCTCGGCGTACGCGCGGTGCAGGTTCGCCACGAGCCGCTCGCTCTCGGGCAGTGCGGCGAACTCCCCGAGGTCCGTCGCGCGGGCCGCTTCCAGCGGTGTGCGCCCGGCGCCGTGGAACTTCTCCGCGATCTCGCCGACGAAGCGGAGATAGCGTTCGGTCCGGTCGAAGGCCGAGGGGTCGGTGACGGGCCCGTGCCCGGGCACCACCGTGTCGGCGCCCAGGGCGCGCAGCCTGTCCAGCGCCCGCAGGGAGCCGCTGAGCGAGCCCATCAGGACGAACGGCGTGCCGCCCTCGAAGACCAGGTCCCCGGTGAACAGCACCCGCCGGTGCGGCAGCCACACGACGGAGTCCCCGACGGTGTGCGCGACCCCCGGATGGATGACCTCCGCCTCGATGTCACCGACATGAAGGGTCGTGCGGTCCGTGTACGTCAGGTGTGCCGCGGTGATGCTGATGTCCCCGAAGTCCGTCTGCGGCCAGATCAGATGCAGTTGCCGCCCGACCGCGAGGGCCTCCTTGCGGCAGTCGGCGTGCGAGACGATGGTCGCCGTCGGCGCGAAGAACCCGTTGCCGTAGGTGTGGTCGCCGTGGTGGTGGGTGTTGACGACGAAGCGCGGTGCCGGGGTGCCGGTGGCCGCGACCGCGGCGCTCAGGGCCCGCGTCCGCCGCTCGGTCGCCGCGGTGTCGACGAGCAGGGTCGAGGAACCGTCGCTGACGAACCCGGCGTTGTTGAGGCACCAGCCGCCGTCCGGCTGCACATAGGCGTACACGTCGTCGGCGAGCTGGACGGTGTAAGGATCTTCCGCGGTCATGCGGCCCCCTGAGTAGTCGTCAACTGACGTGTGTCAGCTTGCCATTTGACGTGTACTCAGGGGGCTGGGGGGTCGGCCGGACCCGCTGCGGTCAGTGGTCGTCCCAGTGGCCGTCGTGCTCCGCGTGCCGGTGGCCGTCGTGCAGATAGTCGACGTGGTCGCCGTGCTGGACCCGCTGGTGGCCGCAGTCGTCGCCGTGCCGATGCTCGTGCTCCTGGTGCGCGGTGTGCCCGCCCGGCTCGCACTCGTCCCAGTGGCCGCTGTGCTCGCGGTGCAGATGACCGTCGTGGGCGTAGTCGATGTGGTCCCCGTGGGGCACCTCGGCATGGCCGCAGGCGGGGCCGTGGGCGTGCTCGTGGCTGGTGTGCTCCTGGTGGAGGGTGGTCATGGCGCTCACCTTCGAAGTGCGGGGAATGACGGCTCAGGCTAGCGGTACAAACCATCCTATTCCCGGCTAATCCAGTGCTTTCGGCTTGCGTGGCGCACGGCTACCCCGGAGGGTCGAGGGCATGAAGGCGATCAGCTACAGCCGGTACGGCGGGCCCGACGTCCTGGAGTACGGGGAGGTACGCGACCCCAAGGTCGGGCCCGACTCGGTCCTGGTGAAGGTGCGGGCGGCGTCCGTGAACCCCGTCGACTGGAAGTGCCGCGAGGGCTACCTCGACGGGCTCCTGGAATCCGTGTTCCCGGTCGTTCCCGGCTGGGACGTGTCCGGCGTCGTGGTCCAGCCGGGGGCCTCCGTCACGGAGTTCGCGGTCGGCGACGAGGTCATCGGATACGTGCGTGAGGACTTCCTCTCGCGCGGCACCTTCGCCGAATACGTGGCGGCTCCCGTGCGCACGCTGGCCCGCAAACCCCGCAACCTCTCCTTCGAGGCGGCGGCCGGACTGCCGCTGGTCGGACTGACCGCGTACCAGGTGCTCACCAAGGTCCTCGACGTGCGCGAGGGCGAAGTCGTCCTGGTGCACGCGGCCGCGGGCGGTGTCGGCTCGATCGCCGTCCAGCTCGCCCGTCATCGGGGCGCCCGTGTCATCGGCACCGCGAGCGAGGCGAACCACGACTACGTCCGCTCCCTGGGCGGCGAGCCCGTCAGCTACGGGGAGGGCCTGGCCGAGCGCGTACGGGCGCTGGCCCCGCAGGGCGTCGACGCGGCCTTCGACACCATCGGCGGTGACACCCTGCGGATCTCGGCGGAGCTGCTGGCCCCCGAGGGCCGGCTGGCGTCCATCGCCGACCCGGACGTCGTCGGTCACGGCGGCCGCTACTACTTCGTCCGCCCCGACGCCGACGACCTGCGGCACCTCTCGGAGCTCGCCGAGCAGGACGTGATCTCGGTGCACGTCTCCGAGACCTTCCCCCTGGAGCGGGCGGCCGAGGCACACCGGCTGAACCAGGAGGGCCGTACGCGCGGGAAGATCGTCGTCACGGTGGACTGGGACGGGGGCGGGGCCTGAGCCCGTGGGTCCGGCTGAACCAGGAGGGCCCTACGCGCGGGAAGATCGTCGTCACGGTGGACTGGGACGGGGGCGGGGCCTGAGCCCGCCGGAGTGCCCCACCGGTCACAGCAGCAGGGCCACCGCGCACACGGCGAGTGCCATCGTGCACACGGCCGCCGCCGTGGCATGCAGGGGTGTCAGCGCCGGCGCCCGGTCCGCGTCCGACGCGAGCGTGCGAATGCGCAGGTGGGCGACGGCCAGGAAGCCCAGCCAGAGGGCGCAGCACAGTGCGCAGACCACCACCCCGAGCGCCGACACACCGCCGTGCACGGCGGCCCGCACCGCGAGTACGGCCGCCGCGGTGCTCGACAGCGTCGTACGCCGCCAGGCCAGCCGCGTGCGCTCCGGCTGCAGGCCCGGGTCCCGGTCGCGGGCGGGCGCGCTCACCCTTCCCAGCCGGCGAGTACGACGACGACCATGGCGACGGCGACGACCGCCACCGCGATCCCGAGCAGGGCCGGGAAGCGGGACACCGGCAGATCGTCGCCGCGCCGCATCGCCCGCTCGCAGCGCACCCAGTGGTTGACCGCCCGCAGCGAGCACAGCACCCCCGCTGCCAGCAGCGCGAACGCGAGCCCGACCCGCCACCCCCACCGCAGGTCCGGCAGGAACTGGTCCACGGCGAACCCGCCGCCGATCAGTGCCAGCGCCGTGCGCAGCCACGCAAGGAAGGTCCGCTCGTTGGCCAGCGAGAACCGGTAGTCGGGCGTCCGGCCCTCCTCCCGGATCTCCTCGGGCGTGAACCACAGCCGGACGTTCCGTACGAATTCGATCACGTCATGGACCCTACCCGGGGGCGGGGCCGGTGCCGGGTGCCGGTGGCGGACCGGGGCTCAGCCCTGCGCGCGGTGGGCCTTCAGACGCTCGTACGCCGCCACGCCGTCCGGGACCCACGTCCAGTCGGCCAGGTGCCGCTCGACCTCGTCCTCGGGGAGGAAGGCGTGCCAGGCGACCTCCTCGACCTGGGGGTGCACCGGGAGGTCGCAGCGCACCTCGTACACGCTCGACCACCAGGTCTGCCCGGCCCCGTCGTCGTACAGGAACTTGAAGAGCGGCCGGGGGCGGGGGAGGCCCGAGACGCCGAGTTCCTCCTCGGCCTCGCGCAGGGCCGCGTCGTCGTACGTCTCACCGGCACCGACGACCCCGCCCACGAACATGTCGTACAGCGAGGGGAAGACCAGCTCGGTGGGGGTGCGGCGGTGGACGAAGACCCGGCCCTCGGCGTCGCGGGCCTGGATGAACACGCAGCGGTGGCGCAGACCCCGCGCATAGGCCTCCCCGCGGGGGGACTGCCCGATGACCTGGTCGTTCTCGTCCACGATGTCGAGGATCTCGTCGGCGGCGCTCATGGGTCCATCCAATCAGCCCGCCGGAGCGCGCGACCGGCGCGGCCGGCCTGCCGGAGGCCCTGGGTCGAGGCCCGAGGCCCTGGAGTCTCGCGTCGACGCCCCTCGGCCCCGCCTCAGTGCGGCTGAAGATCCCGGGTGCGCGCCACGTCCGCGGAGCCGCGCGGCATCGCCGGGTGCAGGCCCAGCAGCACGATGCCGGCCACGATCGCCGCGAGCCCGGCCGCCTCCCAGGCCAGCGCCCCCACGTCCGTGCGCAGCCGGTCCCCGAGGAAACCCACCCCGCAGACGATCCCGGCCAGCGGCTGAGCCGCGGTGAGGCCGGGCAGGGACATCCGCAGCGGGGCCGTCTCGAAGGCGCTCTGCACCAGCACCAGGCCCGTCACACCGAGCACCAGCACGCCGTACGGCTGCCAGCCGGTGACCACCTCGGTCCAGCCGCCCTCGGAGAACCGCTGCCCGGTGACCCGCGTCAGCGCGTCCTGTACGCCGTACAGCAGCCCCGCGGCCAGCGCCAGCAGTACCGGCCCGGCGCTCAGCCGGGACCGCTTCGCATACGTGGTGAGCAGCAGCGCGAGCCCCACCATGATCCCGATGATCAGCCAGTGCCGCGTCGGATCGGTGACCGCGTCACCACCCTTGGGCTGACCGGCCACGATGAACGCGGTGACACCGCCCGCGAGCAGCGCGAGCCCGGCCCAGCCCTGTCGTCCCAACGGCTGTTTGCTCCGCCGTCGCGAGAGTGCGAGCGCGAAGAGGAGGTTCGTGGCGAGCAGCGGCTCCACCAGGGACACCTCGCCGCGGCCGAGCGCGACCGCGCCGAGCACCATGCCGACGACCATGAGCCCGATGCCGCCGAGCCAGACGGGCACGCGGATGAGGTCGAGCAGCAGCCGGGGGGAGAGGAAGTCGCTGAGGGGCGCGTGGGAGGCAGCGTCCTGCTGGAGTACGAAGCCAAAGCCCAGACAGCAGGCCGCACTCACGGCTAGAACCAGAACCAGAACCGACACGCTGCGTACCTCGATAACTCGGACGGGGCCACGGGCTGCGTATCCCGCCGACTGTAGCGTCCGTACCTGTGCCCCGCCCATGGGAGTACCCGGAACCGGGCAGTTGACTCGGTCACTCTTCTGCCGAAGGATCTGACCGACCAGTAACAACGTCTGACGACTGCTGGCCGACTGTTACCACTGTCTCACCAACCTGTGCCGCTGCCGCCGGTCCGTGATGCGCCGATCCGGCCGGCCGGACGCCGAGAGGACGGGCCCATGGCCTACGACGCAGATGTGATCGTCATCGGAGCGGGCCTCGCGGGGCTCGCGGCGACCGCGGAGCTCGTGGACGCGGGTCGCACGGTGATCCTTCTCGACCAGGAGCCGGAGCAGTCGATCGGCGGCCAGGCGCACTGGTCCTTCGGCGGCCTGTTCTTCGTGAACTCGCCCGAGCAGCGTCGTATGCGGATCAAGGACAGCCACGCCCTCGCCCTCCAGGACTGGATGGGCACGGCCGCCTTCGACCGGCCCGAGGACCACTGGCCCCGGCGGTGGGCCGAGGCATACGTGGACTTCGCCGCCGGCGAGAAGCGCCCCTGGCTGCACCGGCAGGGCGTCCGCTTCTTCCCGGTGGTCGGCTGGGCGGAACGCGGCGGCTACGACGCCAACGGGCACGGCAACTCCGTGCCGCGCTTCCACATCACCTGGGGGACCGGACCCGGTCTGGTCGCGCCCTTCGAGCGGCGCGTGCGGGCCGGCGTCGACCGCGGCCTCGTACAGCTGAGGTTCCGCCACCGTGTCACCGGGCTGTCCCGCAGCGCGGGCGCCGTCGACACCGTCACCGGCGAGGTGCTGGAGCCGTCGGCCATCGAGCGCGGCCAGGCCAGCAGCCGTACGGTCACCGGCGCCTTCGAGCTGAGGGCCCAGGCCGTGATCGTCACCTCGGGCGGCATCGGCGGCGACCACGACCTCGTACGGGCCAACTGGCCGGAGCGCCTGGGCACCCCGCCCGAGCGGATGGTCGCCGGTGTGCCCGCGCACGTCGACGGCAAGATGCTCGCGATCGCCGAGGAGACGGGCGCGCACCTCATCAACCGCGACCGCATGTGGCACTACACCGAGGGCCTCCAGAACTGGAACCCGATCTGGGCCAACCACGGCATCCGGATCCTGCCCGGCCCCTCGTCCCTCTGGCTGGACGCCCGCGGCAACCGGCTGCCGGTGCCGCTCTTCCCCGGCTTCGACACCCTGGGCACCCTCGAACACATCATGCGGACCGGGTACGACTACACCTGGTTCGTCCTCGACCAGAAGATCATCGGCAAGGAGTTCGCGCTCTCGGGGTCGGAACAGAACCCCGATCTGACGGGCAAATCCGTACGGGGAGTCCTCGAGCGGGCGCGCGCCGATGTCCCCGGGCCGGTGAAGGCGTTCATGGACAACGGCGCGGACTTCGTCGTCGAGAAGGACCTGAGCGCCCTCGTCCGGGGCATGAACGCGCTGACCAAGGAGCCGCTGATCGAGGAGGCCGCCCTGCGCCGCGAGATCGTCGCGCGCGACCGCGAGATCGCCAACCCGTTCACCAAGGACCTTCAGGTCACGGCGATCCGGGGAGCCCGCAACTACCTGGGCGACAAGCTGATCCGTACGGCGGCCCCGCACCGCATCCTCGACCCCAAGGCGGGCCCGCTGATCGCGGTGCGGCTGAACATCCTCACCCGCAAGTCCCTCGGCGGCCTGGAGACCGATCTCTCCTCGCGGGTGCTGACGGAGGGCGGCGACCCGCTGGCGGGCGTGTACGCGGCAGGCGAGGCCGCCGGTTTCGGCGGCGGCGGTGTCCACGGTTACCGCTCCCTCGAAGGCACGTTCCTCGGCGGCTGCCTGTTCTCGGGACGTACGGCGGGCCGGGCGGCGGCGAAGGCCGTGGACTGAGGAGCGAGCCGGGTCCGGCGGCTGGGTCCGCGGTCCGACTCCACGGGTTGAGTCCGCGCTCCCAACTCCTTGGGCCGGGTGCACGGGCCGCGGGCCGGTCGAGGCCTGTGAGGCGTCCGTTCGCCGGGCGCGCGGCAGGAGCGCGGTGGAGCCAACCGGGTCCATGGGGAGCCCAGCGGGTCCATGGGGAGCCCAGCGGAGCCAAGGGGGCAACCCCGGGGCCCCCACGGGCAGTTGACACGTGTCGTATTTCAGGCGGCCCTTGACGCCAAGCATTGGCTGCGGGTTTGCTGTGCGTGATCGGGCTCTGACGGGCCGCTTCGTACGGACCAATCCACATAAGGACCACCCGCGTGGCCCCACCCCCGCCACCCCTGGGCCGTGGCCGCAAGCGCGCGGCACAGGCCTTCGACGCGGCGCTCGACGACGCCGAACTCGTCGCCGCTCGCAGCGCATTGGCACAGGGCCGGTGGACGGCCGTCCGCTCGCTGCTCGCCGCGACGGGAGAGGACTGGGACCGTCGCGGCCACCGCGTCACCGTGCTCGCGCGGGAGTCCACCGCGCTGGCCTGGTCCCGCGACTGGCTGCTCGCCGAACCCGATTCGGCCTGCGCCTCCGTGCTGCTCGCCTGCGCCACCGTCCAGCGCGCGCTGGACGGCAAGGAGCGTCCCGACCGGGCCCGCGAGGCAGGCCGGCACGCGGCCGCGCTCGCGCCCGCCGACCCCACCCCGTGGCTCGCTCTGCTGATGCTGGAGCGCTCGATCGGCAGCGAGGAGGACGTCGTCCAGCTCTTCGACGAGGTCCGCCACCGCTACCCCGACCACCATCACGCCCACCATCTGATGGTGGCCCGGCTCGCCGAGCGCCGGGCCGACGCGGGCCAGGACCCGCTGCACGAGGTCTACGACTTCGCCAACTGGGCCGCGGAACAGGCGCCCGCCGACTCGCCGTTGGCGATCCTCCCGGTGGTCGCGCACGCCGAGCGCTACCGCGTGCTGGCCGCCGCCGGCGTGGAGCCCGCCGACCCGGTCGCCTCCGGGCACTGGGTGGGGCGCCGCGCCCGCCAGGTGATGAAGACCGCCTTCGACTGGTGGCTGGAGTGGGAGCACGACGACCACCCGCGCCGCCTGGTCGACCTGAACTTCCTCGCCCACGCCAAGTTCTGCGAGGGCCGGGGCGCCGAGGCGGCCGCCCTCTTCCACCGGATCGGTCCGCATGCCACCCCGGCGCCGTGGTCGTATCCGGACCGGGACCCGTACAAAGCCTTCCGTGCCGCACGCGAGAGCGCGCTGGGCACGGCCTGACCGACCGCCATCATCCGAGAGGACAACCCCGCCATGACGACGGGCAGTTCGAGCACGAGCCGCAGCAGAACCACCGCGGAATCCGGCATCAGCACCTTCAAGGGGCAGGACCGCGCGCTGCGTGCCGGCCGGCTCGGCACGGCGGGCCTCCTGCTGTCCGTGCTGGCCGCGACCGCGCCCCTCATGGTCGTTGCGGGTGTCATGCCCACCACATTCGGAGTGATGGGGATCGTCGGGCAGCCGCTGCTCTTCGTCATCCTCGGTGTGGTGCTGGCTCTCTTCTCCTTCGGATACGCCGAGATGAGCCGCCACGTCCACAACGCCGGCGCCTTCTACGCGTACATCTCCCGCGGCCTCGGCGGCACCGCGGGCGCGGGCGCCGCACTGGTCGCGCTGGTCGCCTACAGCGCGCTCCAGGTCGGCATCTACGGCATCTTCGGCTTCGAGGTCTCGGGGCTCTGCGCCACCTACCTCGACCTCGAGATCGCCTGGTGGATACCCGCGTTGCTGGCCGCGCTGATCGTCGGCGGGCTCGCCTGGCTGAAGATCGACGTGAACGCGCGGGTGCTCGGCGTGCTGCTGATCGTCGAGGTGGCGCTCGTCGTCATCTTCGACATCGCGGCTGTCGCCGACCCCGCCAAGGAGGGCCTGTCGCTGCACGCCTTCAACCCGGACACGCTGACCGGCGCGGGCGTCGGCACCGCGCTCTGCTTCTGCATCGCGGCCTTCCTCGGCTTCGAGCAGGCCCCCGTGTACGCCGAGGAGACCAGCAGGCCGCACATTCTGGTCCCGCGCGTGATGTTCTTCGCGGTCGCCGGCGTCGCCGTGTTCTTCGCGCTCAGCTGCTGGGCCCTCACCGTGGCCGCGGGACCCTCGGGAATCGTCGGTGCCTCGCAGAAGCAGAGCGCGGGCCTGCTGTTCAACCTCACCGAATCCCGGCTCGGCGGTACGTTCACGGACGTCCTGCACGTCCTGTTCGTGACCGGCATGTTCGCGGCGATGCTCAGCTTCCACAACGTCGTCGCGCGGTACGCCTTCGCCATGGGCCGTGAGGGCCTGCTGCCGGCCGCCTTCGGCCGTACCACCGGAGCGAGCGGCGCTCCCGGCACGGGCTCGCTGCTCCAGACGATCGTGTCCGTGGTCATCGTGATCGCCTTCGCGGTGGCCGACGACAAGCCGGCCGGGGACCCGACCGCACCCGTGCTGCACCTGTTCACCTGGGGCGGCAACGTCGGCGCGCTCGGCGTCATCCTGCTGATGGCGGCCGCCTCGCTCTCCGTGATCGTCTTCTTCGTCCGGCGCGGCGCCGCCCGGGCCCAGGCCTGGCGGCTCGCCACCTCCGTGATCGCCGGCGTCGCGCTCCTCGTGATCGCCGGCTACACCGTCAAGGACTTCGACCTGCTCGTCGGCGCGGGGCCGGACTCCGCACTGAGCTGGGCGCTGCCCGGCATCATCGGGGCCGCCCTGGTCCTCGGCCTGGTCCAGGGACTGGTCCTGCGCTCGCGCAAGCCCGAGGCGCACGCCCGGATCGGGCTGGGCAACGAGGCTTTCCAGCTGGACAAGGCGGCGGAGACGGCTTCCTGAGGAAGCGCGTCGCTGCGGACGACTGGTTACCGAATTCTGACGGACACCCGTGAGCCCTGGCCGGATGGGGGTCACGGGTGTTGGAATCAGTAGGTGAACTCTGAACGACCCGAGGACCGGGAAGCTCCACCGGAAGGCCGGGAAACGCCACCGGAAGAGCGGGGAACCCCCATCGGACGGCGCGTCCTGCTCGGCACGCTCGGTCTCGGCGCGCTGGGCGTGGTGACCGCGCCGGTACTCCAGCGCGGTATGGAGGGCTTCCTCGGCGGCGCCGCCGACAAGGACCCCACCGGCCTGACCGGCCTGCTCCCCAACGGCGGCGGCTTCCGCTACTACTCGGTGACCTCGTCGGTCCCGCACAAGAACGCGACGGACTACCGCCTCACGATCGACGGCCTGGTCGACCACCCGAAGAGTTACACCCTCGCCGACCTGCGCGCCCTGCCGCAGACCCGGCTGGTGCACGACGTCCAGTGCGTGACGGGCTGGCGAGTGCCCGGCACCCCCTTCGAAGGAGTCCGGCTCTCCCGGCTCCTGGACCTCGCGGGAGTACGCCCGTCGGCCGGCGCGATCCGCTTCACCTGCTTCGACGGTGCCTACACCGAGAGCCTCACGCTCGACCAGGCCCGCCGCCGGGACGTCCTGGTGGCCCTGCGCATGCAGGACAAGAACCTCGGCCACAACCACGGCGGCCCGGTCCGCCTGTACGTGGCGCCCATGTACTTCTACAAGTCCGCCAAGTGGCTCTCGGGCATCACGGTCACCGAGGACGTCCGTCCCGGTTACTGGGAGGACCGGGGCTACGACGTCGACGCGTGGGTCGGCCGCTCGAACGGACGCGACGATGAACCTACGAGTTGACGCCCCGGCCCTCGCCGCGCGCGTCCGCCGCTTCACCCCCGCCGAGCGCTGGGTGCACCGCAGCACGGCCGCGCTGATGGGCGTCTGTGTGGTGACCGCGGCCTGCCTCTACCTGCCGACCTTCGCGGAGCTCGTCGGCCGGCGTGAGCTCGTGGTGCGGGTGCACGAGTGGGCGGGCCTGCTGCTGCCCGTACCGGTCCTGGCCGGCCTGGCCTCCCGCGCGTTCCGCGCCGACCTCGGCCGCCTCAACCGCTGGGGCCCGCACGACCGTACGTGGCTGCGGGCGGCGCTGCGCCGCGACGCCCGCCCTTCCTCCCGCCCCGCGGGCAAGTTCAACGCGGGCCAGAAGACCTACGCGGCCTGGATCGCCGGCGCGAGCCTGGTCATGCTCGGCACCGGCCTCCTGATGTGGTTCACCCACCTCACGCCCCTGATGTGGCGTACCTCGGCCACCTTCGTCCACGACTGGCTCGCGCTGACCGTCGGTGTCGTCCTGGCCGGCCACATCGGCATGGCCCTCGCCGACCCGGAGTCCCGCCGGGGTCTGCGCACCGGATCCGTGAGCCGCGACTGGGCGGAGCGCGAGCACGCACTCTGGCGGCCGCACCCCGACCCGTCCGACGCGGAGGCCACGCCGCGAAGTCCGGCAGCACCTCGCACGAACGACCCCGGTCCGCGGCCGGCGCGAACGCCGGCTCCGCCTCCCGAAGAGGCACCACCGCGCTGATCAGCGCGTCGATGCGGGCTCCGCCGCGAGCAGCGCGATCGCGCCGTCGAACTCCGTGTCGAAGCGGAACCCGCCACGGAGCTCGATCTCACGGCTGACCACGAGGTTGCCCGCGCGGTCGTCGGCGGCCAACGGGACGCTGCGGGCACTCCCTAGATCACGAGGGACAGCAGCAGGACCAGCCCGCCGGCCACCACCGAGATGATCGTCTCCATGACCGACCAGGTCTTCAGGGTCTCGCCGACGCTCAGTCCGAAGTACTCCTTGACCAGCCAGAACCCGGCGTCGTTGACATGGCTGAAGAAGAGCGAGCCCGCGCCGATCGCCAGCACCAGGAGGGCGGTGTGCGTGGTCGACATGTCGGCCGCGAGCGGTGCGACGAGACCGGCCGCGGAGATGGTGGCGACGGTCGCCGAGCCCGTCGCGAGCCGGATCGCCACCGCGATCAGCCAGGCCAGGAGCAGAGCGGGAATCGACCAGTCCTTGGAGATGTCCAGGATCATCTGGCCCACACCGGAGTCGATCAGCGTCTGCTTGAAGCCGCCGCCCGCTCCCACGATCAGCAGGATCCCGGCGATCGGGGCCAGAGACTTCTCGACAGTCGTCGACAGCCGCTCCTTGGTGAAGCCCGCCGCCCGGCCCAGCGTGAACATGCCGACGATCACCGCCGCGAGCAGCGCGACCAGCGGTGAGCCGATGACGTCGAAGACGCGCTGCACCATGTGCTTCGGGTCGTCCACGACGATGTCCACGAGCGCCTTGGCCAGCATCAGCACGACCGGCAGCAGCATCGTGGCGAGGGTGGCGCCGAAGCCGGGACGCTTCTCCAGTTCCTCGGAGGCGCGGGCCGGGATCATCCGGTCCGGGGCCGGCACGTCCACCCAGCGGGCCGCGTACTTCGAGAAGACCGGACCCGCGATGATCACGGTCGGGATGGCGACCAGTACCCCCAGCGCGAGCGTGATGCCGAGGTTGGCCCCGACCGCGTCGATCGCGACCAGCGGGCCGGGGTGCGGCGGGATCAGGCCGTGCATCACGGACAGACCGGCCAGGGCCGGGATGCCGATGCGCATCAGCGAGTAGTTGCCGCGCTTGGCGACCATCAGCACCACGGGGATCAGCAGGACGATGCCGACCTCGAAGAACAGCGGCAGCCCGATCACGGAGGCGATCAGCACCATCGCCCACGGCATGGCCCGCCCGCCTGCCTTCGCGAGGATCGTGTCGACGATCTGGTCGGCACCGCCGGAGTCGGCCAGCAGCTTGCCGAGGATCGCGCCCAGCGCGATCAGGACGCCCACACCGGCGACGGTGGAGCCGAGGCCGGTCGTGAAGCTGACGATGGCCTTGTCGAGCGGGGCCCCGGCGAACGCGCCGAGCGCGAGCGAGCCGATGGTCAGGGCCAGGAAGGCGTGCAGCTTGAACTTGGTGATGAGCAGGACGATGACGGCGATGCCCGCCAGGACGGCGATGCCCAGCTGAACATGGCCCGCCGAGGTGATCGGCTCGACGGTGTCCGCTGCCAGCATCTCGACGCTGAGTCTGGTCACGGTTTTCCCTTGCGTGTACGGGATGTTCGGGGATTTCCCGGAGCCACTGCGAGAGCCCGGGGGAGGTGCCGGCGGAGCGGGCGAGCGGGTCTGCCGCCCGGCGCCAGGTGCCGGTTACTGCGAGGAAACGCTGCTACCGGACGGGATCGGGCAGGTCGTCGAGAGCTGCCACGGCCCGTTCGGTGATCTCGGCCGGGCTGCCGGAGACGTCCACGCCGACGC
Source organism: Streptomyces sp. NPDC058274 (assembly GCF_042881375.1). Taxonomy (NCBI): domain Bacteria; kingdom Bacillati; phylum Actinomycetota; class Actinomycetes; order Kitasatosporales; family Streptomycetaceae; genus Streptomyces; species Streptomyces sp. NPDC058274. The sequence goes on from NZ_JBHVXW010000020.1 coordinate 168,771, forward strand.
CCGCCTCGTCCGCCTCAAGAGGCTGGAGGGTGGCGAACTGGGAGTCCAGCAGCGCGGTCGGCATGAAGTGCCCCTGCCGGTGCGACATCCGGTCCTCGATGAGCCGGCGGTCACCGGTGAGGTGGAGGAAGACAGCGCCGGGCGCGGCAGCCCGCAGCCGGTCGCGATAGACACGCTTCAGCGCCGAGCTGCTGACCACACCGCCGAGTCCGGCCCGGTCGTGCGCCCAGGCGCCGATCGCGTCCAGCCACGGCAGACGGTCCTCGTCGGTCAGCGGCGTCCCGGCCGTCATCTTGGCGATGTTGGCCTGCGGGTGGAAGTCGTCGCCCTCGGCGTACGGAACGCCGAGCCGGGCCGCGAGCAGGGGACCGATGGTGGTCTTGCCGGTGCCCGCCACGCCCATGACCACGACCACATGAGGGGTGCGCCTGTGCTGCATCGTGCTCTCGCTGTCTTCGTCGACCTCTGATGTCGACGCCACTGAAACCCATTAGGTACGACGAATTCAAGAGGCTGTGACATATAAGTCTGACTTTTTCTTCTCGTTCGAAGCCTCGTACGCTGACTCCATGACCACACGGGGCCGGGGGCTGCACGGACGGGTACTGGACACCCTCGGGCCGGCGATCACCGCGGGCGGGTACCCGCCGGGCAGCGTGCTGCGCACCGACGAACTCGCGCAGCGCTTCGAGGTGTCACGCTCCGTGATGCGCGAGGCGGTCCGGGTGCTCGAATCCATGCACCTCGTCGAGTCCCGCCGCCGCGTCGGCGTGACGGTCCGCCCCAAGGCCGAGTGGAACGTCTACGACCCGCAGGTCATCCGGTGGCGCCTGGCCGGCGCCGACCGCCCCCACCAGCTGCGCTCGCTCACCGTGCTGCGCTCGGCCGTCGAGCCGATCGCCGCGGGCCTGGCCGCCCGGTACGCCACGGCGGAGCAGTGCGCCGCGCTCACCGAGTGCGCCCTCGGCATGGTCTCCACCTCACGCGGCCATCAGCTGGAGGGATATCTCGTCCACGACGTGGCCTTCCACCGGGTGATCCTCGACGCCTCGGGCAACGAGATGTTCGCCCGGCTCGGTGACGTCGTCGCCGAGGTCCTGGCGGGCCGCACCCACCACGAGGTCATGTTCGAGGACCCCGACCCCGCCGCCGTCACGCTCCACGTCCGGGTCGCCGAGGCGGTCCGCGCGGGCGACGCCGCCCGCGCCGAGGAACTCACCCGCGAGATCACGGTCGGCGCACTCCAGGAACTCGACGTCCTGGCCCCGTGACCGGCCTCGTACGCCGGACCGGTCAGGACCCGTCTCCGCCGTGACCGGCCGCGTACGGCGAACTGGTCAGGACCCGTCTCCGCCGTGACCGGCCGGACAGGTCCTGGTCGAACCCGGCTTCGCTGTGACGGCCGGACAGGTCCTAGTCGAGGAACTCCCCGTCGACGTACACCCACGCCCCGTCGACCCGCTCGAACCGGCTCCGTTCGTGCAGCGAGCCGCCCCGGTATGAGGCCCGGAAGGTCACGGTCCCGGTGGAGTGGAAGGCGGAGCCCTCGCCCGTCGCGACGATCGCCAGTCCCGTCCACCGCGTCCCCGGCTCGAACTCCACCCGGGGCGGCCGCGTCCGCGGATGCCACGTCCGCAGCAGGTACGCCTCGTCCCGCTGCACGAACGCGCTGTAGCGCGAGCGCATCAGCGCCTCCGCGGTGGGCGCCGCACTCTCGCCGCGGTGGAAGCGGCCGCAGCACGCGGCGTAGGTCTCCGCCAGGCCGCAGGGGCAGCCGGCGGGCGTGCCGGCGGCGGTCTGCCGCGGGGGGCGTGAGGTGCGTCGGGACATGACCACCATTGTGCGCGAGCGGCCCGGACGCCTCGCGCGGGGCCGGGCCCGGAACGACGAATGGCCCCTCGCGAGCGAGGAGCCATTCGATCTGTGTCCGAGGGGGGACTTGAACCCCCACGCCCGATAAAGGGCACTAGCACCTCAAGCTAGCGCGTCTGCCATTCCGCCACCCGGACAAGGTGTCTGTCGCGCGGGGTTTCCCTCGCGGCGACAGAGAAAACATTACCAGGCTCCGGAGGGCGCCTGATCACCCCCCGTGCCCGCGTGAACGGCGTGTGACGGGCCGGGACCGGCCTTGGGGTGCACGGGGTGTCGGAGAGAGGATGAGGGGGACCACCAGCAGTGACAGTGGGAGGAAGCAGCGTGAGCGAGTCGAACACGGCCAGGGGCGTCTCTGGCGAGGACGAGGTCGTCGACCTCTGTCGCGAGCTGATCCGGATCGACACCAGCAACTACGGAGACCACTCGGGACCGGGTGAGCGCAAGGCCGCCGAGTACGTCGCCGAGAAGCTCGCCGAGGTGGGCCTGGAGCCGCAGATCTTCGAGTCGCACCAGGGCCGCGCCTCCACGGTGGCGCGCATCGAGGGCGAGGACCGCTCCCGGCCCGCGCTGCTCATCCACGGCCACACCGATGTCGTACCGGCCAACGCGCAGGACTGGACCCACCACCCGTTCTCCGGCGAGATCGCGGACGGCTGTGTGTGGGGCCGGGGCGCGGTCGACATGAAGGACATGGACGCGATGACCCTCGCGGTCGTGCGTGACCGGCTGCGCACCGGCCGCAAGCCCCCGCGCGACATCGTCCTGGCCTTCCTCGCGGACGAGGAGGCGGGCGGTACGTGGGGTGCGCGGCACCTGGTCGACAAGCACCCGGACCTCTTCGAGGGCGTCACCGAGGCCATCGGCGAGGTCGGCGGGTTCTCCTTCACGGTCAACGAGAAGCTGCGGCTGTATCTCATCGAGACCGCCCAGAAGGGCATGCACTGGATGAAGCTGACGGTGGACGGCACCGCCGGGCACGGATCGATGATCCACCGCGACAACGCCATCACCGAGCTGTCGGAGGCCGTCGGACGCCTCGGCCGGCACAAGTTCCCGGTCCGGGTGACCAAGACGCTGCGGCACTTCCTCGACGAACTCGGTGACGCCCTCGGCACCGAGCTCGACCCGGAGAACATGGACGAGACACTCGCCAAGCTCGGCGGCATCGCCAAACTGATCGGCGCCTCCCTGCAGAACACCGCCAACCCGACCCAGCTGGGCGCCGGTTACAAGGTCAACGTGATTCCGGGGCAGGCCACCGCGCATGTCGACGCCCGCTATCTGCCGGGCTACGAGGAGGAATTCCTCGCCGATCTGGACCGGATCCTCGGCCCGCGGGTGAAGCGCGAGGACGTGCACGCCGACAAGGCGCTGGAGACCACCTTCGACGGGGCGCTGGTCGACGCCATGCAGACCGCGCTGTCCGCCGAGGACCCGATCGCCCGGGCCGTGCCGTACATGCTCTCGGCCGGCACCGACGCCAAGTCCTTCGCCGACCTCGGCATCCGCTGCTTCGGCTTCGCGCCCCTGAAGCTGCCGCCGGAGCTGGACTTCGCGGGCATGTTCCACGGGGTCGACGAGCGGGTGCCGGTCGATGCCCTGAAGTTCGGCGTCCGGGTGCTCGACCGCTTCATCGAGGCGTCCTGACCGCACGGCCGGAAGTCCGTCCTGAATTGAACCGGTAAAACGACACTCCAATAATCGCCAGCGCGTACGGAGTTGACTGAGAAGAGTGAATGCGACCATAAGCTCGTAGCTCCATTACTCCTTCCTCGTTACAGGTGGTGCGGTCCGAGGCTTGGATCGCTTTGCCAACAAGGAGGAATAATGATCAAGAAGGTCGTCGCTGCTGCGGCTGCCACTGGTGGTCTGGTTCTCGCGGGTGCGGGCCTGGCCGTCGCCGACTCGGGTGCCCAGGGTGCCGCGGTGCACTCCCCGGGCGTCCTGTCCGGCAACGTCGTTCAGGTGCCGGTTCACATCCCGGTGAACGTCTGCGGCAACACGGTCTCCGTGATCGGGCTGCTGAACCCCGCCTTCGGCAACACCTGCATCAACAAGTGACGTTGTGCCTCACCCCATGAGGCTCTGAGTCCCCGTCGGCCCCGGAGTGCGTGCCATGCGCTCCGGGGCCGACCGGGCTTTCCGCGCCCTCACATCCGCTGTGCGGGCGCGTTCCGGAAGGTCCAAGGCAAGGTCGAAGGCAGGTATCAGCAATGCGACAGGTCACCCGCAAGGGCCTGATGACGGTGGCGGCCGCGACCGGCGTACTCGCTGCCGCGGGCGGTTACGCACACGCCGACTCGGGTGCGAGCGGCTCCAGTTCGGACTCGCCCGGCGTGTTGTCGGGCAACACGGTGCAGGCGCCGGTGCATGCGCCGGTCAACGTCTGCGGCAACACCGTGAACGTCGTCGGGCTGCTCAGCCCGGCCGCGGGAAACAAGTGCGCCAACCAGGGGGGCGGCAGCGGTTCGTCCGGGAGCCACGGGGGCGGTGGCTCGCACGCCGGGGGGCACACCGGTGGCTCGCCGGGCGTCGGCTCGGGCAACCATGTGCAGGTGCCGGTCGACGTACCGGTCAACGTCTGCGGCAACAGTGTGAACGTGGGCGGAGTGGGCAACCCCGCGGCGGCCAACGCGTGCGGGAACGGACCGGGTGGCGCGCACTCCACCACGCCGCCCGGCGGCGGTCACGGGACGCCGTCTCCGGGCAAGCCGTGGCAGCCGGGACACCCCGGCGAGCCGGGTAACCACCCCGGGCACCCGGGTCAGCCGGGTCACCCCGGTGAGCCCGGTCACCCCGGCGGGCCGGGCACCCCGCGCGGCGGGGGCGGCCAGACCCCCGGCGGCGCCTCGAACGTCAACCACCCGGGCGCGCAGTCCGTGGCCCAGCCCAGGGGCGGCGCGCAGCTCGCCCACACCGGCAGTGACCTGCCGATGGGTCTGCTCGTCCCGGCGGGCGCGGGGGCACTGCTCGGCGGCGCGCTGCTCTACCGCAGGGCCCGCTCGGCCGCGTAAAACGCCTCAAGTCGGACCATGACGCCACAAACTTCCCCAGTGGCGTGTCGAACGGAGCGGGCCCCGCGCTGGTGGGGCCCGCTCCGTTTCAGCCGTCTTCGCTCACCACGTGGCCCGCACCTGGCGGATGATCCGCCGGCGCAACCGCACCCTGCGGCTGCCGTCGGGATGCAGGCTCAGGCGGTCCAACTCCCAGTGTCCGTACTCCGCATGGTCTGTCAGCAGCCGTGTGGTTTCCTTGCGGGAGACCCCGCGCGGCACATACACGTTGACAAATTCGTATTCCGGCATCGCATCTATTGTGCGGGCAGAGGCTGTGTACGGATAGCGTCTGCACTATGTCTGATGCTGCGCAGCCCACCGCTGCCGAGGTACGTGCCGCCGCCGAGGCGGTCAAGACCGCCCTCGACCGCCACCTGGCCGCGGTCGAGCGCAGGACGGGCGAGGACGACCCGGCCGTGTACGAGGCGTTCAACGAGCTCGCCGCGGCGGCCGAGGAGTACGACGAACTGCTCTACGACCGCTATGACGAGGTCACCCCCTTCGAAATCCCCGGTACGGAGGACTCACTGCCGCCCTACACGGGCCCCGAGGAGCCGAACGCGCTGACCGTGCTGATTCGCCGGGACTACGCGGTGGTGGAGCCGCAGCGGCTGCTGGCCCAGGCTCAGCGGATCGAGGCCGTGGAGGAGGACTCCGGTGTCGAGAGCACGGCCTCCCGGACGGTCCACGGAGCCCTTGGTCTGCTGTTCGGGGAATTCGAGCCGGACGAGATCGCGTCCCGGCACAAGGAATTCGGGCTGGAGGAAGGCGACTCCACCCTCTGGGTGACGGCCGCGGACGAACCGGCGGAACCGGGCGAATGGCTGGAGGCGCCCTTCGAGCAGGCGGACGCGCAGCGCATCGTCTGCCGCTTCGACGTCAGCGCGGTCTTCGACGAGGACGCCGACGACGACCTGGAGGACGATCCCGAGCTCACCGCGGATCTGGACGACGACGAGGACCTGGAGCCGCTGGACGCCGATCGCTGAGCCGGGCCGCCCCTCCGGATCACCGGCCGGGGCGCAGGGCCCGCTCGCCGAGCGCGCCGAGCGACGATGAGGTGGCGGTCACCGGACTACCGGTGACCGCCACCTCCGCGTGTTCCGCGGGTGCGGGCGCGGCTCAACCGGCCGTCGGGACCTGCGCCTTGAGCAGCGCCGGCAGACGGGTCGTACGCGGCTTCTGCGGGACCTCCGCCACTGCCTTCGGCAGGGCCTGCTCCACGCCGTGGACGACCGACAGATGGCGCGCGGCCCGGCCGAAGGCCGTGTACACCCAGGGCCGCGTGAGGGCCTGCGCGGCGTCGCCCGGCAGGACCACCACGGCCGCGGGCCACCGGTACCCGACCGCCTGGTGCGCGGTCAGCGCCCACCCGTGCCGCACGGACTGCTCCACCCGCTCCTTCGGTACGACGACGGGGACGCCGGCGCACTCCAGGTGCAGCCCCTCCGCGTCGGCCGTCACGACCCGTCCCGGCACCGAACGCCCCGGCGCGGGGGAGTAGGCGATCCGGTCGCCCGGGTCGAAGCCGCCGAAGCGGCCCGGGCCGGGGTTGAGCCGCTCCTTGAGGGCGGCGTTCAACGCGCGCGTGCCGGCCGCCCCGCCGTGTCCCGGTGTGATCACCTGCGTCTGCTCGGGCGGGATGCCGATGGCCCGGGGCACCGAGTCCGCGACGAGCTGCACGGTGCGGTGCACCGCCTCGCCGGCGTCCCGCACCGGGACGATCACGACCTCCTTGCCGGGCGCCTCGACCTGGGTCAGCTCGCCGATGCCGATCCCGGAGACCAGCTCCCCGAGGGGGCCGGGGTCCGGGGTGCGCGAGGCGGCCTGCGGGCAGACCCGGGCGGCGAGCAGATCCGCGAAGACCCGGCCGGGCCCGGCCGACCACAGGACACCGGGGTCGCCGCTCAGCACCAGCCGGGCGCCGTCGGGCAGGGACTCGACGAGTACGGCCGCGGCCTCGACGTCGAGCTGCGGGGCGTCGAGAAGGACCAGGAGGTCGAGACCGAACGCTCCCTCCGCGTCCCGGCCCGGTCCTTCGGCGCCGGAGAGCAGACCGGCGACGGTGACGACGGAATCGGCTACGCCGGTGCCCGGGGTCTCGTCCTGCCGCGCCGTGAGGAACGCGGCGAGGCGGTCGCGGCCGTCCGCCGTGGGCGCGGCCGCGTACGCCCGCAGGCCGGCTGCCCCGGCCGCGGTGATCAGCTCCGCCACCTCCGCGCGGGACGCCTCGCCGCCCGTGTGCAGCACGAGTCCGTGGCCCGCGACGGCGCGCAGCAGCTCCGCGGCGGAACGGGACGCCGAGGCGGCGGCCGACTCCCAGTCCGCGGCGGACTCCTTGGGCACCGCGTTGACCACCCGGGCGAGTCCGTCGGCGAGGCTCTCCTCGGCGAGGGCATACCGCTCCAGGCCGATGAGGACGCGGACCGGGCGCTCCTCCGGCTCCTCCGTCGCGTCCTCGGACTCCCGCGCGGGAGCGGCCGTTTCGAGGGCGTCCTGGAAGACCAGCACGTCGCCCTCCGCGAGCGCGCTCTGCACGGCCGCGTCCGGGTCGGGGACCGTGCGCTGGGTGAGCGCCGCGGTGAGGGCGGAGGCGTCCAGGGCGGTGTGCCCGGCGACGGCCGCCTGCTCCAGCAGCCAGACCGTGAGCGCCCGGCCGCGCCGCTCGTCGTCGGGACCGCACTCCGCGCCGAGCAGGGCCCGCGCGAACCCGTCGGCCTGTTCCGGCCGCACTCCGGCGATCCGCAGCAACTGCCAGGGATCCGCACGCAGTTGTCCGTCCGCACCCTCGCCCAGGGCGGCGGCGGCCTGGGGCGCGAGTACCTCGGGGGCGCCGCCCTCGGTCAGTACCGACCGCACGGCGTCGACGGTCTCGGCGGCCGGTGCACCGGCCGCCGACGCGACGGGCTCCGGGCGCCGCACCGGCTCGGGCGCCGACCTGCGCGGTGCCGGCTCCGGCTCCCGGAAGGGCGTTGCCACGGGCTTCTCGCCGCTCTCCACGGCGCGCACCGCCGCCAGCAGATCGGCGGCCGTCCCGCTGAGCTTCGCCCCCGCCGCGATCGGCCCCTGCTTCTCGGCCTTCCGCCGCTCGATCCGCTCCCGCAGCTCACGCTGGGCCGCCAACTCGGCCTCGGCCTCGGACAGCTCGGCCGCCGCGGCGGCCTCGTCGGTCGCGGCCCCCGTGCCTGGCGCCTCGGCTGCCGACTCGGTGCCGCTCTCTGTGCCACCCACGGGGTCCGCCCCCGTGGCCGACGTATCGGCGCCGACTTCCGCGTCCGTCCCCTCGGCCGGGGCCTCGGCGTCCGACCCCGCGGCCGAGGCACCGGGACCGGACGTGTCCTCCGGCCCCGCCTGGGTCTCGGGAGCGACGTCCTCCATGCCCGCGCCCGGGGTGCCCGGCTCCGCGTCCTCCGTGGTCTCGGGCTCCGTGCTCACAGCGTGCTCCAGTCGTGATCGGGATAGTGGTGCACCGGTGCTGACACGTCGTCGAGCGCCCGGCAGATCTCGTCAGGAAGACTAAGGGTCTCCACTGACAATGCCGCCGTGAGCTGCTGCGCGTTGCGCGCGCCGATGATGGGGGCGGCGACGCCCGGACGGTCGCGGACCCACGCGAGCGCGACCTGGAGCGGGGTCACCGCGAGCCCGTCGGCGGCGGTCTGCACCGCGTCCACGATGCTGCAGGCGGCGTCGTCCAGATAGGGCGCGACGAAGGGCGCGAGGTGCTCCGAGCCGCCGCGGGAGTCGGCGGGCGTCCCATGGCGGTACTTGCCCGTGAGCACGCCTCTTCCCAGCGGGGAGGAGGGCAGCAGCCCGACGCCCAGATCGAGGGCGGCCGGCAGCACCTCCCGCTCGACACCGCGCTGGAGCAGGGAGTACTCCATCTGCGTACTGGCCAGCCGGGTGCGCATGCCCGGTGCCGCGAGCTGCCAGGTGGCCGCCTTGGCGAGCTGCCACCCGCAGAAGTTGGAGACTCCCGCATACCGCGCCCGCCCGCTGCTGACCGCCAGGTCGAGGGCCTGCAGGGTCTCGTCCAGCGGGGTCCGCGGGTCGAAGGCGTGCACGTGCCACAGGTCGACGTAGTCCGTGCCCAGGCGCTGGAGCGAGGCGTCCAGCGCGGACAGCAGATGTCCGCGCGAGCCGTCGAAGCGCCGGTCCGGGTCAGGCACGCTGCCCGCCTTCGTGGAAATGACCAGGTCCCGGCGCGGGACCAGGCCTTCTATCAGCTGTCCGAGCAGATACTCGGCCTCCCCGTCCCCGTACACGTCGGCGGTGTCGACGAGGGTCCCGCCCGCTTCCCAGAACGCCTTCAACAGCCCGGCGGCGTCATGCTCATCGGTGTCCCGGCCCCACGTCAGGGTGCCGAGCCCGATCCGGGACACACGCAGGCCGGTACGGCCGAGATGCCTCTGCTCCATGGACGCCGAGATTACTGGCCGGAACTCGGTGCGCGGGGGCCCTGTGGACAACCCGCTTCACGCAGCCCGGGACCTGTCCCTGCCGCCGCGCCCACCAGCGCGCTAGTGTCTCCGGCACAAGGGACGTTACTGATCGGTAAGGGGAATCGGCCATGCAGCTCGGGATCAACCTCGGCTACTGGGGCGCCGGAATGGACGCGGACAATCTCGCCGTCGCCCAAGAGGCCGACCGGCTCGGATACGCGGTCTGCTGGGCCGCCGAGGCCTACGGCTCCGACGCGGCCACCGTGCTCAGCTGGGTCGCCGCCAGGACCGAGCGCATCGACGTCGGCTCGGCCATCTTCCAGATCCCGGCCCGCCAGCCCGCGATGACGGCGATGACCGCGGCGACCCTCGACTCGCTCTCCGGCGGCCGCTTCCGCCTCGGCCTCGGCGTCTCCGGCCCGCAGGTCTCCGAGGGCTGGTACGGCGTCAAGTTCGACAAGCCGCTGTCGCGCACCCGTGAGTACGTCGAGATCGTCCGCAAGGCAATGACCCGCGAGCGCCTCTCGTACGAGGGCGCTCACTGGACGCTGCCGCTGCCCGACGGCCCGGGCAAGCCGCTCAAGCTGACCGTGCACCCGGAGCGCGAGCACATCCCGCTGTACATCGCGGCGATCGGCCCCAAGAACCTGGAGCAGACCGGCGAGATCGCCGACGGCGCGCTGCTGATCTTCCCGTCGGCCGAGCACCTGGAGGACACGGCGCTCACGCATCTGCGTGCGGGCCGCGAGAAGGCCGGCAGGACCATGGAGGGCTTCGACGTCTGCCCGACGCTCCCGCTCGCGCTCGGCGACGACAAGAACGTTACCGGCCTCGCCGACATGTTCCGCCCGTACACCGCCCTGTACGTCGGCGGGATGGGCAGCCGGAAGCAGAACTTCTACAACCAGCTCGCCCAGCGCATGGGATACGAGAAGGAGGCCGCCGAGATCCAGGACAAGTACCTGTCCGGCGACAAGGAGGGCGCGGCCGCCGCCGTACCGCATCAGCTGATCGACCAGACGACCCTGCTCGGTTCCGTCGACCGCATCGCGGACCGGATGAAGGCCTACGCGGCGGTCGGGGTGAACACCCTGACACTGGCACCCGCCGGCTTCGCGCTGGAGGAGCGGATCGCCTCGCTCCGGGCCGGTTCCGACGCCCTGGAGCGCGCCGGGCTCGCCTGAGGGCAGTGGGAAGGGGCTGGAAAGTTCTGCGGCCGTGGTGGGGGCTCGGGGGTCTTCCCCGCCACGGCCGTCACGGGGAACAACGCGTCACACATGCCCTCGGTTACGCCCCTGAATCAGGCACGTCGTCCTTCGTTCGGCGGAGTTGTCCGGCGCAGGTGTTGCCGCTTGTCCCGCACGGCATTTGACTCAGTCTTTGCGGAGCCCCGCAGAGAGGTGGGCAGAGATGCTCTCGGCCAGGAGTCTGTTCCAGGAGATCCTCGACAACGACGAGTCGTTCCGGCTCTTCTGCTCCATCGCTGCCAGCGGCGAATCGCAGGGAGGCTGGGAGAACGGGCGCATCGCCGCGCTCGTACCGCCCGGCGAACGCGAACTCGCCCCCAAGATCGCCCGGCACGGCGCCGACGAGGACAAGCACGGGCGGATCTTCCATGCCCTCTTGAAGAAGCGCGGCCTTCAGCCCGTGGAGATCCCACCGGAGACCGACTACACGATGCTCCTGGAGAAGTACGGGATCGGCCTCGCCCACGAGAAGCTCAGCGACGACCAGCCGCTCACCGTCCAGGACATCGTCACCTATCTCGCGCACAGCAGGGTCACCGAACAGCGCGCCTCCGAACAGATGGAGCTGCTGCGCAAGCACTTCTCCGACGACCCGGACATCGGCCGCGCGGTCAGGATGATCTCGAACGACGAGGACAACCACCTCGCCTACTGCCACGAGGAACTGCTGCGCTTCGCGTACGCGGGACACGGACGGGCCATCCAGCGGACACTGCGCGAGAGCGCCCTCGCCGAGATCCGGGTCTACCGTGACGTCAGCCTCGCCGTGATGGACCACATGGGACGCATCCTGGGCTGGTCCAGAGCCAAGGCGGCGACGCTCGCCGCGGGCATCCACGCCGTGTACGCCTACGAGCGCCTGGTGGGCTGGCGGCGGATGGTCGCGCTGCGGATGCCCGAGCGCCGTGGCGCGTTGAGCGGGCCCGCGCAGGCGGCACCCGAGTTCGCGTGAACGACGGCCACGCGCGCGTGCCTCATGGTTCCGGGC
>NZ_JBHVXW010000021.1:0-24047 GCF_042881375.1 Streptomyces sp. NPDC058274
CTTTGAAAGGGGGCGCCCCCACCGCCGTATCCGCACCGCGCTACTTGCTGTCCTCGCTGTCGATGCCCAGTCCCGGGAGGAGACCCGGGAGGAGCGGGGGCAGCGTGACGTCCGGTTCGGCGCTCGGGCTGCCCTTGCCGGCCGACGGGGACGAGCTGGTGTCGTCCTTCGGCGGGTCGAGGAGGCCGCCCGTGTTGCCGCCGAGCAGGCCGTCGCTGTCGCTGCCCGACGTGGACGGCTTGGGCTTGCCACTGCCGGGGTGCCGGCCGTCGGAGGAACCGCCGGGCGTGCTGGGCGCCGGGCGGTCACTGCCGGACGAACCGGTGGAGGCCGCGCCGGATCCCTGTCGGCCGGGGCCGCCCGTGGCCGGAGGCTGCGGAAGCAGCGAGCGCAGCGGCTCGACCTCTTCGTCTATGGCGTCGAAGACCGACGAGACCTGCTGACTGACGTCGCCGAGCTGGACGGGCAGCCGGTCGCGCAGCGCGCCCCAGGCCTCACGATGCGACTGGGAGAAGGTGGACAGGGCCTGGATGGGGCCGAGTGAACCATCCCGTTCGTACGCCTCGTGCAGCAGGCGGTGGCCTTCCGTGGCGTCGTGCTGCATACCGGACAGGGCTCGGCGGATCTCTCCCAGGGACTCGTGGTCGAGATGGCCGGAGCGGTCGCGCTCGATGAGCCGGCGGGCTTCGTTCAGCCGCGTGGAGGCCTGGTCGAGGTAGATCTGGCCGCGGTCGCTCGCGCCTTCGGCCATGCCCAGCTTGATGTCCTCCATGCCGCGCTTCAGCCCGTAGAGCGAGTCACCCGGCAGGGCGTCGGAACTCGCAGCGGCGACGCCGCCGAAGGCTCCCGCGGCCACACCGACGGTGAGCCCGCCCGCGGCGAGCCCCTTGGAGAGCCGGGACCGTGGTCGCAACTTCCCCAGCCCGGTCGCCCGGTGCGCGCCCCGCCGACGGGTCCGCTGCTCGGGCACGGAAGGGTCCGTGGCCTCGCCTCCCGGAATCCTGCCGTCCAGCAGCATCGCCTCCATCGCGGCCACGAGCTGGGCCCGCTGGACGACCTTGACCTCGGGGTCCATCGCCGGTTTGGGCAGCTCGCCGAGACCGGTCGCGAAGGCCAGCATGCGGCCTTGCTCGGTCTGATCCGCAGCAGCCGGGGGCGGTGCCGACCCGCTGGGCTGCTCGGCCGCCGTGCCCTGGTCGGACTGCTCCTCCAGGGCCTGGGCGAAGGCGTTCGCCCGCCGGTGCGCCGATACGTTTGCGATCACTGGCGGCACCTCCTCTCGTCATGACGGTCGACTCCCCAGGGGGTCCTGAGGGTTGCACGCCCTGATGACAACCACACGATCGAGTGATCGGTGTCGGCCAGGGTGTGACCACAGGGAGCCTGTATCCCGCACAACGAGCGGCGTGGCACTTGGGTTACGGACGACGGATGATCGGACAGCGAAGTCAACGGACTTTTACGGAACGTGAGTTGATCGTCGCTGAGCGTGGTTGATCACTTTGAGCGGTACGGATGTCAGCGGGCGTCATCCGGGAGGAGCCGGGCCAGCGTCCGGACGGCCCGGTACTGGAGGGTCTTGATGGCGCCCTCGTTCTTGCCCATCACTCGGGCGGTCTCGGCGACCGAGAGCCCCTGGAGGAAGCGCAGGGTCACGCACTCCTGCTGCTGGGGATTGAGCCGTCGCACGGCGTCGAGCAGTGCGGCGTTCGACAGTGACTCCAGGACGGAGTCCTCGGGGGAGCGCTCGACCTCGTTGGCGTCGAGCATCTCGCCGGTGGTCACTTCCAGCCGGAAGCGGCTGGACTTGAAGTGGTCGGCGACCAGGTTGCGGGCGATCGTGACCAGCCATGCGCCGAAGTCGCGGCCCTGCCAGGTGAAGGTGCCGATGCGCCGGAGCGCCCGCAGAAAGGTCTCGCTCGTGAGGTCTTCCGCGGTCGCTTTGCCCCCGACGCGGTAATAGATGTAGCGGTACACGGTGTCGCTGTACTGGTCGTAGAGGCGTCCGAAGGCGTCGGCCTCGCCGGCCTGGGCACGTTCGACGAGGTCCATCATGCGGGCGCTGTCACTGTCCGCGGCCGGGCGGCGTGCGGTGGGCGTGGCGGCCGAGCGGCCTCGTCTGCCGACCGCCGCGCTGCCGTCGGCCAGTGCATAGCACGGGCCTACGGGCGCGGCGGAGACAGCGAGGGCGGGGACGGCGTACGCGGTGGGGACGAAGCCGCGCAGGCGGTCGAGGACCGTCGCGCGCAGCGTAGCCAGGCCCGAGGCGTCAACCCCGACGTGTGGGTACACGGGACTCCCAGAGGCAGAGCTTCCATCACGTGCAGTACCGGACCGTTCACCCGTCGTAGCGACTGGTGGAGTCCGTCATGCGTTTGAGGAGAATAACGCTTCGTACAGGCAGTGCTACACCCAGTTGCTCAAATCATCGATTACGTCGCTTCTCTTACTGATCGATGCCTGATCAAGTACCAGACAGTGAACGGTTCTTGATCGAATTAGTTCGTGTTCCGTCTGGGTGCGGGGCGTGTTGTGGCCGTGTGCAGGCGTTGGGACTGGCGGGGGCGTTGTGGGGGTAGGACACGAGGATTGCCCGTGCTCCGCCGCTGCGCCGGGCCCCGGAACGCGTGTTCGTGCCGCCCCGGATGCAACTAAATCTGTCCCCAGCCCTCTCCGTGCCCACAGCGCAAGACGGCAACGGCGGGCCGCAGAGGTCCCGCAACCCCCACGCACCCGCAGCCGCCCACGCACCGAAGGGGCCGTGCCGGTACATCAAATGCCCGTCGCCATGCGTGAGGACGGGCAACCGAGCGCCCCCAGAAGAGAGCACAGCCGGTAGGGCGACGGGCGGATGTACCGGCACGGACCCGACCCACCCACCGGCACAAGGCGAACCGGCCCGCACAAGGCGCCCGCACAAGGCGCCCACGCCAGCGTCAGCGTCAGCGCCGGCGGCGGCTCAGAGCGATGGCCGCGACCGTGCCGCCGGCCACCGCGCCGACCCCGGCGGCTGCCGGGATGCCGACCTTCGCGGCCTTCCGGGCCGTGCGGTAGTCCCGCAGCCGCCAGTCGAACGTCCGCGCGTGCTTGCGCAGCTTGGCGTCCGGGTTGATCGCGTAGGGGTGGCCGACCAGCGAGAGCATGGGGATGTCGTTGTGCGAGTCGCTGTACGCGGCACAGCGCGAGAGGTCCAGCCCCTCCGCGTGGGCCAGGGCGCGCACCGCCTCCGCCTTCGCGGGCCCGTGCAGCGGCTCGCCCACCAGCTTGCCGGTGTAGACACCGTCGACGGACTCGGCGACCGTGCCGAGCGCTCCGGTGAGCCCCAGCCGGCGCGCGATCACCGTGGCGATCTCGACGGGCGCCGCCGTGACCAGCCACACCTTCTGGCCCGCGTCCAGGTGGGCCTGGGCGAGGGCGCGCGTACCGGGCCAGATCCGCTCGGCCATGTACTCGTCGTAGATCTCCTCGCCGATCGACATCAACTCGGCGACCCGGTGGCCCTTGACGATGGACAGCGCCGAGTCCCGGGCCTCCTGCATGTGCTCCGGGTCCTCGACCCCGGCCAGCCTGAACCACGCCTGCTGCCAGGCGAATTTGGCGAGGTCGCGGGTCTCGAAGAACTTCCGCTTGTACAGCCCGCGGCCGAAGTGGAACAGCGCGGCACCCTGCATCACGGTGTTGTCGAGGTCGAAGAACGCGGCGGCCTTGTCGTCGCCGAGTACGGGGAACACCGGCTCGTGCACGGCGGCGTCGGGCGCGGCCTCGTGCGTGAGGTCGGCGAGTCCCTCCAGCTCCTGGGAGGTTTTGCGCGCTGCCTCCGCCGAGGCCTCGCCTGCCAACACGCTTCGCGCCGTGGCGGAGCGCCTACGGGGAGTGAGCCATCCGAGAGCGGCCATGTCGTGAGCATAGCCAGTCTGTTCGGGTGTTCCGGAGTCGAGAGGATGCGGGCCTGTGAACTCTCCGCGACCGGCCCGTTAAAGAAGTGATCTGTCCGGCGCGCCGGACCTGGGCCGGGGCGGGTGGGTCCGCAGGAGCCGCCCGAGGGCACCGTGGCCGCGGCGGGGCGAGAATGGCTGACATGAGCCCCATGTTCCGGCGCAGGGACCGCCGTACGGAGAGGACGGACATGAAGAAGGCACCGCGGGAGCGGCTTGTCACGCTGATCAGAAAGCCCGGCTGTCATCTGTGCGACGACGCGCAGGTGGTCGTCGAGAAGGTCTGCGGGGAGCTCGGAGTCCCGTGGGAGGGCCGGGACATCACGCAGGACGAGGAGCTCCACCGGGAGTACTGGGAGCAGATTCCCGTCGTGTTGGTGGACGGCGCCCAGCACACGTTCTGGCGGGTCAGCGAGGAGCGGCTCCGCAAGGCCCTCACTTCCTAGGGGCGCTTGTCGAACCGTGGCCTGACTGAGTAGTCCAAGTGGTCCGGAAAGTCGCTTAGGATCGGGGGCGGTTCAGATCTCGGGGGCGGGATTCGTTGAGGAGAGTGTGCGGTTTTGCCCCCATCCAGTGAGGAACGAAGGCGCCCGTGTGCCGGTTCCATACGCATACGCCGGGGGTGCGTGACCCCGGTCACGTTGGCCGGGCAAATCGGACACCATCTTTGTGCACGCGTTCACAAAGACATAGCCTGCATTCGACGGGGCGGTCCTGGGACGTGTGACCGCCTGCAGCCCCGCTCTACCCGCAGGAGCACCGTGGCAACTGGCCGAACTCACCGACCGGCGACCCGCAGCCGAGGGATTCCCGAGGCCACCGTCGCCCGGCTTCCGCTGTACCTCCGAGCCCTCACCGGCCTGTCGGAGCGCTCGGTACCCACGGTCTCCTCCGAGGAGCTCGCGGCCGCCGCGGGAGTCAACTCCGCGAAGCTGCGCAAGGACTTCTCCTACCTCGGCTCCTACGGGACGCGTGGGGTCGGCTACGACGTCGAGTATCTCGTGTACCAGATCTCCCGCGAGCTGGGGCTGACCCAGGACTGGCCGGTTGTGATCGTCGGTATCGGTAACCTCGGCGCCGCGCTGGCCAACTACGGCGGGTTCGCCTCCCGTGGCTTCCGCGTGGCCGCGCTGATCGACGCCGATCCGGCGATGGCCGGAAAGCCCGTCGCCGGGATCCCCGTCCAGCACACGGACGACCTGGAGAAGATCATCGACGAGAACGGCGTCTCGATCGGTGTGATCGCCACTCCCGCCGGTGCGGCCCAGCAGGTCTGCGAGCGGCTCGTCGCCGCCGGGGTCACCTCCATCCTCAACTTCGCGCCGACCGTCCTGTCCGTCCCGGACGGTGTCGACGTGCGCAAGGTCGATCTCTCCATCGAGCTGCAGATCCTCGCCTTCCACGAGCAGCGCAAGGCCGGCGAGGAGGCCGCGGCCGAGGCCGAGGCCGCCGTACCGGCTGCCGCGGAGCCCGAAAAGGGACCTGACGGGGACGTCCCCGCCGTGATGCCGGCATGAGTCTTCTCGTCGTCGGGCTGAGCCACCGCAGCGCTCCGGTCAGTGTTCTGGAGCGGGCCGCGCTGGCCGCGGACACGCAGAGCAAGCTGGTTCAGGACACCCTCGCCGCCGAGCCGGCCACCGAGGCCGCGGTGCTCGCCACCTGCAACCGCATCGAGCTGTACGCGGATGTGGACAAGTTCCACGCGGGTGTCGCCGAGCTGTCCACGCTGCTCGCCCAGCACAGCGGGGTCGGGCTCGAGGAGCTCACTCCTTATCTGTACGTGCACTACGAGGACCGGGCCGTCCACCACCTCTTCTCGGTGGCCTGCGGTCTGGACTCGATGGTCGTGGGCGAGGGCCAGATCCTCGGTCAGATCAAGGACTCCCTCGCGACCGCCCAGGAGCTGGGCACCGCGGGCCGGCTGCTGAACGAGCTGTTCCAGCAGGCGCTGCGGGTCGGCAAGCGGGCCCACTCCGAGACCGGTATCGACCGGGCCGGCCAGTCCCTCGTCACCTTCGGTCTGGAGCAGCTGTCCTCCGGTGCCGCCGTCGAGGCCTGGGCCAGGGGCAAGCGGGCGCTGGTGATCGGCGCGGGCTCGATGTCCTCGCTGGCCGCGGCGACGCTCGCGCGGGCCGGGGTGGGCGAGATCGTCGTCGCCAACCGCACACCGGAGCGCTCCGAGCGGCTCGCGCAGATCCTGATGGAGGGCGACGACACGGACGTGCTGGCCCGCGCGGTACCGATGGACTCGGTGCCGGTCGAGCTGACACGTGCCGACATCGCCGTTTCCTGCACCGGAGCGACCGGTCTCGTCCTCACGGCCGGGACGGTGTCCTCGGCGGTGCGGGAGCGTACGGGCGAGCCCGCGGACCTCGGCCGTCCGGTCGCGGACGCCGACTTCGGCCGTGGGGTGACCGGCGCCGGCTCCGGCCGTCCGGACGCCTCCGGAGCCGTACGGGAGGAGCTTCCGCCGACGAGCGTGGGCGCCGACGACGGTTGTCCCCTCGACCTGTCCGCCGTGCAGGGAACCGCCGGGTTCTCGGTGCTGGGCGACGCGGCCGTGGCCGGTATGGCCGCGGCGGAGCTGGAGCAGCACGCGGCCTGGGTCGACAAGGGCACCGAGCGCACCGCGCAGCGCGAGGCCGGGGCGCTCGCGCCGGAGACGGCGGCCGAGCGGGCGCAGGGCCTGGACGCCGACGGCCTCGCCGGGGCCTCGTCGTCGGCCGGCGCGCTCACCACCGCCCCGCAGGGCGGCCCGGCCGCCGGAGCGCTCGACGCCGAACTCATCACCGCGCTCGCCGCCACCGCGGCCACCGTCGGACGGGTGCCCGAGCGGCGCCGGCCCGAGCCCGTGGTCGAGGTACCCCGGCCCGAGCCGGTCCTCGCCCTGCTCGACCTGGCGATGCCCCGTGACATCGACGCGGCCGTGCACCGGCTGCCCGGTGTACGGCTCGTCGACATCGAGTCGCTCGCCGAGGCGTCGGCGGACGCCCCGATGGCCGCCGACGTGGACCAGGTGCGGCGCATCGTGGCCGACGAGGTGGCCGCCTTCAGTGCCGCCCAGCGGGCCGCGCACATCACGCCCACCGTCGTCGCGCTGCGGACCATGGCCGCCGACCTCGTCGCGAACGAGATCGCGCGGCTCGACGGACGGCTGCCGGATCTCGACGACAAACAGCGCGGCGAGATCACCCAGACCGTGCGGCGCGTGGTCGACAAACTGCTGCACGCGCCGACCGTACGGGTCAAGCAGCTGGCCGCCGAGCCCGGCGGCGCCGGGTACGCGGACGCGCTGCGGACCCTTTTCGACCTGGACCCCGAGACGGTCGCCTCCGTCTCGCGGGCCACCCAAGACATCAGCACCGAGAACGCCGAGAACCGAGGGCGAGCATGACTGAGCAGGCACTGAGGCTCGGGACCAGGCGCAGCAAACTCGCCATGGCCCAGTCCGGGCAGGTGGCGGACGCCGTGAGCCAGGTGACCGGACGGACCGTCGAGCTCGTGGAGATCACGACCTACGGCGACACCTCCCGCGAGAATCTCGCACAGATCGGCGGCACCGGCGTCTTCGTGACCGCCCTGCGCGACGCGCTGGTGAGCGGGGACGTGGACTTCGCGGTGCACTCCCTCAAGGATCTGCCGACCGCGCAGCCCGACGACCTCGCGCTGGCCGCCGTGCCGCTGCGCGAGGACCCGCGCGACATCCTCGTCGCCCGCGACGGGCTGACGTTCGCGCAGCTGCCGGACGGTGCCCGGGTCGGTACCGGTTCGCCGCGCCGCATGGCGCAGCTGAACGCGTACGCGCGCAGTCACGGGATGACGATCGAGACGGTAGCGATCCGCGGCAACATCGACACCCGGATCGGGTACGTCGGGAAGGGCGAGCTCGACGCCGTCGTACTCGCCGCCGCCGGGCTGAACCGCATCGGCCGCATCGACGAGGTGACTGACTTTCTGTCAGTCGACACTGTTTTGCCCGCCCCCGGCCAGGGGGCCCTCGCGATCGAGTGTGCCGCGGACAACGCGGACCTCATCGCCTCGCTCGCCGAGCTCGACGACCCGTTCACCCGGGCCGCCGTGACCGCCGAGCGGTCCCTGCTCGCCGCTCTGGAGGCCGGCTGCAGCGCACCTGTGGGTGCACTCGCCGACGTCCTGAACGACGGGCGGAATGTCACTGAGATGCGCCTGCGCGGCGTCGTCGGCACGACCGACGGCTCGACGCTGGTGCAGCTGTCCACCACCGGTCCCGTGCCCGAGACACATGACCAAGCAATGGCGCTCGGCCGTGAACTCGCTGCCGAGATGCTTGCCAAGGGCGCGGCCGGTCTGATGGGGGAGCGAGCACTTTGAGCCCCACCAATCTTCCCGCCGGTCCGGAACACGGGCACGTCACCTTCCTTGGTGCCGGACCCGGGGATCCGGGACTGCTGACCCTGCGCGCCGTGGAGGCGCTGGGGAACGCGGATGTCCTCGTCGCCGAGCACGAGGTGCTCGACGTGGTCCGCGCGCACGCCAGGCCCGGCGTCGCCGTGCTGAACACGGAGCCGAGTACGGGGTCCGCCGCGTCGCCTCCGGGCGCGTCCGCGGATCCGTACACGGGCCCGGGCACGCCTCAGCTCACGGTTGTTGACGGTGCGTCAACAACCGCTGGAGTCCCCGCGTTGAGGGATGCGGCCAATCTTGTCATGCAGGCCGCGCGGGGCGGCAAGCGGGTCGTGCGTGCGGTGTCCGGGGACCCCGGGCTCGACGCGTACGCCGCCGAGGAGATGCTGGCCTGCGCCGCCGCGGGTGTGCCCTTCGAGGTCGTGCCGGGTGTCGCCGCCGCGGTGGGCGTGCCCGCCTACGCCGGTGTGCCGCTGCGCGACGCGCAGGGCGCCGATGTGCGGTTCGTCGACGCGCGGACGGCTTCCGACCGGTGCTGGACCGAGGTCGGGGTGTCGGACGGGACCGTCGTGGTGTCGGCGACGCTCGACTCGGTGAGCGCGGCCGCGGGTGAGCTGGTCGCCGCCGGGCGCAAGCCCGATACACCGCTGAGCGTGACGATCGCCGGTACGACGACCCGCCAGCGGACCTGGTCCGCGACGCTCGGGACCATCGCGCAGACGCTGAAGCAGGCGAAGGTGCTGCCGTCACCGGAGGGCCACCGTCCGGTGATAGCCGTGGTCGGTGAGCGTTCCGCCGCCGCCCAGCGCGACCAGTTGTCGTGGTTCGAGTCCAAGCCGCTGTTCGGCTGGAAGGTGCTCGTGCCCCGGACCAAGGAGCAGGCGGCGTCGCTCTCCGACCAGCTGCGCTCGTACGGCGCCGTGCCGCACGAGGTGCCGACGATCGCCGTCGAGCCGCCGCGGACACCGCAGCAGATGGAGCGGGCGGTCAAGGGTCTGGTGACCGGGCGGTACGAGTGGATCGCCTTCACCTCCGTGAACGCCGTCCGGGCCGTGCGCGAGAAGTTCGAGGAGTACGGGCTCGACGCCCGTGCCTTCGCCGGGATCAAGGTCGCGGCGGTGGGCGAGCAGACGGCCAAGGCGCTGGTCGCCTTCGGCGTGAAGCCGGATCTGGTGCCGAGCGGTGAGCAGTCCGCCGCCGGGCTGCTGGAGGACTGGCCGCCGTACGACCCGGTCTTCGACCCGATCGACCGGGTGTTCCTGCCGCGTGCCGACATCGCCACGGAGACGCTGGTCGCCGGGCTCATCGAGCTCGGCTGGGAGGTCGACGACGTCACGGCCTACCGGACCGTGCGGGCCTCGCCGCCGCCGGCCGACACCCGCGAGGCGATCAAGGGGGGCGGTTTCGACGCCGTGCTCTTCACCTCGTCCTCGACCGTGCGGAACCTGGTGGGCATCGCCGGCAAGCCGCACAACGTGACGGTGATCGCCTGTATTGGTCCGGCCACGGCCAAGACGGCCGAGGAGCACGGGCTGCGGGTGGATGTGATGGCGCCGGAGCCGTCCGTGCACAAGCTGGCGGAGGCGCTCGCGGACTTCGGTCTGCGGCGGCGGGCCGCGGCGCTGGAGGCGGGGGACCCGGTGACCCGGCCCAGCGAACGGCGGCCGGGCTCGCGGCGGCGTCGTACGACCTGAGAAGTGCGGGGGCGGCGGCCGTCCTGGTGGCCGCCGCGGCCCCCGTCCCGTTCCTCGAACCCCCCGCTCGGCGTTGTCCGGGCGGGGGGATTCGTGTGTCGGGCCGGCTTCAGGCGGCCGGCGCCACCGTGTGTCCGTACCGCAGCAGGTTCTGCGGGTCGTACACCGACTTGGTGCGGCGGAGGCGGTCGTACGCCTCCGGGGTCCAGGCGCGGGCGCGGTCGGATGCGTCGCCCGGCCTGCCGTGCAGGTTGGGCATGGTGCGGCCGGTGCCGTACGGGGCCATCGCGGCGTACAGCGAAGTCGTGGCCGCCTCCACCGCGGCGGCGGCCTCCGGGCCCGCGGGGACGCCGACCGACTCCAGCAGGTACCCGGCGTCGCGGGAGCAGACCGCGTCCTCGGCGGAGGCGGGGCCGGCCAGCTTGCCGCCCATGTGGCGCAGCTCCACCAGGAGCAGCGGGAAGTCGGGGACGGCCGGGCCGGCCTGTGCCAGCAGCGTCTCCACGGCCTCCGGGCCGAGATCGCGGAGCAGGGCGCAGCACTCGCGGGCCGGAATGGGGTCCCGCGGGTCCTGATAGATGTCGTCGGCGTTGCGGTAGTCCATGTCGGCCACCGTGTCGAACTCCACCGGCGCGGCCGCGCGGACCGGGGCGAGCAGCCGTTCGCCCTCTTCGAGGTCACCGGTCCAGGCGACCGCGACCCGGGCCCAGAAGCGGCCGCGCAACGGCTCCGGGATGATCGGGAGCGGCGGCAGGCGCAGCAGCGAGAACCCGGTGCACATCTGGGGCGGAGTGGTCGGGGCCCACTCGGCGTAGGCGCGCAGCAGCGGCTCGGCGTGCTCGCCGGCGCAGTAGATACCGCCGCCCAGGACCCGGCTGAGCGGCAGCAGCTCGGTGACCAGGGAGGTCACCACGCCCGTGTTTCCCTTGCCGCCGCGCAGGGCCCAGAACAGGTCGGCCTCGTGGTCGGCGTCCGCTTCGCGCAGGGTGCCGTCCGGCGTCACGACCTGGAAGGAGCGGACCAGGTCGGAGGCGTATCCGTAGGCCCGCCCGAGCAGGGGGAGCCCGCCGCCCAGGGTGTAGCCGACCACGCCGACGTCGGTGGACGAGCCGTTGAGGGTGGCGAGGCCGTGCGGAGCCGAGGCCTCCAGCAGCAGGCTCCATTTCACGCCGGCGCCGACGGTGGCGGTACGGCTGGGATCGATCCGTACGTCGGTCATGCGGGAGGTGTTGATCAGCAGGCCGCTGTCGATGGGGAAGTTCGCGCCGTGGCCGGTGGCCTGGACGGCGATGGGCGTACCGGTCGCGGCGGCCCAGCGCATCGCGGCGACCACGTCGTCGGCGCCGGTCGCACCGACGACGACGTCCGGGGTGTTCCGGGCGGCGAGGTTGAAGCCGGTGACTTCGTCCGCGTAGCCCTCGTCGTCGGGCCGCAGGACAGGGCCGCGGATGCCGGAGAGGGCGAACAGGTCGGGAGTGTGGTCGGTGGCGGTCATCGCGTCCTCCTGGAGCGCGTGCGCGTGCGCGACGGAGGGACGGCGGCGGGTCTGTTCCAAGAGGCCGTCGGGGTCCATGGGTGTTGGTACTTCCACCTTGGACCCGTGGCCCGGCGGACGCATGCGGGAGCCGCTCGCGCCGACGCCCCGTCGGCAAAGGCACTCCTGGCGCGGGCGTAGCGTGGACGGCATGACCCGGTACGGATCCTTCCCCGGTACGCGGCCGCGGCGGCTGCGTACGACGCCCGCCATGCGCCGCATGGTCGCCGAGACCCGCCTGCACCCCGCCGACTTCATCCTCCCCGCGTTCGTGCGGGAGGGCATCAGTGAGCCGGTGCCGATCTCGGCGATGCCCGGGGTCGTGCAGCACACCCGCGACAGCCTGAAGAAGGCCGCCGTGGAGGCGCTGGAGGCCGGGGTCTCCGGGATCATGCTCTTCGGCGTGCCGGAGGACGCGAACAAAGATGCCCTGGGCACCGCCGGGACGGACCCCGACGGGATCCTCCAGGTCGCCCTGCGGGACGTGCGCGCCGAGGTCGGGGACGAGCTGCTCGTCATGTCCGACCTGTGTCTCGACGAGTTCACCGATCACGGGCACTGCGGTGTGCTCGACGCGCAGGGGCGCGTCGACAACGACGCGACCCTGGAGCGGTACGCCGAGATGGCTCAGGTCCAGGCAGATGCCGGCGCCCATGTCGTCGGCCCCAGCGGGATGATGGACGGCCAGGTCGGGGTCATCCGCGATGCCCTCGACCAGATCGGCCGCGAGGACGTCGCCATCCTCGCCTACACCGTCAAGTACTCGTCCGCCTTCTTCGGGCCGTTCCGGGAAGCGGTCGCTTCTTCACTGAAGGGCGACCGCAAGACGTACCAGCAGGATCCCGCCAACGCACGGGAGTCCCTGCGGGAGTTGGCCCTCGATCTGGAGGAGGGCGCCGACATGGTGATGGTGAAGCCGGCGGGTCCGTATCTGGACATCCTCGCCAAGGTCGCCGACGCCTCGGACGTGCCGGTCGTCGCCTACCAGATCTCCGGTGAGTACTCGATGGTCGAGGCCGCCGCGGAGAAGGGCTGGATCGACCGCGACAAGGCCATCATGGAGACGCTGACCGGCATCAAGCGCGCCGGGGCCCAGAACATCCTCACGTACTGGGCCACCGAGGCTGCCCAGCGCCTGCGGTAGACGCCGCCGGGCGACGGGGCCGGCCCGCGGCTCGGACGGGACCGGCCCTGCGGCTCAGTACGTGAGCGCGTCGGCCAGGCTCGACTGCCAGTACGTCACGGTGAGGTGCTCGTCGACGTACACGCCCTTCGCGGGGAGCGCCGGCTTCGCGCTCCTGCCGCTGTCGAAGAAGACCTCCAGGTGCCGGGCCGTGTAGCCGTACGTGCCGCTGCCGTCGCCGGCCGCGAGGAGCACGCCCGCGTAGCCGGACTCTCCCGGTGACAGCGTGACGACCGCCTGCGGCCGGGTCTCCTCGGCGACCGGCGGGACCGCCTGGGCCTCGTCGAAGCGGACGGCCGGGTAGCCGACGAGGTCGCAGACCTTCGAACCGGTGTTGGTGACGGTGAGAAGGATGTGGTTCAGGGGGCGGGTGACCTCTGTGGCCGCGGTCCTGGTGTTGGAGCCGTTGCAGGCCGCGTGGCGGGTGCCGGTACCTTCGGTGGCCCTGTCCGGGGAAGCGGTCGCGGTGCCGCCCTTCGAGCCGCCCGTGGCGCCGGCTGTCGACCCTCCCGGCGTCGTACGGCTCGTGCCGGGGGCGCCGTTCCCGGCCGGCTTCGCGGTCGGGGACGCCGACGCCGACGCCGACCCGCTGGGCTGCGCCGAGGACTTGGACGCGGCGGACTGACCCTCGTCCCGTACACCCTGTCCGTTCTCGCACGCCGTGAGGGCGAGCGCGGCCAGCGCGACCGTGGTGGCGGCGAACAGGCGGGTACGGGCCGTGCGGGCAGAGCGGGCAGAGCGGGCAGTGCGGGCAGTGCGGGCAGTGCGGGCAGTGCGGCCGGTGTGTGCAGTGCGTGCGGTCATGGGGTCCCCCTGGCTTGGTACGGATGGTTCGCCACAGCCGCCCGACCGGGTGGCCGGAGCGGCGTGCTTGGATGGCCACAGCTTGTGAGGCGATCCGTCCCGGCGGCCACAACCGCCGGTCCATACGGGACGCCGGAACATTCGCAGGGGCCTGACCTGGGGGAACGTCATCCCCCTGGAACGCGGCCCGGGACGTCGGGGATGGAGGCACGGTGGGCGGGGACGAGTTCGCTGGACTGCTGCGTGAGTTGAAGGAGCGGTCGGGACTCAGCTACGGGGTGCTCGGCAAGCGGCTCCACCTGAGCGCCTCCACCCTGCACCGGTACGTCAACGGGGACGCCGTACCCGCCGACTACGCGCCCGTGGAGCGGCTCGCGCGCATCTGCAAGGCCACGCCCCAGGAGCTGGTGGAGCTGCATCGGCGGTGGGTTCTCGCGGATGCGCTGCGGGGGCAGAAGGCGCCTGCGGCCGGGGACGCCTCGGGTGCGAGTGCCGGTGCGGGCTCCGCTTCCGGTGCGGACCCGGAGGTCGTCGCCGCTTCCGGTGCGGACTCGGCGGGCGTCGCCGCTTCGGCCGGCCCGGCCGACGGGGTGCCGGACGGCGTGCCCGAGGTCGAGCGGGGGACCGCGGCCGAACCCCCGGTACGTCGGCGTCGGCGTACCGTCGTGCTCGCCGGGATCGCCGTGGCCGCGGCCGTCGTGGCCGCCGCGCTCGTCGTGCAGCTCGTGCCGGGCAGCGACGACGACGGCAAGGGGCAATCCGTGGGCGCCGTCGCGTCGACCGCCACCGAGAGCGCAGGCGGCACCCCGTCGGCCGCCGCACGGCACAAGTCGCCCTCGCCGTCCGCCTCGCACACCGGTGGCGCGCGTGCCTCAGCCTCCGCCGCGGAGAGCGGTGCGACGGGCGGGTCCGCGGGCGGGGACACGGACGCCGGTGGCGCGGTCCCGCTGACCATCGCCATGAAGCCGTACGTCTGGGACAGCCCGTGCGGTCAGCCCTACCTGCTGAACGAGGACCCCGCCAAGGTGCCGCCGCCGCCGAACGAGCAGGAGGCGCCGGGGTGGATCAGGGCGTTCGGCGCGGTGTCCGGTGACGAGCAGCGGCTCACCCTGAGCGTGCAGGGCACGGGCCGGGAGACGGCCGTACTGGAATCGCTCCACGTGCGCGTGGCGGACAAGGGCGCCCCCCTCGCCTGGAACAGCTACTCCATGGGGTTCATCGGCGTCGGCTGCGGCGGCCCGGCGGAGACGAAGTCGTTCGATGTGAACCTCGACCTGGCGAACCCGGACGCCGTGGCCAAGGCCGGGCAGCGGGACTTCCCCTACACGGTGAGCGAGAGCGATCCCGAGGTCTTCTACGTGATCGCCCACGCGAAGGCGAACGACGTCAGCTGGTATCTGGAGCTCGACTGGTCCAGCGGCAACCGGAGCGGGACCCTGCGGATCGACGACAAGGGGAAGCCGTTCCGGACGAGCGGGACCAAGGGGCGGCCGACGTACGGCTATCCCCTGGGCGGCGACGCCTGGGAGCGGACCGAGGGCGGCTGAGGAGCCTCCCGCCGTGCACCGTCCGCGCCGTGCGGCAGCCCCAGGGCGTCGAGGCGTGGTGCGGGCCGGACGCGGGCGGGACGCCGCGGCACCGGGTGCCGTCCGAATCGCGGAATAACCGGTGTACACGGCACGCATGGGCCTACGGTGCGGGCACGAGCCGCGGCGAGGTCGAGGACCCGTCCTTGGCGCGGGCACGAGCCGCATCGAGGACGAGAAGCCTTCCTTGGCGCGGGCACGAGCCGCGGCGAGGAGGGGGTCCCGTCCCCGCCGTGGACATGAGCCGTATCAAGGACAAGGAGCCGTCCTCGTGACCGTCGCCGATTCCGCCGCGCTGCCCGCCGCGTCCGCCCCTCTCCCGCCGCTCGCCGCGCGAGCCGCCGCGGTCAGGGGATCGGCGGTACGCGACATCCTCGCGGTCACCGCACGCCCCGAGGTGATCAACTTCGCCGGCGGCCTGCCCGCGCCGGAGCTGTTCGACGCCGAGGGGATCGCCGCCGCCTTCCGGGACGTACTCGCCGAGGCGCCCGAGCGGGCGTTGCAGTACGCGACGACCGAGGGCGAGCCCGGTCTGCGGGCCGCCCTCGCGGAGCGCACCGGCGCGCGCGGGCTCGCGACCTCGCCCGACGACCTGCTGGTCACCACCGGATCGCAGCAGGCGCTGTCGCTCCTCGCCACCGTCCTGCTGGAACCCGGCGACACCGTGCTCGTCGAGAGTCCCTGTTATCTGGCGGCACTTCAGGCGTTCTCCTTCGCGGGGGCGCGGGTGCTGGCCGTGCCCGGCGACGCGGAAGGGATCGACCCGGACGCGCTCGACGACCTGGTGACACGGGAGCGGCCCAAGCTGCTCTACACCGTGCCCACCTTCCAGAACCCGACGGGCCGCACACTGCCCGGCGCGCGCCGGGCCGCCATCGCCGCCGTGGCCGCCCGGCGCGGACTGTGGATCGTCGAGGACGACCCGTACGGCGAGCTGCGCTTCGAGGGCGAGCGGGTGCCGTGGATCGCCTCCTACGACGGTGCCGGGGACCGCACGGTCCTGCTCGGCTCCTTCTCCAAGGTCATGGCGCCGGGGCTGCGGCTGGGGTGGCTGCGCGCGCCCGCCGTGCTGCGCCGCGCCTGCGCCGTCGCCAAGCAGGCCGCCGACCTGCACACCCCGACCGTCAACCAGCTCGCCGCCGCACGGTACTTGGCCGACCGGGACCTCGACGCACACGTGGCCCGGGTCGCGCGCGTGTACGGCGAGCGGCGCGACGCCATGCTCGCGGGCATCGGCGACGCGCTCCCGGCCGGCTCCACCTGGACCCGGCCCGAGGGCGGCATGTTCCTGTGGGCACGGCTGCCCGACGCGTACGACACCACGGCCCTGCTCCGTGACGTGGTGGAGCACGGGGTGGCGTACGTGCCCGGCGCGCCCTTCTACGCGGGCACCCCGGAGACGTCGGCCCTGCGCCTGTGCTTCGTCACGCAGACCCCGGACGAGATCGCGGAGGGGCTGCGCCGGCTCGCCTCGGGCCTGCGCGGCTGACCCCGGCCGCCTTCACCGCCCGTACCGGGGAGGTGCTGCCGTGCCGGTCAGTCCCACCAGAAGGACCACACCGGCTCGTTCAGCACCTCGGCCTCGGCATACGTCCGCAGCGTCGTGTGGTGGCCCTGCGTGATGTTGTCCGGGCAGAACGCGAAGTGCTCGGCGGCTACCGCCTCGGCCTCCGCCGGGGTCGTCGGCGGGGCCGCCACGGACACCACCAACTGGTCGGAGGTCAGCGCCACCACACGTATCCCGAAGCGGTCCTCCCAGGACCGCAGGACCGCGCACAGACGCGCCACGTCGTTCTCGTAGTTCAGCGGGCCCGGCCAGCCGAGTGCCGCCGGGATGTCCGCACTCCGGCGCGCCGGAACGAGGGCCAGCCGGGGCTCCTTCAGCCACGAGCCCCGGTCCCCGAGAGCCTCCGCCATCTCCGCGGCGCGGGCGTCCGGGTCGGCCTCCAGCGGTGTGGCGGCGGCGAGCCCCGGCCACGCCGGTCCGTACGGCGCGACCGTCGCGTCATAGGGGTCCGGCTCGCCGAAGAGGGTCTCCACGACCTCCCTGCTCGCGTAGTCCTTGTCGCCGTCGAGTTCGTCCGCCGCGTACTGCTCCCAGAAGTCGGCCAGCACCTCGTCGGCGTCGTGGTCCCCGGGGTACGACATCTCGGCGGGCATCAACTCCCAGTCCCCGGGGCCCTCCTGTGGGTCTCCGATGTCCAGCAGCACCGGCAGCAGACCGAGCGTGCGGGCGGCCGCCAGCGCGGTCCAGGCCCCCGGGGCGGGCCGCTGCTCGGCATGCCACAGCAGCGGCTCGTGCCACGCCCCTTCGTGGGTCGCGTCGATCAGTCTCCCGGCGGGGAGTTCGAGCCCGAGGGTGCGCCCACTCGGGTCTGCCGCCAGCCGCGGCAGCGGATTGGGAAGAGTCGCCATGCCGGTGACTGTAGGGGCCCCCACTGACAGCGGGGCCGCTCCGCTCCCTTACTGAGCTGCGGTGAACGACGCCCAGGCCTCCTGCGAGACACGGAGGTGGTGTCCCGCAGGGTTCTTGGAGTCGCGGAGGTGGACCGCGGTCACGTTGCCGAACTGCGGTCCGGAGTAAGCGACTTCGAGGCACTCACCCTCTTCGCTGCTGTAGGTCGACTTGAACCATTGCAGTGCGACGCTCATTGCTCTCCCAGCATGCGGTCCAACAGCCCTTTGCTGTCTTCGGTGTTGAGGGCCTGCGTCCGCAGCATCGCATATTTTTGCGAAAGGGCCGAGACTTCGCCCGGGTCGGCGACGAGCTGACTCCCGCGTTGGGTTTCGGCATAGGCGAGACGCTGATGGTCGTCGGTTTCCAGGAGGATGAAGGGGCCGGCCAGCCCGGCGTGGGCGGGACGGCCGAACGGCAGGATCTGCAAGGACACTCCAGGGAGGTCGGAGTCCGCCCGCAGGTGGCGCAGTTGCTCGGCGAAGACCTCCGGTCCGCCGATGCGATCCATCAGGACCGCTTCCCAGATGACGAAGCTGACCGTCGTGGGGGTCGGGCGTCGGAGCAGTTCCTGCCGAGCCGTACGCGTGGTCGTCCGCATCTCGACCTCGTCCTCGCTGTACGCGGGGACGCGGCTCCTGAAGACCGCGCGCGCGTAGTTCGCTGTCTGGAGCGAACCCGGGAGGACCGCGTTGGCGTAGAAGCTGAGCGAGGTTGCCGTCTTCTCGAGGTCCAGGTACTCATCGACCCAGCGGGGGATCAGATCGATCTCCGGCATGTTCTCCACCGCAACCGCCAACACCCCGTTGGTGTGCAGGAATTCATCCAGCTCGGCGGCCAGGGAGTCCTTCAGGGGGCGCCGTCCCTGTTCGATCGAGGCGATCGTCTCCTCCTGAGCGCCGACGTGTCGGCTGAGGGAGGCCTGGCTGTGCCCCGCTGCTCGACGGAGCGTGGCCAGGACGGCGCCCAACATTTTCATTGCCGAGGCGTTCTTCTTGTAATGGCGCTGCCGTGGGCTCACAGGGCATCAACTCCGTTGCAGGGGCGACGTATCCCGTACGGACAATCTGTACGGGATAGCACACTGCACCAGTGTGACCACGGAACGTCACCCTTGTCTCGTGAACGAGACGATCCAAGCCCCGCCCCTGCGCGAGCGTTTCTTCCGACGGGACCGGCGGTCCATCCCCGCCGTCAGGCGGTTCGCCCGCGAGACCCTCGTCGGGTGGGAACTCACCGGTACCGAACGGTCCGACGACGTATTGCTGTGCGTGAGCGAGCTCGCGACCAACGCCCTCGTGCACGCCGTCCCGCCCGGACGGCACTTCCGGGTCTTCCTGCGCTACGACGGCACCGTCCTGCGGGTCGAGGTGCACGACAGCGGGCCGGGAACGCCGAGGATCGCGGACCGCGCCGACGAGGGCGGCCGGGGACTGCTGCTGGTGGCCGCGTTCGCCGACCGGTGGGGGGTCGACCCACGGAACCCGGGCAAGGCGGTGTGGTGTGAATTCGGCGGCCGAAAGTCCCCAAAGCCGTTACGGCTGAAAGGAGTTAATGGTCAGGGGAAATAGTTCGACTGCGGTGAGTGGCCCTGGTTACTTGTGGGGCACGGGTGCCCGGAAGGGGCGCCCACTCTCATGGAGGGGGAAGCATCCGTGCCCAGAAGCACAGGATGGAGACGCGTTCTGACCGGCGTCCTCGCCGGCCTGACCGCGACGGTCGGTCTCACCACGGCCCTGGCCGCGCCCGCCACGGCAGCCACCACCACGCCCGTGGCCGTGACCAAGTACAGCCACACCAGCCAGCCCGGGGACTACATAGGTCAGGGTGCCACCGCCTCGTACACGTCGAAGACGGCCACGATCACCGCGGGCGGCTCCGCGGAGTACGTGCGCTTCCGGGTGTGGGCCGACGACACCTGGTGGGACGTCGACCTCGCCGCGCCGCAGGGCGAGAAGCTCCACCCCGGTGTCTACCGGGACGCCGAGCGCGCGGCGTTCCGCACCGGGCGCTCGCCGGGCCTCGACGTCTCCGGCGACGGGCGCGGCTGCAACGAGGTGTTCGGGCAGTTCTCGGTCAACCAGATCGAGACGGACGCCGACGGCGCGATCACCGTGCTGGACGCCACGTACACCCAGCACTGCGAGAGCGCGACCGCCCCGGCTCTCAAGGGCGTCGTCAAGTACCAGGCGTACCCGCTGTCGTACGCCTACACCAGCGACCCGGGGGACTACATCGGGCAGGGCGTGAGCGCCACCCACACCGGCGCCACCAGCACGTTCTCGCTCAGCGGGAGTGCCGACGGCGTGCGGTACGGCGTCTCCGGCAAACGCGAGTACTGGTCCGCGTCGATCGCCCCGCCCGAGGGGGAGCAGTTCAAGGTCGGCACGACGTACGCCACGGAGCGGTTCCGGGGACCGGGCGTCGGCGGGCTCGATCTGGGCGGCAACGGCCGCGGCTGCAACAGCAGTACCGGTGAATTCACCGTCGGCAAGCTGGCGTTGAACGGCGACGGCACCGTGAAGGCGTTCGCGGCGACGTTCGTCCAGCACTGCGAGGGCGGCACCCCCGCGCTCCGGGGCACGATCCACTATTACGCCTGACAAGCGGACGGCCCCGGCGGAACGGTGAGGTCACCGTTCCGCCGGGGCCGTGAGAGCCGCGCGTCCTGCCCGGGTGTCAGAGCCGCTCGGGCGTCCGGATCCCCAGCAGGGACATGCCCTGGTGGAGGGTGCGGGCCGTCAGGTCGCAGAGGAACAGGCGGTTCTCCGCGACCTCCTGGGCGGGGGCCGGCTTGATGACCGGGCACTGGTCGTAGAACGTCGTGTAGAGCGAGGCCAACTGGTACAGGTACGCCGCCAGCTTGTGCGGCGCGTACTCCGCGGCGACCTCCTCCAGCGTCTCCCCGAACCGGTCCAGGTGCAGGCCCAGCGCCCGCTCCGCCGGGGCCAGTTCGAGCTCCGGGTGCGCCACCGGCGTACGGTCGCCGGCCTTGCCGAAGATGGACCGGATCCGGGCGTACGCGTACTGGAGGTACACCGAGGTGTCGCCGTTCAGCGAGACCATCTGGTCCAGGTCGAACTTGTAGTCCCGGACCGCGGAGGTCGACAGGTCCGCGTACTTCACGGCACCGATGCCGACGTACCGGCCGTTCTCCTCGATCTCCGACTCGCTCAGGCCCACCTTCTCGGCCTTCTCGCGCACGACGGTCGTGGCCCGGTCGATCGCCTCGTCCAGCAGGTCGACCAGCCGGACCGTCTCGCCCTCACGGGTCTTGAACGGCTTGCCGTCCTTGCCCAGCACCGTGCCGAACGCGAGCTGGTGCGCCTTCACGTCGTCGTTCAGCCAGCCGGCCCGGCGCGCCGTCTCGAAGACCATCTTGAAGTGCAGGGACTGCCGGGCGTCCACCACGTACAGCAGCGTCGACGCCTTCAGGTTGAAGACCCGGTCACGGATCGCGGACAGGTCGGTCGCCGCGTAGCCGTAGCCGCCGTCCGACTTCTTCACGATCAGCGGCACCGGGTTGCCGTCCGGGCCCTTCACGTCGTCGAAGAACACGCACAGCGCGCCGTCCGAGCGGACGGCGACGCCCGACTCCTCCAGCAGCCGGCACGTCTCGTCCAGCATGTCGTTGTAGCCGGACTCGCCGACCACGTCCGCGTCCCGGATCTCCATGTCCAGCTTGTCGAAGACCGAGTAGAAGTAGATCTTCGACTCGTCCACGAACTTCTGCCACATGGCCAGCGTCTCCGGCTCGCCCGCCTGGAGGTCCACCACCCGGCGCCGCGCCCGCGTCTTGAACTCCTCGTCGGAGTCGAAGACCGTCCGCGCCGCCTTGTAGAGCCGGTTCAGGTTCGACATGGCCTGCTCGCCGGAGACCTCGCCGCCCTGGTGGTCCAGCTCGTGCGGGTGCTCGATCAGGTACTGGATGAGCATGCCGAACTGGGTGCCCCAGTCGCCGATGTGGTGCCGCCGCACGACGGACTCGCCGGTGAACTCCAGGATCTGCACCACCGCGTCACCGATCACCGCGGACCGCAGGTGGCCGACGTGCATCTCCTTCGCCACGTTCGGCTGGGCGTAGTCGATCACCGTCGTGCCCGGGTGCTCCGCGACCGGCACGCCGAGGCGCGCACTGTCCGCGTACCGCTCCGCCAGATTCCGGACGATCGCCCCGTCGGTGATCGTGATGTTCAGGAAGCCGGGCCCGGAGACCTCGATGTCCTTGATCACGTCACCGGACGTCACCTGCGCCACCACCTGCGTCGCCAGGTCGCGCGGGTTCGCCTTCGCCTTCTTCGCGAGCGCCAGGATCCCGTTGGCCTGGAAGTCGGCCCGGTCGCTTCGTCGCAGCAGCGGGTCCGCGGCACCGGCCTCCGGCAGGGCTGCCGAGAGGGCGTCCGCGAGGCGCTGATGGACGGAAGCGGTGAGGGACGTGACCGAGGCCATGGAGTGGATGCCGTTCTGCTCGGGTTCCGAAGGATTCCGCAGCCGCGCGAGGTGTCCGGCGGCCGCGAAAACCCAGTATCCCATGCGGTGAAAAGCCGTTTTCGCTCTTCCGGCCCGAGCTGGGAGAATGGTGCGGTCAGCCGTACTGGCGTATGAGAAAGAAGGACGTGCCGATCGTGGCTCAGAGCACCGAGACCACCGACTGGGTCTCCCGTTTCGCGGATGAGGTCATCGAGGAGTCGGAGCGTCGGGCCCCGGGCAAACCGGTCGTCGTCGCCTCCGGACTCTCGCCCTCCGGTCCGATCCACCTCGGCAACCTCCGCGAGGTCATGACCCCGCACCTGGTCGCCGACGAGATCCGCCGCCGCGGGTACACGGTGCGCCACCTGATCTCCTGGGACGACTACGACCGTTACCGCAAGGTCCCGGCCGGCGTCCCCGGCATCGACGACTCCTGGGCCGAGCACATCGGCAAGCCGCTGACCTCCGTCCCGGCGCCCGCCGGGTCCGCGTACGCGAACTGGGCCGAGCACTTCAAGGCCGCGATGACCGCCGCGCTGGCCGAGCTGGGCGTGGAGTACGACGGGATCAGCCAGACCGAGCAGTACACCTCGGGCGTCTACCGCGAGCAGGTCCTCTTCGCGATGAGGCACCGCGGTGACATCGACGCGATCCTCGACCAGTACCGCACGAAGAAGGCACCGGCCAAGAAGCAGTCGCAGAAGCCCCTCGACGAGGCCGAGCTGGAGGCCGCCGAGGGCTCCGGCGCGGCGGACGAGGACGACGGCAGCGGGTCCGCCGCCGGGTACTTCCCGTACAAGCCCTACTGCGGGCAGTGCGAGAAGGACCTCACGACGGTCACCTCGTACGACGACGACACCACCGAGCTCACCTACACCTGCTCGGCCTGCGGCTTCTCCGAGACCGTCCGGCTGAGCGAGTTCAACCGCGGCAAGCTGGTGTGGAAGGTCGACTGGCCCATGCGCTGGGCCTACGAGGGCGTGATCTTCGAGCCCAGCGGCGTCGACCACTCGTCGCCGGGGTCCTCGTTCCAGGTCGGCGGCCAGATCGTCGGGATCTTCGGCGGCAAGCAGCCGATCGGTCCGATGTACGCGTTCGTGGGCATCAGCGGCATGGCCAAGATGTCGTCCTCGAAGGGCGGCGTGCCCACGCCGGCCGACGCGCTCCAGATCATGGAACCGCAGCTGCTGCGCTGGCTCTACGCCCGCCGCCGGCCCAACCAGTCCTTCAAGATCGCCTTCGACCAGGAGATCCAGCGGCTGTACGACGAGTGGGACAAGCTCGCCGCCAAGGTCGCCGACGGGAGCGTGCTCCCCGCCGACGCCGCCGCGTACGTCCGCGCGGTCGGCACCGCCGCCGGGGAACTGCCCAGGACCCCGCGCCCGATGCCGTACCGCACCCTCGCCTCGGTCGCCGACATCACCGCCGGCGCCGAGGACCAGACCCTGCGGATCCTGAGCGAACTCGACCCCGACAACCCGCTCACCTCCCTCGACGAGGTCCGGCCCCGGCTGGACAAGGCCGAGACCTGGATCAACACGCAGGTCCCCGCCGAGGAGCGGACCGTCGTCCGCGACGAGCCCGACACCGACCTGCTCAAGTCGCTCGACGACCAGGGCCGCGACTCACTGCGGCTGCTGCTGGAGGGACTGGATGCGAACTGGTCCCTGGACGGCCTGACCCACCTCGTCTACGGCGTCCCGAAGGTCCAGGCCGGCTTCTCCGCCGACGCCGGCCCCAAGGAGCTACCGCCGGAGATCAAGGTCGCCCAGCGCACGTTCTTCGCGCTCCTGTACCACCTGCTCGTCGGCCGCGACACCGGCCCGCGGCTGCCCACCCTGCTGCTCGCGGTGGGCCAGGACCGGGTGCGCAAGCTGCTCGGCGCCTGACCGCCCGTGGATACGAGGAGGGGGGGGCCGGGGTGACCCGGGGGCCCCCCCCCCATAAACCCCACCCCCCCCCCCGCCCGCGCATTGGGGGGGCACCCCCACCCCCGGGAAAGG
>NZ_JBHVXW010000021.1:24057-168519 GCF_042881375.1 Streptomyces sp. NPDC058274
GTCTCTCGGTTCGGCGCTGGCCCGCCCGTGTATCTTGGGGGGGGCGCCGGGTGATCACGGGGAGCCCCTCCTCGTATCCACGCATCCGCCCCGGACTCAGGCGATGTGGTCCTCCTCCAGCTCCGCGTTGAAGCGGTTCTGGAAACGGCTCATGTAGCGCTTCAGCTCACTGTCGGTCAGCGTGACGCCCCAGGTGGCCTCGACGTTGTTGCCGAACTCGCCTTTCGTGGGCAGCCCCTGGCCGTTTATCGACTGCCGGAACACCTGGTAGAAGCTCTCCTCGCGGGACTTCTCGTCGCCGAGCGGCGCCTGCTCCTCCCGCGGCCCGGGAATCGGCAGCTGCTCCGGCTCCGCAGCCGCGCCCTCGCCCAGCTGACGGGTGCGGCCCGGACCCGCCGGGATCGGGAAGCTCCCCGTCTCCTCGGGACCCGGCTCGAACTGCTGCGACTGCTGCTCCTCGTACCACTGCTCGTACTGCTCCTCGGGCACGTACGTGGGGTCGTAACCGCCCTCGTAGACGACCTCCTGCGGAGCCTGCGCCGAGAACCACGGGCTCTCCGGCCCCGCGTCCTGCTGCTCCTGCCCGTACTCCGTCTGCTCGGCGTACTGGTCGGCCTCGGGATCCCGGCGCTGCTCGACGGGAGACACCGCCCCGGCGCGTACGGGCTCACCGCCCGCCGCACGGGTGTCGGTGGCCGTGCCGAGCTGCGGGTGCCGCGGGGCCGGCGGCAGCAGCGCCGGCTCGATACCGGCCGCCGCGAGGCCCGCCGGGGCCGTCTCGGCGAGCGGGACACCGTACCGGGCGAGCCGCAGCGGCATCAGGGACTCCACCGGCGCCTTGCGGCGCCAGGCGCGGCCGAAGCGGGAGCGCAGCCGGGCCTGGTACACCAGACGCTCCTGCTCCAGCTTGATGACCTGGTCGTAGGAACGCAGCTCCCACAGCTTCATCCGGCGCCACAGCAGGAAGGTCGGCACCGGGGAGAGCAGCCAGCGGGTGAGGCGGACGCCCTCCATGTGCTTGTCCGCCGTGATGTCCGCGATCCGGCCGATCGCGTGCCGCGCGGCCTCGACCGACACGACGAACAGGATCGGGATCACCGCGTGCATCCCGACGCCCAGCGGATCGGGCCAGGCCGCGGCGCCGTTGAACGCGATCGTCGCCACCGTCAGCAGCCACGCCGTCTGGCGCAGCAGCGGGAACGGGATACGGATCCAGGTCAGCAGCAGATCCAGGGCGAGCAGGACGCAGATACCCGCGTCGATGCCGATCGGGAACACGTACGAGAAGTTCCCGAAGCCCTTCTTGAGGGCGAGCTCACGGACGGCCGCATACGAACCGGCGAAGCCGATGCCGGCGATGACCACCGCTCCCGCGACGACCACGCCGATGAGAATGCGGTGCGTCCGAGTGAGCTGCACTGGCGCGGCCACCGGTAATCCCCTCCCCTTGCGTGTTGTTGCGCGCAACAGGGTGGCACATGTGTACGGCGTACGGGTGGCCGGTCCGTCAGGAGCCCGGCTCGCGCGGCACCGGGCTCCTGCAAGTGGCCTGACTGGCAGGCGAGTTGAGCGACGGCTCGGCCGTCAACTCGCCCCGGCGCCGGCCCTCGGCCGGAGCCTCGTCAGGCCTTCTTGGCGGACTTGGACGGCGAGGCGGACTTGGCCGGCGAGGCACTCGCCTTGCCGGACTTCGACGGCTTCGACGAGGGCGACGACGACTTGGCCGCCGACTTCGACGGGGAGGCGCTCGCCTTGCCGCCGTCCCCGTTCGCGGCGGACACCGCGGCCACCGCCTCCTTGGCCGCCTTCTCCGTGGCCTTCACCAGATCACCGGCGTCGGGAGACTTCTCACCCGCGAGACCCGCGCCGTTGTAGTCGACGGTGATGACGACGTTCTCGACGCGCGTCACGACCGACTGCTGCTTGAAGGTGCCTTCCTTCTTCTTCAGTTCGTAGCGCACGGCCGTCGCCTCGTCGCCCGTCCCGGACACCGGCTCCGACTTGGTGTTCTTCGCGCCGGTCACCGCCTGCGCGCCCTTGACCTGCTTCTCGTAGTACGCGTGCGCCAGCTTGTCGCCCGCGCCACGCGAGTCCGAGTCGAAGCGCAGCATCGCCACGTTCAGCCAGCGGTACTGCGAGCCCTTCACGCCATTGCTGTCGAGGCTGTCCCAGTAGCAGTTGCCGCGCGTCGCGATGTCGTCGGACTTGCCTTCTTTGCCGGACTTCTTGGCCTTCGGGACCAGATCGCCCAAGGTCTTCTTCGACACCACCGAACACGGCTCGGGCAGCTTCGCGTACGCGGCCGCCGCGATCTTGCTCGGCGAAGCACTCGCCGACGCCGCACTCTCGTCGGCAGCCTTCTTCGCGTCGTCACCGGAGCCGGAGTCCGAGGAACAGCCGGCGACGACGAGCATCGCCGGGACGGCGGCGGCGCACACAAGGATGCGGTCGCGTCGCCGTACTCGCTGGTCTCGCTGGGCTCGCTGTGCAGGTCGGTGCATGGTTCCTTCACTCAAGACGGCTCGTGGGTCGGGCGCACACGGCACGTGCGACCGGTCGGTCCGAGGGGCCACGGTACGCGGTGAGCGCACGGAGCGTTTCCGGTTCAGGGGGTTCGGCAGGGCGGCCGGGGCGGCCCCGCGGACCCCCTACGCGTTGAACGCCGCGACCAGGTCCTGAGCCAGTTTCAGGGCCCTGTCCTGCGATTCCTCGCTGTCCGGGACGGCGCCGGCCTGAGCCGGCTGCTCCTCGTACTCGATCGTCACGACCACATTGGACGTGCGGAACACCACAGTCACCGTGCGCTGCTGGGCGGTCGAACCGGACGTGCTCAGCTGGTCGTCGAGGAACGCCTCGTCGCCGAGACCGTCGAGCGTGCGGGGCTGGAGATCGGCCGGGGTCCCACTCGCCGTGGCCGACCCGGAGGGGGTGCCCTCATCGGAGCCCGTGTCCCCGGCGGAGCCGGACGGCGTGCTCTGAGGCGTCGAACCCTCCGCCGAGGAGCCGGAGCCGGCGGTGTCCGACCTGGAGGGCTCGGGCAGATCCGCCGCGTCCTCCTTGGCCGTGTACACCTTCGACGCCCTGGCGGCGTCGCTCACGGAGTTGTCGTACGACACCACCCGCTCGAAGTCGACGAAGAGATGGTCCGTCGCGTCCGTCGACTCCACCTTCCAGCGGCAGCCGACCTTCCGGTCCGTGTCGTACGTCTGCGTCGCCTCGCCGGCGTACGCCTTCTCGCGCTGCTGCTCGTCCGTGAGCTGCTCGATCCCGGGCAGCAGCGAGTCCAGCGAGCTGTGGTCCACCGCGGCGCACGCCTCGGGCAGAGTGCGGTACTTGCCGGGCTGGGCCGCGGTCGCCGACGCGGTGGTGTCGCCGGCCTTGGAGTCGCCCTCCTCGCCGCCGTTGCCCGAGCTGCCGGTGCAACCGGCCAGCAGTGCCGCGAGGAGCACGGTGGCGCCGGGTACGTACGCCTTCCGCTGCATGCTGAGGCTCCTCTCGACGGGGCCCACGGTTCGGTCCTGGGCTGGTGTCCTGTGGTTATTCGCTTGCCGCACGAGGGCGGCCGCTGGGAACAATGTGTATCGCACGCACTGCCGTGACCGCTGGTCCGTTGTCCTATACGTCGACCTTGGCGCCGGATTTGCGATGTGAGACTTCTGTTGGTTTTCCGGGGGAATGAGGACGAAATGTCGTACGTGGAAGTGCCGGGCGCGAAGGTTCCCATCCGTATGTGGACCGATCCGGCCTCGGTCGAGGACGTCGCCCTGCGCCAGCTCCAGAACGTCGCGACCCTGCCCTGGATCAAGGGCCTCGCCGTCATGCCGGACGTGCACTACGGCAAGGGCGCGACGGTCGGTTCCGTCATCGCGATGCGGGACGCGGTGTGCCCGGCGGCGGTGGGGGTGGACATCGGCTGCGGGATGTCCGCGGTCAAGACGTCTCTGACGGCCAATGATCTGCCGGGGGACCTTTCGCGGCTCCGGTCGAAGATCGAGGAGGCCATTCCGGTGGGGCGGGGGATGCATGACTCTCCCGTCGAGCCGGGGCGGTTCCATGGGCTCGCCACGGCGGGGTGGGACGACTTCTGGGGGCGGTTCGACGGGGTTGCGCAGGCGGTGAAGTTCCGGGAGGAGCGGGCCGTGAAGCAGATGGGAACGCTCGGCGGGGGAAATCACTACATCGAGCTTCTCCTCGATTCCGAGGGTGTCGTGTGGCTCACGCTTCATTCCGGGTCCCGCAACATCGGCAAGGAACTGGCCGAGTACCACATCGGCGTTGCGCAGCAGCTCCCGCACAACCAGGGCCTGGTCGACCGCGATCTCGCGGTGTTCGTCTCCGACACCCCGCAGATGGCGGCCTACCGGAACGACCTCTACTGGGCGCAGGAGTACGCCAAGCACAACCGCACCCTCATGATGGCGCTCCTCAAGGACGTGGTCCGCAAGGAGTTCAAGAAGGCGAAGCCGGTCTTCGAGCAGGAGATCTCCTGCCACCACAACTACGTGGCGGAGGAGCGGTACGAGGGGATGGACCTGCTCGTCACCCGCAAGGGCGCGATCCGTGCGGGCTCAGGCGAGTACGGGATCATCCCCGGCTCGATGGGCACGGGTTCGTACATCGTGAAGGGTCTCGGCAACCAGAAGGCGTTCAACTCGGCGTCGCACGGCGCCGGCCGGCGCATGAGCCGCAATGCCGCGAAGCGCCGCTTCACGACGAAGGACCTGGAGGAGCAGACGCGGGGTGTGGAGTGCCGCAAGGACTCCGGCGTCGTGGACGAGATCCCGGGTGCGTACAAGCCGATCGAGCAGGTGATGGACCAGCAGCGTGACCTCGTGGAGGTCGTGGCGAAGCTGAAGCAGTTCGTCTGCGTGAAGGGTTAGCGGGTCAGCCACCGGGGAGCCCGCTCCTCGGTGGTCAAGCCCTTGGCCGGGACGGGGCGCCTACGTGCGGGTGCGGGTGTGCCGGTGCCGGTGCGGGTGTCGATAGGGGAGCCGGTAGGGGCGTCGGATCCGCCGTCACAGGTCTCGGTGGATCTTCGTGTTCGACGCCTGGGCCCGGGGGCGGACGATGAGGAGGTCGATGTTGACGTGGCTGGGACGGGTGATGGCCCAGGTGATGGTCTCGGCGACGTCGTCCGCGGTGAGCGGCTCGGCCACGCCCGCGTAGACCTTCGCCGCCTTCTCCTCGTCCCCGCCGAACCGCGTCAGCGCGAACTCGTCCGTCCTGACCATGCCGGGTGCCACCTCGACGACCCGGACCGGCGTACCGACGATCTCCAGCCGGAGCGTCTCCGCGAGGACGTGCTCCGCGTGCTTGGCGGCGACATAGCCGCCGCCGCCCTCGTACGTGCCGTGGCCGGCGGTCGAGGAGAGCACGACGACCGTTCCGTCGCCGCTCGCCGTCAGGGCGGGGAGCAGGGCCTGGGTCACGTTCAGGGTGCCGATGACGTTCGTCTCGTACATCTGGCGCCAGTCCGCCGGGTCGCCGGTCGCGACCGGGTCGGCGCCGAGGGCTCCACCCGCGTTGTTGACCAGGACGCCGACCGTCTTGAACGCGGAGGCGAACTCGTCGACCGCCACGCGGTCCGTGATGTCCAGCGCGTACGCCGTCGCCTGGCCGCCCGCAGCCGTCAGCTCCGCCGCCAGGGCCTCGATGCGGTCCTTGCGGCGGGCGGTGAGCACGACGCGGTAGCCCGCCGCGGCGAGCTGCCTGGCCGTCGCGGCGCCGATGCCGCTGCTCGCGCCGGTGACTACGGCGATGCGGGAGGCGGCTGAGGGGGTCATTGCGGCTGCTCCTCGGTGCGGTTGGTGCGGTTGGTGCGGTGTCTTGGGGTGCGTGTGGGGCGTGCGGTGTCTCTGGGGTGCGGTGCCGGCGTGCGTGGTGCGTGGGCGCGCCTTGCGGCCAGGATAAGTGGCGGTCCGGAGGGACGGCTTGTCGGCCGGGGTTGGGCCGTGGCTCAGTTGCCGCCTCGCGGGGCGTACATGATGACCGCCATGCCGGCGAGGCAGATCAGCGCGCCCGTCACGTCCCAGCGGTCCGGGCGGTAACCGTCCGCGACCATGCCCCAGGCCAGCGAGCCGGCGACGAACACTCCGCCGT
Organism: Streptomyces sp. NPDC058274; assembly: GCF_042881375.1. NCBI lineage: Bacteria > Bacillati > Actinomycetota > Actinomycetes > Kitasatosporales > Streptomycetaceae > Streptomyces > Streptomyces sp. NPDC058274. The sequence goes on from NZ_JBHVXW010000021.1 coordinate 30,157, forward strand.
ACGCGGCGAGGATGCGGCCGAACGCGGCATCCGGCTGCAGCGTGGCGACGAAGCCGTAGGTGCCCAGGGCCAGTACGCCGGCGCCGGTCCACAGCCAGCCGCGGTGCTCCCGTACGCCTTGCCAGACCAGCCAGGCGCCGCCGATCTCGAACAGTGCGGCGAGGAGGAAGAGGGCGCAGGAGCGCAGGACGAGCATGAGGTCACCCTCGCATGCGGTACGTCCCGGCGGGTTCGCGTGTCTCACCTGATGGGCGGCGCCTGGGGGGCGTCGTGGGTGGGATACATGCGGTGACGTGACAGGTGGACTCGTGAGTGGTGGTGGCGGTGGCGACGGTCTGGGTCGCCCGCGCCGCCGTCGTGGAGGAGGAGCGGGCGTATGCGGAAGTTCTGTGCGGCGGGTGCGGGCGTGGGTGCGGGTGGAGTGCTGCTGGCCGTGGCGGGCGGGAGTGCGGCCGCCGGTGCCGCTGCCGCGCCCGAGGCGGATCTCGCCTATCACGGGTACGTCGCCATGGAGGGCGGCCGTGTCGATGTGCGGATGACTCCCCGGAACCACGGTCCCGCCGACGTCACGGACGCGACCGTACGGCTGCGGTGGTCGGCGCCGCTCGCCGATCGGCAGGAGCTGCCCGAGGGGTGTGCTCGGGCGGGGGCGCGGGCGGTGCTGTGCCGGACGGGGGCGTTGGCGGCGGACGATGTGGGGGCGGAGATTCGGCTGCGCGTGCGGTTGGCGGGGGCCGGGGTCCGGGTGCCGGCCGAGGTGACCTTGGTGATCGACACGGTGTGGAGCGGGGGTGCGGTGGACCGGAATCACCAGAACGACCGGCGGCAGGTGCTGGCGTTGGATACGGGGGATGCGTACGCGTTCTAGGGGGTGCGCTGCCGGTGCGCTGTCGCGGTTCGTCTTCCGGCCGTGGGTGGGTCGGGTCCGAGCCGGCACATCCACCCGTCGCCCTACCGGCTGTCTTGTTTGCTGGGGGCGCTCGGTTGGTTGTTCTGACGCATGGCGACGGGCATGTGATGTACCGGCACGGCCCCTTCGGTGCGTGGGCGACTGCGGGTGGGTGGGGGCGGGCGCAGGGGCACTCCGCAGCGCCGGGCCCGCCGAGCCGCGCCGGCACCCGCGCCGGGTGCCCATGCAGGAAGGGGACCGGACCTGCCTGGGCGGCACTCCGTACGTGCCGGGTTCGTCGGCCCACCCGGGCGTCGGCACCCGCTTCGGGGCCCGGCACCCGGGGACGGGGTAGTTGCGTCGTACGATTTCTGCATGGCGCAGAGGAGAGACGCGGGGGAGAACAAGAGGACGCGGCTGCTGGACGAGCTGTCGTCGGAGTCGCGCCGGTACATGGCCTCGTACGCCCTGTTCAACCAGGCGGTCGCCGACCATCTGGATCTGCATCCGACGGACCTGCAGTGCCTGAACCTCCTCAGCCTGGAGGGTGCCCCGGTGACCACGGGCCGGATCGCCGAGCTGACGGGCCTGACGACCGGGTCGGCGACCCGGCTGGTGGACCGGCTGGAGCGCGCGGGCTACGTCGTGCGGGAACGGGACGCCACCGACCGGCGTCGCGTCCTCGTGGCGACCGTGCCCGAGAAGGCGGCCGAGCTCGGGCGGATGTGGGACCGGCTGAGCGTCGGCTGGCACGAACTCTTCGACGGGCTGGACGAGGGCGAACTGGCCCTGATCATCGGGCACATGCGCCGCACCGTGGAATTCAGCGCGGCCCAGGTCACCCGCCTCCGCGACGGGATGCTCGACACCCCGGAGGCGTAACCGGGGTTACGACGCCTCGTCGTACCGCCCCCGCGCCTCGTTGACCTCCTCGATGTGCAGCTCCGCCCAGTCCTTCACGGCGGACAGCAGGCAGCTGAGGCTGTGCCCGAGCGGGGTGAGCTCGTAGTCGACGCGGACCGGCACGGACGGGGTCACGGTGCGGGCGAGGATTCCGTCGCGCTCCAGTGAACGCAGCGTCTGCGTCAGCATCTTGGGGCTGACGCCCGCGATCCTGCGGCCGAGGTCGCTGTAGCGCATGGGGCCACCGGCGAGCGCGCACACCACGAGGCTGACCCACTTGTCGCTGATCCTGGTGAGGAGCTGGTTGGTGGGGCAGTTCTTGATGAACGCGTCGTACTCGACGCGTGCCTGCTCGCGCCGCTGGGCCGCCGTCGTGGTCGCCATGCTCACCTCCGGGTGACGTACGCACCTTCAGGTGCCTACTTACCGAAGGATAGTAACTCTTCCTAGGGTTGTCGCTGCGGAAAAGAAATCGGTAGCAGCGAAGAGCAGTAGCAATCCTTTGAAGCGGGAGAAATGCCATGCGAGCTGTAGTGGTGACGTCCTTCGGTGGGCCCGAGGTGGTCGCGGTCGTGGAGACCGCGGTGCCGGAGCCGGCCGCCCGGCAGGTGCGGATCAAGGTCTCCGGCGCCGCGCTGAATCCGGTCGACGCCGGTGTGCGCGCGGGTGTCTTCGGGGGCGCGGGCAAAGCACTGGGCCTCGGCTGGGATGTGGCGGGGACGGTCGACGCGACGGGCGTGGCGACCGGCTGGACCGTCGGTGACGAGGTGGTCGCCCTGTCCTACGGCACCGCCAAACCCTTCGGCACGCACGCCGAGTACGTGATCGTGGACGCCGACGCCGTGGCGAAGGCGCCGGCCTCGGTGGACGCCGTGCACGCCGCGACCATCCCCCTGAACGCGCTCACCGCCGCCCAGGCCCTGGACCTGCTGGCCCTGGAACCGGGGCAGAGCCTGCTGGTGAGCGGGGCGGCGGGCGCGGTCGGCGGCTATGCCGTGCAACTGGCCGCGCACCGCGGGATATCCGTGACCGGGCTCGCCCGGGCGGCCGACGAGGAGTTCGTCCGGTCCCTGGGGGCGGACCGGTTCGTGTCGGGGGCCGTCGCTGCGGGCAGCGTGGACGCGGTGCTGGACGCCGCGGTCCTCGGGGAGAGCGCGCTGGAGTGGGTGCGGGACGGTGGCACGTACGTCGGCGTGATTCCGCAGGCGCACCCGGCCTCCGTGCGGGGCGTGCGGACCGACGCGGTGGAGGTGAGCGCCGACGGTGCGCGGCTGGCGGAGCTGGTGGCCCTCGTCGACGCGGGGGTGCTGACCGCGCGAGTCGCCGAGACGTACGCCCTGGACGAGGCGGCCAAGGCGCACGCACGGCTGGCGGAGGGCGGGCTGCGGGGCCGGCTGGTGCTGGTCCCCTGAGCCCACCCGGTGCGCGCTCAGTGGTGCTGTTCCTGTGCCGTGCGCGGCAGCAGCCGTACGAGGGGGCAGCACACGAGGGCGACGGCGGCGACCACGGTGAGGCTCACGGCGGTGGCGTGGGCCTCACCGCCGCCGGTCTTGAAGTAGACGGTGGTGACGGTGGCCGCCCCGACCGCGTTGCTGAGCTGCTGCACCGCGCCGAGTGAGCCACCGGCGCTGCCGGCCTCGCTCGGGGCGATGTCGCCGATCGCGACGTCGTACATCGAACCGAAGCACGTGCCCATGCCGAGACCGGCCACGAGCAGGGGCGGGACCAGGGCCCACCCGCCGGTGTCCGTGCCGGAGGTGGTGACCAGGGCGAGCAGCCAGGCCGTCCCGGCGAGCGTGATCAGCAGACCGGCGAGCACGAGCCGGCGCCCGAACCTGCCGATCAGCCGGTAGCAGGCGACGGACGCGATGACGATGCCCGCGGACAGCGGCATGAGAGCGAGGGCGGCACCCGTGGGGGAGCGGCCGAGTCCCTGCTGGAGGAAGAGGGAGATCACGTAGAGGAGTCCGGCGACGGCGGCGAAGAACACGGCGCCGACGAGGAGTCCTGAGGTGAAGCCGCGGTTGTGCAGCAGGGAGGGCTGGATCAGCGGGTTCGCGGCGGTGCGCTGACGGTGGCAGAACGCGGCGAAGAGGGCGAGCCCGGCGAGGAGAAGCAGCACGGGACTCGCGGACCAGCCGTGGGCGGAGCCGTCGATGAGCCCGGCGAGCAGGCCGAACATCGCGCCGGCGAGCAGGGCGGAGCCGGGACCGTCGACGGCGATCGTGCGGTCGCCGTCGTCGCGGGGCAGCAGCCTGGCGGCGGCGAGGAGGGCGGCGGAGCCGAGCAGCAGGTTGATGAGGAACATCGGACGCCAGCCGAGGCCGCCGAGGTCCGCGTCGACGAGGAAGCCGGCCAGGATCGGGCCGCCGACCGCCGAGAGCCCCATGACGGGCCCGAAGAGGCTGAACGCCTTTCCGATCTGGTCGCGGGGCCAGGTCGCGCCGAGGATGCCGAAGCCCTGGGGGATGACGAGGGCGCCGAACGCGCCCTGCGCCAGCCGGGCGACGACGAGTGTGCCGGGGTCCGCGGCCAGGCCGCAGGCGACCGAGGCGACGGTGAATCCCGCGAGCCCGGCGAGGAAGAGGCGGCGGCGCCCGTACTTGTCGCCGAGCCGGCCGCCGAGGACGAGCAGCACACCGAGCGCGAGGGCGTACGAGGCGCCGAGCCACTGGATCAGGGCCGCGCCACCGCCGAGGTCCTGGGCGATGGTCGGGGCGGCGATGTTGGTGATCGTGGCGTCGAGGAGGTCGAGGACGTCGGCGGCGAGGACGACGCCGAGGATCGCCCAGCGGGTCCGGGCGGGCGGATGCGAGGTTTCTTTTGTGTCATGCAGTATCTGTGTCACGCAGATAAATGTGAGGCATGAGGGGAGCGGCGTCAACCCGGTTTGCCGGTCGGGAATCCGCGATGCCCTGTGCCCGTGCCGAACCGCACGAGTGCGGCGCCCCCGCGGAGGGTGCGGCTACGGCCGCTGGTTCCCGCCCGCGTACGCCGTCGGCGGCACTCCCACCGTCGCCGTGAAGTCCCGTACGAGATGGGCCTGGTCGGCATAGCCGAGGTCGGCGGCGAGGGCTGCCCAGTCCACCTCGTGGGAGGTCTCCGCGTGCTCCAGCGCCTCGTGGATGCGATACCGGAGGATGATCCACTTCGGGCCGACGCCGACGTACGCGGAGAAGAGGCGCTGCAGAGCGCGGACCGACATGCCTTCCGCGCGGGCGAAGTCGTCGACTCGGCGGATCGCGCGGTCCCGGCGGATGCGGTCGGCCAGCGCCATCGCCAGATCGGCCTGCGGGTCGGGCGCCGGTCCGAGGCCCAGGAGGAACGCGTCGAGGGCCGCCACGCGCGCGTGCTCGTCGTCCGGAGTCAGTACGGCGTCGACGGCGGCCCCCTCCGGGGAGGGGAACACGGCCCCGAGCGGGACCCGCTCACCCGTGAGGGACGTCAGTGGCCGCTCCGGCGCGAACGGTCGGAAGCCCCCGGGCCGGAACTGGATCCCGCACACCCGCCCCCGCCCCTCCAGCTTCTGCGTGAACAGCTCGAGCCCGATGCCCGACACCTCACCGGACGGCGCCCGGCCCGCGTACCGCTGGAAGACGATGTTCACGGACGGGTGCGGGACGACATGGGAGGCGTACGGCTCCGTGAGGTCCCAGTCGATCAGCCAGTAGTGCTCCAGATAGGGCCGCAGCGGCTCGGCCGGTTCATGGCGGCGGAAGCGCACGCGCGCGAAGAGCTCCGGGGCGTCGACGATGCCTCGGGTGTCACGGCGTGGGGCGGCCATGACGGGATCGTAGGCCGGGGCACCGACAATCGGCGATGGGCCGTTGCGGCGTGTGCCCTGCGTCCGCCGTACTGCCGTACTGCCGTACCGCCGGCCGCACGTCGCACGCCACCCGGTGCACGCCGCAAGCTGCCCGCCGTAAGCCGCCCTCCCTGCGCCGCGCGCCGCCCGCCGGCGACGGCGGAATACTCGCGGCCGCCTCACCGTTTGCCGGTATAGTTGAATCGTAAACAACCTGGAGGGTGAGCGACCATGCAGTTCGGGATCTTCAGCGTCGGTGATGTGACACCGGACCCGACCACGGGCCGGACGCCGACCGAGCACGAGCGCATCAAGGCCATGGTCGCCATCGCGCAGAAGGCCGAGGAAGTCGGCCTGGACGTCTTCGCGACCGGCGAGCACCACAACCCGCCGTTCGTGCCGTCGTCCCCGACCACGATGCTCGGCTATGTCGCGGCCAGGACCGAGAGGCTGATCCTCTCCACCTCCACCACCCTCATCACCACCAACGACCCGGTGAAGATCGCCGAGGACTTCGCGATGCTCCAGCATCTGGCGGAGGGCCGGGTCGACGTGATGATGGGCCGCGGCAACACCGGTCCGGTCTACCCGTGGTTCGGGCAGGACATCCGCCAGGGCATCAACCTCGCCGTCGAGAACTACGCGCTGCTGCACCGGCTCTGGCGCGAGGACGTGGTGACCTGGGAGGGCAAATTCCGTACGCCGCTGCAGTCGTTCACCTCGACCCCGCGGCCGCTGGACGGCGTACCGCCGTTCGTCTGGCACGGCTCCATCCGCTCGCCGGAGATCGCCGAACAGGCCGCTTACTACGGCGACGGCTTCTTCCACAACAACATCTTCTGGCCGGCCGACCACACGAAGAAGATGGTCGAGCTGTACCGCGAGCGGTACGCGCACTACGGGCACGGCACCGCCGAGCAGGCGATCGTCGGGCTCGGCGGCCAGGTGTTCATGCGGCGCAACTCGCAGGAAGCGGTACGGGAGTTCCGGCCCTACTTCGACAACGCGCCGGTGTACGGGCACGGGCCCTCCCTGGAGGACTTCACCGACCAGACACCGCTGACCGTCGGCTCGCCGCAGCAGGTGATTGAGAAGACCCTCTCCTTCCGGGAGTACGCCGGTGACTACCAGCGTCAGCTGTTCCTGGTGGACCACGCCGGGCTGCCGCTGAAGTCGGTCCTCGAACAGCTCGACATGCTGGGCGAGGAGGTCGTCCCCGTCCTGCGCGAGGAGTTCGCCAAGGGCCGCCCGGCCGACGTGCCCGACGCGCCCACCCACGCGGCCCGCGTGGCCGCCGACCAGGAGGTGACCGCCGTATGAAGCTCGTCGTCGTCTCGGCGGGGCTGAGCGTCCCGTCGTCCACCCGGCTGCTGGCCGACCGGCTGGCCACCGCGACCGCCGGGCGGACCCCGGCGGAGGTCGAGGTCGTCGAACTGCGCGACCTGGCCGTCGAGATCGCCCACAACCTCACCAACGGATTCCCCGGACGGGCGCTCGGTGCCGCGCTCGACGCGGTGACGGCCGCGGACGGACTGATCGTCGTCACGCCCGTCTTCTCCGCCTCCTACAGCGGTCTGTTCAAGTCCTTCTTCGACGTGCTGAGCGTCCGTGAGAAGGACGCGCTCGCCGGAAAGCCGGTCCTGATCGCGGCGACCGGCGGCACGGCCCGGCACTCGCTGGTGCTGGAACACGCGCTGCGGCCGCTCTTCGCGTATCTGCGGGCCGTCGTCGTGCCGACCGCGGTGTACGCGGCCTCGGAGGACTGGGGCGCGGAGGGGCTGGCCGAGCGGATCGACCGGGCGGCCGGTGAACTCGCCGCCCTCATGGGGGCCGTTCCGGTCCGGACCCGGGAAGCCGGGCCCGCGGCGGTGGTCCCCTTCGAGGAACAGCTCGCCGCGCTGCGGCGGTGAACGGAGCCGGGGCCGTCAGGACGGCGTGGTGCGCGGGGCGCGCCACGCCGTCCAGCCGTGCGTGCCCGGAAGCTTGTACGGCCTCCAGTCGCGGGCGTAGTGCGGTGGCCGCCCGCCACCGGCCGTGAGGACCGCGGTGGGCTCCCGCTCGGCGCGTTGCACGATCGAACCCGCCGTCGTGGAGCGGTTGTTGCCGCTGGTCTCCGCGGACGCGCAGCCCGCGTCGTATCCCACCGGAAGCGCGTGCGGGCCCGCGACCAGACAGGGCGCGCGCAGCCCGAGCGCCCGCAGCCCGTCGGCGGCGGCCCGGTACCGCTGGTCGGTCGCGGCCACGTTCGCGACCTCGTGCCGCAACACCACGTACTGGCTGGCGAGTTGCAGCGCGAGCACCAGACCGACGGCCAGGGCGAGCGGCCGCCCGGCCCGCGCCACCCGGACGAGCACCCCCGCGACGGGCAGCGCGAGCAGCGCGTAAGCGGGCAGCAGGAAACGCGGCGCGGAGTAGCCGAGCAGCAGCAGATACGGCACCGAGAGGAAGACCGCGGCGGCCGCCGGTACGGCCGTACGGGCGCAGCCGCGCTCCCGGTCCCGTAGCCCGAGGGCCAGCGCGACGGCCGCGAGAAGCGGCAACGCCAGCCACCACAGGGTGAGTTCGGGGTGATGCGGCTGCACCGTGCACGGCCGGCACAGTTCGGGACCGTTCAGGCTGCGCCACGCGTTGTAGAAGTTGAGGTGCGGCCGCATCCCGCCCTCGGTGGCACCCGAGACCTGCAGCCGCTGCCCGATACCGCCGAAGCGGACGTACGCCTCCGCGACCCACTCGGCCGCGCCCACCGCCGGCCCCGCGAGCAGATACGGCAGGACGCGCCGCCGGGACCGTACGAGCAGGGCCGTCGCCAGCAGCGGGAGCGCGAGCCACCCCGCGTCCGGGGCCCGTACGAGCGCGACCGCCGCGAGACAGGCAGCCGTCCACCAGCCGGCGTACGGCTCCGCGGGCGCCCGGAGGAACCAGCCCGTCGCCGCCACCGCGCCCAGCGCCACCCACAGGTTGGGCATCGCCTCGGGCCCCGACAGCTCCGTGATCCACAGGCCCGCGAAGAGCAGGGCGGCGAGAGCGGTCGTCGTGCGGCCGGTCAGGGGGCGCCAGATCCGGTACACGGCGTAGAGGGCAGCCGCTGACAGCAGTGCCAGCGTCACCCGCAGCGCGAGCACCGAGTCCGTCAGCGCCAGCACCGGCGCCACCAGCACGCTCGTACCGCGCGACCGGGGCGCACTGAAGTAGGCGGCCGGGGTCCGGGGATCCACCTGCGACACGTAGACGGTCTCGTCCCAGCCGAGGTCATGCGCCAAGTGCGGCACGACGAGCACCAGTTGGACGAGCGCATAGGCGATCGCGACAGCCGCGAGGGCGAACTGCGCACGCCGGTCCGGCCATTGCGGCGGTACCCGGCCGGGGGGCGCGGGCCGCCCGGCGCGGGGGAGCGGCGCCGGGCGGTGGTCCGACCTGCCCGGAGCCGCGGGCGCGAGCCGCTGCGCGACCGGGGCTGGGCGCCGGCCCACCCCGGTGGTGCCGTCCGTCGCATGAATCGTCATCGTTGCCCCCTGGGACTGGTGCCTGCGCGGATGTGCGGCGGGTGCGGGTGCGGGTGCGGGTGGGGACGTGCGGTGGTGGTGCGGCGGGTGCGGGTGCGTGTTCGGACGTGCGGTGGCTTGCGTGTGCGGACGTGCGGTGGCTGTGGCGGGCGCGGGCGCGGGTGCGGGTTGCGGGTGCGGACGTGCGGTGGCGGGTGCGGGTGCGTGTGCGGGCATCGGGTGCCGGCCTGGGGTCGGCCACGCGCGCGTGGCCCTCGGTCAGGTCTCCCGGGCCAACGGCCACGCGCGCGTGGCCCTCGGTCAGGTCTCCCGGGCCGCCCGGGCGCCGGACCAGGCGGGCCGTACCCACGCGCGCACCCGGCGCAGTACCGCACCGGCCAGTCGGCGTGCCCAGCGCAGGACGCGGGCCCGCTCGCGGGCCCAGGCCCGCTGCTGCCGGGTGGCGCGCAGCTCGGCGAAGAGCAGCTCGTAGCGGGCGACGATCCCGGCCGCGTCGTAACGGTGGGCGCTCTGCAGCGCCGCCCGGCCCATCGACCGGCGCTGCCACTCGTCGGAGACCAGTTCGAGCATCACGTCGGCGAGGGCCCGCGCGTCACCGACGGGGACGAGCCGGCCGTCGACCCCGTCCGTGATGATCTCGCCGGGCCCCAGCGGACAGTCCGTGCTGACCACGGCCACCCCGCAGCGCATCGCCTCCACCAGCGTCATCCCGAACGACTCCGCGTCCGAGGCGCTGACCACCAGCGACGCCTGGGCGAACTCGGCCTCGATGGGCGTGCGCGCTCCCATCAGCCGTGCGTGCCCGGCGAGCCCGAGACCGTCGATCATCCCTTGCAGGTGCTCCCGCTCCGCCCCGCCGCCGTAGATCCGCAGCTCCCACTCCGGCTCCTTCGCCGCGACCGCCGCGAACGCCTCGATGAGCAGGTCGAAGCGTTTTCCGGCGACGAGCCGTCCCGCCGCCGCGATCACCCTGGCGGTGCCGTCGGACGGTGTCACCCCGGCCTCCGGCACGATGTTCGGCACCGACTCCACCCGCACCCCGGGCAGCGCCATCCGGTTCCGGTACACCTCGGCGTCGGCCGCCGTCATCGTCACGACCGCGTCCAGCCCCCGGTACTCCTGGGCGAGCACCGCGCGCAGCCGCTTGCCGTGGGCGTCGTGGCGCAGATGCTCCTGGCCGATGAGCAGGGCGCGCCGCGGTGCGAAACGGGCGACGTAGACGTTGATGCCGGGGCGGGTGCCGATCACCACGTCCGCGGTGGACCGCGCCAGATGGGCGCGGACCCGCAGGTCGGTGAGCCGGGTGTACTGGCCGTGCCGCTTGTCCGCCGCGGGAAAGTCCACGGCCGGCTCCGCGAACGCCGGGTCCGCCAGGTCCGCACTGCCCTCGCGCGTGTCCACCAGCGGTACGAGCGTGATCCGCGGGTCGATGTCGAAACGCGGGGTGTCGCGGTGCCGGGACATCGAGACGATCTCCACCTCGTGCCGGTCCGCCAGGGCCGCCGCGAGGTTGAGCGTCGTCCGGACGGTGCCACCGATGGCGTACGCGTTGTGCAGCAGGAACACGATCTTCCGGCGCTCGCCGCGGGCCCGCTCCGGTGCATCCGTGCTGTTCCTCACACGTGCGCCCGTGCTGCTCCTCACACGCTTCATGGGCTCCATGCCCTTCGTACGCTCCCAACCCGTCATGCCGTTCATGCACTGCCTTTCCCGGCGGCATTCGGCCGTCCACGCGACCTCACATACGGCTCACAGTGACCCGGCGAGGTAAGTCCGTTGCCGGGCCGGGGTGAGAGCCGGGTAAGAAGCCCGTTCGGACCGTCCTCGGCGGGCGGTTCCCGGTCGCCCTCTTGGCAGACTGGTCGGGTGCCCCACAATGTGCTGCTCGCCGAGGACGATCGCGCCATCCGTCATGCCCTGGAACGCGCACTGACGCTGGAGGGTTACGAGGTGACGGCCGTCGCCGACGGGGTGGAGGCTCTGGCCCAGGCCCACCGCAACCCGCCGGACGTGCTCGTCCTGGACGTGATGATGCCGGGAATCGACGGCCTCCAGGTCTGCCGGGTGCTGCGCGCGGAGGGCGACCGGACGCCGATCCTGATGCTCACCGCGCTGGTCGAGACGGCCGACCGCATCGCCGGCCTCGACGCGGGCGCCGACGACTACGTGGTCAAGCCGTTCGACGTCGAGGAGGTCTTCGCCCGGCTCCGCGCACTGCTGCGCCGTACCGGGACCGGGACCTCCCTGTCCGGCCCGGGTACCCCCGGCGGCGGCGACGTACCGCCGGCCGCGCCGGGGCAGGTGGCCGCCGCCGGACTGCGCATGGACGTGCAGGCGCGGCGCGCCTGGCGCGGAAAGCGCGAGCTGGAACTCACCCGCACCGAGTTCGAGCTCCTGGAACTGCTCGTCCGCAACGCGGGCATCGTCCTCGACCACCCCACGATCTACGACCGTATCTGGGGCTACGACTTCGGCCCCGGTTCCAAGAACCTCGCCGTGTACGTGGGATATCTGCGGCGCAAGCTCGACGAGCCGGACGCGCCGGCGCTGATCCACACCGTCCGGGGCGTGGGATATGTCCTGAGGGAGGACTGAGTGCCGCCCGGCGCCCGCCCCCGGCCGCGGCTGTTCCAGCGGCTGGTCCGCCGCCCGTGGCTCCGGGCCCGGCTGCGGCCGATGTCGTCCCTGCGGGCCACCTTCACCGTGTCGTTCGCGGCGGTGGCCGCCGCCGTCACCGTCCTCGTCGGCTTCCTGAGCTACGGCGCCGCCGCCCGTCTCGTCCGCGTCGACCAGCAGACCGTCTTCGAGCAGGTCGTCCACGATCTGCGCGAACAGGTGCGGCACGAAAAGCTGACAGCCGCGGATTTCGCGTCCTCCGACCCCGATCACGACGGCCCGCGCGACGAGATCATCCGCACCAGCCGTACGGCCGTACAGGTACTCGGCCCCGGCGGCACCGTCGTCGATCGCGGCAACCCCCGGCTGCCCGCCACCGCCGACGACCGGCGGATCGCCGGCTCCGCCAAGGCGGGCGAGCTGCTGGAGCGCAAGGAGGTCGAGGTCGCCGGCGACCGCTACCGCGCGGCCACCGTCTCGCTCGGCGACGGACGGGGAGCCGTCCAGGTCGCGCAGGAGTTCAGCGACACCGAGGATCTGCTGCGCCAGCTCCAGCAGCGCACGGTCCTGCTGGTCGCGGCGGTCGTGGTCGCGGCGGGACTGTTCGGCTGGTGGCTGGCCCGGCGGATCACCCGCCGCCTGGTGCGGCTCGCCGGGGCCGCCGAGGACGTGGCCCGCACCGGACGGCTCGGCATCCAGGTGCCGGTCACCGGATACGACGAGGTGGCCCGCCTCGGGCGTTCCTTCGACCGCATGCTCGGCCGGCTCGCCCAGTCCGAGGAGGACCAGCGCCGGCTGGTCCAGGACGCCGGCCACGAACTGCGTACGCCGCTGACCTCGCTGCGTACCAACATCTCCATGCTGCGCCGGATCGACGAACTGCCGCCGGCCGCCCGCGAGGAACTCGTCGCCGACCTGGCGCTGGAGTCACGCGAGCTGACCGACCTGGTCAATGAGCTGGTGGACCTCGCGGCCGGCCAGTCCGACACGGAGCCGGTGCAGCCCCTGGACCTCGCCGACCTCGCGGCGGACGTGGCGACGCTGGCCCGCCGCCGCACCGGCCGGGACGTCACCGTCCGGGTACGGGGCGACGCCCGGGTCGACGGCCGCCCCTCGGCCCTGCAGCGGGCCCTGTCGAATCTGGTCGAGAACGCGGCGAAGTTCGACCTGACGGGCAAGGCGCCCATCGAGATCGCGGTGCTGGGCCGCCCGTTCGGCGCGGACGGTGAGGCGGACGACGGGCCGGGCGGTCTGGGGGCCGGCGGGGGCGCCGCCGGGCGCGGGCCCGCCCTCTCCCGGCGTATCGCCGGTGCCGGTCGTGGGGCCGAGGGTGCCGGGCGTGGGGGTGGTGCCGGTCGTGGGGCCGAGGGTGCCGGGCGTGGGGGTGGTGCCGGTCGTGGTGCCGAGGCCCGTCGCGGCGCCGAGGGCTCCCGGCGTACGGCTGGGGCGGGTCGTGATCCCGAGGGTGACGGTGGCCCCGACCTCGGGCGTGGGCCGGTGCGGGTCGAGGTGCTCGACCGGGGGCCCGGGATCGCGGACGGCGACCTGGTGCGTATCTTCGACCGCTTCTACCGGACCGCCGACGCCCGCAGCCGCCCCGGCTCGGGGCTCGGCCTCTCCATCGTGCGCGAGGTCGCCACCTCCCACGGCGGGGAGCCCTTCGCCCTCCGGCGCGAGGGCGGCGGGTCGGTGATCGGCTTCACCGTGGACACGGGCGGCCCGGAGACCGACAACCGTGGCTGAAGCAACCGCCGCGCCGTCCGCCGGCCCGTTCTCGTCTCTTCTCGTCTGCTCTCGGCGAGCGGGGCGCCCGGGCGTGGCACGGGTGCCGAAGGGCTCCGGCGTCAGCGGGAGCCGTTCGATGAATCCGCGGCGGCGCGGCGGTACTCGGCGTTGATGCGCTGAGCCTCCTCGAGCTGGTCCTCGAGGATGACGATGCGGCAGGCGGCCTCGACGGGCGTGCCCTGGTCGACGAGCTCGCGGGCACGGGCGGCGATCCGCAGCTGATAGCGCGAATACCGGCGGTGGCCGCCCTCCGAGCGGAGGGGGGTGATCAGGCGGGCCTCTCCGATGGCACGGAGGAACCCAGGGGTCGTGCCGAGCATCTCGGCGGCCCGGCCCATGGTGTACGCGGGGTAGTCGTCGTCGTCCAGACGATCGCCCAGCGGGTTGTCTGCTGTCATCTCACCTCGTAGTGCAACGCCGTCGAGGGGCCCTGGTGCCGTACGGCACCAGGGCCCCGAAGGAAATTCAACACCATCTGCCGGCTCTACTGCAGTGCCGACCTTCTGTGTCCGCTGTCCGGCCCGGTCGAGGGGCGGGAGAGCGGGGATCGCGAATGCGTGACCGGGGACCACCTTCCAATCCGGGGTCTTGCGGTACCCGGGCCGGTTCCTGCACGTGCCCGGGCGATCCTGATGGCGTCAGGTCCCTCCGTTCTCTCCGCTGTCGTACCTGTACAAGTCACTGCTGCTACCCGGCGGTTCGTCTCCGCCAGGTCTCGTCGGACTGCGTTTACGAGAGAAACGCTAGCCACCCAGAAGCCAAATGTCTACTCTGGCGAGCACAGGTTTTGCAGGGTTGGTGCCGATGATTATGTGCGGCCCGCGTGATCATGACCTCCGGAGGGGCGGGCCGCCGGGCCTGCTGCATAGAATCCGCACTCATGTCGAACCCTGACGAACTGCTCGTTGGCATTGCCGCCACGGTGGAGTCCGAGCAAAGCACTCAGATGTCCTTGACCGTCGTCTCGGGCGGCGCCGTCATCACCGGCCGCCTGGCCCCCGAAACCGTGTGGAGACAGCGGGTGGCGGAGGTCCTGCTGGACTCCGACCGGCTGGGTCCGTTCTCCGGCATCTTCACCGCCGAGAGGGAACCGGACCGCACCGCCGGCGGCGGGGCGCCCACCCATCTGCACTTCCACGTCGCCCGGATCCTGCAGGGCACCATGGGGATTCCCGAAACCGGCGGGATGTACCGCGTGGCGATCGACGACGTCACCGCCTGGACCATGGGCGACTTCAGCTACTCCGACCAGTGAGACACCCGGGCACACGATGAGGGCCCCTGCCGGCGCACACCGGCAGGGGCCCTCATCGATCCGAACGGTTCAGTTCACGCTGTACGTGTGCCAGTGCCGGGTCACGCTGTACGCGTGCCAGTCACCGGCGTCCGAACGCTTGGTGCCCGCTGTACGCGAGCCGGTCCCGGTCACGCTGTACGTGAGCCGGTCACCGGGCGTCCTCAGGCCGCCGCGTCGAAGGCGGACGGGCGCTGGGCCGGGCGGTGCGCCACCTGGCCGGTGCGGCGGTCCTGGCCGGTGCGCCGGTCCTGGCCGGACCGGCTGCGACGGCCGCGGGACGAGGTGGCGGGCCCGCCACTGCGTCGGGGGCGTTCCGAGACCGGCGCGGTGATGACGACCGGGACGCCGGAGGGGGTCTGCGCGCCCGTGATGCGGTTCAACTCCGCCTCGCCGGAACGCACTTGAGCCGTGTGCGCGACGACGCCCGCGGCGACCATCAGCCGGCTCATCTCACGGCGCTGGTTGGGCGTCACCAGAGTGACGACGCTGCCGGACTCGCCGGCCCGGGCGGTACGGCCGCCACGGTGCAGATAGTCCTTGGGGTCGCTCGGCGGGTCCACGTTCACGACCAGGTCGAGGTCGTCGACGTGGATGCCGCGCGCCGCGACGTTGGTCGCCACCAGCACCGTCACATGGCCGGACTTGAACTGGGCCAGGGTGCGGGTGCGCTGGGGCTGGGACTTGCCGCCGTGCAGGGCCGCGGCGCGGACACCGCTGTTGAGCAGGTGCCCGGTCAGCCGGTCCACCGCGTGCTTGGTGTCCAGGAACATGAGCACGCGGCCTTCGCGGGCCGCGATCTCGGTGGTGGCGCGCTGCTTGTCGGCGCCGTGCACGTGGAGGACGTAGTGCTCCATCGTGGTGACCGCGCCCGCCGACGGGTCGACGGAGTGGACCACCGGGTCGCTCAGGTACTGGCGGACCAGCAGATCGACGTTGCGGTCCAGGGTCGCCGAGAACAGCATGCGCTGCCCCTCGGGCCGCACCTGGTCGAGAAGCGCGGTGACCTGGGGCATGAAGCCCATGTCGGCCATCTGGTCGGCCTCGTCGAGGACCGTGATGGCGACCTGGTCCAGGCGGCAGTGGCCGCGGTCGATGATGTCCTTGAGCCGTCCCGGGGTGGCGACGACGATCTCCGCCCCCGACCGCAGCACATGGGCCTGCCTGCCGATCGACATGCCGCCGACGACGGTGGCCATCCGCAGCTTCACGGAACGGGCGTACGGCGTGAGGGCGTCGGTCACCTGCTGGGCCAGCTCGCGGGTGGGGACGAGCACCAGGGCCAGCGGCTGCCGGGGTTCGGCGCGCCGGCCTGCCGTACGGGCCATCAGGGCGAGGCCGAAGGCGAGCGTCTTGCCCGATCCCGTGCGGCCCCGGCCGAGTACGTCACGTCCCGCGAGGGCGTTCGGCAGCGTCGCCGCCTGGATGGGGAACGGAGTCGTCACACCCTCGGAGCCGAGCGCGGCCAGCAGGGGCGCCGGCATGTCGAGGTCGGCGAATGTGTCGGCCGCGGGGAGCGCGGGGGTGACGGTCACCGGCAATGCGAATTCGCCACCCGGCGCGGTGCGCGAACGCGCGGACCGATTGCTCGGGCGGCTGCTGTTCGTGCGTGTGCGGTAGTTCGTACGTGTGCGGTTCATGCGGAACCTCCTTGGTGCGGCACGCAACAAGGAATTCTCGGCAGCTGAGCAGCACAGAGAACCGCGAGGACGCGCCAGTGAAATGCGAAAACGCGGATCTGGCAGCGGAAAATACTCGCGGACCGCGTCATGGAAACGCGCTGGGGCCCGCACCCCAAGGTGCGGGCCCCAGCTGCGATGAAAGCGTTGGGCGTCAGGCGGGAACGATGTTCTCCGCGGTCGGGCCCTTCTGGCCCTGCGCGATGTCGAAGTTCACCTTCTGGCCTTCGAGCAGCTCGCGGAAGCCCTGGGCGGCGATGTTCGAGTAGTGGGCGAACACGTCCGGGCCGCCACCCTCCTGCTCGATGAAGCCGAAGCCCTTTTCTGCGTTGAACCACTTAACGGTGCCACTAGCCATGTCAATTCTCCTTCTGGGCAGTCCCGGAACCCGCACTGTGCGGATTCCGATTGGTCGCGATTGCCCTCTCCGGAAAAGACCGGCGACACAAAAGCACGCCCAGCGGTATGGAAGCCGCCGGGGCGCTTGAAGTTCTGGGAATCACAACTGCAACTTTGCCGACAGTAGCACGGTGCGCTCGCCGGTGCACGATAAGCAATTACGCTCGCCCCGATACGCGCGAAACCCTCATTGGGCGTTGCGCCCATTTCTGCTCCGGCGAGCACAGATATTGTTTTCGGGAGTGCTCCGCCGCTGACTCATGGCCGCGTACGCCGCGGCCCACGTGCCGGAATTGAGGGCTTCAGGGACGCCCGGTGCGGGGTCACAGGCGGCTTCGGCCCCGAGGTGCGGGTCTGTGTCGCGGAGGCCGTCCGGGAGCACCTCGGCAACTGGTTCGAGGAGCACCCGGCGCGGGCCGCGGAGATCATCGACCGAATGGTCCGGTGCCTTCACCAGGGCTGAACGGCAGCGGACGGCCCGGTCAGAAAGCCGTGCGGAAGCGTGCAAATGACGGGGGTCCGCTCGTCGGGCAGGGCACATCGCTGCCGTCGCTCAAATCCATGTGCCCTGGCCGTCCGCCCCCGCACATGAAAAGGGCGAGGTCCGAAGACCCCGCCCGCTACCAATGAAACCCCAGGTCAGGGCCACACCAGACAGTACGGCTGATGCCCCGCCTCATGCAGCCGGTGGCTGAAGTCCTGCCACTCGTGCAGCAGCTGGTAGACGTTGAACGCGTCGCGTGGGCCGCCGCGGTCGGGGACCGTGGACCAGATGAAGGCGGCGGCGCCCACCGCCTCCTCGCCGATGCCGCGGAGGGGGTCGACGACGGTCATGGGGAGCTTGACGACGGCGTAGTCGGGGTGGAGGACGACCAGCTCCAGCGGGGGCACCTTGTGGAGGGGGACGCCCTCGATGCCGGTGAGGACCATCGCGGCCATCGTCTCCGGCTTGATCTTGGTGAACATGCCGTTCATCCCGAGCTCGTCGCCGCCGAGTTCCTCGGGGCGCATCGAGATCGGGACGCGGGCCGCCGTCGCTCCGTCGGGCGCGCCGAAGTATTTGTAGGTCACCCCCACCCGGCCACCATTCCCGCTCCCTGCCCCGAGCCGGTCTGCCCTGCGGTCCATGTAGTCCATACCGTCCATACGGGCCGACTGGTCGATTCGCTCAGGCTCACTCTGTGAACCCTGTACCTGCCGTGTCTCGGCAGCTTCCTCCGCCTCGCGTCGGTGCTTCCCCCGCCGGGCACGCCGAGGGCCGAGGTCATCGGTCCCCTCGCCCAGTCCGCCACCGCGATGCATATCTCCACCCGACTGCTTTTCTAGGACGCGCAGGCCCCGCCGCGCAACCCGATCATCGTGACAGTGACCTCCCCCACGGCCGCACGCCGAAACGTGCGCTGAAACACCTGTCGGCAGGATCTTCGCAGCCTCTGACACCATGGCTCGTGTGAGCTATCCGTACGAAGCCCCAGTTTCGCAGACTCTTTTCGACCGTGCGGCTGCCGTCACGCCCGGCGGCGTGAACTCTCCCGTGCGCGCCTTCCGCGCCGTGGGCGGTACGCCCCGATTCATGGTGTCCGGCAACGGCCCCTATCTGACCGACGCCGACGGGAGGGAGTACGTCGACCTCGTGTGTTCATGGGGGCCGATGATTCTCGGGCACTCCCGGCCGGAGGTCATCGCCGCGGTGCAGGAGGCCGTCGGGCGCGGCACCTCCTTCGGGACGCCGGGGGAGGGAGAGGTCGCGCTAGCCGAGGAGATCGTCGCGCGCGTCGGGCCCGTCGAGCAGGTACGTCTCGTCTCCAGCGGGACGGAGGCGACCATGTCGGCCATCCGGCTGGCGCGGGGATTCACCCGTCGCGCCAAGGTGATCAAGTTCGCCGGCTGTTATCACGGGCACGTCGACTCCCTGCTGGCCGCCGCGGGCAGTGGCGTGGCGACCTTCGCGCTGCCGGACACCCCCGGGGTCACCGGCGCGCAGGCCGGCGACACGATCGTCCTGCCGTACAACGATCTCGAATCCGTGCACGCCGCCTTCCATGCGCACCCCGGTGAGATCGCCTGTGTGATCACGGAGGCCTCGCCCGGGAACATGGGCGTCGTGCCGCCGCGGCCCGGCTTCAACCAGGGGCTGAAGGACGCGTGCGCGAAGAACGGCGCGCTGTTCGTCTCCGACGAGGTGATGACCGGATTCCGGACCAGCAAGGCCGGCTGGTTCGGTGTCGACGGGGTCCGTCCCGACCTGATGACCTTCGGCAAGGTGATGGGCGGCGGCTTCCCGGCCGCGGCCTTCGGCGGCCGGGCCGACGTCATGGGTCACCTCGCGCCGGCCGGGCCGGTCTACCAGGCGGGCACGCTGTCCGGGAACCCGGTCGCGACCGCCGCCGGCCTCGCGCAGCTGCGGCTGCTCGACGACGCCGCGTACGACAAGGTCGACGCCGTGTCGTTGCAGATCCGCACGCTGGTGACCGAGGCACTCAGCAAGGAGGGCGTGGCGCACCGGCTGCAGAACGCGTCCAACATGTTCTCCGTCTTCTTCACCGAGCGGGAGGTGCGGGACTACGAGGACGCGAAGAAGCAGGAGTCCTTCCGGTTCACCGCGTTCTTCCACTCGTTGCTCGCGCAGGGCGTCTATCTGCCGCCTTCGTCGTTCGAGTCGTGGTTCGTGTCCACGGCGCATGACGAGCGGGCAGTCCAGCGGATCGCCGACGCCCTTCCGGCGGCGGCACGGGCAGCGGCGGAGGCCACGGCATGACCGAGCAGGGAACCGAGCGGGCGGACGACATCACCGTCGTCCATGTGATGCGGCACGGCGAGGTGGCCAATCCGGACGGCGTCCTCTACGGACGGTTGGCCGGATATCACCTGTCGGACCTCGGGCGGCAGATGGCCGACCGGGTCGCCGAGCACCTCTCCTCGCGGGACATCACACATGTCGTCTCCTCCCCGCTGGAGCGGGCGCAGGAGACGGCGACGCCCATCGCCAAGGCGCACGGTCTCGACCTCGCGACCGACGGGCGGCTGATCGAGGCGGAGAACGTCTTCCAGGGCAAGACCTTCGGGGTCGGTGACGGCGCGCTGCGCCGGCCGGAGAACTGGAAGCACCTCGTCAACCCCTTCAAGCCGTCCTGGGGCGAGCCGTACCTGGAGCAGGTCGTACGGATGATGGGGGCACTGGACGCGGCCAAGGACGCGGCGCGTGGGCACGAAGCGGTGTGCGTGTCCCACCAGTTGCCGATCTGGATCCTGCGGTCCTTCGTGGAGCGCCGCCGGCTGTGGCACGACCCGCGCAAGCGGCAGTGCACCCTGGCGTCCCTGACGACCTTCACCTACCGCGGCGACAAGATCGTCTCCGTCGGCTACAGCGAGCCCGCCCGGGATCTGGTGCCGGCTCATCTCCTCGCGGGCGCCAAGCCGGTGAAGGGGAAGGACAAGGCCTTCGGGGCCTGACAGCTCGGCGTGCGTCCGTCGTGGAGGGGTGCGTGCGTCCGTCGCCGAAGGGTGCGTGCGTCCGTCGCCGAAGGGTGCGTACGAACCGTCACAAAGCGTACGCAGACGTGTCATCCGAGCGTTTCTTCGTAAAATCATATAAATATGTGCGAGTCAGACGGAACCCCCGTCTTCGTCGCGCCCTCTCCTTGTGTACCGGCTGGGAGCCAGCTGAGAGGGCGCGACGAATGGGGACGGAATGCGGGAGTTCAGCCGACGCGGAATGATCGGGACGGGAGCGGGCGCCGCGGCCGCGCTGGGACTCGCCGCCTGCGGTACTGCCCAACAAGAGGGGGGAAGCACCCCCGGGGGTTCCCGCAGCGGAAAGCCCGGTGCCCCCAAGACCCCGGCGCGCCCCCTCGGCGACGGGTCCACCTCCTTCACCGGCAAGCAGCCCAACCAGCCGAAGCGGCCCGTCCCGCTGGAGCCCGGCGAGACCCCGCCGCAGTTCGTGGTCTTCTCCTGGGACGGCGCGGGAGAGGTCGGCACCGGTCTCTTCGAGCGCTTCCTGCAGCTCGCCGAGGACCACGACGCGCACATGACCTTCTTCCTGTCCGGGCTCTATCTGCTGCCCGAGTCGAAGAAGCGCATGTACCGGCCGCCGAACAACACGCCGGGCGCCTCCGACATCGGCTACCTGACCGACGACCACATCAAGCTGACGCTGAAGTCCGTGCGCCGCGCCTGGCTCGACGGCCATGAGATCGGTACGCACTTCAACGGTCACTTCTGCTCCGGCTACGGCACCGTCGCCAACTGGACGCCCCAGCAGTGGCGCAGCGAGATCGACCAGGCGAAGTCCTTCGTGAAGGAGTGGCGGACCAACAGCGGCTGGACCGATCTGCCCGCGCTGCCCTTCGACTACGACCGCGAACTCATCGGCGGCCGCACCCCGTGTCTGCTCGGCCAGAACAACCTGCTGCCCACCGCCCGCGAGCTGGGCTGGCGCTACGACGCCTCCTCGCCCGGCGGGCGTCAGCGCTGGCCGCAGAAGAACCAGGGCGTGTGGGATCTGCCACTGCAGGCGATCCCGTTCCCGGGGCACAGCTTCGAGGTGCTCTCGATGGACTACAACATGCTGGCCAACCAGTCGGTCAACTCCACCAGGGCGCCCTCGTACAACTACCCGGGCTGGCGCAAGCAGTCGGCCGGGGCGTACATCGCCGGATTCAAGCGGGCATACGAGACAAACCGCGCACCGCTCTTCATCGGCAACCACTTCGAGGAGTGGAACGGCGGCATCTACATGGACGCGGTCGAGACCGCCTTCAAGCGCATCGCGCGGGAGAGGGAGAAGGGCGGGGACGTACGCCTGGTCTCGTTCCGGCAGTTCGTGGACTGGCTCGACGTGCAGAAGCCGGAGGTGCTGGCCAAGCTGCAGTCGCTGGACGTGGGCGTTCAGCCGGACGGCGGCTGGAAGCAGTTCCTCGCCGGGACCGGCAAGGGCTCGTCCACCGGGTCCTCCACCAGCACGTCCACCGGGTCCTCCACCGGGACCTCCACCGGGTCCTCCACCCGCTCTGCCGCGCACTCCTCCGGCCGGTCCTGGACGGCCGCCTGAAATGCGGGTTTCCGCCCGCAAGGGGGGTGCGCAAGATCCCCAGAACGGGCATGCGAAACTTTTCACATGAGTGCCGCCTGCCGCGCCCCCCAGCGCCTCAACCGCACGAACCGCACCGACCGCACCCGTAGCCGCGCCGCCCTGGTCACCGCCGGGGCCGCCGTCGCGGCACTCGTCCTGGCCGCGTGCAGTTCCGGGGGCACCTCCGGGGGCTCGGGGAACACCAACTTCGTCTCCGGCAAGGACGGCATCGCGACCGTCGCGAAGGGCTCGCGGGCCGCCGCCCCCGACCTCTCGGGCAAGACGGTCGACGGCAAGCAGCTCGACGTCGCCGATTACAAGGGCAAGGTCGTCGTCCTCAACGTCTGGGGCTCCTGGTGCCCGCCGTGCCGTGCCGAGGCGCCGAACTTCGTCAAGGTCGCCAAGGACACCGAGGCGCAGGGCGTGCAGTTCGTCGGCATCAACACCCGCGACTCCAGCACCTCTCCGGCCAAGGCGTTCGAGAAGGAGCAGGGCATCACCTACCCGAGCCTGTACGACCCCACGGGCCGGCTGATGCTCCGCTTCAAGAAGGGCACGCTCAACCCGCAGCTGATTCCGTCGACGCTGATCATCGACCGGGACGGGAAGGTCGCGGCCCGCTCGATGCAGGCCCTCAGCGAGGAGAAGCTGCGCGAGATGCTCGACCCGATCCTCGCGGAGAAGTGACCTGAGGTGTCCCTTCTCGCCGCGTCCACGGACATCGCGACGTCCGCGCACCTCGCCACGTCCGCGCACCTCGCCACGACCCTCGCCGAGTCGACCGGCAGGAACGAGACGGTCTTCAGCGGGGCACTGCTGATCGCCCTGCCGATCGCCCTGCTCGGCGGGCTCGTCTCCTTCTTCTCGCCCTGCGTCCTGCCGCTCGTGCCGGGTTACCTCTCGTACGTCACCGGAGTCACCGGCACGGATCTGGCCGAGGCCCGACGGGGGCGGATGGTCGCGGGTGCGGGGCTGTTCGTGCTCGGCTTCACCGCCGTGTTCGTCTCCGGCGGTGCGCTCTTCGGGTACTTCGGCTCCACCCTCCAGGAACACCAGAGCACGCTGTCCAAGGTGCTCGGCGTACTCATGATCCTGATGGGCGTCTTCTTCCTGGGCCTGATGCCCTGGCTCACCCAGCGCGAGTTCCGCTTCCACAAGCGGCCGGTGGCCGGCCTGGTGGGCGCGCCCGTGCTGGGCGCGCTCTTCGGTATCGGCTGGGCGCCCTGCATCGGCCCGACCCTGGCGTCCGTGAACGCGCTCGCCTTCAACGAGGCGAGCGCGGGCCGAGGGGCCATACTGACCGTCGCGTACTGCGCCGGCCTCGGCATCCCCTTCGTCCTCGCCGCGGTCGCCTTCCGCAAGGCGCTCGGCGCCTTCGGCTGGGTCAAGGCCCACTACGCGTGGGTGATGAGGATCGGCGGCGGCATGATGATCGTGACCGGCCTGCTCCTGCTCACCGGTGCGTGGGACAGCATCGTGCAGTCCATGCAGACCTGGTCCGACGGCTTCACGGTGGGGATCTGATCCATGAGCGAGACCGAGACCGGGACCGGTTCCATGCGTACGACTGACACCGGCGAGCCGACCGACACCAACGGGACGACCGGCACGACCGGGACGACCGGCACGACCGGGACGACCGGGACGACCGGCACGGCCGGGACGGCCGGCGCCGAGGGCACCGCGGGAGACGAGCGCACGGAGGCCGCGCGGGACGCGCGGGAACTCGGCGCGGCCGGCTCGCAGTTGTCCACCGCCCCGACGGAGACGGCGATGCCCGGCTCGTTCGGCGGGACGCGGGCTCCCGGCGTCGCCGGGTGGCTCGCCTGGACCGGCCGCGAGGTCATCGGCTGGACCCGGTGGTTCTGGCGGCAGCTGACCTCCATGCGGGTCGCGCTGATCCTGCTCTTCCTGCTGTCGCTGGGGGCGATTCCCGGATCGCTGATCCCGCAGTCCGGGACCGACGCGACGAAGGTCGCGGAGTTCCTGAAGACGCACACCACGCTCGGGCCGCTCTACGAGAAGCTCGGCCTGTTCCACGTGTACAGCTCGGTGTGGTTCTCCGCGATCTACATCCTGCTGTTCGTCTCGCTCATCGGCTGCATCGTGCCGCGGACCTGGCAGTTCGTGGGGCAGCTGCGCAGCCGCCCGCCGGGTGCGCCGAAGCGGCTGACCCGGCTGCCCGCGTACACGACCTGGCGCACCGAGGCCGCGCCCGAGCAGGTCCGTGCGGACGCGCTCCGGCTGCTGAAGCAGCGCCGCTTCCGCGCGCACGCCGCAGGGGACGCCATCGCCGCGGAGAAGGGCTATCTGCGCGAGACCGGCAACCTGATCTTCCACATCGCCCTGATCGTGATGCTGGTCGCCTTCGCCTGGGGCCAGCTCTTCAAGTCCGAGGGCGACAAACTGATCATCGAGGGCGACGGCTTCTCCAACACCCTCACGCAGTACGACGACTTCAAGTCCGGCAGCCTGTTCAGCAACGACGACCTGACGCCGTTCAGCTTCGACCTCGACAAGTTCACCGGCACGTACGAGCGGACCGGGCCCAACAAGGGCACCCCGCGCACGTACCGGGCGGACATCAGTTACCGCGAGGGCGCCTACGGCAAGGCGAAGAAGACCTCCGTCCAGGTCAACGAGCCGCTGGTGATCGGCGACTCGAAGGTCTACCTCGTCAGCCACGGCTACGCGCCCGTCGTCACCGTCCGGGACGGCAAGGGGAACGTCGTCTACAGCCAGGCCGTGCCGATGCTGCCGATCGACTCCAACGTCACCTCGCAGGGCGCGATCAAGGTCATGGACGGCTACAGGAACGCGCAGGGCAGGAGCGAGCAGCTCGGCTTCGCCGCGTTCTTCGTGCCGACCTTCGCGGGCGCCGGCAAGGGGACGATGTTCTCCCAGTTCCCCGCGCTGGACTATCCCGTGCTCGCCCTGTCCGGGTACCACGGCAGCCTGGGGGTCGACTCCGGTCTCCCGCAGAACGTGTACCAACTGGACACCTCCGAGATGAAGCAGTTCAAGGACGCCAAGGGCGACATCCTCAAGAGCCGGCTGCGGCCGGGCGAGACCATGAAGCTGCCGAACGGCGCCGGCTCGATCACCTTCGAGAAGGACATCAAGGAGTGGGCCGGCTTCCAGGTCACCCAGCAGCCCGGCAGCAGCTGGGCGCTGGCCGGCGCGTTCGCCGCGATCTTCGGGCTCGCCGGCTCCCTGTTCATCCAGCGCCGCCGCGTCTGGGTGCGCGCCACCACCGGGGCGGACGGCGTCACCGTCGTCGAGATGGCCGGGCTCGGCCGCAGCGAGTCCGCGAAGCTTCCCGAGGAACTCGGCGATCTCGCCGGGCTCCTGCACGACCGGGCGCCCAGCGCGCCCGAGCCCGATACGGTCACCCCCGGGCCCGATCCGGACACCTCCGAACCTCACGCCGTACCTGCCGCCGAAGGGGCTGAGAAGCAGTGACTCTCGCCGCCGCAACCAACGAACACCTCGCCAGCATCAGCAATACGCTGATCTACTCGTCGATGGCCGTCTATACCCTGGCCTTCTTCGCGTACATCGCCGAATGGCTGTTCGGCAGCCGCAGCAAGGTCGGCCGCACGGCCGCCGCGCTCACGCAGAAGCCCGGCGCGAAGGCGCCCGCGGTCACCGTCCAGTCCGCCGGTGGCACCGCTGTCCTGGAGCGGCCCAAGGTCGTCGTCCGCTCAGCGGCCGGCGCCCGTGACGTCCCGGACGGTCCCGGCGCGCACGGCGGTGACGAGCAGGGGGACCTCTACGGCCGTATCGCCGTGTCCCTCACCGTGCTCGCGTTCGCCGTCGAGGCGGGCGGTGTGGTCGCCCGTGCTCTGTCGGTGGAGCGGGCGCCGTGGGGCAACATGTACGAGTTCAACATCACCTTCTCCACCGTCGCCGTCGCTGTGTACCTTTCGCTGCTCGCGCTGAAGAAGAACATCCGCTGGCTGGGCCTCCCCCTGGTCACCACGGTCCTCCTGGATCTCGGTCTCGCCGTCACTGTCTTGTACACCGCGAGCGACCAGCTGGTTCCCGCTCTGCACTCGTACTGGCTGTACATCCACGTCTCGACCGCGATCTTCTGTGGCGCCGTCTTCTACGTCGGCGCGGTCGGCACCCTGATGTACCTCTTCAAGGACAACTACGAGAACAAGCTCGCGAACGGCGGGCAGCCCGGCCGGTTCGCGACCTCCGTCATGGAGCGGCTCCCGGCCTCGGCCTCGCTCGACAAGTTCTCCTACCGGGTGAACGCGGCCGCCTTCCCGCTGTGGACCTTCACGATCATCGCGGGCGCGATCTGGGCGGGCGACGCCTGGGGCCGCTACTGGGGCTGGGACCCCAAGGAGACCTGGGCGTTCATCACCTGGGTCGCGTACGCCTGCTATCTGCACGCCCGTGCGACGGCCGGCTGGAAGGGCCGCAAGGCCGCGTACATCGCGCTGATCGCCTTCGCCTGCTGGCTGTTCAACTACTACGGGGTCAACATCTTCGTGACCGGCAAGCACTCCTACGCCGGCGTCTGATCCCGCCCCGGGACGGCCGGGAACGCCGGCTCCTCGCGGCGTGCGGAACCCTCGGCTCCGGGTGAGGCTGGGGTCATGAGCGGATCCATCGAGGAGGGCCCCACCGAGACCCGCGGGGACGGGGCCGGGGCCGTCCGGCACTTCCTGCTGCGCCTGCCCCAGCCCGTGGCCGGGGCCTGGCGCGCGGTGGCCAGTCCCGAGGGCCTGGCGGAGTGGCTCACCGCCGCCGAGGTCTTCGAGCCCCGGCTCACCCGGTCCCGGCCGAAGGCCGTCGGGCCCGCCGTGCCGCCTCAACCCGTACTGGGCGGCAAGCACTCCGTCTCCGGTGGCCTGCCCTCCGGCCAGGCGATCTTCACGAAGCGGGAGCTGCCTTCCGGGGTCAGTTCCACGATCGGTACGGCCTTGTCGTACGGATTGCCGTGGACGTCCAGGCAGATCCAGCCGCTCGCCCCGTTCACCCGCAGCTGCTTGCCCTTCACCTGCGGCCACTGGAGCCCCACGTCCGCCAGGGCCGGGATCCGCTTCCCGTCCGGCGTGGCCGCGCGGATGCCGTGCACGGCGAGCCGCAGGGCGTCGTAGGCGATGATCAACTGGCCGTCGTCGAGGGCGACCGGACCGATGGGTCCGACGGGCTCGCGCTTGCTGCGGCGCAGCATGCCGTCGAGCTGCTCCGCGTCCGCGGCGCTCCCGCCGGTCTTCGCGGTGTCCTGCACCCAGGCGTCCGGGTGCGCGAGAGCCGTGTAGCGCACGGACAGGTTGTGCTTCAGGGCGCTGCGGTCCAGGTCCTTGTCCCCGGTGAGGTACGAGCCCTCGTCGCCGGTGAGCAGGGTGAAGCGCCGGTCCTGGCAGCCGCGGTCGCCCAACGCGTTGATGAACTGGCGCAGTTGGGTGTGGCGGCCGGCGAACAGGACGGTGTCCGTACCGCGTGCCGTGTCGCACAGGACGTGGGTGATCTGCTCGAAGGTGTTGGCGGTGGTGCCCTCCTTGCTGCGGTCGTCGGGCGGGGTGTACGGCTGCGGCTCGTACGGCGAGCCCTTGAGCAGCTTTCCGAAGGAGCTCTGGAGGGTGCGCGTATAGGGGTCGCCCGGCTTGTCGTAGACCAGGAACGCCTTGCCGGCCGAGACCTTGGCGAAGGAGGCGAGGGCGCGGGCCTCGTCGGTGTTGGTGGGGGAGACGCGGGCGAGCCCGGGGTAGGGGTCCTTGCCCTGGCGCCCGTTGGCGAGATCGTCCGCGGTGATGGAGGTGCCGATCACCGGGATGCCCCGCCGGGTCAGCTCCGCGACGGCCTTCTTGTTGTTGTCGGTGCTCAGCCCCACGCCGGTCACCGCGCGCAGCCGCTCGGGCCCCTTCGTCATCCGCTCCAGCTGGTCCACCGTGTGCTCCCAGTGCGCGCCACTGGCACCGGGGTTGGCGAGCACCAGCCGGATCTTCGGGGTCTGCTCGTTGGAGTCGTGGTTGGCCTGGTACTGGGCCAGATAGGCGCCCTGGAGCTCGTGCTGCACATCGCGGAGGTTGTCGGCGTCGGTCGCGGTGAAGGGTTCCAGCAGGGCGACGGTCACCTGGCCGCCGGGTGCCAGCCGGTGGTTCTCGCGGTTGATCGCCCGTACGGTGTCCGCGAGTTGGGGACGGCCGAAGGCGTACGTGGTGCTGGAGACGCCCACGCATTCGGTGCTGCCCTCGGGCTGGACGACCCCGGGCGCGCAGCTGCGGTCGTCGTGGGCGAGCGTCCGGCCGCCCCAGACCCCGAAGGTCACCAGGACGGCCGCCAGCGACAGGGCGACGTACCTCCGGAAACGTATCTCCCAGATGTCCTCGCGCAGCCACACCCAGACGTGCGCCATCACGCGTCCCCCTCGCCTTCCTCGTCGGACCCGCCCGGGATGCGGAGGGGCCGGCCGGCCAGGGCGTCCGCCGGCCAGTCCCGCGAGGCCCGCCACAGCAGGGCGGTGCCCGCGGGCCGTGTGTTGGACAGCTGCTCCAGCTCGAACCGCAGCCGCTCGCTCACCTTCGGATCCGGCAGCACCAGCGGGTCGGTCAACTGCCAGACGGCGTGCAGCAGTCGGCGGATCCGCAGGTGCAACGCGGCGTCGACCCCGTCCGGCGACCGCACCGCGGCGTCGGTGTGACCGAGGGCGACCGGGACCCGGTGGTCGTGGCCGTCGAAGTCACGGCCGTCGGGGTCGTGCGGGTGGTAGTACGGCGCGGAGGCGATGAAGACCAGCGCGGCGAGCCAGTCGTGCGGGTCGAGTCGGTGGAAGGCGTCCCTCAGATACGCGATCGCGGATTCGGCTTCGCCCAGGGCGAGTTCGTGGTGCAGCCGGTAGCGGGCGCGGCCGGGTTCTTCCACGCCGCCGGGCACGTCGGTGTAGTGGCCGATGAGCGCGCGGTGGGCGGCCCGCCACTGCTCGTGGTCCGGATCGAGGTGGTGCAGCCGCAGCAGCAGCAGCGCGCGCAGGAACGGGTCGCCGACGAACTGCCCGGCGTTCGCCGGCCGGCCCTCCCGGGCGAGCCGCTCCTCCAGGTCGAGGACACCGGAGGCGCCGAAGTCGTCCGGCAGCCGCTCCTCGGCGAGGACCCGGGCCGAGTCGCGGTCGTGGGCCGCCGCGAGCACGGTGAGTTCGTCGAGCCGGCCGCCCGGCACCAGCCGGGCGAGGAGTTCCCGGTAGGCGGGGCGCCCGTCGTGGTCGTCGTGCAGGGCGAGGTCGGCGGTGAGCAGCGCGCCCAGCGAGGCGGCGGCGGGCAGGTTCTGCCGGGCGGAGGCCGCGAGCAGGGCGACGCCGAGCGGGCTGCCGCCGGTCAACCGGTGGGTGGCGTACGGGAGTTGCGGTGGCGCCGGCAGCTCCCGGCAGGCGCCGCCCACGATGTGCAGGGTGTCGTCGGCCGTCAGCGGCGGGAGCGAGACGAGCAGCGCCCGCGAGGACGGCGAGGTGCCCGGCGTCCAGCCGCTGTGCCGGGCGGCCTCCGGGAGCGTACGGCGCACGGCGTTGCGCAGCGCGGGGTGCGCCGTGCCGCGCAGGGCCGTGAAGAAGGCGGTGTGGTCGGCGATGCCCTCGGCGCGGTCGCGCAGCACCGCCTCCATGAGGCCCCGGCCGGCCGGCGCCTGCACGTTGTCGATCAGGACGACGGGCCGGCCGATCCGCTTCGAACGCTGCAACGGGCTCGCGTACGCGTCGTCGAGATCGGCCAGCAGGGCCCGTACGAGATGGCGTTCCGCGTGGGAGCGGGAGTCGCCGCCCGCCCGGAAGTGCCCGGAGAGCAGGATGAGTCCGAGCTTGGGGTTGCCGCCCGCGTTCGGGTAGTCGCGGTACCAGGTCGCGCCCTTGCGCAGCCGCAGGTGGGTGGGCGACATCCCTTCGGAGAACGCCTCCAGGGTGGCCTCGATGATCGGCTCGACCACCGGCCCGGTGCCCGACATCGAGGCGATCATCTTGGCGACGACCTTGCCCACCCAGCGACCGGCGAACCCGGACAGCCAGGAGCCGGAGTCGTTCAGCAGCAGGATCCGCTCGGCCTCCTGGCGGATGCGCGGCAGATCGCGGTCGCTCCAGCCGCCCGCCGCCACCGCGAGCAGACCGGACGCGAGCCGCGGGAAGCTGATGCGTCCCGCGCCCGTCACCGGCTCCGCGAGCTGCTCGGCGATGGTGGTGAGGGCGTGCGCCGGCGGCGACCACGCCTCGGGCGGCCGCTCCGTCGGCGGGGCGCCGAACTGCGCGTCCTCGCCGTCGATCAGCGCGACCGGCGTATGGCCCTTGTAGGCCTCCCGGAGCTCACCGAGCACCGTGCTCTTGCCGAGCCCCCGGGCGCCCGCGAACACCACGAACGGGAGCTCCTTGGCATGCTCCAGTGGTGCCGAGCGGTGCTGGTACGGGCGCAGGCCGATGAGCCGTGGGGCGAGCCCGGGCGGATCCGTGTCGAAGAGCGCCCCCCGCCCGTGCAGCCCTCTGTGCACCGCATCTCCCCCTGTTGCGGTCCAAGCCCCACCCGCTGCCGTCGATCCCGCTGCTGTCTCTGTCATGGTTGAGGTGAGGTGTATCAACCACAGTGTAAAAAGGGGGAGTTGGTTCGGACTAGGGCGCGCGATGTCCGTTGGGTTACGAAACGCGTTCGCCTGTCAGCCGACTGTGATCGAGTCCAGCTTCTCGCGCAGGTACTCATGAGAGTCCACGGGCGGGTAGGCGACACGGCCCACGGGGGCGGGTACGGACTCCACCAGCGTGCCCGGGGTGCACTCGCCGAAGTAGACCAGGGAGATCAGCTCCTCGGCCGGGGCGTCGGCGGGCGGGGGCAGCACGCGGTGCCGGCCCGAGCGCCACCGGTCACCCGTCCAACGGGCCATCAGATCACCGATGTTGATGGTGAAGGCCGCCGGGTCGAAGGGCGCGTCCTGCCAGCCGTCCTCGTCCGTGTAGACCTGCAGACCGCCCTTGCCGGCCTGCCGGTCGAGGATCGTGACCGTGCCGAAGTCGGTGTGCGGGCCGATGCGGAACTGCCCAGGCTGCGGCTCGCCGACGACCTCCGTGCCCGGATACCAGTTGATGTTGAAGCCGTACGTCGGATGGTCCATGTGCCTGGTGAAGAAGTCCGGGGCCAGTCCCAGGGCTTCGCCGAGGAGAGCGAGGAGATGGTTCTCCAGCTCCGCCATCCGCGCGAGGTACTCCTCGCAGAGCGCCCGCAGTCCGGGTGCCTCGGCCGGCCAGACGTTGGGCGCGTACCACTCGGCATTGACCTCCGGGTCCTCGAACGGCTCGTGCGTCGCGAAGGTCAGCGACTCCTTGAGGTCCGGCGGGGTCTCGGTGCCCTCCGAGTAGCCGTTGGCCTCGGCACCCGGACCGAGCCAGCCGCGGCCGCCGACCTTCGCGGTGTACGGCTGTTTGGCCGCGGCGGGCAGGGCGAAGAAAGCGCGGGCGGCCGTTCGGATGCCGGTGCGCAGGGCGGGGTCCACGCCGTGCCCGGTGACCAGGAGGAAACCGGCGGTGCGCAGCGCGTCGTCGACGGTACGAGCGGTCCGGGCGCGGGCGCCGGGGTCCCCGGCGAGCCACGGGCGCAGATCGATCGTGGGGATACGGGGGCCGGTCGGGGCGCCCGTCCGGGCGTCCGGCTGGGGGTCACTCACCGATGTCCTCATTCCACAGTGCCGGCTGGTCCTTGATGAAGTCGCGCATCATCGCGACGCACTCGGAGTCGTCGAGGAGGACGATCTCCACGCCGTGCTCGGCGAGCCAGTCGTGGCCGCCGTGGAAGGTCGCGGCCTCGCCGACGACGACCCGGGAGATCCCGAACTGGCGGACCAGGCCGCTGCAGTACCAGCACGGCGACAGCGTGGTCACCATCGTCGTACCGCGGTAGCTTCGCCGGCGTCCGGCGGCACGGAACGCCGCCGTCTCCGCGTGCACCGACGCGTCGTCGTCCTGCACGCGCCGGTTGCGGCCGCTGCCGAGAAGGGTGCCGTCCGCGCCGTACAGGGCGGCCCCGATGGGGATGCCGCCCTCGGCGAGCCCGGCCCGGGCCTCGGCGACGGCCGTGGCGAGCCACGCGCGTGCCTGTGCCTGATCGATGCGCTCCATGACTCCACTCTCCTGTGGCCGGACCACCGGGGCAACGTGCGGAAAATACCCTCCCGCCGGCCCGCGCCCGCAGGGACGCGCTTCAGCAGCGCCGCGCCCGCGCGTACTGCCGGGCCAGCGCGTGGAAGGACTCCTTGGGCTCCCAGTGCCGGCCGGAGGACGGGTCGTCGGGACGGTCCCTGATCGTTTTCACGATGCTGTAGCTCGCCATGTCGAGGTCGAGGCGGCGTTCGCGCCGGTGCGGGGCTTCGGCGTTGACGAAGGTGTACGCCAGCGCCGCGTACAGGCCCATCGACTCGAACACCGACAGCACGTCCGTCAGATAGGCGGCCTGCGTCCGTTCGCTGCGCACCAGGTCGCCCTTGATCTCCGGCGGTTCCTTCGTGTAGTCGACGACGTCCCAGCCCATGCCGCCCTGTTCCGGGGCGCCTTCGAAGGTGCAGCAGCCGAACTCCATGATGGCGAGCGGCTTCCCGAAGCGGGTGTACTTGCGCAGCTCGCGGACGTGGCCGGACCGGCGCCGGTAGAACGAGTAGTAGTCGAGGCCGACGATGTCGAAGAGGTTCCAGTCGACCTCCTCGTCCTGCGCGGCCGCGTACGTCAGCCGCCCGTGGAAGACGGACCGGCCGACGGCCGCCGCCCGGGCGGTGAAGCGGCGCAGCCGGCGCATCATCTGTACGGGGTCGAAGTTGCCGGAGAGCAGGTTCGCGATGCGTTCCTCCGCGGTGGCGCCGGGCACGATCCCGGGCACGAAGAGCACGAACTCGCAGCCCACGCTGAGGTGGACCCCGGCGCCCTGCCGCCGCAGCCGCTCGGCGAACCGGCCGCACTCCGCGAGATGGTCGAGGATCTCGCGCTGCGGTACGTCACCCAGCGTCGGTTCCAGCCAGACGTGCAGTCCGCGCTCGGCCGCCTCGGCCGCGGTGGAGGTGAGCCGCTCGACCCCGTCCCCGGTGACCTTGACGGACTCGGCGTGCAGGTCGTGCCGGATCGCCCGCAGGTCCGCGCGCATCCGGGCGGCGCTCCAGGCGGTGGCGGGTGTGTCGCCCGCCGCGACCTCGTAGACGACTCCCCGGTGCGCAAGTCCGGGGCGCCCGGCCCCTGTTGTCGCCGCGGCCGGTGCCCCGGGCAGCAGCAACGCGCTCCCGGCCCCCGCGGCCATGCCCAGAAAGCGTGCCCGACTGATGTCCCGCATCGTGCCCTCCCATGCCGTTGTCGCCCCAGTCTGGGAACCGGCCGTGGGTCGCGCCGTCCGCCGTTGGTCTACGGCGGCCCGCCGAAGGGATGAAGCAGGGGGCTGCTTACGGCTCCGCCATGCATCCCCGCCACGCCATCCGGCTGCGATGTGAGGTACCGGGCTGCGACGTGCGGTGTCCGGCCGCGACGTCAGGTCTCGCGCTCAGACGTGCGGTGTCGGGCCACGACGTCACGTCCCCGGCTACGACGTCAGGTCGCCCACCCGCAGCAGCAGCTTGCCCGTGCTGGTGCGGGCGCCCATCAGGCGGTGGGCTCGTCCTGCGCGGGATCCGGGCGCTCAACAGCCGTCCGCCGGCTCCATGACCGCGTAGTCCGCGAAGTTGCGGCGGTAGCGGGTGTGCCGGGTTTCCTGGGTGTGTCTGCGCTGCCACTCCTCGACCTCCGCCGGGCCGTGGCAGGGGCCGGACGCGGCATCGCAGTCGGCCTCGTCGCCCGAGACGCACCGTGCCTCGTACTCGGGTTCCGCCGTCGTGTCCTGAACGATCGAGTAGGGCACGTAGCGGAAGAGCCGACGGCGGCTGCTGCCCGGCATGTTGTGGCCTGTCCGCAGATGCCGGCGCAGCAGCACGTTGGCGTCGGTCTCCTCGGTTCCGTCGCACCGGGCGCGGGCTTCGTCACGCCGTACGGCGAGGTCCTC
This sequence comes from Streptomyces sp. NPDC058274, assembly GCF_042881375.1. Classification (NCBI taxonomy): domain Bacteria; kingdom Bacillati; phylum Actinomycetota; class Actinomycetes; order Kitasatosporales; family Streptomycetaceae; genus Streptomyces; species Streptomyces sp. NPDC058274. The sequence goes on from NZ_JBHVXW010000021.1 coordinate 64,097, forward strand.
GCACGTCGCGCAACCGGCGAGGGGCTCGGGCGGGCGGCTCACGTCGTCGCCCTGGGGCGGGGTCACGCCAACTGCCTGCCCGGAACGGCTGTTGGCGGCCCGCACTCCCGCGCTGAGCCGTTCCTCCGCTGTGGCCGGGCGGATCAGCGCCGGGTCGGCCTGCCACTCCCGGCCGCCGCCGACGGGGCGCAGCATCGCGTACGGGCCTGCCGCGTCCCGGAACTCGCCGACCTTGTCCGTCCGCGGGTCGTAGACCAACGTCCCCTTCTCCCACTGCTCCGCCATGCTCACTCCGTACGTTCGCCATCACTCTGGGTGTATCGAGCGTGGCTCAGGGGAACGGTCGGTATCAATGGCGGACGCGTGACAGTGGCCCACTGTCACGGAGGGGGTGCGGTGAGCCGACGTAATGCCGACGGGGGAGCGGCCGTCACGACTGCGGCCGTGTTCGGGGAGGTGCTGAAGCACTACCGCGAGGCGGAGGGCCTGACGCAGGAGGACCTCGCTCGCCGGATCCCCTGCGACCGCTCTCAGGTGGCCCGCGTGGAGGCGGGCGCGCGGGTCCCCCAGGACACCTTCGCGAAGACCTGCGACGAACTACTCGATACCGGTGGGGTGTTGCTGCGGCTGTGGAGCCGGATCGACTGGTATCCGCAGGTGGAGCATCCGGACTGGTTCCGGCGGCGGGCCGAGATGGATGCGGTGGCGGTGGCTCTGCGGGCGTATCAAGAGCGCGTTGTCCCAGGGCTGTTGCAGACCGAGGACTACGTGCGGGCGCTGTTCAGCCGTCGTCTCACGAACTCCGAAGAGGTGGAGGAGCGGGTCCGGGCCCGACTGAGTCGGCAACAGCGCTTCCTTGACGCCGACGGCCCGTTCTACGCCGTCGTGCTGGACGAGAGCTGTCTGCGCAACGTGGTGGGGAACCCGGCCATCATGCGTGAGCAGTGTGCGCACCTGCTGCGGGTCGGCCGGCACGCGAACATCCACATCCAGGTCGCCCCGGCCGACCTCCCCGAAGTCGTCCGTCCGAACGCCTCCATGTCGTTGATCAGGCTGCCCGACGGGCATGAGTGGGTCTACTCGGAGTCCCTGGACCGGGGCTATTTCAACGACGATCCGGCCGTCTACGGGCGCCACAGCCAGACCTATGATGTGCTCAGGGCGGACGCTCCGTCAGCCCGCGAATCCGCCGCTCTGATCAGCGACGTGATGGAGGGGTACGGGCATCATGGACAGGCACGAGCTGAGCGCGGCGACCTGGATCAAGAGCAGCTACAGCGGCGACAACGGCGGCGACTGCATCGAAGTGGCCCCCGGTTTCCCCGCCGTCGTCCCCGTCCGTGACAGCAAGAACCCGCACGGCCCGGTACTGGTCATCGACCGCGCGGCCTGGGCGGCGTTCGTGTCGGCCGTACGGCGGTAGTCAGCCTGCCTCCGGCTTCCGGGCCAGGATGAACGCCTGAGCTGTCTTCTCCGGCGCCTCAGCCTCGCGCACCAGCCAGGCGAGGGCTCCGGCCAGGGAGTCGTCCTTGATGCTGTCCAGGGCCATCTGACAGCGCCGTCGCCATATTGGATTCTGTATGCCATCCTGTGGCGATGACCTATGGCGACGACGCGACAATCGACGACATCCTCACCGGCGCCGGGGACATCTGGGCCGTGGTCGGACTGTCCAGCAACCCCGAAAGGGCCGCCTACCGTGTGGCCGAGAAGCTGCAGCGCATCGGCAAGAAGGTGGTGCCCGTGCACCCCAAGGCCGAGACGGTGCACGGCGAGCAGGGCTACGCCTCGCTCGCGGAGATCCCCTTCCCGGTGGACGTGGTGAACGTGTTCGTCAACTCCGCCCTGGCCGGCGACATCGCCGACCAGGCGGTGACGCTCGGCGCCAAAGCGGTCTGGTTCCAGCTGGGCGTCATAGACGTGGCCGCCTACGACAGGACCCGCGAGGCCGGCCTGCGGATGGTGATGGACCGCTCCGCGGGACGGGAGATCACCCGGCTGGGACTACTGGGCTGAGCCATCGGCGGATCGGTCCACGGCCTCCGCGGATCGGTCCACGGCCTCGCGGATCGGCCCACGGCCTCGAGGATCGGTCCACGGCCTCCGCGGATCGGTCCACGGCCTCGCTGAAGGGCATATCGGGCTCAGGCCTCGTCCTCGCGCTCGCGCCGCTTCAGCTCCTCCTCGCGGCGCCGCAGATCGGCCTCCCAGTCCTTCAGGAGCGCCTCGTCCTTCTTCCTGTTCTCCGCCTTGAGCGAGTTCAGGAACTCGGGGTTGTCGTCGGGCGCGAGCTGCTGGGTGCGGTGGTTGCGGTGCCACTCGGAGGGCGTGGCGCCGCCCCCGGCCGAGTGGCGGACCTTGCCGGCCACCAGCCAGGCGACCGGACCGACCAGTACCTCGCCGAAGAGCAGGATGATGATTACCCACACGACCTTCGGCAGGCCCCGGACCTCTTCCTCCGGGGTGTTCAGGCAGTCGATGAACGCGTAGATCCACAACGCCAGGACCAGCAGAAACGGCAGATACCTGAGCATGGCCGAACGATCCCCCAGTGAACGACGGCGGGGCGACGTGGGACCCCGGTGACGCGCACAGGGTAGCGGGTGCTGAATCCAGCCCCTCCGGCGTTCGAGGAGCGGGGGTCCGGGGGCCGGCCCCCGGGACGGGACGGGTAGGGGCGGCGGGGGCGAGAACCCCGCACGGGCCCCCGCCCGGGTGGGGCGCGCGCAGGCGGCGGGGCGGGCTCGGCGATACTGGGTCGCATGGCTTACGACGATCTTCGCTCCCTGCTCCGGGCGCTGGAGCGCGAGGGCGACCTCAAGCGCATCAAGGCCGAGGTCGACCCCTATCTGGAGGTGGGGGAGATCGTCGACCGGGTGCAGAAGGCCCAGGGCCCCGCGCTCCTCTTCGAGAACGTGCGCGGCTCCGCGATGCCCCTCGCGATGAACGTCTTCGGCACCGACCGCCGCCTCCTCAAGGCCCTCGGCCTCAAGTCCTACGGCGACATCTCCGAGAAGATCGGCGGCCTGCTCAGGCCCGAGCTGCCGCAGGGCTTCGTGGGCGTGCGCGAGGCCTTCGGCAAGCTCGGCGCGATGACCCACGTACCGCCGAAGAAGGTGAAGGACGCCCCGGTCCAGGAGGTCGTGCTGCGCGGCGAGGACGTCGACCTCGACCAGCTGCCCGCGCTGTTCACCTGGCCGCAGGACGGCGGTTCCTTCTTCAACCTGGGACTGACCCACACCAAGGACCCGGAGAGCGGCATCCGCAATCTCGGGCTCTACCGGCTCCAGCGCCACGACAAGCGCACCATCGGCATGCACTGGCAGATCCACAAGGACAGCCGCAACCACTACCAGGTCGCGGCGCGCAGGGGCGAGCGGCTGCCGGTCGCCATCGCCTTCGGCTGCCCGCCCGCCGTGACGTACGCCGCGACCGCTCCGCTGCCCGGTGACATCGACGAGTACCTCTTCGCCGGGTTCATCCAGGGCAAGCGGATCGAGATGGTCGACTGCAAGACGGTGCCGCTGCAGGTGCCGGCGAACGCCGAGGTCGTCATCGAAGGCTGGCTGGAACCGGGCGAGATGCTCCCCGAGGGGCCGTTCGGCGACCACACCGGTTTCTACACCCCGCAGGAGCCGTTCCCGGCGCTGACGATCGACTGCGTCACCCTGCGCAAGCGGCCGCTGCTCCAGTCCATCGTCGTCGGCCGGCCGCCGACGGAGGACGGGCCGCTGGGCCGGGCCACGGAGCGTTTCTTCCTCCCGCTCCTCAAGATCATCGTCCCGGACATCGTGGACTACCACCTCCCCGAGGCGGGCGGCTTCCACAACTGCGCGATCGTCTCGATCGACAAGAAGTACCCCAAGCACGCCCAGAAGGTGATGCACGCCGTCTGGGGGGCACACATGATGTCCCTGACGAAACTGATCGTGGTCGTCGACGCCGACTGCGACGTCCACGATCTGCACGAAGTCGCGTGGCGCGCGCTCGGCAACACGGACTACGCCCGTGACCTCTCCGTCGTCGAAGGCCCGGTCGACCATCTCGACCATGCGTCCTACCAGCAGTTCTGGGGCGGCAAGGCCGGCATCGACGCCACGAAGAAGTGGCCCGAGGAGGGCTACACCCGGGACGGCGGCTGGCCCGAGATGGTGCTGTCCGACCCGGAGACGGCGGCGAAGGTCGACCGCCGCTGGAAGGAGTACGGGCTGTGAGGTCCCTGAACAGCATGAGGGAGTACGCACGGTGAGTTCAGCTTCAGCGGCACTCCCGCAGCCGGGCCGCACCAAGGCGTTCCTGCGCCTCGTCATGATCGAGCACTCGGTGTTCGCGCTGCCCTTCGCCTACATCGCCGCGCTGACCGCGATGTTCGACTGGGACGAGAACATCCACTGGGGCCGGCTGCTGCTGGTCACGGTCGCGATGGTGGGCCTGCGCACCTTCGCGATGGCCGCCAACCGGATCATCGACCGCGAGATCGACGCCCGCAACCCCCGCACCGCCCACCGCGAACTGGTCACCGGCGCCGTGTCGGTCAAGCACGCCTGGACCGGCGCGCTGGTCGCCCTGGTCTTCTTCCTGGGCGCCGCGGCCCTGCTCAACCCGCTGTGCCTGGCGCTCGCGCCGATCGCGGTCATCCCGATGGTCGTCTATCCCTACGGCAAGCGGTTCACGAACTTCCCGCAGGCCATCCTGGGTCTCGCCCAGGCGATGGGCCCGATCGGCGGCTGGCTGGCGATCTCCGGCGAGTGGTCCTGGAACGCGGTGATCCTCGGTCTCGCCGTCGGCATCTGGATCGGCGGCTTCGACCTGATCTACGCCTGCCAGGACGTCGAGACGGACCGCGAGATCGGCGTCCTGTCCGTGCCGGCCCGCTTCGGCATCCCGGCCGCGATCTGGGGCGCCCGCGCCTGCCACGCCGTCACCACCGCGCTGTTCGTCTGGTACGGCGTGGTCACCGGCGCCGGCGCCTTCTTCTGGCTCGGTCTGCTGATCGTGGCGGGCGCGTTCCTCTACGAGCACTCCCTCGTGCGCCCGCACGACCTGTCCCGCCTCAACCGCGCGTTCTTCCAGGTCAACGGTTTCATCGGCATCGCGCTCTTCCTCTGCGCGCTGCTTGATCTGCTGGTGCGCGGGTTGTCGGTGTGAGCAACGGTGCGTAGCCAGCGTGACCACGTAAAGGACGCCCGACCCCTGTGGGCACGCGACAGCGCAGGTCAGCCCCATTCGTGAACGCCCCTACGAAGCTACGCAGCACCCCATAGACAACCGCATCGTCCCGGATGAGAGGCCGCGCTGACGGCCGACTCTGTCCACCATCACGGGGTGATCAAGCACCTTTTCCTGTGAGCTTGTGCACGGCCTCGGTCGCAGTTGGGCCGCCCTCGGTGTGGTGCGCTGCGGCTTGCAACGCTTCGACCGCGGCTGCGCGATCAGCCTCTGTATCGATGGCGACCAGGGCCAGGACGCCGGGCACCAGGAGGGGGAATCGGGGCAGAGCAGTCAGCAACTCGGGGAGCGCGGAGCGTGCAGAAGGTCCCCAGTGTCCAAGGAGTCCCAGGAGGTGTCCGGCCTCCTCCTCGCTCACATCCACCTCGACAAGGCGTGCCCGGATCGCATTGAGGAGTGTCGGGTCGCAGGCCATGGGACGGACATAGCGGATCCGGCCGCCGGCTTCGGACATGGATGTGGCCGCCAGGGCACGGGGCCGTTGCGGAAGGTACCGGGCGAGCAGAGACGGTGCCTGGGGAGCGTCCGTGCTGATCAAAAGTGCCAGCGCGCGATCCGCGGCTACGGGGTCTTCCTGGGACGCGAAGTCCACCAGGGTCTGGTCAACGGCGCTGTCGTGCTTCCTCCATCGGGTCACAAGGCCTACCACCGCAGTCTCGGGGTCGTCCACGAGAGGGAGCATTGCAGGCAACAAACGGACGCGAACCTCCGGATGCTGGTCTCCGATCAGTCGAGCGCCCCAAAGGCCTTCTTTTCGAGCATCCGCGTGCCTCGGGCCGGTGAGGTTCAGTGCGGCGTTGGCTAGATCGATGGCGTTGTTCAGTTCGCGGCGCGCGAGGAGACGTTCGATGATTTCGGGAAACGGGTCGTAGAGCCACGGGGTCCGGCCGATACGGTCACTCGCCGGCAAAAGGGATACTGCTGCCGTGGCCGACTGCCGAGTCCACGCGAGCCCAGCATCCAGGCCGGCAATGAGAGCCGCGATCCGAACTTGGTCGTGCTGGTCCGCACGGAGAGCCTCAGTTACGAGGGGTCGAGTCGCCATCGGATCCAGCAGCACGCAACCGAACAACAAGTCAGCGCGCACTGCTGGTTCACGTTCCACCGCCCAGCGAGTGGCCATCGCCTCCCAGGACGCCTCCGGCTTGCGGCAGTGAGCCACCGCCCAGACGGCAGGCTGCCGCACTTCGACGTCACTGTGTTCCAACAGGGGCAAGAGCAGAGGGAGTTGCTCGGCGACCGCGTCGCGTGCAGCCCCGGGAGGAATGTCAACCTCGTTCTCTATCGCAGCGATGCGCCCAAGCAGGTACAGCAACCCGGAAGTCCGGAAACCGGCTGCAGCCAGCCGAGCAATGAACGGAACTACTTGCACCGTAGCCGCAGTAGCAGCCTCTTGATCCAGTAGCAGTCCATAGAGCTCTTCGACGGCCTCGTCAGATCGATCAGCGTCCGCAGATGACAATGCGTGCAGCACTGCGGGAATTTCGACACAGCCGTACCGCCCCCACGGAACGCGGTCAAGCCCTTCCAGTTCCCGAACCAGGTTCATTGCCCCAGGGTACCATAAACGGAGTTCTCCCTTAACTTTCCATTCACGGCGAGCGAGGCCCGATGAGTAGACTCTCGAGACCTTTACTGTTCCTCCTCGGATCTCCCCTCCTCCATTCCGAAACTTCCGAAAAATGTTCCAGCTCTCATTACCTGTTGAAAGACTCGTCGAGTGCCAAGTTGATCGTTGAGTCGATCCTTCATGGCCTTGTCATAAATCTGCCCTTCGATAAGTCCGTTCGTACCTTTTGGAATGCGCGTCCCACTGAATTCAGTTAGGTCTTCACTGCATGCATCCGAACAGATCGTGTTAGGTGACAATGCTGTTGACACCTCACCCAGTTGGCCCCCAAGGAACTGTTCCTGCATCTCCGGACTCTTACGTAGGGACGCTCCGGCACCTTCCGAGTGCCCCTGACCTTTTCGCCCGGCAGTCGCTCTCACCTGAAATACAGGGATTCCCGCTTTGCCGAGCACCTCCAATGCTCCCTCAGGCATCTTCCCTTTGCTCAGCAGGACGATGACTCGCTGCACAGTCGCGCCATCCTCCCCTGTCACTTCAACGCGGGAAACGATGGCATTGAATCGCGCATACTGAGAATCCCAGCCAGTTCCGCCCTTCTCGTATTCGCTGTTGATTACCTGAAGGGCTGTTTCGAACTGGGTGGAGGCGCGGAGGTCACGCAGATCCTTCGGAAGATCCGGGAGCTTCGCGGGGTCATTGATGACCTTGAGGCCGTCCGGATTTCCTGTTTTGTTGCTCGGGGTCCCGGATGGCTTGTTGGGAATTCCATCTCCGTTTGGGTCGCTCTTCGGGCACGGAGTGTCCGAACCGTTCCCGCCACATGCGAGATGCAGACCCGACGGGTCACTGTAGGAGATGGGGTTGTTGTCGCTGTAGCTGTAGGAGGACAGGTTCTGCGGGCTGTAAGGGGTGTTGATGGGATCGGGGCTGAGGAAGCGGCCGAGGACAGGGTCGTAGGCGCGGGCTCCCAGGAGGGAGAGGCCGGTGCTTGTGTCCTCGCTTTTGCCGAGGAAGCCCCGATCGGTCCCCGTGGGCAGGGTGCCGCTGCGTTCGTCGCCGAAGGGGGTGTAGCGGCGTCGGGTTGAGGCGCCGGAGGCGGCGTCGACCGCGAGCTGAGTGGAGGCCTGGGTGTCCCCCATCAGGTAGGTGACCTTGCCGTTGCTGGAGGTGTTGCCGTCGGTGGTGCGCATGGCGACTGTTGTTGCGCCGACTGTGTAGTAACGCGTCCCGGTGATGTTGGTGCCGTCAGTTGTGTGCAGTTCGGTGCCGCCGAGGTAGGCGACAGTCTCGTGTGGAGTGGTACGGACCAGAAGACTGCCGTCGCCGTCGTAGGCGTAGCGGGTCAGGTCGCTGCCGCTGGTCTTGGTGGATTTGACGGTGGCGAGTTGTCCGAGCTTGGTCCAGGTGTAGTCGGTCGTCGTACCGGCCTCGACGCGTTGCTTCATGCTCCCGTCGGAGTAGTACGTGTACGTGCCAGCAGTGGTAGTGGTGCCTGCGCTGATCTTGTTGACCTTGCGGACTCCGTGTGGTTGATCAGCGTTGGCTGCGGTCCAGGTGCCGGAGTCGTCGTAGCCGGGGTAGAGATAGTCGCGGGTGACGGTGTTGTTGGCTGAATCGGTGTCGCTGACCGACTGGAGGTTGCCGAGACGGTCGTAGGTGTAAGCGGTCTGATACGGGGTGGTGCCCCTGAAGTCCGAGGTGGTCTTCGTCGTGTCGGCGCAGATGCCGGCGGTGGTGTGCGTGTAGGCGAGCGTTAGGCGGGATTGGTCGTCGTACTGAAAGCACTGGGACTGAGCGGTCTGGCCGCTGGCCTGTTCGCGCAGTTCGGTGAGCTTGCCAGTGAGGTCATAGGTGTAGCTGTCCTTCTGTGCCTCACTGACTAGGTCGTGGATGCTGGTGGTCGTGGCGATGGACTTCAGCCAGCGGGTGCCGTTGTTGTCGTCGTAGGTGTACTGACGCTTGGCCTGAATGCCATTGCCGCCGGATGCCGCTCCGTAATCACGCTCGCCCAGTCGGCCGTAGGCGTCGTAGGCGGTCTTGTCGACGTAGACAGTGCTGCCCAGGCTGCTGGTGAGCCGGCTGGGGTGGCCGTATTCGTCGTATGCGGTGGTCACCGTCTCCGCGTCGAGGTGGCCCGCCTGAGGGTAGGTGACGGAGGTGACGTGGTCGGCTGCGTCATAGGTGAGGGACGTGGTGTAGTCGCCGGCGAGGCCGTTGACGGTAGCCGGAAGGGTGATCGTGGTGTTCAAGGCCCGGCCCCGGGCATCGAACCTACCGACCTTGGTCGTGAAGGCGTTGCCGCTCGCGTCGCGATTTACTACCGAGGTGATGCGCCCCTTGCTGCCGGGGATTGCAGGGTCGTCCCAGACCCAGGCAGTCAGCTCGTCTGCGCCGCTGCGGACGGACGTCTTGCGGCCTAGATTGTCGTAGTTGTAGGTACGGGCGGTCTGTATTCCGTTGACCGTGAGGGTGGTCTGGCTGACCTGCCCGTTCTCGTCGTACGCGGTACTGGAGAATCCAGCGTCCGGGTCATCCACGCTCGTGCGCTGTCCGGCCCAGTTATAGGTGTAGAGAGTGGTATTGCCGCGTGGGTCGGAGATCTGGGCAAGTTCGCCCGTGCCGGTGTATTCGTATCCGGTGCTGTAGGCCGAGCTCTTGGTGTGCTCGACGGTCTTGGATACCTGCCCGTACACGTCGGTGTAGGTGTCGGTGGCTGTGCTGCCGAGCGGTGTCATGCTCGTGTAGTCACCTAGGTATGCGGTGTCGACGCGGCCTGCGAGCTGGGCTGTGCCGTTGACCTGGATCTGTGACGAGACAGTGCGGCCGGCCCAGTCCAGGACCAGGTCGTTGTAGGAGGGCAGGTCCGACGGCTCCGGGCTGGAGGGGCCACCGGAGCCGGCAGTTCCTTGATTGCGGAAGACTGCTGAAGTCCCAGTGAGTTGGCCGGCTGAGTCATATCTGGAGACCGCGACCTGTCGAAAAGGAACGATCTGACTGGTCCCTGCATCCAGGCCGGACGGCAGTGGGACCTGGGTTTCCCGGTCCCGGCCCAGGCCGTCGGTGTAGGAATGGGAGTTGATGTATGTCGTCCCCGACTGCAGAACGTGTGTGGCCACGTGCGGGTAGCCGTCGACCGAATCCGGCACACCGGCGCTGTTGGTGGAAGTGGGGACGGTGTAGCTGACCTTCACAGACGGAGAGTTGCCGGACTCAGTGGGCTTCCACACCTCGATGGGGCGCCCGGCTGAGTCGAGTGTCACCGTAGTGATATTGCCGTTGGGATCTCTGCTGGTGGTCGTCGTGCCCCAATATCGCGAAACCCATTGGGTGGAGGTCAGTGGGCCACGCGCAGTCGCGCTTCCGTCCGGATCCGGGCCGGTGGAGGTAATACCGTTCAGCGGCCAGGTGTTCGTCGGGCTGTATGCAATAGTGCTGCGATTGTGTTTGCCGTCTTCATTCCACAAGATGCGGCCAGCCTTGTCGTAGCCGCTCCATATGGAGCGATACGCGCCTGCCTTGGTGTAGGTGCGCTGCTCGGTGGGATTACCGTCGACTGGATGGTTGTTGGCCACGCTGTCCGAGCCGTCATACAAGGTAGAGGTGTAGGTGTCCTGGTTGCTGTCGGCGATGCTGGAACAGCCGACCTTGTAGTGCTTGAGCTGGTCCTGCAGGACGGTCCAGCGCTGGGCGCCTGTCGAGTCGTAGTTGTCGGTGTTGTAGGCGCGGCCGTACGTGGTGCAGCGGTTGTCGGAGACGTTGCTCTCGCCCCAGTCGTCGGTGCGCATGGGCAGGCCGAAGGTAGTGGTGGCTTCTTCGGTGTCGTCATAATCGTTTTCCACGACGTGTTCGCGCCAGCCGCTGCTGATCTTGGTGCTCGTGACGGTTTTAGACTCGCGGACGAAGCGGGCGTCGGGCAGGCCGTCGTACTGGGCGGTGTTGTGGTCCCAGTAGGAGTGGTAGGTGCGCTCGTGGGAGACGTTTTTATCGTCTCGCAATGAGGTCGACAGGGTGCGGCCGGCGAGCCAGGCGTGGTCGGTGTAGTTGTTGCCGTCACCGTCGTCGACAGTGACTGTCTTGGTTGCCGACGCATCGGTCTTGGATGTGCGGTCGCCGGACAGACCCCGGTACAGCCAGTACTTGTTCGTCTTTTGTCCGGTGCCCGCGCCGGTGGTGATCTGGACTTCCTGGTATCCGCGCCAGTCGGACCAGGACTCGTCCTCGTCCTTGGTCAGCGGGTCATTCGTGAACCGCCAGCCCGCTCCGTCCTCGTACGTGTACGAGGTGGTCATCACGGGCGCACCGTCCTGGTTGGTGGTGACCGTGGGGTCGACCTTCACCTGGGTGACGAGGAATTTCTTGAACCAGCCGGTCTTGGCGTCGGCGGCCCCCTCCGGCGTCCACTTCTGCCAGTAGCAGTCCTGGGTGTTCGAGGACTGGGAGGGCAGGTTGTCGATGTCGCAGGCGTTGGCGAAGCCGTAGGAGACCGTGGTGGTGGCTCCCAGGTCGCCGTGGATCTCCTGGATGCGGGGGAAGTTGAGTTCTGCGGAGCCGACCTTGTTGTCCAGGTCGATGCGGTTGAAGTTGATGACCGGGAGGACGATGTCGTCTGCGGCGCCAGCGCCGCCGTAGGCCTTGCGCTGGACGTAGTCCAGCCACAGCGTCTTGCCGATGGTGCCGTCCGGGTTGGGCATGCCGTACTTGTTCTGGTACTGCTCGACCAGGTCCCAGCCGGTTCCGTCCTGGTCGCTGACGTAGGTCTTGATGTCCCACAGCATGTCGGTGGAGAAAAACGTGGGGTAGTACGTCTTGCCCGCGCAGTTGTAGTCCGCCGACGTGCCGTCACACATCAGGTCGACGGGCACGTCCGGGTATGAGGTCGGCTTGTCCTTGAAGGTGGGGCAGGCGGCGGGCTCGTCGCGTAGGGGGTCGTTCTCCTGGACGCGTTGGATGCACCGGTTGACGTGGCTGAGTTCGACCTTGGCCGGGAGTTTGCCGTCGGGGATCTGCGAGGACCAGCCGTACTGGATTTCCTTCACATAACCGGAGGAGACGTACTCGCGGGCTTTGTCCTTGTTGGCGACCGAGCGGTAGTGGTTGTACTCCTTGTCGTAGAAGTACATGGTCTCGACCTCGTTGGCGTCCACCGCCCGGTCGAGGTTCCACCGCCAGGCCTGGGTGCACGGCTCGGGGAACTGATCATGGCACGGCTCGCCCGCGTCGTTGCCGACCACCGGCTCGGCGAACACGGATGCGGTGGCGGTGCCGGTGCGCTCGGAACGGCCCCAGCCGAAGTAGTAGCGCTGCCCGTCCTGGGTGGAGATCACCCAGTACTCGCCGTTGCGGCCCGCGCCATAGCCGTTGAACAGGCGCTGCACCCGCCAGCCCGGGTCGTCCTTGAGGTGGTAGGAGCCGGTGCCGGTATTGTCCTGGATCAGTTCCGAGGTGGTGCCGTTGAGGCTGATGACGTACTCCGCGCCGTCGGGCTCCTTGGCCGAGTTCGGCGAGTCCCAGCACATGTCGCCGATCGTCGGCAGCCCGTCCTGCGTGCAGTTGCGGTAGCGGCGCTCAATGAACCCGACATTCAAGTCCCAGCCCATGCCCGCCCACGAGGCCTGGTTGTTGGAGGCGGAGGTACGGCCGTCGACCGACTGCGAGTTGTAGCTCATGGACAGTGACGGCGCCACCCCCATCGGCGGCTTGGGCAGCTGGATCGGCAGGTTGTAGTTGAACGCACCAGACCCGGTGGACACATCCCACGAACCGGCCGGCGACAGCGTCGAGGCCCGGTAGTCACCCTGGTCGGAGGACGAACCGGTGGTCACGGCATACACGCTTACGCCACTGGTTCCCGCTTCACGCATCAATTGAGTCGAGACACCCGCAGAATCCGTGTCGGCGGCCGCGGTCACAGTTGCGGTCAGCGTGGCGGAAGTGGTGTCGTTGTCGACCGGCACGAACTCGCGGTCCGCGCAGCCCTCCGCCTCCGGCGTCTGCAGGGCACATACAGGCAACTTCACAAGCCGCAACCGGGAGGCGAAATCGGCGCCGTAGGCGTACTTGAAGCCCGAGTAGTCGATGCCGACCTGCACTTGCCCGGAAACATCCACCCCATCAGTGCGGGTGACCTGCAGGCCCAGACCGACACCGCCGACCGGAGCCACGTCCTTGCGGTCCAGCACCTGCACGTCGACCTCGTCCGGCGACGACGGATCCGAAGCAGGCTCGGACGACGCCGGGGCCGAAGGCTCAGCTGACGAGCTCCCACCTGGATCAGGGCTCGATGAACTCCTCGCCTCAGGGCTCGCTGAAGCTCCGGCAGTCGGCGAGGGATCGTCCTTCGCCAGCCGCTCAGCCGCCAGTTGAGCCGTGGTGTCTTCGGTATCGGTATTCGGTGCCGGAGCCACCTCGACGACCTCACCGACCTGCGTGTCGCCCTCACCCGCAGACGCCGAGGCAGAGGGCGATGCGGTGACCGTGCCTGGCTCGCCCGGGCCCGCCTGCGACAGATCCACCGTCGCCTCGGCGGCGCCCGGCCAACTCGGCGAGGGCAGCGGCTTGCCCACCTCTTCAGCCTGCTGCTCGGGAACCGACCCCAATGATTGCGACGGCACGACCGGCGTCGGATCATCAGCAGCCGCGGACGCCTGCTGCGGCGACACCACGGACATCGTCGACAGCAAACCCGCCAGCACCGCGCTCGCAACGCCGACCGAAACAAAGCGCGCACGCCGAACAGCCACGCGAACTCCCACCCCAGGCCCCCGCACCACGTACAGGCAGCAGCTAAATGAACCAAACCGTCAAATCCGGGCAGAACGAAGCCGCGCTCCCCAGCGCGGCACACGCATGACCTCACGCCAAATTTGATCAGCGAACCGGGACAGTAGCCGCTGTGAAAGATGTGTGAACAGACCGTATGAAGAAAGGTTCCTGCGCAGGCGGGTGAGTTACCTCACTCGCCCCGTAGCCGGTCGCCCACCACTCAGCCCCAGGGGCAGCAGAGCGGGACTCTTATCCCGCGCAGGACGGCCAGGGCGGCGGCCCACGGGCTGGGACACTCGCGAGGGTGGCCGCCGCTGCAAGCTCCCACCGCACCAGCGTGCCCCGGTGTACCTGCGCCGGCAGGACATCCTTGCCCAGCTCGCTGCCGGGTTCGGCATCTCCGTCGGCACCGCCCACGCCTACACGACAGCCGTCGATCTGCTTGCCGACCGCGCCCGTGGTCTGCTGCGTGCCATGCGCGAGGCCAAACCCGGAGTGCGTCCTGCTCGACGGCGCCCTGGCGGAGGCCGTCTTCCTTGGCGCGTTCTGGCAGAGGTGCCGAGTCCACTGAAGCCGTCAAGGAACAACCCGGTTCTTCCATAGGGCAAGCCCGTTGCTCTGGTATGAGCTTCGCCGACGACGTTCTGGACCAGCTCGCGGTGCGGTTCCAGGTCGTGTTGCCGCACCTGAACGAGCGTCAGCGGCGTCTGATGCTGGGGCAGGAGGCGCGACGGCTCGGACACGGTGGGTACGAGCCGTGGCGCGGGTTGGCCGGGGTGAGCCAGACCGCGGTCCGCAACGGGGAGTTCGAGCTGGAGGCCGGTGAGGATCCGTTGCAGGACGGGTGCGTTCGGCGTCCCGCGGGTGGCCGCAAGCCCGCCGAGGAACAAGATCCGTCTCTGATTCCTGCGTTGCTGAAGCTGGTGGAGCCGGACGAGCGGGGTGATCCCATGTCGCCGCTACGCTGGACGACCAAGAGCCTGCGCAAACTCGCCGCGGAGCTGACCGGGCAAGGGCACCGGTCCCCGCTCCGACCGTCGGCCGGCTGCTGCTGAGCAGGGCTTCAGTCTGCAGGCCAGCGCCAAGACGTTGGAGGGTAAGCAGCACCCTGACCGGGACGCGCCGTTCCGTTACATCAACGGACAGGTCAAGAGCATCAGTCCGGCGGGCAGCCGGTAATCGGCATCAATGCCAAGAAGAAGGAGCAGCTTGGTGAGCTGCCGAACCCCGGACGGCAACGGCGCCCCGCCGACGATCCGGTGCAGGCGGAGGACCACAGCTTCTACCTCATCGGCCGGGGACGACTTGGAGAGGTCACCTCGCTGAAGCGCATCGTGACGGTCAGCCTGGAGAGGACGAGGATCGTGGACGGTCTGCCGTTGCTGGAGATCGTCGGCGATTGAGCGGACGCGGATGGCGCCCTTGCGCGTGCGGGGGCCGTCAGTCGGCGCTTTCGTCCTCTAGCCGTTCGGCGCGGACGAAGGTGCCCTTGATGGGGACCGTGATGACGAGACCCTGATCGCGGAGGTCGCGGACGGCCCGGCGGATGGTGTTGACGGCTACGCCGTACTGGTCGGCGAGGTCACGTTCAGCCGGAAGTCTGGCTCCTGCGGGCAGGCGTCCCGAGCGGATCTGCTCGGCGACGTGGTGCACAACCTGGAGATACACGTAGACGTGGCTTTTCGGGTCGGGTCTCCACTCGCGGTCATCAGCCATATATGCACGCTAAGGCGCCCTATAGCGACTCACCACATGTGGCAACAACCGGATGCTTCCTATTGCTACCTAACGCTTCCTAAGGCAAGGTAGCCTCTTGAAACCACAGACCCCGGCGGCCTGGCAGGGCCCCGGGGCACGGCCAACGCTGCTTAGGAGCGTCGACATGCGCAACCTTATCCGCCGTACCGTCCACCGACTGAGCCTTCTGCTCGCCCCCGGCACCGGGACCCATCGCGCGGGCCCGCGACGGCCGGCCCTCTCCCGGCGCGCGGCCGTACGGCACCGGCCGGCACCACCCTGCCTCCCCCTCCACCGCTCCTCCTACGGCCTCGACCTCCCGCTCGACGGCGCCGCGAGCCGTCTCGTCCGCCCGTACCTCACCGCCCTCGATCAGGAACGCGCCCGTCAACAGCGCCGCCGTACCGCCCTGGTGCTCGCCGCCGACTTCGGTATCGACCTCGACCTGCATCTGATCGGTGCGGAGAAGGCGGCCGCCTGATGGAGCACCTGGAACCGGCACGGGAGCAGACGATGCTGCGCCTCCTGCCCTGGCTGTCCCCGGACGGGAAGCCGTGCCATCTGTCGACCGGCAGCGCGGGCGGGTACCTCTCGCGCCTCGCCGACGCGACCGAGGCCCGGCAACTGGCAGCGGGCGGGGAGGCGCTCGGGCACGCCCGGCAGGTGCTGGAGGACCTCATGTCCCCGTACGCCGAAGTGCGGTATGCCGCGATCCGGCTCGCGGAGTGCCTCGGCGATGCTCTGCGCGTCGCCGAGTCCCGGGGCCTGCGCATCCCGGCACCGGACACCGAGGACGCCGAGGACGCCGAAGCGACCGACGCCGACGGCGCGGAACCGGACGTGCCGAGGACGCGCCGCTGAGCCCGCGCGCCTCGACGTCAACGGCTGCACCGGGGTCGCCTGTTCGTGTGTGCGTTGCTTGATCTGCTGGTTCGGGGTCTGACCGTCTGAATAGCGGCTACCTGGAGCGGGACACCTTCCGGTACGGGGGTGAGGTTGCCGTGGAGACCAAGATCGGGTCTCTCGTCATCGACACCGCCGTCCTTCCGGTGGACCCGAACTCCTGACGCACCGCCCCTGGGTCCCCGCCGGTAGGCTCAAGGTGTGAACGCAGGAGAAACACAGCGTCGGCCTTGGATCGTGGGGGTCTCCGGCGCGTCCGGAACCCCGTATGCGGCGGCCGTTCTGCGTGCCCTCCTGGCGGCCGGCGAGAGCGTCGACCTGGTGGTCTCCCGTGCCTCCCGGCTGACCCTGCTCGACGAGACGGGCCTCGCCTTCCGGGACGCGCACTGGCAGTCCGACCTGCGGGAGTGGCTGGCCCGGGGTGCCGACGGCAAGCCCGGCACCTTCGAGGCGTTCACGGGACGTATCGACGCCGTACGGCACTGGAGCGCGGGGGATCTGGCGGCCGGACCGTCCTCCGGCTCGTACCCCTCGAAGGGGATGATCATCGTGCCCGCCTCGACGGCTTGCGTCGCCGGAGTCGCCCTCGGGCTCTCCAAGGACCTGCTCCAGCGGGCGGCGAGCGTGACCCTCAAGGAGGGACGCAAGCTGGTCGTCGCCGTCCGCGAGACCCCGCTGAACGGGCAGACGCTGAAGCATCTCGTCACGCTGGACGAAGCGGGCGCGGTCGTGCTCCCCGCCTCACCGGCGTTCTACGCGGGCGCCACGCACATTCAGGACCTGGTGGACTTCGTCGCCGGGCGGGTCCTCGACGCGGCGGGCGTCGAGCACCGGCTCTACCGCCGCTGGGAGGGCGAACTCGGCGGCGGTTCCCGCGGCACCACCTGAGCACAGCACGTAGGCCATTACTTTCAGGACTTTCAGTACCTTCAGGATTTCTTCAGCGGAAGGCTATCGATCGCATGGACGCGGTGGACAGGCAGCTCATCCAGGCTCTGAGAGAGAACGGCCGGGCCTCCTACGCGGAGCTGGGACGCCTCGTCGGCCTGTCGGGACCCAGTGTCACCGACCGCATCAACCGGCTGGAGGCCGCCGGGGTCATCACCGGCTACCGCGCGACGGTCGACTCCGCCTCGCTCGGTCTCGGCGTCACCGCCCTGATCGGCATCTCGCTCTCCGACGCCGCCGACCACGAGGACGTGGCCCACCGGCTGAAGGACCTCAGCGAGATCGAGGACTGCTGGTTCATCGCCGGCGACGACTCGTTCATGCTCAAGGTGCGCTCGGGCAACGTGGACGAGCTGGAGAAGACGATCCGGCGGCTGTCCGGGACCAAGGGGGTCTCCCGGACCCGTACGACCATCGTGCTCTCCACCAAGTGGGAGAACCGGGTGGGAGAGCTGCCCGAGGAGGAGTAGCCGCCTGCTTGGGGAAGGCCGCGCGGCTAGGCGTACGGTTGTCAGGGTTCGTCCACAGGGAGAGGTACACGCATGGATGTCGGGCTCAAGCGCGAGCTGGAGGACAAGGTCCGGGCCGGTGAGCGGCTGACCCGCGAGGACGGCATCGCGCTCTACGAGTCGGACGATCTGGCCTGGCTCGGCGGTCTCGCCCACGAGGTGCGGACGAGGAAGAACGGCGACGTCGTCCACTTCAACGTCAACCGCCACCTCAACATGACGAACGTGTGCACCGCGTCGTGCGCGTACTGCTCGTTCCAGCGCAAGCCGGGCGAGAAGGACGCGTACACGATGCGCATCGAGGAGGCCGTCCGCCTCGCCAAGTCGATGGAGGGCGAGAACCTCACCGAGCTGCACATCGTCAACGGCCTGCACCCGAACCTGCCGTGGCGCTACTACCCCCGCTCGCTCAGCGAGCTGAAGAAGGCCCTCCCGGACGTCTCGCTGAAGGCGTTCACGGCGACCGAGATCCACCACTTCGAGACGATCTCGGGGCTCAGCGCCTCCGAGATCCTCGACGAGCTGATCGACGCCGGTCTGGAGTCCCTCACCGGCGGCGGCGCGGAGATCTTCGACTGGGAGGTCCGCCAGCACATCGTCGACCACCGCACCCACTGGGAGGACTGGTCGCGCATCCACCGCCTCGCGCACGAGAAGGGTCTCAAGACCCCGTGCACGATGCTGTACGGCCACATCGAGGAGCCGCGCCACCGTGTGGACCACGTGCTGCGGCTGCGTGAACTCCAGGACGAGACCGGCGGCTTCCAGGTCTTCATCCCGCTGCGCTACCAGCACGACTTCGTGGACGTGAAGGACGGCAAGGTCCGCAACCGCCTCCAGGCGCGTACGACGATGGCGACAGGTGCCGAGGCCCTCAAGACCTTCGCGGTCTCGCGCCTCCTCTTCGACAACGTGCCGCACGTCAAGGTCTTCTGGGTCATGCACGGCGTCCAGACCGCCCAGCTCGCCCTCCAGCACGGCGCCGACGACATGGACGGCTCGGTCGTCGAGTACAAGATCACGCACGACGCGGACAACTACGGCACCCCGAACAAGCTGACCCGCGAGGACCTCCTCGACCTGATCCGCGACGCCGGCTTCCGCCCGGTCGAGCGGAACACGCGCTACGAGATCATCCGCGAGTACGACGGTCCCGACCCGGCGCGGCGGGAGTCGCCGCAGCCGATGCGCGTCTGACCGCACGATGGCCCTGCACTTCCGACTGGACCCGCCCGTCGGTCCGGAGCTCCGTGACGGCGTGCTCGCGCTGTGGACGGACGTCTCGAACGCGGGCGGCTCCGTGGGCTTCGTACCGCCGGTCGGGGTCGAGGACATCCGGCCCGAGTGGGTCAAGCACCTCGCGGCGATGACCGAGCGGCGCACGCGCCTCCTCGTCGGCCTCGACGAGGCGGGCGCCGTCGCCGCCACCGCGTTCCTCAGCCTCAACACGCACCGGCTGATGCGGCACTGGCTGTGGCTGTACACGGTGATGGTGCATCCGCGGCACCAGGGCAAGGGGTACGGGCGTGATCTGCTGGCCGCCGCCGAGCAGGCCGCCGCTTCCCTCGACGGGATCGAGGCGATCCGGCTCACCTGCCGCGGCGGGGAGGGCCTGGAGCGCTTCTACGCCTCCTGCGGCTACAAGGAGGTCGGCCGGGTGCCCGGCGCGATCCGGGTCGCGCCCGGCGACGACCGCGACGACGTCACGATGCTGCTGCCGCTCGGACTCCGCGACTGAGGCCCCCCTGCAAGATCGCCCTTCCGGCGTGCTTCACTGGACGGTGCCCTTTGGGAACGGTTCGGACGGGAAGAGTGGATTGAGATGCTCCGCTACACACTGATGCGCCTTGGGATCCTCGCAGGCTGCTTCGTGGTCGTCTGGGGTCTCGTCTACTCCGGAGTCGCCCCCCGCGGCCTCGGCGACTCCAACTACATGTGGATCGTCCTGCTCTCCCTGGTGATCTCCGCGCCGATCAGCTTCGTCGTGCTGCGCAAGGAGCGCGACCGTGCCTCGGCCCAGGTCGTCGCCCGGGTCGACCGCGCCAAGGCGAACCTGGAGGCGAACCGCAGCCAGGAGGACGCCGTGGACGACAGCGCCCGGCCGCAGCCGCAGCCCCAGTCGCAGCCGCACGGCCAGGCCACTTCGGGCCAGGCCTCGTAACGGTCGCCTCCGGCTCGCCGTTCGGCGCGAGAGGCGGTGTCCGGCGCGTTCGCGGATACGGACGAGTCCGCCGGCCCGAAGCTCAGGCCTACGCTTGACCGTATGGGTGCTGTGAAGAACAAGCGGATGCCGCGTGCGGTGCGGGAGCAGCAGATGCTCGACGCCGCCGTACGGACCTTCGGGCAGCGGGGGTACCGGGCCGCGTCGATGGACGAGATCGCCGATCTGGCGGGCGTCTCCAAGCCGTTGGTCTATCTGTACCTGAACTCGAAGGAAGACCTCTTCACCGCCTGCATTCGCCGCGAGGCGGCCGCATTGACCGCGGCCGTGCGCGCGGGCGTCCAGCCGGCCCTGCCCGCCGACCGCCAACTCTGGGAAGGCCTGCGGGCGTTCTTCACGCACACCGCGCACCACCAGGACGGCTGGTCCGTGCTGCACCGTCAGGCCCGTACGCACGGGGAGCCGTTCGCGGCCGAGGTCACCGCCATGCGGGAGGAACTCGTCGCGTTCGTCACGCAGTTGATCGTGACCGCCGCGCGCGAGGCGCACCGCGACCCGTCGTTGCCCGAGCGTGAGGTCGCCGGGCTCGCCGAGGCCCTGGTCGGTGCCGCCGAGTCCCTCGCGGAGTGGGCCAACGTCACCCCCGGCGTCTCCGCCAAGCAGGCCGCGGCGACCCTGATGAACTTCGCCTGGGCGGGCCTGGGCCAGCTCATGGAGGGCCGCGCCTGGTCTCCGTCGCAGCAGGACCGATAGCCGCCCTGCTGGTCGCCGTCGGGCCCGGCCGTCCCGGTGCCGGAGCGCTGTTCACCCCACCTCACCGGGGAGCGACCGCACCTCCCCGGTGAGGTGCAGGCGCTGCCCGCCGCGGAGTTCGAAGGCCGGGCCCTTCGCGGCGTACGTGACCGTGCTCGGGAGGAGAACCGGCGCCTTGAACTCGGCGCGGACGTGTACGGGGCCGTCGGCGGGGTGTTCCGCGAGGCAGCGGGCGACGGTCCACATGCCGTGGGCGATGGCCCGCGGAAAGCCGAAGAGGCGGGCGGTGAGGGGGTGGAGATGGATGGGGTTGCGGTCCCCCGACACCACGGCGTAGCGCCGTCCGACGTCCTTGCCGAGCCGCCAGGTGGCGATCGCGGGTGCGGGTTCATGCGGTGGCGATGTGGTGATCGCGGGTGAGGGTTCTTGCGGTGGCGATGGGGCGATCGCGGGTGCGGGTTCACGCGGACGCGATGGGGTGATCGCACGCGCCGGTTCACGCGCCTGCGTGTCCCGCTCGGGCCGGGGAGCCTCCGTCGTCCGATGCCGGGCCAGATACGTGCTCCGCGACTCCCATACGACCCGGTCACCGGCGCTCATCTCGGTGACGACGACGGCCTCCGTCCCCCGTCTGTGCGGGGTCAACTCCGCGACGTGGACGGCGAGTTCGTACTCCCCGGTCGCCGCCAGGCCGCGGTGCCGGGTGATCTCGACCGAGGTGTGGACCAGGCCCAGCAGCGGCAGGGGGAACGTTCTGGCCGCCATCAGCCGCATCGCCAGCGGGAACCCGAGGACGTGCGGATACGTGACCGGCAGCGCGTCCGCGCCGGTGGCGAACCCGCACACCCGCTCATACGCCGCCAGCCGCGCGAGATCGATCCGAACCCCGCCCAGCACCAGCCTCGTCCGCGGCACGTCCGCATCCCCGCCGGGGCGGGGGCGCTTGAACGGCGAAAGCAGGGCTCCTCCCAGAAGAACCGGCGCAAGAGCGGGCGGGGCGACGAACGTGCGAGTGTCCATGGGGTCTCCTGGTGGGTTGGGGTCAACGGTCATAGCTGCGGGCATGCGTGCCGCTGGGGGCGATGGGGGTCCCCCCCGGTCGAGCGGAGGTAGGGGACCGGGCCCACCCCGGCGCCGGCACCCGCGCCGGGTGCCCATGCAGGTAGGGGACCGGGCCCACCCGGGCGCCGGCACCAGCGAAGGGTGCCCACGCAGGTACGGGACCGGACCCGCCCCGCCGCGATGCCGGGCGCCCAAGCCCTACGCTCCGAGGAGACTCTGCCCGCACACCCGTACGACCTGCCCGTTGACGCCCCCGGAGGCGGGGTGGGCGAACCAGGCAGTCGTCTCGGCGACATCGACCGGCAGCCCCCCTTGCCCGAGGGAGTTCATCCGCCGCCCGGCCTCACGGATGAGCAGCGGCACCGCCGCGGTCATCCTGGTCTCGATGAAACCGGGGGCCACCGCGTTGACGGTGACCCCGTGCTCGGCGAGCGCCCGCGGCGCCAGCGACCGGACGAGTCCTACGATGCCCGCCTTGGCGGCGGCGTAGTTCGTCTGCCCGGCGTTGCCCGCGATCCCGGCGATGGACGCGGTGGCGACGACCCGCCCGCCGGCGCGCAGCGCACCGGCGGACAGCAGCGCGTCCGTCGTACGGAGCACACTCGCGAGGTTCACCTCAAGTACCGGACTCCACCGCTCCGCGGGCATGTTGGCGAGCCGCCGGTCCCGGGTGATCCCGGCGTTGTGGACCAGGACGTCCAGCCCGTCCGGCACCGCGGCGGCGATCCGCTCACCCGCGTCCCCGGCCGTGATGTCCAGCGCGAGCGGCAGCGCGACGTCCGCGCCCCCGAGCCGTTCCGCCACCCGCGCGAGGTCGTCCGCCGCCGCCGGCACGTCGAGGCACACCACCCGCGCCCCGTCCCGGACCAGCGTCTCGGCGACCGCCTCGCCGATTCCGCGCGCGGCGCCGGTGACCAGCGCGGTGCGCCCCGCGAGCGGTCGCGCCCAGTCCGCCGGCGCGGTCACCTCGCAGGCACCGACCTCGATCACCTGCCCGCTGACGTACGCGGACTTGGGAGAGAGCAGGAAGCGCAGCGTCGACTCGGCCGCGGCGGGAGCCGTCCCGGCACCGGCGTCGGTGAGCCGTACCAGCGTGACCGTGCGCCCCCGCCCGATCTCCTTGCCCAGCGAGCGGACGAACCCCTCCAACGCCTGCTGGGCCGCGGCCCGGTGGTGGTCGGCGGGGTCGGGCGGCGTACCGAGCACCACGATCCGCCCGCTCCCGGCGACCGAGCGCACCACGGGATGCAGCGCCGCGTGCACCTCGGCCAGCCCCTCGACGCCGGCGACACCGGTGGCATCCAGTACGAGGGCGGCGGGCCGGTCGGCGCCGGTGGCAGCCGTGCGTACCTCCAGGCCCGTACGCGCGAGTACTTTCTCCAGGTCGAGCCCCGACGCACCGGCCGTCAGATGCAGCAACGGCCCTTCCAGCACGGGCCGTTCGGCCGACCAGCGGCGCAGGGCCGTCGGCTGCGGCAACCCGAGCCGACGGGTCAGAAAGCGGCCGGGCGCGGTGCCGGCGAAGCCCAGATAGCGGTCGGCCATTGTCCAACTCCCAGCTCGGACGTAAATTTACTCCAGAGTAAGGTTACCGGCGGTAATGCTACGGCAGGGTCAGGAGCAGGTCGAGATGAGCACCCACAGTCCAGCCGGGGCGCAGGCCGCGGCACGCCTCGCACCGGCGCAGGTGCGCCCGGTCGCGGTGGTCGGCGGTACCCGTGTCCCGTTCGCCCGTTCCGACGGCCCGTACGCGACCGCCTCCAACCAGGAGATGCTGACCGCCGCGGTCGACGGCCTGGCCGAGCGGTTCGGCCTCGACGAGCCGGAAGCGGTCGGCGAGCTGGTCGCCGGGGCCGTCCTCAAGCACGCCCGCGACTTCAACCTCGCCCGCGAGACCGTCCTCGGCTCGCGCCTCGACGCCCGCACCCCGGCGTACGACATCCAGCAGGCCTGCGGCACCGGACTGCAAGCGGTGATCGCCGCCGCCAACAAGATCGCCCTCGGTCAGACCGGGTCCGCGGTCGCGGGCGGCGCCGACACGGCCAGCGACGCACCCCTCGGCGTCAACGACGAACTGCGCCGCATCCTCCTGGAGGTGCGCCGCGCGAAGTCGGCGGGAGCGCGGCTGCGGGCGCTGGCCCGTATCCGCCCCGCCCACCTCGTCCCCGACATCCCGCGCAACGCCGAGCCGCGCACCGGCCTGTCGATGGGCGAGCACGCCGCCGTCACCGCACGCGCGTGGGGCGTGACCCGCGAGGCCCAGGACGACCTCGCGGCGACGAGTCACCAGCGGCTGGCGGCGGCGTACGAACGTGGCTTCTTCCAGGACCTGGTGGTGCCCTTCCGCGGCCTGGACCGCGACCAGAACCTGCGCCCGGGCTCGACCGCCGCCCAACTCGCCGCCCTGAAGCCGGTGTTCGGCATCGACGGCCCCAACCCGACCATGACAGCCGGGAATTCGACGCCGCTCACGGACGGCGCGGCGGTCGTGCTGCTGGC
The DNA here is from genome assembly GCF_042881375.1 of Streptomyces sp. NPDC058274. NCBI lineage: Bacteria > Bacillati > Actinomycetota > Actinomycetes > Kitasatosporales > Streptomycetaceae > Streptomyces > Streptomyces sp. NPDC058274. Next base: position 88,233 of record NZ_JBHVXW010000021.1, read on the forward strand.
GAGCGACGAGTGGGCCGCGGCCCGGGGCCTGACACCGCAGGCGTATCTGACCGCGTACGAGACCGCCGCCGTCGACTTCGTCGAGGGCGATGTGGCGGGCGGTGCGGACGGCCTGCTGATGGCGCCCGCGCACGCCGTGCCGCGCATGCTGGAACGGACCGGACTCGGCATCGAGGACTTCGACTTCGTCGAGATCCACGAGGCGTTCGCCTCCCAGGTCCTCGCCACCCTCGCGGCCTGGGAGAAGCGCGGCCTCGCCCCGGTGGACCGCGCCCGCCTCAACGTCGCCGGCTCCTCCCTGGCCACCGGCCACCCCTTCGCCGCCACCGGCGCCCGCGTCGTCGCCACCCTCGCCCAGCTCCTGGCCGAGCGGAACACCCCAGGCCGGGGCCTGATCTCCATCTGCGCGGCGGGCGGCCAGGGCGTGACGGCCGTACTGGAGCGCTTCTAGCCCGTCCGGTGTCCGAGGCCGAGCGCGGAAGCGCCGTACGGGGCCCGGGTGCGGGACGGGTAGGGCGGTAGGGGCGGTGGGGGCGAAAACACACCCACCCATACCGGCGGTAACCCGCACGTCACCCGCCCCCGAGCCCCACAAACCCCACACGCGGGCGCCGTACGATCCCCGTTCTGGACCTGGTTGCCGCAGCCCGCCCCGCCTGCGTATGAACTCCCCACCCTCCGGGGCCGTATCAGGATTCGCGCCCCCCGCCCCGGGTCCCCGCAGTCAAGGAGCCGCCCCGTGTCCGACCTCTACGCTCCCGCCTCACTCCTCCCGGAACCCGAGGTCAAGCGGCTGGGCGGCGTCGTGCGCGAGGCCTCCCTGCCCCTGCTCGTCGCCCCCGTCACCCATGGTTCGCTCGCGGACATCCCGTTCGACAACGCGGCCGCGGACCCCGGCGCCCCCGTCCTGAGCCGCAAGGACCAGGAGGGCGGCTGGACGGACGTCAGCGCCGCCGAGTTCGCCGCCGAGGTGCTGGGCGTCGCGAAGGGGCTGATCGCCGAGGGCCTCGCCCCGGGCGACCGCATCGCGATCATGGCGCGTACGACGTACGAGTGGACGCTCCTCGACTTCGCCGCCTGGGCGGCGGGACTGGTCACCGTCCCCGTCTACCCCACGTCCTCCGCCTACCAGGTCCGCTCGATCCTCCAGGACTCCGGAGCCGTCGCGCTCGCCGTGGAGTCCGTGGCCCAGGCGGCCACGACCGGCCCCGAGCGCGACCGGCTCCCCGATCTGCGGCACATGTGGGTCTTCGAGAAGGGGCACATGGAGCGGCTCGCCGAACTGGGCCGGGACGTCCCCGACCAGGAAGTCGCCGTCCGGCGCGGGATGCTGGGCCCCGACACTCTCGCCACCGTCATCTACACCTCGGGCACCACCGGCCGTCCCAAGGGCTGCGTGCTCAGCCACGGCAACTTCTTCGCCGAGGTCGACAACGCGATCGAGCTCCTCTACCCCATCTTCAAGGCGAAGACGTCGGACGCCGCCTCGACCCTGCTCTTCCTGCCCCTCTCACACGTCTTCGGCAGGATGGTCGCGGTCGCCTGTCTGCGGGCGAGGGTGAAACTGGGCCACGCGCCGAGTCTGCAGACCGACGATCTCCTCGCCGACCTGGCCAGCTTCAGGCCGACCTTCCTCCTCGCCATCCCCTACGTCCTGGAGAAGGTCTTCAACACCGGCCGCGCGACCGCCGAGAAAATGGGCCGCGGCTCCTCCTTCGACCGCGCGGCCCGCATCGCGCGGCGCTACGGCGAGGCAGTGGAGGCCCGGCAGCACGGCACGGGGCCGGGCCCCTCCCGCTCCCTGCGCGCGGCCCGCGCCCTCTACGACCCGCTCGTCTACCGCCGTATCCGCAACGCCCTGGGCGGCCGGGTCCGTTACGCGATCTGCGGCGGCTCCCCGCTCGGCCGCCGGCTCGCCGCCTTCTACGCCGGCGCGGGCATCGAGATCTTCGAGGGGTACGGCCTGACCGAGTCGACCGCGGCCGCCACCGTCACGCCTCCCGTCCGGCCCCGGCTGGGCACGGTGGGCTGGCCCCTGCCCGGCACCCGGGTGCGGATAGCCGGCGACGGGGAGGTGCTGCTGAGCGGCAACCAGGTCTTCCGCGGCTACTGGGACCCGTCCGCGGGCGGTGTCGTGCCCGCGTCCCCGGACGGCTGGTTCGCGACCGGCGACATCGGCGAGCTCGACGACGACGGCTACCTCACCATCACCGGCCGCAAGAAGGAGATCCTGATCACGGCCGGCGGCAAGAACGTGGCCCCCGCCCCGCTGGAGAACTGGCTCCGCTCGCACCCGCTGATCGCCCAGTGCATGGTCCTGGGCGACCGCCGCCCGTACATCACCGCCCTCATCACCCTCGACCCCGAGGGCATCACCCACTGGCGCCAGATGAACGGCAAGCACGGCGTCCCGCCGGAACTCCTCCTCGACGACCCCGAGCTGCGCACGGTCCTGCAGCGCGCGATCGACGAGGCCAACCGGCTCGTCTCGCGCCCCGAGTCCATCCGCAAGTTCGCCGTGCTGCCCCGGGACTTCACGGAGGAGGCGGGACACCTGACGCCGTCGATGAAGCTGCGGCGGGAGGCGATCGCCCGCGACTTCGCCGACGACATCGAGGGCCTGTACGCGAAGACCCCCTAGGCCACCGCGCCGCAAAGGCAGGAGCCCCACGCCGGCCGGCGCGGGGCTCCTTGGGTACTGCAATCAGGTCCGGATCAAAGCATTGGGCTCATGGAGCCGAAGGCTTAGAGCGGGGTGACGTTCTCCGCCTGAGGACCCTTCGGGCCCTGCGTGACGTCGAAGGAAACCGACTGGTTCTCTTCGAGAGAGCGGAAGCCGCTCGCGTTGATGGCGGAGTAGTGGACGAACACGTCCGGGCCTCCGCCTTCCTGGGCAATGAAGCCAAAGCCCTTTTCGGCGTTGAACCACTTCACGGTTCCGGTAGCCATAAGCCCTCCTTGGGCCCAAAGGGTTGCCCTGCTCCAGAACCTGCAAGTGTGTAAACAACAGCGTGTAAACAACTGCATTCATCTGAAAACGACGAGAGCCCGCGGTCACATGCTCCGCAGGCTCTGTACTGCAAGGGAAACCAAACTGCAACTTGCGGGCGAGCCTAGCATGCAGGCAGCCGAAAGCAATAGAGGGCAAGATCACGTCACCCGGATGTTTGAATCGCCTCTGCGATGGGTTGACGTCGCGGTGTCACAGGGGTTGACACATGGGGTCGGGATGGTTTCTCAGACCACACGGGGACCCGAAGCCTGCACCGTACCGCATGGGGGCTAGCCTCGCGATGTGGACAATTCCCGCACCCGGCCGCGCGTCGGCCACATCCAGTTCCTGAACTGCCTGCCCCTGTACTGGGGGCTCGCGAGAACCGGCACGCTCCTCGACTTCGAGCTCACCAAGGACACCCCCGAGAAGCTCAGCGAGAAGCTGGTGCGGGGCGATCTCGACATCGGGCCCATCACCCTCGTCGAGTTCCTCAAGCACGCCGATGAGCTGGTCGCCTTCCCCGACATCGCGGTCGGCTGCGACGGCCCGGTGATGTCCTGCGTGATCGTCTCGCAGGTCCCGCTGGACCAGCTGGACGGCGCCCGGGTCGCCCTCGGCTCGACCTCCCGCACCTCCGTGCGCCTGGCCCAGCTGCTGCTCGCCGAGAAGGTCGGCGTCCAGCCGTCGTACTACACGTGCCCGCCCGACCTCAGCCTGATGATGCAGGAGGCCGACGCCGCCGTCCTCATCGGGGACGCGGCGCTGCGCGCCAATCTGCACGAGGGGCCGAAGTTCGGTCTCCAGGTGCACGACCTCGGGACACTGTGGAAGGAGTGGACGGGCCTGCCGTTCGTCTTCGCGGTGTGGGCGGCCCGGCGCGACTACCTGGAGCGCGAGCCGGCGCTCACGCGCAAGGTGCACCAGGCGTTCCTCGCCTCCCGCGACCTGTCGCTCGACGAGGTCGGCAAGGTCGCCGAGCAGGCGGCACGCTGGGAGGTCTTCGACGAGACCGTCCTGGAGCAGTACTTCACGACGCTCGACTTCCGCTTCGGCGGCCCCCAGCTGGCGGCCGTCACCGAGTTCGCGCGCCGCGTCGGCCCGACGACCGGATTCCCGGCGGACGTGCGGGTGGAGCTGCTGAAGCCCTGAGGCACCGGGGCCGTGCGGCACTACTCTGCTGGGAGTCCAGTGCGTACGGGGGAGGGGTGGCGCCATGCAGCCGCTCGAAGCGGGCGAGCCCACGGTCGTGGGGCCCTACCGGCTGCTCGGCCGGCTCGGCTCCGGCGGCATGGGCCGGGTGTATCTGGGCCGCAGCGCGGGCGGCCGGACGGTCGCGGTCAAGATGGTGCACCCGCACTTCGCGCTCGACGAGGAGTTCCGCGCGCGTTTCAGGCGTGAGGTGGAGGCCGCGCGCCGGGTGGGCGGGGCCTGGACGGCGCCGGTCCTGGACGCCGACCCCGGGGCACCGGTGCCCTGGGTCGCCACCGGGTACGCGGCCGGTCCCTCGCTCACGGGCGCGGTCGCGGACGCCGGCGCGCTGCCCGAGCACTCCGTACGGGTCCTCGGCGCGGGCCTGGCCGAGGCGCTGGCCGCGGTCCACGCGCTGGGCCTGGTCCACCGCGACGTCAAGCCGTCCAACGTCCTGCTGACCCTCGACGGCCCGCTGCTGATCGACTTCGGTATCGCCCGGGCCACCGACGGCACCGCGTCCCTGACCTCGACGGGCGTCTCGGTCGGCTCGCCCGGCTACATGTCGCCCGAGCAGATCCTCGGCAAAGGCGTCGCCGGCGCGGCGGACGTCTTCTCCCTGGGCGCGGTGCTGGTGTACGCGGCGACGGGCACGTCCCCCTTCCCCGGCGACTCGTCCGCCGCCCTCCTCTACAAGGTGGTCCACGAGGAGCCGTTGCTCGGCGCCCTGGAGGGCGAGCTGCGGGACGTCGTCTCCCGGTGCCTGACGAAGGACCCGGCCGGCCGGCCGGCCCCGGAGGAGGTGGCCCGGCTGCTGGCCCCGCAGGGCGCGGCCCGGCTGGTCACGGCGGGCTGGCTGCCCGGCGCGCTGGTGGAGCAGGTCAGCCGCAGTGCCGTACAGCTGCTGAACCTCGAGGCCGGGGAACCGGCACCTTCCGGTCCGGTGGACTTCAGCAGTCCGTCGGTGGGCGGGACTTCGGGGGTGGCGGCCGCCGGGCCGTTCGGTCCGCCGTCGGGGGTGTTCGGGCCGGCGCCCGCGATGCCCGTGTCCTCGTCGCTGCCGGCACAGGCGTCGGGGCCGGGGAGTCTCGTACGGGCTCAGGACCACCGTCCCGTGCAGGTGCAGGACGCCGTACGGCCGCGGGAGTCCGCGCAGGCGGAAGGCGAGCCCGCGGACCGGCAGCCCGGGAAGCTCTCCATGAGCGTGGCCGCGGCCTCCGTACCGGGGGCGAACGGGCGTGGCCGGAAGCTGAGTTGCACGGTCGCGCTGGCGGTCGCGGGTGCGCTGGCCGCCGTCACAGTGGGGTCGGTGTTCCTGTTCGACCTGATGCCGGGCGGGGGCGGGTCCCAGGACAGCGGTGACTCGGCCGGGACCGCCCGCCCCTCGGCGACGGCGACTGGATCCGAGCCCGGGGGCATTCCCGCCTCCTACCTCGGCACCTGGGAGGGGAACGCCCTCGCCCTCGACGGCGCCCTGGCCGCGGGTACGATCCGGGTCACCGTCCATCAGGCGCGGGTGGGCGCGCAGTTCGGCACCTTCCGGCAGACCGACCAGATCGGCGGTATCTGCGACGACACGCTGATCCTCAAGAAGGCCACGGCCAAGCAGCTCGTCGCCACCAGCGTGGCCAAGAAGACCAACGGCTCGCACTGCACCACGGGCAAGCACGAGGTCCGGCTGACCCCGGACGGGGACGACCTCGCCTACGAGACGGACAACCCGGCGGCGGGCAACCCGACCGCGCGGATGTCCAAGGTCAAGTAGCGGGCCGGGGCGGGCGCGTGGACGGCGTGGATCTCGGCGTATGGCTCACCGCCGCGGCCGCCCTGTGGGGTGCGGCCGCCGGGCTGCTGGTGCCACGGGCCGCGTACCGCTTCGCCGTCGAACCGGACGAGCCCTGGCGGGACCGCTGTCCGCAGGGGCACGCACTGGCCGGTGCGGCGGGCGGCTGGCTGGGGCGGGCCCGCTGCGCGGACGGCACCCGGTACGGCCCCAGCACCCCCGCCGTCTCTCTCGCCACCGCCCTCGTCTGCGCCGCCCTCGCGCTGGCCACCGGCACCCGGCCCGAACTCGGCGCGTGGCTGCTGCTCGCACCCCTCGGTGTGCTGCTGGCCGTCGTGGACTTCCGCGTGCAGCGGCTGCCCGACGTGCTCACCCTGCCGCTGGCCGGCGCCGCGCTCGTCCTCCTCGGCCTCGCCGCGGCGGCGCCCGAGCACGCGGGGGACTGGCTCACCGCACTGCTCGGGGCGCTCGCGCTCGGCGGCGCGTACTTCGTGCTGTTCCTGGTCAATCCGAACGGCATGGGGTTCGGGGACGTGAAGCTCGCCGTCGGTCTGGGCGCCGTGCTCGGCTGGTACGGGTGGGGGGCCGTGGTGCTCGGCACCTTCGCCGGGTTCCTGTTCGGCGGGCTGTACGGGCTGGGGCTGGTCGTGACGCGGCGGGCGGGGCGGAAGACCTCGATGCCGTTCGGCCCGTTCCTGATCGCGGGCGCCTTCGCCGGGCTGCTGATCGGGGCGTACGCGGCCTGACCGGGGCGGTGGTGGGGGCCGTGAAGGGGTGACGGTGGCCGTACGCGGGCTGGCGTCGGGCTCCCGGCAGGGCTGGCGTAGGCTGGCTCGGTACGCCCACAACCCTTACGAAAGGGACGCTCCCGGTGACCGAGAAGACCGACCTTCAGTCCGTCCTCGACCGTGCCGCCGCGGGTGGGCGGATCACCCCCGAAGAGGCGCTCGACCTCTACCGCGACGCCCCGCTGCACGCGCTCGGCGCCGCCGCCGACGCCGTACGCAAGCGGCGTTACGCGGGCACCGAGCACATCGCCACGTACATCATCGAGCGGAACATCAACTACACGAACGTGTGCGTCACGGCGTGCAAGTTCTGCGCGTTCTACGCGGCCCCCAAGGACACCGCCAAGGGCTGGACCCGGGACCTGGACGACATCCTGCGCCGGTGCGCGGAGACCGTCGAGCTCGGCGGTACGCAGATCATGTTCCAGGGCGGCCACCACCCGGACTTCGGCGTCGAGTACTACGAGGAGCACTTCGCCGCGATCAAGGCCGCCTACCCGCAGCTCGTCATCCACTCGCTGGGCGCGAGCGAGGTCGAGCACATGGCCCGGATCTCCAAGGTGAGTGTGGAGGAGGCGATCCAGCGGATTCACACCGCCGGTCTCGACTCCTTCGCCGGCGCGGGCGCCGAGCTGCTGCCCGCGCGACCGCGCAAGGCGATCGCCCCGCTGAAGGAGAGCGGCGAGCGCTGGCTGGAGATCATGGAGACCGCCCACCGGCTGGGCGTCGAGTCGACCTCCACGATGCTCATGGGTACCGGCGAGACCAACGCCGAGCGCATCGAGCACCTGCGGATGATCCGTGACGTACAGGACCGGACCGGCGGCTTCCGCGCCTTCATCCCGTACACGTACCAGCCCGAGAACAACCACCTCAAGGGCCAGACGCAGGCCACGCTCTTCGAGTACCTGCGGATGATCGCGATCGCCCGTCTCTTCATGGACAACATCGCGCACATCCAGGGCTCGTGGCTGACCACCGGCAAGGAGGTCGGCCAGCTCTCGCTGCACTACGGCGCGGACGACCTCGGCTCGATCATGCTGGAGGAGAACGTGGTCTCCTCCGCCGGTGCCAAGCACCGCTCCAACCGCATGGAGATCATCGACCTGATCCGCAAGGCGGGCCGGGTGCCGGCCCAGCGGGCGACGACGTACGAGCACATCGTGGTCCACGACGACCCGGCGAACGACCCGGTCGACGAGCGGGTCGCCTCGCACATCTCCTCCACCGCCATCGCGGGCGGAACCGCGCACCCCGAGCTGAAGCTGCTGGCCTCCAACTGACGTCCTCGTGCTGACGATTCATGCCGCGGACGAGCTGCGGCTCAGCTGGGACGCGGCGCCCGTCAAGGAGGGCGCGGTCGCCGTCGAGGGCGACCGCGTCGCCGGTTCCGGCCTGTTCGAGGAACTGCGCGGACGGTTCCCGGACGCGCGCGTGCGGCGGTGGCCGGGAGTCCTCGGCCCCGCGCTGGTCCACGAGGGACCGCTGCCGGAGGCGCCGTCCCCGCGTGAACGGGTGCACGCCGTACTGAAGTCGGGCGCGACCGCCGTCCTCGCGGAGTACGCCGGCACCGCGGACCTCCGTTCCGCCGCGGCCCGTAACGACGTCGCCGTCCTTCCCCGTGCGCACCCCCGCGCGATCGTCGACGCCGGACGGGCCGACCTCGCGGTCTTCGACACGGACGGGGCGTGTCTGGCCACGGTGTGCGCGGGGCGCCTGGTGCACCGGCGCCGTTAGGACCTGTCCGGCGTCAGCCCGACAGGGCCTGGGCGAACGCCCCCGAACTCTGCGTCACACCACTGCAGTCGGTGGCCGCGTCGTCAGCGGACGCGTCCCCGGACGAGCACTGCCGGTCGCGGAAGGTCGACCACATGGAGACCCACGCGACCTCCTTCTCCTCGGCGAACGTGCGGAGTTGGGCGGCGTCGGAGAGGGTGAAGGTCTCGGCGGCCACGTCGTTGTCGCCGATCATCGAGGTCAGCGCGAGGCCCCGCCAGGCTCCCTCGGACGAGAGACCGAAGACCTTCGCCAGCTGGTCGTGAGCGGCCTCGGCAGAGGTCTCGGCGTAGTCACCCATGTCGTCGGTGTACGAACTCCCGTAGTTCATGGTCATGATGTTGACGGTGGAGACGTTCACCCCGTGGTCGTTGGCGGACTCCAGCAGCGCCAGGCTGTCGGCGTCGAGCCCGTCGGGCATCACCGGCAGGGTGTAGGTGACCTCCAGGTCGCCGCGTTCCTTCTGGAGCAGCGCGATCGCCTCGGAACGCAGCGCGACGGAGGCGGAGTCCGTCAGTTCGTCGCCCTCGATGTCGAAGTCCGCCTGGGTCGAGCTGGCCGCGTCAAGGGCCTTGGCGTAGGCGGCGGCGAGCGCGGACGCCGTGTCACAGGTCGAGGCGAGCTCCTTGCCGGACGCCCCGCCGAAGGAGACGCGCACACTCGCGCCGGAGTCCGTGAGGGCCGAGATCCGCGAGGTCACCGCCGAGTCGCCGATGGCGTCCGTCCCGTTCCACTCCGGCGTGCAGCCACTGCCGTCCGAGATCACGAAGGCCAGGTTGTACGTCGAGGGGGACCCGGAGGAGTCGGTGCCGGAGGCGGCGGTGGCGCTGACGTAGGGGGCGTACGAGGTGGCCGATCCCGGCGACCCGTCCGCGGTGTCCGGGGCGGACGACGGGGTTCCCGTGGACCGCGCGGCGGAGGTGCCGTCACCGCCCGAGGAGCACCCCGCACAGGCCAGCGCCACCAGGCAGACGAGCCCGGCGGCCGGCTTCAGGAAACTCCTCATTGTGCATGCACCCGCTCTCGTGATTTCTGTCTCAAGACGGAAACGCAGCGTGTTTCCACTGGGGAAAGGTGCCACACCCGACGATGAATCATGAAGACAGGAGAGACACAGAAAGGACATGGCAAGGGGGAGCGAATCGGGTGATTCAGGCACTTGAAAAGGGCATAGCAACTCATATGGTTCGTCTCTGAGTTGTACGGAGGTGCAGGCATTCTCTCAGGGGAATGACAGGTGAAGGCATTTCTCATGGGCGTCTCACAAGAGAAACCGAGTTTAGGGCACATGAAAGCGTCCTAATGTCCGGGGAATGCAATCCGAGTCCGCCATCGAAAACCGTGCCCCTGTGCACGGCCGCCGCCGCAAGAGCGGCAACGGGTCCGTGGAAGGTCCCGTGTTCGTTGACAACTCCGGACGCAGGGCACGACTGCTGCGCCGGATCGGCCTCCTCGTCGGCGTCCTCTGCCTCGGGTACGCGGTCGTCCTCGGCATGACCTTCATGGGCTGGGGCACCCCGATCACCCCGTCCTCGCTGCTGCCCTTCGGCGACCGCGGCCCGGCCGCCCAGAACGGCGGGCCCGGTGGCCGGCTGCACGGCGGCACCGGCACCCCGCGCGCGGGCTTCACCGGCGCCCCGCCGACGGGCGTGCCGACCACGGCGGCCACACCCACCTCCGTCCCGTCCGCGTCCGTGTCCGCCTCCGCGGACGCCAACTGACGGGAGCACCCGCACTCTTATGACTACGACCATGCCCTCGCGCGGGCGCCGACGCGCCCCCACCAGGATGGAGCGGGCGGCCGGCCGGGCCGCGGCCCTGCAGAAACCGCGCGTGATCCTGGCCCTGCTGCTCCTGATGGCGCTGTGCAGCGTGATGCTGCTCGACGGCTATCTGCGCTCGGAGATCGGCAACGACGCGCGGGTCCGCGACGGCGCGGCCTACGACAAGGTGCCGCAGAAGGTCCTCGACGGCGGGCCCATCCTGTCGTTCGACAACGGCGACGAGAAGACCCAGTCGGTGCCCGACAAGACCATCGCGCTGACCTTCGACGACGGTCCGAATCCGACCTGGACGCCCCAGATCCTCAAGGTCCTGGAGGAGAACGACGTCCAGGCCACCTTCTTCATGGTCGGCTCGATGATCTCCCGCAACCCGGGCATCGTGAAGGACCTGGTGGACCAGGGCAACGAGGCCGGTATCCACACCTTCACGCACGTCGACCTCTCCTACCAGAGCACCTCGCGGCTCCAGCGCGAACTCAAGCAGACGCAGCTCGCGCTCGCGGGCGCGGCGGGGATCAACACCACGCTGTTCCGGGCCCCTTACTCCTCGGAGATCAACGCCGTCGACAACTACAGCTGGCCCGTCTACAAGGAGATCGGCGGCCTGGGCTACACCAGCGTCTTCGTCGACGACGACAGCGACGACTGGAAGACGCCGGGCGTCTCGAAGATCGTCGAGTGGGCCACGCCGAAGGACAACAAGGGCGCCATCGTCCTGATGCACGACGCGGGTGGCAACCGGTCGCAGACGGTCAAGGCGCTCGGCGAGTACATCAAGAAGATGAAGGACAAGGGCTACACCTTCACCACGATCAGCGGGGTCACGGCCGAACTCGCCAAGCAGGACGCCGACAAGGCCGCCGCCACGGCTGGTAAGACCGGTGCGACCGGTGCGACCGGTGCGACCGGTGCGACCGGTGCGACCGGTGCCGCTGGGCAGACCGGTACCGCCGCCCCCTCGGCCGCCCCGGGCCGGCAGGCGGGCAGGCCGGGCGGCGCACCGGCGGCCGGTGGCGAGCTGGACGGTCAGCAGCTGAAGCAGGGCACCGCCGCGGCCGCCCTGGCCCACGCCGAGCAGGCCGCCCATTCCAAGGCCACCGGCGCCACCCTCTACGAGGGCAAGGCCCTCATCGCGGCGGTCGCGGTGGCCGAGTACGCCGTGCCGGTGCTCGCCTACTTCCTGGGCATCGTGGGCGTGGCGGTGATGGGCCGGTTCGGCATGATGCTGATCCTGGCCCGGCGCCACTACCGGCAGCGCAACAAGCGCCGCTTCAACTGGGGTCCGGCGGTGGTCCGCCCGGTCAGCGTGATCGTGCCCGCGTACAACGAGAAGGAGTGCATCGCCAACACCCTCAACTCCCTGGCGCAGAGCACCCATCCGATCGAGATCATCGTCGTCGACGACGGCTCCACGGACGGCACGAAGGAGATCGCCGAGGCGCTGGGCCTGCCCAACGTCCGGGTCATCCGCCAGGAGAACGCGGGCAAGCCGGCCGCCCTCAACAACGGTGTGCGCAACGCGCGGTACGACATCGTCGTGATGATGGACGGTGACACGGTCTTCGAGCCGGACACCGTACGGCAGTTGGTGCAGCCCTTCGCCGACCCGGCGGTCGGCGCGGTCGCGGGCAACGCCAAGGTCGGCAACCGCAACACCATGATCGGCGCCTGGCAGCACATCGAGTACGTGATGGGCTTCAACCTCGACCGGCGCATGTACGACCTGTTGCGCTGCATGCCCACCATCCCGGGCGCGATCGGCGCGTTCCGCCGGGAGGCGGTGCTCGCGGTCGGCGGCATGAGCGAGGACACGCTCGCCGAGGACACCGACATCACCATCGCGCTGCACCGCGAGGGCTGGCGGGTCGTCTACGAGGAGCATGCCAAGGCCTGGACGGAGGCGCCGGGTTCCCTCAAGCAGCTGTGGTCCCAGCGTTACCGCTGGTCGTACGGCACCATGCAGGCGCTCTGGAAGCACCGCAAGTCCCTGACGGACAAGGGGCCTTCGGGCCGGTTCGGCCGGGTCGGCATGCCGCTGGTGGTCCTCTTCCAGATCGTCACGCCGGTCTTCGCCCCGCTCATCGACGTGTTCACCGTCTACTCGATGATCTTCGTGGACTTCTGGCCGTCCCTGCTGGCCTGGCTCGCCGTGCTGGGCATCCAACTCCTGTGCGCGGGCTACGCGTTCCGGCTCGACAAGGAGAAGTACCGCTACCTCGCGATGATGCCGCTGCAACAGCTCGCCTACCGGCAGATGATGTACCTGGTCCTCATCCACTCGTGCGTGACGGCCCTGACCGGCGGCCGCCTGCGCTGGCAGAAGCTCAAGCGCACGGGCGAGGTCGGCACCCCGGCGGGAGCGGGCCGATGAGCTGGGGCCCGGAGCAGCAGGAGCCGGAGGGATACGGCTACGGGCACGGGCAACAGGCCGCGCCCCAGTACTACGGTCAGCCGTATCCCCAGTACGCCCAGGGGTACGCGCAGCCCCAGCCGTACGCACAGCCGGCGCAGCCCGCGCCGTACGAGCAGCCCTGGCAGTACGTGCCCGAGGGGGCGGGCGAGACCCCGGCCGCCCCCCGCACGGAATCCGTCCCGGCCTCGCCACCCGTTCCCCCTCCGACGGAGACGGCGACGGCGACGACGGAGAGTGCGACTGTAACGGCGACGGCGACGGGGGCGACAGCGACGGCGACTGCGGGGGCCGAGCCGAAGCCGCAGGGGAAAGCGGGCGCCCGCGACCGCTACTTCGACGCGCTGCGCGCCATCGCGCTGGTCCGCGTGGTGACGTACCACACCTTCGGCTGGCCCTGGGCCGGGCTGGTCTTCCCGTCCATGGGCGTGATGTTCGCGCTCGCCGGCTCGCTGATGGCGAACTCCCTGGAGCGCCCGGCGCTCAAGGTGATCAGGAGCCGGGTGCGCCGGCTGCTGCCCCCCTTCTGGTTCTGGGGATTCTTCGTCGTGCTGGCGATGCTGATCCACGACTGGATGCCCGGCTGGCAGATCGTCTTCTGGGTGCTGCCGCTGGGGGACCCGCCGGGCAACCGGTGGGGCATGCAGGCCTGGGAGATCCTCTGGTACCTGCGGACGTACCTCTGGTTCGTCCTCCTGTCGCCGGTGCTCCTGAAGGTGTTCCGGAAGGCACCCCTCCCGGTGCTGCTGCTCTCCCTCGTTCCGATCGTGGTCTTCCAGTACGCGTGGCAGCCGCCGGACAACCGGTTCGGCAGCGGCCTCACCGACCTCGCCACCTTCCTGTTCTGCTGGCTGGCCGGCTTCGCGCACCGCGAGGGCGTCCTGAAGCGGCTGCGGCCGGCCGCCGTGGTCCCGCTGTCACTGGCCGCGCTGGCGTACGGCGCCTGGTACGCCTTCACGCACCAGGCGGAGTACGGCGGTTACGACCTGGACGACATCCCGCTCGCGCAGACCTTCTGGTCGGCCGGTTTCGTCACCCTGCTGATGTACTTCAAGGCGTACTACAAGGTCGACTTCGCCGGGCTCGCCCGCTTCCGGCGGCTCGACCGGACCGTGACGATCTTCAACGGCCGGGCGGTGACGATCTATCTCTGGCACGAGATCGCGCTGATCCTCGCCGTGCCGCTGATCGACCAGTTCTGGAACGTGCCGGCGTTCGAGAAGTACCTGCCGCTGGAGAGCCAGTGGTTCATGTTCGGCATCGGCTGGCTGCTGATCTGGATCGCGATCCCGCTGTTCGGCTGGGTCGAGGACGTGGCCGCGAAGCGGAAGCCGAAGCTGCTGCCCTGAGCGGGACGCGGCACGCGGGACGGGCCGTACGGGCCGGGCGCCGGAGAGTCGCCGGGCCCGTACTGCCACAATGGGCCCGTGACCCGCGCATCCCTGGACAAGCAGCCGCACGAAGTCGCCTCGATGTTCGACGACGTGGCGGAACGGTACGACCTGACGAACGACCTGCTGTCGCTCGGCCAGGACCGGGTGTGGCGCAAGGAGGTCGCGAAGGCGGTGGACGCCCGGCCCGCGCAGAAGGTCCTCGACCTCGCCGCCGGGACCGCCACGTCCTCTCTTCCCTTCGCCCGCACGGGCGCGTACGTCGTGCCCTGCGACTTCTCCCTCGGGATGCTCCGGGTCGGCAAGAAGAACCACCCCTGGCTGCCGCTGACCGCGGGCGACGCCACGAAGCTGCCCTTCAAGGACGACACCTTCGACGCGGTGACGATCTCCTTCGGGCTGCGCAACGTACAGGACACGGACACCGCGCTGAGCGAGCTGTACCGGGTGACCAAGCCCGGCGGACGCGTGGTGATCTGCGAGTTCTCCCACCCCACCTGGGCGCCCTTCCGCACGGTCTACACCGAGTACCTGATGCGCGCCCTGCCCCCGGTCGCCCGCGCGGTGTCCTCCAACCCCGACGCGTACGTCTATCTCGCCGAGTCCATCCGCGCCTGGCCCGACCAGCCGGCCCTCGCCGAGCGGCTGCGCAAGGCGGGCTGGTCGAAGGTGGCGTGGCGCAACCTGACGGGTGGCGTCGTGGCGCTGCACCGGGGCTTCAAACAGGGCTGAGCCGCGCCCGCGTTCCCCCGGGCGTCCCCCTTCACCCGTAAGAGGGTGCATTGACGGGAACCGGTCAATGGGAAACTCGTGTCCGTTGATTACGTGTGATGACGCCTGACTACGTCCGGTCACGGCACGAGTCCGGCTCGAGTTCTCTGAATGACGGAATGACGGAGCTTTCCCATGGCGTCGTACTGCCCGCACTGCGGGGCACCCGTTCCCGACGAGGCGCGCTTCTGCATGAGGTGCGGCCGCGAGCGCGTACCGGCGACGGCGGACGCGCCGGCCTCGGAGACTCCGGCGCCTGAAGCTCCGGAACCGGAGACCCCGGCGACGGGTGCGCCTGTGTCGGAGACTCCGGTGCCCGGGACGCTCGTGCTCGGGAAGCCGGAACCGGGGACCCCGGCGGCGGATGCGCCTGCCTCGGAGACCCCGGTGCCCGGGACGCTCGTGCTCGGGAAGCCTGCTTCCGGAACCCCGGCGCCTGAGACTCCCGCGCCTCAGACCCCCGCGTCTGAAACTCCCGCCCCCGGGACGCTCGTGCTCGGTAAGTCCGGCGTGCCGTCGGTGCCGCCGCAGCCGTCGGCCGCTCTGCCGGTGGCGCCGCCCGTCAACCCGCCGCCTCCCGCTTACGCCCCCGTGCCCGCCAGGCCCTCCGCCGTCGGCGCCTTCGTCGGCCGTACGTTCACGGGGGACTGGGCCGGTGCCGTGCAGGCCGCGCTCTGGCCGGTCGGACTGCTGCTGATCTCGGCCGTGGCGCTGGCGATCCCGTCGTACGGGCAGGGCGACGACGTGGTCGTCGGGTTCGGCGACCGGATGCGGATCGCCCTCGCCCTGCTGTTGCAGGCGTTCGGCGGCGGCTTGGAGGTGAAGGAGGCGTCCGGTCCCGGATTCGGGGGAGGCGGCGGCGGGTTCGCGTCCGATCTCAGCGGCGGCGGAGAGCTGTCGCTGATCCCGCTGACCGTCACCGCGCTGTGGATCGCCGCGCTCTTCATCGGCGTACGGATGCTGCGCACCCGACTGGCACTGCGGGCTCCGCGAGCCGCGAGTGCCGGGCTCGAAGCGGCCGTACGCGTGGTCCTGCTGGTCACCGCTGCCGTGCTCGTGCTCGGGCTGTTCGCGCAGCCGACCGTCGCCGGCCTGGTCACGGTCTCCTCGTCACCGTGGCTCGCCGCGCTCGGTGCCCTGCTGCTCGGTCTCGCCGTCGCCGGCGGCGTACTGCACCGTGACGACCTGGCCCAGTGGCTCGCCGCGCGGCCGGGCGCACGGACCTGCGTCCGGGCGACGGGCACCGCGCTGCGCGCCCTCGCCGTCGTCCTCGCCCTGTGCTCGGTGGTCGCGTTCGTCTGTCTCGCGCAGGTGGACGACCTCGGCGAGCTGTCCGACCTCGACGGCTCGGACGTGTCTCCCCTGCTCGCCGCGCTGCTCGTGCTGCCGAACCTCGCGCTGCTCGCCCTCGGCCTGTCCTGGGGTGCGCCGGTGGAGGTGGCGGCGGGCGGCAACTCGCCGTTCGGCGGCGGGTACGAGAGCCGGGGCTTCGGGCTCCCCGAACTCGGCGACGCCGTCAACTCCTGGGCCGTTGTGGGCGCGTTGGCCCTCGGCCTGGTCTGCGCGCTGACCCTGGGTGTCCTGGCCGCCCGCCGATCGGCCGACCGGCGTGAGCAGTTGCTGGCGGCGGGGATCTTCTTCGGTCTGTTCCTGCTGCTGGCGGGGATCGGCGGATTCAGCATGCAGGTGGCCGGCGGCACGTCGGACTATGGCTCCGGCTACGGGTCCGACTACGGGTCGGACTACGGGTCCGGGTCGGGTCTGGGATCCGGTTTCGGGTCGGGCTCCGGCTCCGGGGACGCCGTCGCCGGTACGGTCTCGGCCGGCGTGAGTGTCACGAACGCGCTGCTGTTCGGGGCGCTGTGGGTCTTCGTCGCGGCCCTTCTGGCGCCGTATCTGCTGCGGATGGCCGGGGTGCGGACAGGCGCGGTCGCACCGCCGGTTCCGTCGGCTCCGCCGATGCCGGGCGCTCCGGCGGGGTACGTCCCCGGGCCGCCGCAGCCGGCTCCGGCGGCTCCTGCGGTTCCTCCGGCTCCATCGGCTCCGTCGGTGTCGCAACCGGCGGTCCCGCCGGCACCCGGTGTCCCGGCGCCACCTGGGCCGCCGGTTGCGACGCCCCCGCCGCCCGCGCCCGCCCCCGTCGCATACGACCCCCACACGGTGCAGCTCGGTCATGGCACGCCGGTCGCGGCGCCTGCCTTCTTCCCGCCGGCCGCTCCGACCGGGCCGGTCGCTCCCGCCGGTGCCGCGCCCCACAGCCGCGCGGTCGTCTGGGTGGTCACCCTGGTGCTCGCCGTCGTGGTCGGCGGCGGTGCCGCGGCCGGAGTGCTGGTCTGGCAGGACCACCAGTCGAAGGGCACCTCAGGCAAGGCGGGCGCGCGGCCCGGACCGACACCCTCGCAGAACGGCGCCTCACCCACGCCGTCCGAGGCGCCCACTCCGACCCCGACGCCGACCCCGACGCCGAGCGAGCAGCCCTCGGACCATGCTCCGGCCGGCCAACTCCCCGACGGCTACCACCGGTTGACCGACCCGATGGGCTTCTCCGTCGCCGTCCCGGACGTCTGGGGGCGCGAGGGCGTCAAGTACGGGACGCAGGTGACGTACGCGGGATCGACCGGCCTCGAGCATCTCCAGGTCGGCGTCATCGCCAACGCGGGCTACACCTCGTACGACAACTTCGTGACCCTGGAGAAGACCGCCAAGAAGAAGGACACCGACTACCGGCGGATCAGGCTGGAGCGGAACACCTTCCAGGGCCGCGCGGGGGCCCTGTGGGAGTACACGTACACGGACGAGTCCGGCCGGACCGTCCACGCGAAGGACCAGGGGTACGTCGCCGAGAGCGGCACCGAGTACGCGATCATGCTCGTCGGCCGGGACGAGCTGTGGGAGAGCAACCTCGCGGAGACGTTCCGGGTCGCTCTCGACACGTGGGAGCGCGGCTGATCTCCCCGAAGGTCACGTGGGAGCGCGGCTGACCTCCCCGAAGGTCACGGGGGGAGCGCGGCTGACCTCCCCGAAGGTCACGGGGGATCCGGCCGGGCTCCAGGAAGGTCGGCCGGGACTCGGCCGGGCTCCCCGAAGGTCACCTGAGAACCTCGAACGGGTCGCCGGGTGCGTCGAGTTCACGGCCCATCCCGCCCGGCGGCGGCCCGGACCGGCGCGGCTCGCGCACCCCCGCGCCCCCGCCGCCCTCACCCTCGCCGAAGTCGAACCACACGGTGATCACGGCGCCGCGCGGCACCTCGGCTCCGGGCGGCGGGTACTGGCGTACGACGTAGTCGACGACGGCGAGGTGGAAGTCGGGCCGGTCGGGCGCCGCGAGCAGCACACCTCGCGTCTCGGCCGTCTCGCGCGCGTCCACGGCCATCAGACCGACGAGCTGCGGCACACGCACTTCGGGTGTCTTGGGTGTCAGGCGCACGGACGTCACCCCCAGCGGTACCGGCAGGGTAAGCCCCGCCGGGGTCCTTCCGGAAGCCGTGCGGGGCCTGCGACCGGCCCGGCGCGGGGCCCGTTCCGGTCAGCCGGGAGTCGGCCGGTAGTGGAAGCCGTGCGGGGCCGGCGACCGGCCGGCGCGGGGGCCGTTCCGGTCAGCCGAGGGCCAGCCGGTAGCGGTGGCCCTCCTGCTGTGACGCCGGGGTGGTGAACCGCTCGGCGAGTTCCATGCCGAGGCGCCTCGTCACCGCGATGGAACGCTCGTTGCGTGCGTTGACCATGGCGACCACGCTCGATACGCCGGCCGCGCGCACCCGGTCGATGGTGATCTGCGCGGCCGCGGTCACGTACCCCCGGCCCCAGTACTCCCGGCCGAGCCGCCAGCCGATCTCGATCTCGCCCTTAGGGCCCCACTCGTGCGGCCACGGCTGCGCGCCGGTGAAGCCGAGCACCTCGCCGTCCGCACCGACCATCGTCCAGAAGCAGAAACCGTGCTCCGCGTCGTGCCGGCGCTGCCGCGCGGTCAGCTCCTCGTAGACCGAGAGTTCGGCCGCCCTGCCCCCGTGGAACTCCATCACTTCCGGGTCCGCGAAGATCCGGTGCCAGGCGAAGGCGTCCTCGTCGGTGGGGACGCGCAGCTGTACTGCGGGGAGAGCTCGGTTCACGGGGGCAGCCCTTCAGCCGGGTGATCTGTACCGCTGCATAGACTGCCCATGTCCAGTGCCCGTCAGCACGTATTTTTCGAACCTTGGGGAGAACCCGCCGTGACCGAGCCCCTCTCCGAAAACACCGCCGATGTCATCGTCGTCGGGGCCGGGCCAGCCGGTTCCACCACCGCGTACTACCTGGCGAAGGCCGGACTGGATGTCCTGCTGCTGGAGAAGACCGCGTTCCCGCGGGAGAAGGTCTGCGGTGACGGACTGACTCCGCGCGCCACCAAGCAGCTCGTCTCGATGGGCATCGACATCTCGGAGGAGGCCGGCTGGCTCCGGAACAAGGGCCTCCGGATCATCGGCGGTGGTGTCCGGCTCCAGCTGGACTGGCCGGATCTCGCCTCCTTCCCCGACTACGGACTCGTCCGCAAGCGGGACGACTTCGACGAGCAACTGGCCCGGCAGGCACAGAAGGCGGGCGCGCGGCTGTACGAGCGCTGCAACGTCGGCGCCCCGATCACCGACGACCGTACCGGCCGCATCACCGGCGTGCACGCCAAGCTGGGTGACGAGAAGCGCGAGGTCACCTTCCACGCCCCGCTGGTCGTCGCGGCCGACGGCAACTCGACCCGGCTCTCCCTCGCGATGGGCCTGCACCGCCGTGAGGACCGCCCGATGGGCGTCGCGGTGCGTACGTACTTCACCAGCCCGCGCCACGAGGACGACTACCTGGAGTCCTGGCTGGAGCTGTGGGACCGGCGCGGCCCCGGCGAGGACCGCCTGCTGCCGGGCTACGGCTGGATCTTCGGTATGGGCGACGGCACGTCGAACGTCGGCCTCGGTGTCCTCAACACCTCCGACTCCTTCAAGGAGCTGGACTGGCGGGAGGTGCTGAAGGCGTGGTGCGCCTCGATGCCGGAGGACTGGGGCTACACCCCGGAGAACATGACCGGCCCGATCCGCGGTGCCGCCCTCCCCATGGCCTTCAACCGCCAGCCCCACTACACCAAGGGGCTGCTGCTGGTCGGTGACGCCGGCGGCCTGGTCAACCCGTTCAACGGCGAGGGCATCGCCTACGCCATGGAGTCCGGCCAGATCGCCGCGGACGTCATCGTCCAGGCCCACGCGCGGGCGACCCCCGGCCAGCGCGAACTCGCCCTCCAGCGCTACCCGCGCGTCCTCAAGGACACCTACGGCGGCTACTACACGCTCGGCCGTGCCTTCGTGAAGCTCATCGGCAACCCGAAGGTCATGAAGATCGCGGCCCAGCGCGGGCTCACCCACCCGATGCTCATGAAGTTCACGCTCAAGATGCTCGCCAACCTCACGGACCCGACGGGCGGCGACGCGATGGACCGGATCATCAACGGCCTGTCGAAGGTGGCTCCGCGTTCGTGATCATTCAAGGTGGTGGGCGCTCGCTTTGCTGATCCGGCGGCTCTACGTCTACGGAGTTACGGCTGTTGCTCCGAGGCACCTCCGGGTCGGCGCGCCTAGTCCGTGGAACCGCTGGCATCAATCTCTCTGCTCGGGCGTGGCGCTGAGTACCCGTACTCAGGCTTTGGAGCGAGTTCGCTACTACTGTCACGGTAGTTGGCAGCAGTGTCACGGAATGCCTTGAGGGAGGGCGCGTGTCCACGGGGGACAACAGTTCTTGGGTGTCGGGCATCTTCGAGGCGGCCAGGGACGCCGCTGGTGCCGCCGCGGACGTGATGACGGAGCTTTCGTCGTTCACGAAGTTCCAGAAGCATATAGACGAGCTGATCCGGGACTTGAAGGAGTCGCCGGCCAGCGCACACCAGGTCGGAACCGACCAACCTGCCCGCGGACACTTTGGCGGTGGCGAGGGTGCCTGGGGCGCAGCCGACACGATGGGTACCGCGCACGAGCTCGTGATCGGCGAGCTCGAGAAGCTCTCGAAGCTGCTGTCGGACTCCATCGAGGGCATGGGCCTTGCGGTGCTTGCCTCGCACAAGGGTTACGAGAACGTCGACGCTGACGTCCGCGACCGGCTGCACGCCATCTCGGCGGAGGCGACGAAGAACTTCGGCGGCAGGTACGTCCCCGACCTGTCGAAGTCGCAGGGTTCGGGCGACCAGGCAGGCCATGACGCGCAGCAGCCGGCGCCGGAAGCGTCGGGCGGCGAGACCGCGGGAGGGATCTGATGGGCAACGACCCGTTCGCGAACATGTCGCACGAGGAGATGTTGGCCTGGCTCGACAAGGCCAACCCGGCCGTGGTGCAGGCGGGTGCCGACAAGCTGTTGGCGGCGGCGAAGGAGATCGAGAAGATCGCCGGGGAGCTGAAGACCCGCCCGCAATACGTGGAGTGGAAGGGCCAGGGCGCCGATGCATTCCGCGCCTGGGGCGGCGATCTGGCCAACGCCACCCTACGTATTGCCGACTACAGCGCCGACTCCGGCACCTTCCTTTCCCACACCGCGAACGCGATTGCCCGTACGAAGTCTTCGATCCCGCGTGATGACGGTGGCGCGCAGGCCAACATCGATGCGGCGAAGTCCGCGACGAACGACCCGGATTCGGCGGACGTGCTCGCCAAGGCGACGGCGCAGAAGGAGGCCGTGCGGCAGCAGGCGGCAGACGAGATGAACAAGCTGGGGCAGACGTACCAGCAGTCGGCGGAGCGGATGACGTCGATGAAACCGCCGACGATTCCGCCGCCGCCGGACGCGATCGTGCCTGGCAAGGGATCGAGCGTGGACCGCGTCAACGGGATCGGCTTCTCTGGGGGCATCGGTGGAGCGACGAGCAGCACTGGCTCGGTCGGAGCACCGGCAGGGCACGCCTCGGCTTCGAGTTCAGGGCGGTCGAATGGTGAGTCGTCGCCGCAACGAGCGGCGCATGCGGATGCGGCAGCGCGCCCGACCGTAGATACCGAACGTCCCACTTCCATGGGCATCGACTCGACTGCGACGCTGCCGGAAACGAACCGCTTGCCCTCCGGACCGATCACCAGCACCCCGTCGACGCAGGGCTCTGTTTCCACGAGTCCCATGCCGCCCACCGTTCCAGTGCCACCTGTGACCAGACCAGTAGGACGCACAGGCATCGGAACCGGCGCACGGCTGCCTGCGGTGCCTTCGACCCATGCGGGCCAGGGGCGCGCCGTGGGCACTGGGCGTCCCCTCGGACCGGGAACCGGGCGGCCGGTTACGGGCACGCCCGGATTCAGCGAGGGCCGGACGTCCCCCGTGGCAGACGGGCGCCCCTCGTCGTCGACGCCGTACGGGCGCACCCCCGGCGCTTCCAACGGGATTTACGGCGGCCACCCCTCGCAGCAGCAGACGGGTAGGGCGACGCCGTATCGCGGCACCGTCGTGGGTGGTGAGACAGAGGGCACGACCACATCCGGTAGCGGCCGGACCGTGCCCGGCGCACAGACTGGCGGTCGGCCTCTGCCCAGAACACGTGCCGTTGGCCGACCTGGTGCTTCCGAGTCGACTGTCGGACAGACTGGGACAGGACGTGGGCAGACTCCGACGGGACAGCGCACCTCGGCGCCGAGCCGAGGCGTCATGGGTGCGCCGTCCGCGCAGCTCGCGTGCCGAACGGCGGCCGGTGAACGGGCAGTCCCGGGGAGTGCGATGACGCGTGACGGGATCGCGGGCGGCTCCGCCTCGTCGCAGCGTGGCGGCAAAGAGCGCACGGGCACCGGAGGGGCCCCGACGTCGTCCTCGCCGCGGGGCCGTCAGGAGGAACGCAGGGGGGAGCGTCCGGGCTTCGTCACTGAGGACGAGGAGACGTGACTCCCGGACCGACGTCGTGTCGTGCCCCCCTGCCGTCGACTGATCCCTCGCAGAAAGCGGACCGACCTCGTATGTTCACCAGCCGTCGCCGATCGTCTGCCCACCGCGCGGTGTTCTCCGCCACCGTGGGCCTGCTGCTGGCGGGCGCCGCAGCGGTGCCTGCCCATGCCGACTCGGTCCGTGACCAACAGTGGTTCCTCGACGCCATGAAGGCCGAGCAGATGTGGAAGACCAGCACGGGTCAGGGCATCACCGTGGCGGTCATCGACACAGGCGTCAACGCCGGCCACCCTGACCTCAAGGGCCGTGTGCTGCCAGGCAAGGACATGGCGCCCACCCAGCCCGGGGACGAGCACACCGACTACGAGGGCCACGGCACCAGCATGGCCGGTCTGATCGCGGGGACCGGCGCGCGAGCAGGAGGCAACGGTGCTCACGGCCTCGCACCAGGGGCTCGGATTCTTCCGGTGCGCCTACCTCGTGATGAGAGTCTCAGCCAGGCAGAGGCCAACAAGGTCTTGGCAGACAAAGCCTTTCCGGCGGCCATTCGCTACGCTGCCGACGCCGGGGCCAAGGTCATCAGCATCTCGCAGGCATCCACAGCGAACTCGGACGCGCTAACCGAGGCGGTGAAATACGCCCTGGACAAGGGATCGCTCGTCTTCGCTGGCGTCGGTAACGAGGCGGAACAAGGCAATCCCGTCGAGTACCCTGCCGCGACACCTGGCGTCGTGGGTGTTGCCGCGGTGGGCAAGAACCTCAAGAGGACGGCTGAGTCCGAGTTCGGCTCGCAGGTCGACATGGCAGCTCCCGGCGAGGACATGGTCGCGGCCTGCGGCGCCACGACCGGCCTGTGCCGCAACCACGGGACCAGCGATGCGACTGCGATTTCTTCCGCGAGTGCCGCACTGATCTGGGCGGCTCATCCGACCTGGACCAACAACCAGGTCTTGCGCGTCATGCTGAACACCATCGGTGCGCCCGTGGACGGAGCCAAGCGGACCGATGCCATCGGTTACGGCATCGTGCGCCCGCGGGTCGCCCTGACCCGGCCGGGCGATCCGGGCCCGGCTGGCAGGTATCCGTTGCCTGACTTCCCCGTGAAGGCGTCGGCCCCTCCGTCGCCCTCTGCGACGGCGGCGGGTAAGGGCCAGGGTGGTGCCACGGCAGCGAAGGACGACAACGGGAGCACGGCGCTCGGGGTGGCGATCGGCGCGGGCGTGGTCGCCCTGCTCGGGGCGGTGGCGGCAGTGGTGGTCGCGCGGCGCCGACGGCAGACCGGCCCGGCCGGGTACGGGTCCGCGGCATCTGGTCAGTTTCCGCAGCCGGGCCCACCGTATGGGGCGCCGCCGCAGGGCGGCCCGACCAGCTCTTACGGGCAGGGCCCTGCCGACGAGCGGCGATCGTTTTAGGCCGTGGCGGAGAAGCGCGGGCGCGTTCTTCGCAAGGTGTTGGAGGTAGGTACGGATACTCAGGGCTGTTGAGTGATCCGGCGGACGTGACGCAGCGCACCTGACCCGTACCGTCTGTCTCGGCAACATCAGCGGGCACGACAGGCGTACTGGGACGCTCACCCGGGCAGGCCCGGGGCCACGGGGAGGGACACGCAGATGGCGTGGGAAGAGTGGGAACAGCTCAAGGCGCAGGCCGCCGAGCGGCACACCACCCAGATGCAGCTCAACAGCCTTCAGGGAGAGGGCGGCTACGCCAAGCCGTCCGGCGGTGGGGGCGGCACCGGCACGCTCAAGCACAAGGGCGGCCCGTGGACCAAGGCTGCCGGCACCGCGGATGATCTCCAGACCAGCACGATCACCGCAAGGGGCGACCTGCGCAGCGCCCATGGAGGCATCGGCGGCGGCCTGGCCGGTCTGTCCAGCCTCGGTGCGCTCAAGACCGTGCAGAAGTCGTGGATCGACCGACTCGGCAGAGTGCGTGGGGAGTGCAGAGACCTCGAACCCAAGCTGCGGCAGGTGGCTGTCGACCTCGGTGAAGTGGACGCCGAGGTAGGCAACAAGGCCAAGGCGGTTTCCGTACCGGGGACGAGGAGGGGCGAGTAGACCATGGCCACAGCATCCGCACTGACCTGGCAGCAGCTTCGCGACCTCAAACTGTCGAAGCTGACCGATGCCGCCGACGGCTGGGGCGCGACCTCGAAGTTCGCTGACCATGCGCGCGAACGCGTCGATGGTGATATGAGCGGGAAGCTCGCCAAGACCCAGGACAGTGAGTCCGCCCGGTCAGCCGTCAAGCGGTTGAAGCGGCTCAGCGACAACTACGCCTACGTCCACAGCGAGGCAGGGCTCATCCGCGGCACCCTCGACGCGCTCGCCACCGAACTCAGCGCACCACAACGTCAGCTCAACGATGCCCTCGACGACGCTGCCTCCCTCGGCTATACCGTCAACGACAACGGGAGCATCGTCTACCCGGCCGGCGGCAAGAACGAGATGACCGGCGAGCCGATCCCGGGTGGCTCAGTAATGGGCAACAACGGCATCATCGGCGCGGGCAACCCCGGCCTCTACCGCGACGGAAACGGCGAGTACGACCCTGCCCTCGGCCCGGACGCTCCCGCTCTGAAGAGCCCCAACCCACACCGCGCCAAAGCCCAAGATGTCGCTGACCGTATCGCCCATGCCCTGCGTGAAGCACGGGAGACTGACGAGCGGTACAGCACTGCACTCCACAAGCTCAAGGCGGCGCCCGGCCTCGCCGTCGACCGCAAGACGTGGGCCGACGTGTCGTCGGACGCCGATGCGGTGAACCAAGCTGCCTACAACTATTTGGAGAAGCAGGTTCCGCTCGACAAGACGCCTGCGGAGCGCAAGGAATGGTGGGACCACCTGAGCAAGGGGCAGCGAGAGGAATACGTCACTGCCTTCCCCGAGTTGATCGGCAACCTGGATGGAATCCCGGCGACGGCACGTGATGAGGCAAACCGGATGAATCTCCACATGCTCATCGGGGACCTCTCAGGGAAGCACGATTCCGCTTCTCAAGAAATGCTTGGTGGTCTGAACAAGATCCAGGAGAGGCTGGACAAGGGCAGCGTCCCGCCGATGTACCTGCTGGGCATCGGCAGCGAGGGTAATGGTCGCGCGATCATCGCGTTCGGTAACCCGGACGCGGCGGACAATGTTTCAGCGTATGTCCCGGGACTCGGCACAAAGTTGGACGCGGAATTCGCCGACGGTACGGTCAACCGAGCTCAGCAGACGGCGCTCGGTGCCCGTGACGTCGACAAGTCCAGCACGACCTCGTCGATCGTGTGGCTCGGTTACGACGCTCCCCAGATGACGCCGGAGGATCTGGCGAGCGGCAAGAGCGTCATGTTCCCTACCGATGCCCGAAATGGGGCGCCTGCCTACAACGAGTTCATGTCAGGTATTTCCGCAACGCACGAGGGGGGCGATCCGCACGTTACTGCCATCGGGCACTCGTACGGCTCCCTCACGGTCGGCCTCGCGGCCCAGGAGAAGGGCGGCATTCCCGGCGCGGATGACATCATCCTGGTGGGGAGTCCCGGCACGGGTGCGGACAACGCTCAAGGCCTCAACGTGGGCAAGGGGCACGTATTTGTCGGTGCGGCTGACAACGACATCGTCACCAAGCTCCCGAGTCATGCGGAAGCGTCGGGTATGACCACAGGAGCGGTCGGCGGCGGCTCAGCAGGCTTCGTTCTCGGAGCTGGTATAGGCGGCCCGCCGGGGGCCCTTGTCGGCGGCGGCGTCGGTTCCATCGTCGGCGGCATTGGCGGCTATATGGCCCAAGATGCTCAAGGTGGCCCGAGCGAGCACTGGTTCGGCACCGACCCTGCGAGCAAGCACTTCGGGGCCACTCGATTTATGACCGATGACGGGCCTACCATTCTTGAGGATCACGGAAAGATGCAAGCGCACTCAAACTACTTCAACCCCGCAAAAGATCAGATTTCGGCCGACAATATCGCCAAGATCGTGGTCGGCAGGTCCGACGAGATCACTTTGGAGACGCCTCGATGAGGAGGACTTCAGGAGCCGTTGTTATTGCGGTCGGAGCTCTGCTCCTGGCTGGATGCGGCTCATCGGGCGACTCCACAGGGCAGGGGAAGACGATGATGAACATGCAAGAAGCGGCAGACCGTGCCGACGCCATCCTCGACGGAACGTTTCAGGCCATCAAGCCGCCCGTGCACTGGACGCACGGAGAGCCGACCGAGGGCGAGTGTGACGTTCAACGTCGCCGTACGGTGATGACGATCATTTCTGAGGAGCGCAGAGGCAGCTTCCTCGGGGCGATCGAGCGGCACTGGAAGGGCGAAGGATACAAGCAGCTCGCCGTAAACAACTCGAAGACTCCGGGCATGTACTACAGGACGCCGGACGAGTTCAATGTGCGGGTTCTTATCGGCGCCAACGGGCAAGCCTCTTTTGAGGTTGCGACGCCGTGCGTGAACACTTCCGAGGTTTCCCCGCCCAAGACCGAGACGGTCGGCCCCAACTATGCGGGGAAAGAAATTCCTGACCCCAATGTCAAGTCAGATTTCTGGTCCGCGCAGAGTCCCATTCCGACGAAGTAACCCGCTCGGCATGACGGCAGCACCGAAACGGACTGCAACGTGCTCCTGCGCAAGCACCAACAGGAGACCACATGTGACGACCGACGCCTTGTCGGCAGGTGTGCCTGGTCGCCCTGCTGGCAGGTTCGACGCAACGTGCGCAGTCGGCGATCGGGAAGTGCATCACGACAGGGGTACGGCGACGTTGGCATAGCCATTCTCCGGGCACCGCGCGATACGGGCGGATCATGTGTTCGCGGCAGGAGAGATGCTCCGGTGCGTTCTTCAGGTGCTCTTCGAACCCAGTCCTGCCCCGCCCCGGAGCCCTCTCCGGGGGCGCTGGACTTCTCGCAGACGGAGCATTCCATCTTGAAGGTGATCGGCACGGCGTCGAGGCCGTCCGCGGACGCGTCACGGCGTACAGCGCCGTCGTGCGCGACCGCGCGGGCGAGCTCGGCGGACTTGGGCAATTTACGACCGCGGCCTCGGTCGGCTCGATCTGCGTGCGGAGGGAAGCGCGCGGTCGGGTTTGCCGCCCTCAATCCACTCGATCATCCGCTCGAGGTTTCGCGCTCGCGGACAGCGCGTGCCGTGACGCCGAGCGGTCGTCGTCGATGAACGTCTCGACGATCTTGACGCCGTCGCGGTCGGCGTCGGCCTGCCCGGCTTCGAGCTGCTCTTTGACGGACCGGCCGCGGTTTCTAGTCGTTTCCCCTGTAAGCACTCTTGCGCGCGTAGGGCCCGCCGCTCAGACCGGCCAGGGAACGGGGACCGGAGAACGTCTCTATGGACATGAAGATGAACCCCCTTGATCGCCCGAGTATGCCTCTAACTCGGGGGTCCAAGGTGGCCCCGAAGGCATGACCGGCGGGGCCCGCCTCCTGCCGGCCGGGCCCCGCCGCTCGTTCCGTTACCTGCTGAGCTCCGCCTCCCTGGCGGCCCGGCGGGCGAAGACGTGTTCGCGCCGGTCCGTCATCTGCCGCAGCGCGTCCCGCCGGTCCCGCCGGGAGAGCCGGTCCAGGTAGACGTGGCCGTTGACGTGGTCGGTCTCGTGCTCGAGGCAGCGCGCGAAATATCCCGTTCCCTCGATGACGAGGGCGTTCCCGTCCCGGTCGACGCCGTGTACGACGGCGCGGTCGGGGCGAGGCACGGCCATCACGGCACCCGGTACGGAGAGGCAGCCCTCGCCGTCGTCGAGCAGCCGCCGTCCGGCCGGAGCGAGTTGCGCCGGCACGGGATTGATGATGTGTCCGACATGCCGGACACCGTCGTCGTCGGGGCAGTCGTAGACGAAGAGCCGCAGATCGACGCCGACCTGGTTCGCGGCGAGGCCCGCGCCCTCGGCGACGTACATCGTCAGGAACATGTCGTCGATGAGGGCTGCGAGGTCGGGCCCGAACTCGGTCACGTCCCGGCAGGGCCGGTGCAGCACCCCCTCGCCGACTTCGGTGATGCGCCGCACGCTTCCGCGAGCGGCTTCCGGCGCGCGGGCGGGGTACGACGTGACGGGCTTTCCCTGGACGAACACACGGGGCATATCGGTCACTTCCTCGGTCGGTGTGAGGATCTGGTCCTCGTTCATCCAACCGGAACCCGGCCGCCGGCCGCCGGGGATCCCGGCCCGCGATGCCTCCGAGAGGGATCTGAGGGGCCTCTGTGGGCCCGCTGAGACACCTCTGAGGGTGCGGGACGGTGACGGGCCCGGGTCGGCCCGGACGCGCGCGAGGGCCACCTCCCGGACGGGAGGCGGCCCTCGACGGAAACCGTCGTGCGCCGGGACAGCCCCTAGAGCACCCGCACCGCGCCGGTGGCCGGGTAGCCCGAAAGGTCCTGAATCACCACGCCCTTGGAGGGGTTGGCGGCGTCCAGGTACTGGCCGTTACCGATGTAGACGCCCACGTGGTACGCGGATCCCGCCGAGCCCCAGTACAGGATGTCCCCGACCTGGACGTTGGAGAGCGAGACCGGCGTACCGGCCGTCGACTGGCTCTGCGAGACGCGCGGCAGGTCGACACCGACCTGCTTGTACGCGGCCTGCACGAGCCCGGAGCAGTCCCAGGCGTTGGGCCCGGTGCCGCCCATGACGTAGGCGTCGCCGACCTGTGCCTTGAGGAACGAGATGACCGTCGCGACAGAGCCGCTGGCCGGCACGGAGACGTCCGCGGACGCCGCGAGGGTGGTGCGCTGGGACGACCGCGAGGCGGCCTGGGCGGCGGCGGCCTTGCGGGCGGCCTCGGCCTTCTTCTTGGCCTCCGCCTTCTTCTTGGCCTCGGCCAGGTCGGCCTTGGCCTGCTTTGCGGCCTTTGCCGCGGCTGCGTCGCGCTCCGCCTGCAGCTCGTAGTTGGCCGCGGCCTGCTGCGTGGCGTCCGCCGACTGCGCGACCTGCGTGGACAGGTCGGCCGTCAGCGCGGGCAGTTCGACCGTCTGCGTCACGGGGTCGGCGGCGTAGGCCGAACCCGACGCACCGGCCACTGCCAGGGTGCTGAGAACGCCACCGGCAACTCCGGCGCGCATCGCGAGACTCGACGCGTTGCGGCGGGGCTTCCGGTGGCTGCGTATGTGAGCGGTGTGGGACATGGGTACAACCGGTACCAGGGGGTCCTCCATACCTTCAAGAAACGTGTGGTGCGCCACAGTTGTTCAATCGGCGGCCGAATCTCTCGCGCGCCGCCCTTTATTGACGCCGTAACGGGCATTGCGGACAACGGCGATCACGCCTGTGATCATGGGCTTTCCGTAATACGCCCGAATTGCCCCGCGCCTACCACTGGTTGAACCAGGTGGCCAAGCCCGGTTGATTCGGTGCACACGCGGATGTGGCACAGGTCACGGAACGGTCACCGCGGCGGGTGCGTCCCGCGCGGAAGCCGTGGCCGCTTCCGCTCGTGAACGCGCGCACGCGTCCACTTCCGTCCGCTTCGCTCCCTCTCGCGTGTGAACGGGCCCCACTATCAAGGGTTCTGGTCCAGCGCCAATTTGCCTGCGATCGGCGCGGCTTGATAATGCGGCACCGCCCCGACCAGCGACGACGAGGGAAAATGTCACCCCTTGGTGATCGCTCGGCTGCTTCGCGTATGAAGATCACCGCTCATCCGACTTCATGATCGTTCGCCTGGTGGTGGAGATCACAAAGTCGTTCCTGACCCCCGTGTCGCAGATCACAGACCGGCAGGCATAGGATGCGGGGCAGTTGGGCTTGTGACCTGCTTCACATGAGCGCGATCTTCGTCGGGGACGCACGGGGTTCGTGGGGTGTGTGGGGCGGGTGGGCTCATCTGATGCAACCGCCAGCAGTCAGCGCCGACTGAGAGGAGCGAGGAGCGTGAACGCGTATGCGCCGATCCTCGTACTGGGAGCCCTCGGGGCAGGCTTTGCGATCTTCTCCGTGGTCATGGCCACGCTTATCGGTCCAAAGCGGTACAACCGGGCCAAGCTCGAGGCCTATGAGTGCGGTATCGAGCCGACCCCCACGCCGGCCGGCGGCGGGCGATTCCCCATCAAGTACTACCTGACGGCGATGCTCTTCATCGTCTTCGACATCGAGATCGTCTTCCTCTACCCCTGGGCCGTCACCTTCGACGCCCTGGGTGTTTTCGGGCTCGTGGAGATGCTGCTCTTCGTGCTCACCGTCTTCGTCGCGTACGCGTACGTATGGCGGCGCGGCGGCTTGGAATGGGACTGAGGGGCCTTAGGACATGGGACTCGAAGAAAAGCTGCCGAGCGGATTCCTGCTGACCACCGTCGAGCAGGCCGCGGGATGGGTGCGCAAGTCATCCGTCTTCCCCGCCACGTTCGGGCTCGCCTGCTGCGCCATCGAGATGATGACGACCGGCGCGGGCCGCTACGACCTGGCGCGCTTCGGTATGGAGGTCTTCCGCGGCTCACCCCGCCAGGCGGACCTGATGATCGTGGCCGGCCGGGTCAGCCAGAAGATGGCGCCGGTGCTGCGGCAGGTCTATGACCAGATGCCCAACCCCAAGTGGGTGATCTCCATGGGGGTTTGTGCGTCGTCGGGCGGAATGTTCAACAACTACGCAATTGTCCAGGGCGTCGACCACATCGTCCCGGTCGACATCTATCTGCCCGGCTGTCCGCCGCGGCCCGAGATGCTGATGGACGCGATTCTCAAGCTCCACCAGAAGATCCAGTCCTCCAAGCTCGGCGTGAACGCCGAGGAGGCGGCCCGCGAGGCGGAGGAAGCGGCGCTCAAGGCGCTTCCCACCATCGAGATGAAGGGCCTGCTGCGGTGAGCGACGCGAACGGCAACGGGGTCAACCCCGAGAAGGACCTCGGGGCCTCCAACCTGCCCGGGCAGCGCGGCGACCAGGGTGAGGAGATCCGCGTCCAGCGCGGCATGTTCGGCGCCAACAACGGCGGCGACACCTCCGGCTACGGCGGTCTGGTCCGCTCGATCCGGCTGCCGGGAGCGGCCTCCCGCCCCTACGGCGGCTGGTTCGACGAGGTCGCCGACGAGCTGGAAGGCGCCCTGGAGGAGCAGGGACTCGTCCCCGACAACGTCATCGAGAAGACGATCGTCGACCGTGACGAGATCACCTTCCACGTCGAACGCGCGTACCTGCTCGCGGTGGCCCAGACCCTGCGCGACGACCCGGCCCTCCGCTTCGAGCTGTGCACCGGTGTCTCGGGGGTGCACTACCTGGACGACAAGGGCCGCGAGCTGCACGCCGTCTACCACCTGCGCTCGATCACCCACAACCGGCTGATCCGCCTGGAGGTCAGCGCCCCGGACGCCGACCCGCACGTCCCGTCCCTGGTCTCCGTCTATCCGACGAACGACTGGCACGAGCGCGAGACGTACGACTTCTTCGGGCTGATCTTCGACGGTCACCCGGCGCTGACGCGGATCATGATGCCGGACGACTGGCAGGGCTTCCCGCAGCGCAAGGACTACCCCCTCGGCGGCATCCCCGTCGAGTACAAGGGCGCCCAGATCCCGGCTCCGGACCAGCGGAGGTCGTACTCGTGAGCACGCAGACCCCTTCTTCCGGCGCATCCGCCGCCTCGGCCCGTGAGACCACCGAGGGGACCGTCTACACGGTCACCGGCGGCGACTGGGACGAGGTCGCCCAGTCCGCGGCCAAGTCCGACGACGAGCGCATCATCGTCAACATGGGCCCGCAGCACCCGTCCACCCACGGTGTGCTCCGGCTCATCCTGGAGATCGACGGCGAGACCGTCACCGAGGCCCGCTGCGGCATCGGCTATCTGCACACCGGCATCGAGAAGAACCTCGAGTACCGCACGTGGACGCAGGGCACCACGTTCGTGACGCGGATGGACTACCTGACGCCGTTCTTCAACGAGACGGCCTACTGTCTCGCCGTCGAGAAGCTCCTCGGCATCACGGACCAGATCCCCGACCGCGCCTCGGTCATCCGGGTGCTCCTGATGGAGCTGAACCGGCTCTCCTCGCATCTGGTGTGCATCGCCACCGGCGGTATGGAACTCGGCGCCACCACGATCATGATCTACGGCTTCCGTGATCGTGAACTCATTCTCGACATCTACGAGCTGATCACCGGCCTGCGGATGAACCACGCGTACATCCGGCCCGGCGGACTCGCCCAGGACCTGCCGCCCGGCGCGGTGGACCAGATCCGCGAGTTCGTGAAGAAGATGAAGAAGAACCTTCCCGAGTACGACAAGCTCGCCACCGGGAACCCCATCTTCAAGGCCCGTATGCAGGACGTCGGCTATCTCGACCTGGCCGGCTGCATGGCCCTCGGCGCCACCGGCCCGGTACTGCGCTCGGCGGGCCTGCCGCACGACCTGCGCAAGTCCCAGCCGTACTGCGGCTACGAGACGTACGACTTCGACATCCCGACCGCCGACACCTGCGACTCCTACGGGCGCTTCCTGATCCGGCTGGAGGAGATGCGCCAGTCGCTGGTGATCGTCGAGCAGTGCCTGGACCGGCTGCAGCCGGGACCGGTCATGGTCGCCGACAAGAAGATCGCCTGGCCCGCCCAGCTCGCGCTCGGCCCCGACGGACTCGGCAACTCCCTCGACCACATCAAGCAGATCATGGGCACCTCCATGGAGGCCCTGATCCACCACTTCAAGCTGGTGACCGAGGGCTTCCGGGTCCCGCCGGGCCAGACGTACAGCGCAGTCGAGTCGCCCAAGGGCGAGCTCGGGGTGCACGCCGTCTCCGACGGAGGCACCCGCCCCTACCGGGTCCATTTCCGCGACCCGTCCTTCACCAATCTGCAGGCCATGGCGGCGATGTGCGAGGGCGGCCAGGTGGCCGACGTCATCGTCGCCGTCGCGTCCATCGACCCCGTGATGGGAGGCGTCGACCGGTGACCACCACCCCCGAGGGTGTCAGCCTGGGCATGCCCCAACTGCCCGCGCCCGACTACCCGGACGACGTCCGAGCCCGGCTGGAGACCGACGCGCGCGAGATCATCGCCCGCTACCCGGACTCCCGCTCCGCGCTCCTTCCACTGCTGCACCTCGTGCAGTCGGAGGAGGGCCATGTCACGCGCACGGGGCAGCGGTTCTGCGCGGAGATGCTCGGCCTGACCACGGCCGAGGTCACCGCCGTCGCGACCTTCTACTCCATGTACCGCCGCAAGCCGTCCGGCGACTACCAGGTCGGCGTCTGCACCAACACGCTGTGCGCGGTGATGGGCGGCGACGCGATCTTCGAGGCCC
The DNA here is from genome assembly GCF_042881375.1 of Streptomyces sp. NPDC058274. Lineage (NCBI taxonomy): Bacteria > Bacillati > Actinomycetota > Actinomycetes > Kitasatosporales > Streptomycetaceae > Streptomyces > Streptomyces sp. NPDC058274. The sequence goes on from NZ_JBHVXW010000021.1 coordinate 122,194, forward strand.
TCCAGGACCACCTGGGCGTCGGCAACGGCGAGACCACCGGTGACGGCAAGGTCACCCTGGAGCACATCGAGTGCAACGCGGCCTGCGACTTCGCGCCGGTCGTGATGGTCAACTGGGAGTTCTTCGACAACCAGACCGTGGCCTCCGCGAAGCGCCTCGTCGACGACCTGCGCGCGGGAGCACAGGTCGATCCCACCCGCGGCGCCCCCCTGTGCACGTTCAAGGACACCGCCCGGATCCTGGCCGGCTTCCCGGACGAGCGCGCCGGTGCCGTGGAGGCGAGCGGCGGCGCGGGCCCCGCCTCCCTGATCGGCCTCCGGCTGTCCAAGGGGGAGACCTCAGCCGCGCGCGTGGTCCACCCGCGCGGCTCCGGCAGCGAACAGGACACGCAGACACACGAGCCGTCGCCGAGCGAGCACCTCAGCTCGCACGACGCGCCGCAGGACACGTCGGCATCCGACCCGTCCCACCCGGCGGGTCCGGTAGCCGAGGAGGGGGAGTGATGACCTTGTCCACTGAATATGGGGGCACCTCCCAGCCGGAGGCCGGCGGAGAGACCAGCCCCGAGAAGCTGCTCGCACCGGTGCTGTCGGCCTTCTGGGACGAGGAGAAGTCCTGGACGCTGGACACCTACCGAAGGCACGACGGATACGAGGGCCTGCGCAAGGCGCTCGCCATGTCGCCGGACGACCTCATCGCGTACGTCAAGGACTCCGGGCTGCGCGGCCGCGGCGGCGCGGGATTCCCCACCGGAATGAAATGGCAGTTCATTCCGCAGGGTGACGGCAAGCCTCACTATCTTGTTGTCAACGCCGACGAATCGGAGCCGGGGACCTGTAAGGACATCCCGCTCCTCTTCGCGAACCCGCACAGCCTCATCGAGGGCATTGTCATCGCCTGTTATGCGATTCGTTCGTCGCATGCCTTCATCTATTTGCGCGGTGAAGTCGTCCCCGTACTGCGGCGGTTGCACGAGGCTGTCCGTGAGGCCTACGAGGCGGGCTACCTGGGCGAGAACATCCTGGGCAGCGGACTCGATCTCGAACTCACCGTGCACGCGGGTGCGGGCGCGTACATCTGTGGCGAGGAGACCGCGCTGCTCGACTCGCTCGAAGGCCGCCGTGGCCAGCCGCGGCTTCGTCCCCCCTTCCCGGCCGTCGCGGGCCTCTACGCGTGCCCGACTGTTGTGAATAACGTCGAGTCGATCGCGTCAGTTCCCGCAATTCTCCACAAAGGCAAGGAATGGTTCAGGTCGATGGGCAGCGAGAAGTCCCCGGGCTTCACGCTCTACTCGCTCAGCGGCCATGTCGCCAGTCCCGGCCAGTACGAGGCACCGCTCGGCATCACGCTGCGCCAACTCCTCGACATGAGCGGCGGGATCAGGCCCGGCCACCGGCTGAAGTTCTGGACGCCGGGCGGCTCCTCGACCCCCATGTTCACCGACGAGCACCTCGACGTGCCCCTGGACTACGAGGGCGTCGGCGCGGCGGGCTCCATGCTGGGCACCAAGGCACTCCAGTGCTTCGACGAGACGACCTGCGTCGTGCGGGCGGTCACGCGCTGGACCGAGTTCTACGCCCATGAGTCGTGCGGCAAGTGCACACCATGCCGCGAAGGGACGTACTGGCTCGTGCAGTTGCTGCGCGACATCGAGGCGGGCAAGGGCGTCATGTCCGACCTGGACAAGCTGAACGACATCGCCGACAACATCAACGGCAAGTCGTTCTGCGCCCTCGGCGACGGCGCCGCCTCGCCGATCTTCTCCTCGCTCAAGTACTTCCGCGAGGAGTACGAGGAGCACATCACGGGCCGAGGCTGCCCCTTCGACCCGGCCAAGTCGACCGTCTGGGCGGACAAGCACACGGAGGTGAACGCATGACGGTTCAGCAGTCGGACAGCGGCTCCGCCGCGGGCCCGCGTCCCTCCGGAGGCGGGGAGCCGGCGATCCCGCCGGAGGACCTCGTCTCGCTGACGATCGACGGCGCCGAGCTCAGCGTGCCCAAGGGCACCCTGGTCATCCGCGCCGCCGAGCAGCTCGGCATCGAGATCCCGCGCTTCTGCGACCACCCGCTCCTCGACCCGGCCGGCGCCTGCCGCCAGTGCATCGTCGAGGTCGAGGGCCAGCGCAAGCCCATGGCGTCCTGCACGATCACCTGTACGGACGGGATGGTCGTCAAGACGCACCTCACCTCGCCGGCCGCCGAGAAGGCCCAGCACGGTGTGATGGAGCTGCTGCTCATCAACCACCCGCTGGACTGCCCGGTCTGTGACAAGGGCGGCGAGTGCCCGCTGCAGAACCAGGCGATGTCGCACGGCAACGCCGAGTCCCGCTTCGAGGGCAAGAAGCGGACCTACGAGAAGCCGGTCCCGATCTCCACCCAGGTACTGCTCGACCGCGAGCGGTGCGTGCTGTGCGCCCGCTGCACCCGCTTCTCCAACCAGATCGCGGGCGACCCGATGATCGAGCTGATCGAGCGGGGCGCGCTCCAGCAGGTCGGCACCGGTGAGGGCGACCCCTTCGAGTCGTACTTCTCCGGCAACACGATCCAGATCTGCCCGGTGGGCGCGCTGACCTCGGCGGCGTACCGCTTCCGTTCGCGCCCCTTCGACCTCATCTCGTCGCCCTCGGTGTGCGAGCACTGCTCCGGCGGCTGCGCGACCCGCACCGACCACCGGCGCGGCAAGGTCATGCGGCGCCTCGCGGCCAACGAGCCCGAGGTCAACGAGGAGTGGATCTGCGACAAGGGCCGGTTCGCCTTCCGGTACGCGCAGCAGCGGGACCGCATCGACACCCCGCTGGTGCGGGGCGCGTCCGGTGAACTGGAGCCCGCTTCCTGGCCGGAGGCCCTGGAGGCCGCGGCCCAGGGGCTGCTGGCCGCGCGGGGCCGGGCCGGTGTGCTGACCGGTGGCCGGCTCACCGTCGAGGACGCCTACGCGTACAGCAAGTTCGCGCGCGTGGCCCTCGGTACGAACGACATCGACTTCCGCGCGCGCGTGCACAGCGGCGAGGAGGCCGACTTCCTGGCCGCCCGGGTCGCCGGACGGGGTCGCGACCTCGACGGTACGGGTGTCACGTACACCTCCCTGGAGAAGGCGCCCGCCGTCCTGCTCGCCGGATTCGAGTCCGAGGAGGAGGCGCCCGGCGTCTTCCTGAGGCTGCGCAAGGCCTCGCGGGGACACGGGCAGCGGACGTTCTCGCTCGCCACGCACGCGACGCGGGGCCTGGAGAAGGCGGGCGGCACGCTGCTGCCGGCCGCGCCCGGCACCGAGACCGAGTGGCTGGACGCGCTCGCGAGCGGCGTCGGTCTGGAGGGCGACGGCGCCAAGGCCGCCGAAGCCCTGCGCACCGAGGGCGCGGTGATCGTCGTAGGAGAGCGGCTCGCCGCCGTCGAGGGCGGCCTCACCGCCGCCGTACGGGCCTCGTCCGCCACCGGCGCCCAGCTGGTGTGGATCCCGCGCCGGGCCGGTGAGCGCGGCGCGATCGAGGCGGGCGCGCTGCCCGGGCTGCTGCCCGGCGGACGTCCGGCCACCGACCCGCGCGCGCGGGACGAGGTCGCGACCGCCTGGGGAGTGGCCGAACTCCCGCACCGCCACGGCCGCGACACCGGTCAGATCGTCGAGGCCGCCGCCGGCGGTGAGCTGGGCGCCCTGCTGGTGGCCGGCGTCGAGGTCGCCGACCTGCCGAACCCGGCACGCGCGCGTGCCGCCCTGGCCGAAGTCGGCTTCCTGGTCTCGCTCGAACTGCGCCCCAGCGAAATCACCGACCACGCGGACGTCGTCCTCCCGGTGGCCGCGGTCGCCGAGAAGGCCGGCACCTTCCTCAACTGGGAGGGCCGGGCACGTCTCTTCGAGGCCGCGCTCAAGCCCGACCAGATGACGCGCCGGCTGGCGCCCACCGACGCGCGTGTCCTGCAGATGCTCGCGGACGCCATGGACATCCACCTCGGTCTGCCCGATCTGCGCACCGCGCGCCTCGAGCTGGACCGGCTCGGCGGCTGGGACGGGTCCCGGGCCACCGAACCCCTGGAGACCGCCGCCCTGCTGCCGCGCCCCGCCGCCGGGGAGGCCGTGCTCGCGGGCCACCGGCTGCTGCTCGACCGGGGCCGGCTCCAGGAGGGCGACGAGGCACTCGCCGGCACGCGGCACGCGGCACGCGCGCGTGTGTCGCCCGCCACCGCCGCCGAGGCGGGCATCAAGGAGGGCGACCTCCTCGCGGTCACCGGACCCTCCGGAACGGTCGAACTCCCGCTGCAGATCACCGAGATGCCGGACCGCGTGGTCTGGCTCCCGCTGAACTCCACCGGAGGGGGCGTCGCCTCCGACACCGGGGCGCTGCCCGGCGCACTCGTCCGCATCGGCCCGGCGACCCTCGCCGCCGAGGCCCCCAAGGAGGTGGAGGCATGACTCCGTACCTCGCCGCTGAAGACCTCTCCCTGTTCGGCCAGGACCCCTGGTGGCTGGTCGTCGTCAAGGCGGTCTTCTGCTTCGCCTTCCTGATGGTGACCGTGCTCTTCTCCATCGTGTGGGAGCGCAAGGTCGTCGCCTGGATGCAGCTGCGCATCGGCCCCAACCGGCACGGCCCCTGGGGCATGCTCCAGTCGCTCGCCGACGGCATCAAGCTGATGCTCAAGGAAGACGTCATCGTCAAGCGCGCGGACAAGGTGGTCTACGTCCTCGCGCCGGTCATCGCGGCCATCCCCGCCTTCATGGCGATCGCGGTGATCCCCTTCGGGCCGGCCGGCAACGAGGTCTCGATCTTCGGCCAGCGCACCACGATGCAGCTCACGGACCTGCCGATCGCGATGCTCTACATCCTCGCGGTCGCCTCGGTGGGCATCTACGGGATCGTGCTCGCGGGCTGGAGTTCCGGCTCCACCTATCCGCTGCTCGGCGGTCTGCGGTCCTGCGCCCAGATGATCTCGTACGAGATCGCCATGGGTGCCGCGTTCGCCTCGGTGTTCCTCTACTCCGGGTCGATGTCGACCTCGACGATCGTGGAACAGCAGCACGACCGCTGGTACATCCTCCTGCTGCCGGTCTCGTTCCTGATCTACATCGTGACCATGATCGGCGAGACGAACCGCGCCCCCTTCGACATGCCGGAGTCCGAGGGCGACCTGGTCGGCGGCTTCAACACCGAGTACTCGTCGATCAAGTTCGCGCTGTTCATGCTCGCCGAGTACGTGAACATGGTGACGGTCTCGGCCGTCTCCACGACGCTCTTCCTCGGCGGCTGGCGGGCCCCCTGGCCCATCAGCACCTTCTGGGAGGGCGCCAACCACGGCTGGTGGCCGATGCTGTGGTTCGTGGTGAAGGTGCAGCTGCTGCTGTTCTTCTTCATCTGGCTGCGCGGCACGCTGCCGCGCGTGCGCTACGACCAGCTGATGAAGCTCGGCTGGAAGGTCCTGATCCCGGTCTCCGTGGTCTGGCTGATGCTCGTCGCGACCGTACGGACCCTGCGCAACGAGAACTACGACTTCGCCGACATCGCCCTGTACGTCGGTGGCGGTGTCCTGTTCCTGCTGTTGCTGTCGTTCGTCGTGGACATCTTCCGCGACCGGGGCGACAAGGAGCAGAAGGCGGCCGTCGAGCCGGTCGCCTTCGACCCGATGGCGGGCGGGTTCCCCGTACCGCCGCTGCCGGGACAGGAACTGCCGCCGGTGCCACGGCGCCCCTCGCGCCGCGAGCGGGAGTTGATTGTCAGTGGTGGGTCCGATACTGCGAGTGACGGATCACTTGGCGGATCGCGTGACGGAAAGGAGGGGTCCGATGGCTGAGGAGCCGAAGGAGACCGGGCGGACCAAGCCCGGCTTCCAGAACCCCGTCGCCGGCTTCGGCGTGACCTTCAAGGCCATGTTCAAGAAGCGGCTGACCGAGCAGTACCCGGAGCAGCAGAAGACCACGGCCCCGCGGTTCCACGGCCGGCACCAGCTCAACCGGCACCCGGACGGCCTGGAGAAGTGCATCGGCTGCGAGCTGTGCGCCTGGGCCTGCCCGGCCGACGCGATCTACGTCGAGGGCGCGGAGAACACCGAGGAGGAGCGCTACTCCCCGGGCGAGCGGTACGGCCGCGTCTACCAGATCAACTACGCCCGCTGCATCCTGTGCGGCCTGTGCATCGAGGCGTGCCCCACCCGCGCGCTGACGATGACCAACGAGTTCGAGCTCGCCGACAGCAGCCGCGCCAACCTGATCTACACCAAGGAGCAGCTGCTCGCCGGACTCGACGAGGGCATGGTCGACAGCCCGCACTCGATCTTCCCGGGCACGGACGAGCAGGACTACTACCGGGGCCTGGTGACCGAGGCGGCGCCCGGTACGGAGCGCCAAGTGGCCCTCTCCAAGGGCGAGGTCCCGCAGGAGGCCGACTCGACCTTCGGCGAGGACGAACCCGCCTCCGGGAAGGTGGTCGGGCGATGACGGATCTCGCCGCCTACTCCACCTCCACCGGAGAGGCCTTCCAGTTCTGGGTCCTCGGCACCGTCGCCGTGATCGGCGCCCTGTGCACCGTCTTCATGAAGAAGGCCGTGCACAGCGCGCTCTGTCTCGCCGGGACCATGATCATCCTCGCGGTGTTCTACCTCGCCAACGGTGCGTACTTCCTGGGCATCGTGCAGATCGTCGTCTACACCGGCGCGATCATGATGCTGTTCCTCTTCGTGGTCATGCTCGTCGGTGTCACGGCCGCGGACTCCCTGAAGGAGACCATCAAGGGCCAGCGCTGGCTGGCCCTGGTCTGCGGACTCGGCTTCGGTGTCCTGCTCTTCGCGGGCATCGGGAACGCGTCCCTCCAGGAGTTCGACGGCCTCACCCAGGCGAACGCGAACGGGAATGTGGAGGGCCTGGCCCGCCGCATCTTCACGACGTACGTGTTCGCCTTCGAGATCACCGGCGCCCTGCTCATCACGGCCGCCGTCGGCGCCATGGTGCTCACCCACCGCGAGCGCACCGAGCGGGCCATGACCCAGCGCGAGATGTCCGAGCAGCGGGTCCGGGAGGGCAAGCACCTGCCGCCGCTGCCGGCCCCGGGTGTCTACGCCCGGCACAACGCGGTGGACATCGCGGGTCTGCTCCCCGACGGCACCCCGTCCGAGCTGACCGTCAACAAGACGCTGCGCGACCGCGGCCAGATCCGTGACGTGTCCTCCGAGGCGCTGAACGACCTGAAGGCCCTGGAACAGCGCGCCGAGGAGCGCCTGGAGCGCACGAAGACAGGGGAGGGATCGAAGTGAACCCGGTCAACTACCTCTATCTCGCCGCCCTGTTGTTCACGATCGGCGCCACCGGCGTACTGATCAGGCGCAACGCGATCGTGGTGTTCATGTGCGTCGAGCTCATGCTCAACGCCTGCAACCTCGCCTTCGTCGTCTTCTCCCGGATGCACGGCAATCTCGACGGCCAGATCATCGCCTTCTTCACGATGGTCGTCGCCGCCGCGGAGGTCGTGGTCGGGCTCGCGATCATCGTGTCGCTGTTCCGTTCCCGCCACTCGGCCTCGGTCGACGACGCCAGCCTGATGAAGCTGTAAGGGGTCGCTGAATCGTGGAGAATCTGATCGCGCTGCTGGTAGCGGCGCCTCTGCTCGGAGCGGCCGTACTGCTGTGCGGCGGCCGGCGGCTGGACGCCGTCGGGCACTGGATCGGCACGGCTCTCGCGGCCTCCTCCTTCGTGATCGGCGCGGTCCTCTTCGCCGACATGCTGGGCAAGGACGCCGAGCACCGGGCCATCGGCCGGCACCTGTTCAGCTGGGTGCCCGTCGAGGGCTTCCAGGCGGACGTCGGCTTCCAGCTCGACCAGCTGTCGATGACGTTCGTCCTGCTGATCACCGGCGTCGGCTCCCTGATCCACCTGTACTCGATCGGGTACATGGAGCACGACGAGCGGCGCCGCCGCTTCTTCGGCTATCTGAACCTGTTCCTCGCGGCGATGCTGCTGCTGGTCCTCGCGGACAACTACCTCCTGCTGTACGTCGGCTGGGAGGGCGTCGGCCTCGCCTCGTACCTCCTGATCGGCTTCTGGCAGCACAAGCCCAGCGCCGCCACCGCCGCGAAGAAGGCCTTCCTGGTCAACCGCGTCGGTGACGTGGGCCTGTCCATCGCCATCATGCTGATGTTCACCACCTTCGGGACCTTTGCCTTCGGTCCGCTGCTCGGCACGCACGAGGAAGCGGGGCTCGCCGGCGGTGCGACCGAGGGCAAGCTCACCGCCGTCGCGCTGATGCTGCTGCTCGCCGCCTGCGGCAAGTCCGCCCAGGTGCCGCTGCAGTCCTGGCTCGGGGACGCGATGGAGGGCCCGACCCCGGTCTCGGCCCTCATCCACGCCGCCACCATGGTGACCGCGGGTGTGTATCTGATCGTCCGCTCCGGCGCCATCTTCAACGCCGCGCCGGACGCGCAACTGGCCGTCACCGTCGTGGGCGCGGTCACGCTCCTGTTCGGTGCGATCGTCGGTTGCGCGAAGGACGACATCAAGAAGGCGCTCGCCGGTTCGACCATGTCGCAGATCGGCTACATGGTGCTGGCCGCGGGCCTCGGCCCCATCGGCTACGTCTTCGCGATCATGCACCTGGTGACGCACGGCTTCTTCAAGGCCGGACTCTTCCTCGGCGCCGGCTCGGTCATGCACGGCATGAACGACGAGGTCGACATGCGGAAGTACGGCGGACTGCGCAAGTACATGCCGGTCACCTTCGTGACGTTCGGCCTCGGCTACCTCGCCATCATCGGCTTCCCGGGCCTGTCCGGCTTCTTCTCCAAGGACAAGATCATCGAGGCGGCCTTCGCCAAGGGCGGCGCCGAGGGCTGGATCCTCGGCGGCGCGGCCCTGCTGGGCGCGGCGATCACCGCGTACTACATGACGCGCGTGATGCTGATGACGTTCTTCGGCGAGGAGCGCTGGCGCAACGCGCCGACCGCGTCCCCGGCCGAGCCGAGCGTGGAGCCCGCGGCCGAGCACCACGGCGAGCACGCCGAGCCGCACCCGCACGAGTCGCCCAAGTCCATGACGATCCCCATGATCGTGCTGGCCTTCGGATCGGTCTTCGCGGGTGGTCTGTTCAGCGTCGGCGACCGCTTCCTGCACTGGCTGGAGCCGATCACCGGGCACGACCACGGCAACTCGCCGGTCAGCGCGCTGACGGTCACCCTGTCCACGATGGTCGTCCTCGTCATCGGTGCCGGCATCGCGTACGCCCAGTACGGGCGGCGTCCCGTGCCGGTCCTCGCTCCGCGCGGCTCGCTGCTCACCCGGGCGGCCCGGCGCGACCTGCTCCAGGACGACTTCAACCACGTCGTGCTGGTGCGCGGCGGGGAGCACCTCACGCGCTCCCTGGTCTACGTCGACCACACCCTGGTCGACGGCGTCGTCAACGGCACGGCGGCTTCGATGGGCGGCCTCTCCGGACGACTGCGCAAGCTGCAGAACGGCTATGCGCGTTCGTACGCGGTCTCGATGTTCGGCGGTGCGGCGATTCTCATCGCCGCGACCCTGCTGATGAGGGCGGTCTGATACCGAATGTCTGGATCAAACACAGTCTTTCCACTCCTGACAGCGACGGCGGCGCTCCCGGCCCTCGGGGCGATCGCCACGGCCGCCGTGCCGGCCGCGCGCCGCGTCGCCGCCAAGTGGCTGGCGCTGTTCGTGTCGCTCGCCACGCTGGTGCTGGCCGCGGTCGTGCTGGTCCGCTTCGACCCCGGCGGCGACCGCTACCAGCTCACCGAATCCCACTCCTGGATCGCGGACTTCGGGGTGCGCTACGAGCTCGGTGTGGACGGCATCGGGGTGGCGCTCGTCGCGCTGACCGCCCTGCTGATCCCGTTCATCATCCTCGCGGGCTGGCACGACGCCGACCCGCAGGAGACCGGGGACGAGGCTCTGGGCAGCTTCGCCGCGGGGCGTTGGCGGCCGACGCAGGGCTTCTTCGCCCTGATCCTGGCCGTCGAGGCGATGGTGATCATCTCCTTCGAGGCCACCGACGTCTTCCTCTTCTACATCTTCTTCGAAGCCATGCTCATCCCGATGTACTTCCTCATCGGCGGCTTCGGGGACCGGGCGCACGAGCACGGCGACACGGCTGCGGCGACGCAACGCTCGTACGCCGCCGTGAAGTTCCTCCTCTACAACCTGGTCGGCGGCCTGATCATGCTGGCCGCCGTCATCGGTCTCTACGTAGTGGCCGGGAACTTCTCGCTGGAGCAGATCGCCGAGGCCCGGGCCAGCGGCTCGCTGCACATGGCGACGAGCACGGAGCGCTGGCTGTTCCTCGGATTCTTCTTCGCGTTCGCGGTGAAGGCGCCCCTGTGGCCGCTGCACACCTGGCTGCCGAACGCCATGGGTGAGGCGACCGCTCCGGTCGCCGTCCTGATCACGGCGGTGGTCGACAAGGTCGGCACCTTCGCGATGCTCCGCTTCTGCCTCCAGTTGTTCCCGGAGGCGAGCAAGTGGGCGACGCCGGCCATCCTCGTACTGGCGCTGATCAGCATCATCTACGGGGCGCTGCTCGCCGTCGGCCAGCGGGACATCAAGCGGCTGGTGGCGTACGCGTCGATCTCCCACTTCGGGTTCATCATCCTGGGCATCTTCGCGATGACCAGCCAGGGCCAGTCGGGCGCCACGCTCTACATGGTCAACCACGGGATCTCGACCGCCGCCCTGATGCTGGTGGCGGGCTTCCTGATCTCGCGGCGCGGCTCGCGTCTGATCGCGGACTACGGAGGAGTGCAGAAGGTCGCGCCGGTGCTCGCCGGCACCTTCCTGATCGGCGGACTCGCGACCCTCTCGCTCCCGGGGCTCGCGCCCTTCGTGAGTGAATTCCTGGTCCTGGTCGGCACGTTCACGCGCTACCCGGCGGTCGGCGTCATCGCGACCTTCGGCATCGTCCTCGCCGCGCTCTACACGCTGGTGCTCTACCAGCGGACCATGACGGGCCCGGTGAAGGCCGAGGTCGCGGAGATGCCGGACCTGCGGGTCCGTGAGCTTCTGGTGGTCGCCCCGCTGATCGCTCTGCTGATCTTCCTGGGCGTCTACCCGAAGCCGCTCACCGACATCGTCAACCCGGCGGTGCAACAGACCATGTCAGACGTACACAAGAAGGACCCCAAGCCCGAGGTGGAGGCGGCCAAGTGAGCGCAGTAGCCGTCCACAGCCTGTGGACAACCGCGGCCGACCCGATCTCGAAGATCGACGCGCCGAAGATCGAATACGCGCAATTGTCGCCCACCTTGATCGTCATCGGGGCGGCGATCGTCGGGGTGCTCATCGAGGCCTTCGTCCCGCGCAAGTCCCGTTACTACGCCCAGGTGTTCGTGTCCGTCGTCGCGCTCGCCGCCGCCTTCGCCGCAGTCGTGGCCCTGGCGGCCAACGGGTACGGCACGACGAAGGCGCACATCGCGGCCATGGGCGCGGTCGCCGTCGACGGACCCGCGCTGTTCCTCCAGGGCACGATCCTTCTCGCGGGCGTGCTCGGCGTGTTCACGTTCGCCGAGCGGCGGCTCGACCCGGAGGCGCACGGCAACCGCGTCGACTCGTTCGCCGCGCAGGCCGCGTCCGTGCCGGGCAGCGACAGCGAAAAGGCCGCGGTCAAGGCCGGGTTCACCACCACCGAGGTGTTCCCGCTCCTGCTCTTCGCGATCGGCGGCATGCTGGTCTTCCCGGCGGCCAACGACCTGCTGACGCTGTTCATCGCGCTGGAGGTCTTCTCGCTGCCGCTGTACCTGCTGTGCGCCGTGGCCCGCCGCAAGCGGCTCATGTCGCAGGAGGCCGCGGTCAAGTACTTCCTGCTCGGCGCCTTCGCCTCGGCGTTCACGCTCTTCGGCATCGCCCTGCTGTACGGCTACGCGGGCTCGGTGTCGTACGCGACGATCAGCCAGGTCGTCGACGGCACCATCCAGAACGTGAACCCGGCGCTCGCCGACACGATGGGCAACGACGCGCTGCTCCTCATCGGGGTCGCGATGGTCGTGATGGGTCTGCTGTTCAAGGTCGGCGCGGTGCCGTTCCATATGTGGACTCCGGACGTCTACCAGGGCGCACCGACACCGGTCACCGGCTTCATGGCGGCGGCCACGAAGGTCGCGGCCTTCGGCGCCCTGCTGCGCCTGCTGTACGTCGTCCTGCCCGGCCTGCGCTGGGACTGGCGGCCGGTCATGATGGCCGTCGCGATCGTCACCATGCTGGGCGGTGCGATCGTCGCGATCACCCAGACCGACATCAAACGGCTCCTGGCGTACTCGTCCATCGCGCACGCGGGGTTCATCCTCGCGGGTGTCATCGCGACCTCGCCGGACGGCGTCTCGTCCGTCCTCTTCTACCTGGGCGCGTACTCCTTTGTGACGATCGGGGCCTTCGCGGTCGTCACTCTCGTCCGGGACGCGGGCGGCGAGGCCACGCACCTGTCCAAGTGGGCGGGCCTCGGACGCAGGTCTCCGCTGGTGGCCGCGGTGTTCGCGGTCTTCCTGCTGGCCTTCGCGGGCATCCCGCTGACCTCCGGTTTCGCCGGTAAGTTCGCCGTCTTCAAGGCGGCGGCGGAAGGCGGCGCCGGCGCGCTGGTCGTGGTCGGTGTGATCTCGTCGGCGATCGCGGCGTTCTTCTACATCCGCGTGATCGTGCTCATGTTCTTCAGCGAGCCGCGGGCGGACGGCCCCACGGTCGCCGTGCCGTCGCCGCTGACCATGACGGCGATCGCGGTGGGTGTGGCGGTCACGCTGGTGCTGGGCGTGGCGCCGCAGTACTTCCTGGACCTGGCAGGCCAGGCGGGAGTCTTCGTCCGCTGAGCTGTCGTACGTCCGTGCCGGGCCCCGGCCTCCTGAGGGAGACCGGGGCCCGGCGCGTGTGCGACGGCTGCGGCGCTTGTCCGACGGCTCCGGTATGGGTGCGACAGCTGCGGTATGGGTGCGACGGCTGCGCTATGTGTGCGGCGGCCCGGCGGGTGGTCGACGGCTTTGACGCGCCCCTGCCGGAGCGCGCAGCGGAGTGGATCAGTCGCAGCCTGTGGATAACTCCGAGGCTGTCGGCGCGGAGCCCTATGGTGGCTGTCGTGGGCGAAGCACGACATACGGGGGACGACGGGCGATGAGCGGGATGGGCGGGACAGCTGTGGTGACCGGAGCGGACACGCGGACAGGACTGGCGGAGAGCGAGGCGCTGGCCACCCTCCACCGGGTCTTCGGGTACGACGCCTTCCGCGGTGAGCAGGGAGCCGTCATCGACCATGTGGTCGCGGGCGGTGACGCCGTCGTCCTCATGCCGACCGGCGCCGGAAAGTCGCTCTGCTACCAGATCCCGTCCCTGGTCAGACCTGGTACGGGTGTGGTCGTCTCGCCCCTCATCGCGCTGATGCAGGACCAGGTGGACGCGCTGCGGGCACTCGGCGTGCGCGCCGGGTTCATGAACTCCACGCAGGACTTCGACGAGCGGCGCGTGGTGGAGGCGGAGTTCCTGGCCGGCGAGCTGGACCTGCTCTATCTGGCGCCGGAGCGGCTGCGCCTCGAGGGCACGCTGGATCTGCTCTCCCGCGGCAAGATCGCCGTCTTCGCGATCGACGAAGCGCACTGCGTGTCCCAGTGGGGGCATGACTTCCGCCCCGACTATCTGTCCCTCTCCCTGTTGGGCGAGCGCTGGCCCGACGTCCCGCGCATCGCGCTCACGGCGACGGCCACGCACGCGACGCACCAGGAGATCACCCAGCGGCTGGGCATGCCGGACGCCCGGCACTTCGTGGCGAGCTTCGACCGGCCCAATATCCAGTACCGCATCGTCCCGAAGGCCGACCCCAAGAAGCAGCTGCTGTCCTTCCTGAAGGAGGAGCACGCGGGCGACGCCGGCATCGTCTACTGCCTCTCGCGCAACTCGGTGGAGAAGACCGCCGAGTTCCTCTCCCGCAACGGCATCGAGGCGGTGCCGTACCACGCGGGTCTCGACGCGGGCACGCGCGCGGCGCACCAGTCGCGCTTCCTGCGCGAAGAAGGCCTGATCGTCTGCGCCACCATCGCCTTCGGCATGGGCATCGACAAGCCGGACGTGCGGTTCGTCGCCCACCTCGACCTGCCGAAGTCCGTCGAGGGGTATTACCAGGAGACGGGCCGGGCCGGCCGTGACGGACTGCCGTCCACGGCCTGGATGGCGTACGGGCTGCAGGACGTGGTGCAGCAGCGGAAGCTGATCCAGGGCAGCGAGGGCGACGAGGCGTTCCGCCGCCGGGCCGCCGCTCACCTGGACTCGATGCTGGCGCTGTGCGAGACGGTCCAGTGCCGCCGCTCCCAGCTCCTGGCCTACTTCGGGCAGGACCCGCAGTCCGACAGCTGTGGCAACTGCGACACCTGCCTGGTCCCGCCGCAGACGTGGGACGGCACGATCGCCGCGCAGAAGCTGCTCTCCACCATCGTCCGGCTGCAGCGCGAGCGGGGGCAGAAGTTCGGCGCGGTCCAGATCGTCGACATCCTGCTGGGCCGGCGGACGGCGAAGGTGATCCAGTTCGACCACGACCAGCTGTCCGTGTTCGGCATCGGCGAGGATCTGTCGGAGTCCGAGTGGCGAGGCGTCGTACGGCAGTTGCTGGCCCAGGGCCTCCTCGCGGTCGAGGGCGAGTACGGCACGCTGGTGCTGACCGACGCGAGTGGCACGGTGCTGCGGCGCGAGCGCGAGGTGCCGCTGCGCAAGGAACAGCCGAAGCCGTCGGCCGCGCGGTCGGGTTCGGGCGGGGGCAGGGGCGAGCGGAAGGCCAAGGCCGCCGTCGCCGAGCTCCCGGCCGAGCTGGTCCCCGTCTTCGAGGCCCTGCGCTCCTGGCGCGCGGACCAGGCACGTGAGCAGGGCGTCCCGGCGTACGTCATCTTCCACGACGCCACGCTCCGGGAGATCGCCACGGTCGCGCCCACCACCGTGGCCGAGCTGGGTGTGATCAGCGGAGTCGGCGAGAAGAAGCTGGTGACGTACGGCGAGGGAGTGCTGGCGGTCCTGGCCTCCCAGGGCGGTGCGCCCGCCGGAGTCGCCGGCTCCGGCGCTGGTGAGGCACCGAAGTCACCGACGGCACCCAAGGCACCCAAGGCACCCAAGGCACCCAAGGCACCCAAGGCGCCGGAGGCACCGGCGGACCCCGACTGGCCCGAGATGGACGCGGAGCCGGAGCCGGAGCCGGAGGACTGGATATAGCGTCCGGGCGCCGCCTGCTGTGCCTGCTGCGCTCGCTGCGGCCGCTCCTCCCGCGTGGCACGGCTGGCACGGGCGGCACGGGCGGCTCGTGCGGCTCGTGCGGCTCGTGCGGCTCGTGCGGCAAGGGTGGCGGACCTACAGGGCCCGCGATGCGTACGCCCTGACGTCCGCGTCGGCGTCGGTCGTGGCCGTGGCGAGGGCGGCACGGGCGCCCTCGTGCACCCCGGCGTGCCGTACGAGCGCCAGGACCGCTGCCTTGCGGACGTCGGCGTTCGGGTCGGCGAGGACCTTGGCCAGGGCGGGGACGGCCGTGTCGGCGTCCCCGGCGGACAGGGCGGTGGCGGCGCCCGACCGCACCTGCCAGGCAGGGTCGGCCTGGGCGGCGACGGCTCGGGCGGCCAGGGGTGCCGGGCATCCGGTGGTGGCCAGTGCCTCGTAGGCGGCGCCGCGGACCAAGGGGTCGGGGTCCTCGGTGAGCCGGCCGAGTGCGCCTTCGACGTGGCTGCCGGGGCTCACGCCGGCCAGGGCCTTGGCCACGGTGACGCGGACCTCGCGGGAAGGGTCGTCGACCGCGGACAGCAGGGGCACCGCGTGGTCCACGGAGACCAGACCCCGTACCGCCGCGATGCGTACGGCGATGTCGGGATCCCGGAGGGCGTCGGCGAAGACATCCGGCTCGCCGAGGCGCAGGGCGCGCAGGGCGTCGAGGGCGGTGGTGCGGACGAGGGGGTCGTTCTGGGCGTAGTCGTTGTCGTCGTTGTCGTCGTTGTCGTCGCTGTCGTCGTTGCGGGTCAGGGCGTTGATGAGGGTTGTGTACAGGGCCGGTTCGGGGGTGAGGGTTTCGACGAGCTCGCGCAGTGAAGCCGCCGCGGTGGCGCGCACCTCGCCGTCGGTGTCGACGAGTGCGGCTCCGATGGCCGGGCCGGTGCCGGGTGGGGCCGTCTCGGTGAGCAGGGTGAGGGCGGCCCGGCGGACGGAGGGTTCCGGGTCGGTCAAGTAGGGGTGGAGGGCGGGGAGTTCGGGCTCGTTGTCGGCGAGGGCGAGGAGTTCGAGAAGGCGGGGTGAGGCGGCGGGGTCCGTGCGGCCGACGGGACCCGAGGAGTGGTCGACCGCTGCCGGGCGGGCTGCCACCGGCGCCGCGTCCCGTGCGCCGGCCGTGGCCACACCCTCCGGGTGAACCTCGCCGAGGTGACGGGAGGGGCCGCCGGACGGGGTGAATTCGGTGACCGGGACGAGATAGGGAGCCACGGGACGGGCCGTGAACTCCATCGCACCAGAGGGGGACTTGTGCAGATCGAGGTGGTGGAACCAGTCGGCGTCGTTTCGGGCGGGGTGGTCCGTGCGGTCGTGGTAGAGGCCCCAGCGGGACTCCGTGCGCGCGAGCGAGGCGCGGGCGGCCATCTCCGCGCAGTCGCGGATGAAGGTGACCTCGGCGCACCGCATCAGTTCGTGCGGGGTGCGGGCGCCCATCTCCGCGATGTCCGTGCGCATCCGCTCGAAGGCTTCGAGAGCGAGCGAGAGACGGGCACCGGACTTGGGCGGGGCGACGTAGTCGTTCACGAAGCGCCGGAGTTTGTACTCGACCTGGGGCTGGGGCGGGCCCTCCGGGTTGCGCAGCGGGCGGTAGATCAGATCGTGGGCGTCGCGCAGCTGGTCGTGCGGCAACTCGCCTTCGTAGGGGCGGTACTGGGCCGCGTCCGCGCCCGCGAGGTCGCCGAAGACGAAGGCGCCGATCATGTAGTTGTGCGGCACGCAGGCCAGGTCCCCGGCGGCGTAGAGGCGGGGCACGGTCGTGCGGGCCTGGTCGTCGACGCGTACGCCGGAGGCGGAGTGACCGCCGCACAGGCCGATCTCGGAGATGTGCATCTCGATGTCGTGGGTGCGGTAGTCGTGCCCGCGGCCGGCGTGGAAGGTGCCGCGGGTGGGGCGTTCCGTGGTGTGCAGGATGGATTCGAGTGCGTCGATGGACTCCTCGGGCAGATGGCTCAGCTTGAGGTACACCGGCCCCCGGTCGCTGGCGACCTCCGCGGCGAACTCGGCCATCATCCGGCCCGACCAGTAGTCGGAGTCGACGAAGCGTTCGCCGTGCCGGTTGACCTGGTAGCCGCCGAAGGGGTTGGCGACGTAGGCGCAGGCGGGCCCGTTGTAGTCCTTGATCAGCGGGTTGATCTGGAAGCACTCGATGCCGGAGAGTTCGGCGCCGGCGTGGTAGGCCATGGCGTAGCCGTCGCCGGCGTTGGTCGGGTTCTCGTAGGTGCCGTAGAGGTAGCCGGAGGCGGGCAGGCCGAGGCGGCCGCAGGCGCCGGTCGCGAGGATGACGGCACCCGCGCGGACCGAGACGAAGCCGCCCGTACGGGTGTTGAAGCCCGCGGCGCCGATCGCCCGGCCGTCGGCGCCGGTCAGCACCCGCACCGGCATGACGCGGTTCTCGATCCGGATCCGCTCGCGCATCTCCCGGCGCCGCAGCTGCCGGTAGAGGACCTTCTTGACGTCCTTGCCCTCGGGCATCGGCAGCACATAGGAGCCGGAGCGGTGCACCTGGCGGACCGCGTACTCGCCGTGCTCGTCCTTCTCGAACTTCACGCCGTACGACTCCAGGCGCTGGACCATCGCGAAACCGCGGGTCGCCGTCTGCCGGACGGTGGACTGGTCGACGATGCCGTCGTTGGCTCGGGTGATCTCGGCGACGTAGTCGTCGGGCTCGGCACGGCCGGGGATGACGGCGTTGTTGACGCCGTCCATGCCCATGGCGAGAGCGCCGGAGTGCCGGACGTGCGCCTTCTCCAGCAGGAGGACGTCGGCCCCGCGCTCGGCGGCGGTCAGCGCGGCCATGGTGCCGGCCGTGCCGCCGCCGATGACGAGGACGTCGCAGATGAGTTCCTCGGCGTCCGAGAGGGACGGGATCTCCACGGGGGTGCCTTTCGGGTCTTTCGGCTGCTGGGGGACGGGGTCACGGGGCCCGGGGAGCGGGCTGCCCGGGCCCGTCAGCCGCTGAGTGAGGTGAGGACTTCGCGCCGCAGGGCCAGGCGCGCCGGGTCGTCGTGGGCCGAGCGGTCCCGGGGGTGGGGCACGTCGCGGACGCCGAGCAGCCGGCCCGCGCCGAGCAGTGCGACGCGGTCACCGAGGAACAGGGCCTCGTCCACGTCATGGGTCACGAAGACGACGGTGGCGCCGGTGCCGTGGAGCACGTCGACGAGGAGGTCCTGCATGCCGGCGCGGGTCTGGGCGTCGAGCGCGCCGAAGGGTTCGTCCATCAGGACGGCCCGGGGCTGTCCCGCGAGTGCGCGGGCGAGCTGGACGCGCTGGCGCTGGCCACCGGAGACGCGGTGCGGCAACTGCCGTGCGTGGTCCGCGAGTCCGACCCGGGCGAGCCAGGCGGCGGCCTCGGTACGGCGGTCGGTGCGCGACAGTCCCTTGATGGCGAGCGGCAGTTCGACATTGGCGCGCAGGGTGCGCCAGGGGAGGAGGGCGTCCTCCTGGAAGACGAGTGCGCGGTCGGCGCCGGGGCCCAGCAGGGGGCTGCCGTCCTGGGCGACCGATCCGGTGAGCAGCGGGAGCAGTCCGGCGAGGGTCCGCAACAGCGTCGACTTGCCGCACCCCGAGGGACCGACCACGGTGAGGATCTCGCCGGGAGGGATGTCGAGGCCGACGTCGTGCAGGACGGGGGAGCCGGGGCGGCCGAGCGAGGCGTCGGCGAAGGAGAGCCGGGTGCCGTGCGGCAGGCGGCCGACGGTCTGTTCCGCCCCGCCCGTTCCGTTCGCCTCGGAGCGCGTCCTCTTCGCCTCGGTACGGGTGCTCTTCACCTCGGTACGCGTGCTCGTTGCCTCGGGTGAAGTGTTCTTCGCGTCGGCAGGGGTGTTCTCCGCCTCGGACGAGGAGTTCTTCACCTCGGTAGACGTGTTCGTCGCCTCAGACGAGGTACTCATCGCGCACCTCCTTTCCGGACCCCGGCCCCGAGCCCGACTCCGATTCCGACGTGGGCGTGGGCGCGGACTCGGGCGCGGCTGCTGGAGCGGGCCGGGTGAGGGGCGTGGTCCTTGGGGCACGCGGCCGCGCGCCGGGGACGTACTCCGTGCGCGGCAGCCACCGGGTGAGCCATCGGCCCAGGCGTTCGACGGCCGTGGAGGTGACCCACCCGAGCACTCCGATGGTGACCATGCCGACGAAGACACCGGGGTAGTCGACGACGGTGTAGTCCTGCCAGGTGCGGTAGCCGACGCCGTACTGGCCGGAGATCATCTCGGCGGAGATGACGCAGATCCACGAGACGCCGATGCCGACCGAGAGGCCGCCGAAGATCCCGGGGAGGGCGCCGGGCAGGACGACCGAGCCGAGGATCCGCAGGCGGCCGCCGCCCATCGTGCGTACGGCCTCTTCCCAGACGGGAGTCAGCGCGCGCACGGCGTGCCGGGTGGAGACCAGGACGGGGAAGAAGGCGGCGGTGCAGGTGATGAAGACGATGCCCTGTTCGTTGCTGGGGAACAGGAGGATCGCGACGGGGACGAGCGCGATGGCGGGGATCGGCCGGACCACTTCGAGGACCGGACCGAGCAGGTCCTCCGCGAGGCGGGAGCGGGCCACGGTCACACCCGTGGCGATGCCCAGCACGGCCGCCAGCAGAAAGCCGGTGAGGATCCGGGTGAGGCTGTCGGTGAGATCCGTCCAGTAGTCGTCGCCGCCGAGCCGGTCGCCGAAGGTGCGGGCGACGTCGACGACGGTCGGGAACTGGGAGAAGCGCAGCCAGAGATCGACGTTCAGGCTGGTCAGCAGCTGCCAGGCGGTCAGCGCGACGGCGAGCGACACGGCGCGCAGGGCATACCGGGCGAGGGAGCTGACGCCGGCGCGCGGTGTGGCGTCCCGGGTCGTGCGGTTGGCGGTGCGGTTGGCGGTGGGGCTTGGTGTTGTGTCCGTGGTCGTGAGGCTGGCGGTGGGGCTTGGTGTTGTGTCCGTGGTCGTGAGGCTGGCGGCCGAGCTCGGTGTCGTGTCCGTGGTCGTGAGGCTGACGGTCGAGCTCGGTGTCGTGCGCGTGGTCGTGCGGCCGACGGTCGAGCTCGGTGTTGTGTCCGTGGTCATGCGGCCGACGGTCGGGCTCGGTGTCGTGTCCGCGGTCGTGAGGCCCGCGCCCGCGCCCGCGCCCGGTACCGCGTCCCGGGCCGCGGAGGCGGCCGCCGTGCTCGGCATCGTCCTCGTGGCGCGGGCGTCCCGGGCCGGTTGCCCGGTCATGACGCCCGGCCCAGGGCGTCGGCGTACGAGATGGTGCGGGCGCCCGAGTGCTTCGCGATGTACGCCCGGGCGGTGGCCGCGGTGACGAAGGGGAGGAGGGCGTCGCCGTCCGCCACCCACACCGCCCTGTCCGCGAACCAGCGCGTTCCGGTGGTGGCGTCGGGGACGTAGGCGGCCCGGGCGGAGGCGCGGTGGGCGGAGACGTAGCGGAGCAGGGCGGAGGGGGAGTCGTAGGTGCGTGTTTCGGTGGAGCCCTTGGGCCACACCTCGCTCGCGGCCGGCGCGGGCGAGGCGGCGAGCTGCCCGGCGTACGCGGAGGAGCCCAGTGCCTTCTTGACGTACTGGTCGTCGACGAAGGCGTCCACGTCGACGTCCCCGATGAGCTTCGCCGACTTCAGGACGGACACGTCCTTCTTCAGGGCGGAGATCAGCTGGGGCTTGAGGGCCGGACCGAAGGTGGCGATGCCGTGCGCACCGTTGTAGAGGTAGACGACCTCGGCGGGCAGGCCGGTCGCCTTCGCCACCTTCTCGGCCGCGGCCACGGGGTGGTCGTGGAGGTAGTCCGTCGCTGTGGCCTGGGCCTTCAGGAATGCTTCCAGTACGGCCGGTCGCTTCTTCGCGAAGTCTTCGCGGGCGGTGACTCCGTGGAAGGTGGGCAGGTTCAGCGCGGCGCCGTCGTACAGGGCCTTCGCCTTGCCCTGGTAGGCGAGCAGGCCGGGCCAGGCGACGAACTGGGAGAGGGCGTCCGCGCTGCCCGCAGACAGGGCCGAAGCACCCACCGAGGGCTGCTGGTTGAGCTTCTCGATGCCCTTGTCCGGGTCGATCCCGGCCCGTTGGAGGGCGCGGACGAGGGTGCCGTCGGCCGCCGATCCGATGCTCGTCGACACCTTCTTGCCGCGCAGGTCGTCGAGGGAGCCGAGCTTCGAGTCCGGCGGGGTGACGATGGTGTTGAGGCCGCCGCGCAGGTTGTAGCCGGTGACCGAGACGAGGTGGGTGGGGCGGCCGAGCCGGCTGCCGCGGGCCGCGTTGATGAGCAGTGGGAAGTCGCCCATCGAGCCGATGTCGATCTTCCCGGCGGTCATCTGGGCGGTGATCGGGGCGCCGGTGGCGTAGTCCTGCCAGTCCACCTTGTAGGTGGTGCCGTCCCCGAGGGCGTTCAGCTCCTTCTCGAAGGAGCCGAGCGAGCGCAGGAGGGTGCCGGCCGTGACGGTGTTGATCGTCTTGGACTGGTAGCCGACCGTGATGGTGACCGTGGAGCCGGCGCCTGCCCCGGCCTCGCCGCCGCAGCCGGCGAGCGGGAGGAGGAGAGCGACTGTGGTGACTGCGACTGCCGTGCGTTTCATGGGAGTTGGGGCCTCTCGCCGGAGCGGATCGACGGGTCAGCGGAGCAGGTAGGGCATGTTGACCGTGACGGCTCCGGTGGGGCAGCGGGCGGCGCACGGGCCGCAGTACCAGCACTCGTCGACGTGCATGTAGGCCTTGCCGTTGCTCTCGTCGATGGCGAGGGAGTCCAGCGGGCACATGTCGACGCAGAGCGTGCAGCCGTCGATGCACTTGGACTCGTCGATGGTCACGGGCACATCGGCCCGCTGGGGCGCCAAGGGCATGGCTGTCTCCAGGAATCAGTGCGTCAGGGATCAGTGCGTCAGGGGTCAGCGCGTCGGGGATCAGTGCGTCAGGGATCAGCGCGTCGGGGATCAGTGCGTCAGGAATCAGTGCGTCAGGAATCGGCGAGGCGGGGCTTCGTACGTCAGGGGTCGGCGAGCCGGGGCTCGGTGCAGCTGGGGTCTGCGCGTCGGGGCTCGGTGCGTCGGGGGCCGGCGCGCCCGGGGGCCCCGACGGGACTACCGGGAGCGGTGCAGGAGGCCGTTCATGGTGATGCGGTCGCCGCGGAAGCGGATGAACTCCAGGTCGACGGGGCGCCCGTCGGCGAGATGGGTGAGCCGTTCCAGCATCAGCACGGCGGTGCCGCGCGGCGCGTCCAGTACGGCGGCGGAGTGCGCGTCCGCGTTCACCGCCTCCAGGGTGATCTCGGCGTGCCCGAGGGGCTGGCCGGTGATCGTCTCCAGGAGGCGGAAGACGTCCGTGTTCTCCAGGTCGGCGCCGAGCAGGGCGGTGCCGAGGTCGAGCGGGATGTAGGTGAGGTCGAGAGAGAGGGGAAGACCGTCCAGGCGCCGGAGGCGTTCGATGTAGAGGACGTCGGCGCCGGCCGGGACGCGCAGGCGTTCGGCGACCGGGGCGGGGGCGGCGACGGGGCCGACGGTCCGCACCTCGTTGCTGACCCGGCCGTGGGCGCGCAGGGTCTCCGCGAGTCCCATCAGCCGGTCGAGTCCGTGCGGGTACTTCTGGGCGACGACGACCGTGCCGACGCCGGGGAGCCGGTCCACCAGCCCCTCGGCGCGCAGCAGGTCGAGCGCCTGGCGGACCGTGTTGCGGGAGGCCCGGTAGTCGGCGCCGATGGCCGTCTCGTGCGGCAGGGTGCCGTCCGGGAAACCGCCGGTCAGCACCTGGTGGCGCAGCAGGTCGGCGAGCTGGCGGGCCCGGTCCGCGCGCAGCCGCCGCCGGTGGGCGGCGACGGTGGTCGCGCCGGGTCCGGCGTGCTCTCTGATGCGTTCGGCGGGCATGCGACGGACCATACCGAGGGGCCGCGCGCCGTGGTGTTGCCGGAGTGTTGCGCCACCTGCGCCCGCGCCGCGCGCGCCGCTGACCTGCGGTTGCGGCGGCTCGGGAGAAAGATCTGCCACCGCCGCGACCCAGCGGATCAGCTCTTCGGGACCACCCGGCCCGACACCTCGCCGAGGCCCACCCGGGTCCCGCCCGGGCCCGGTGCCCAGGCCGTGAGGGTCACCTCGTCACCGTCCTCGAGGAAGGTCCGCTTGCCGTCGGGGAGGTCGAGGGTGTCGCGGCCGTTCCAGGTCAGCTCCAGGAGGGAGCCGCGCTCGCGTTCAGTGGGCCCGCTCACCGTGCCCGAGCCGTACAGGTCGCCGGTGCGCAGGGACGCGCCGTTGACCGTCATGTGCGTCAGCTGCTGGGCGGCCGTCCAGTACATGGTGGAGAACGGCGGCTCGGCGACCGTGTGTCCGTTGATGGCGACGGAGATCCGCAGGTCGTAGCCGCCGGGGTCCTCCGAGGCGTCGTCCAGGTAGGGGAGGAGGGGATCGGTGCGGGACGGGGGTGCCACGCGTGCGTCCTCCAGCGCGTCGAGCGGGGTGATCCACGCCGACACCGAGGTCGCGAAGGACTTGCCGAGGAAGGGGCCGAGGGGGACGTACTCCCAGGCCTGGATGTCGCGCGCGGACCAGTCGTTGAGCAGGCAGAGGCCGAAGACGTGGTCACGGAAGGCTGCCAGGGGGACGGATGTGCCCATCGCGGAGGGCGTGCCGATCACGAAGCCCACCTCCGCCTCGATGTCCAGGCGGACGGAGGGGCCGAAGGAGGGGGCGGCGTCCGCGGGGGCCTTGCGCTGGCCGGAGGGGCGGATCACCTCCGTCCCGGACACCACGACCGTGCCGGACCGGCCGTGGTAACCGATCGGCAGATGCTTCCAGTTGGGGGTGAGCGTGTCCGCCGCGTCCGGGCGGAAGATCTGTCCCACGTTTCGGGCGTGGTTCTCGGAGGCGTAGAAGTCGACGTAGTCAGCGACCTCGAAGGGCAGGTGCAACGTCACTTCGGACAGCGGGCGCAGCAGGGGTTCGATGGTCTCCCGGTGGGAGGGGACCGTCACCCAGGCGGTGAGCGCACGTCGTACGTCGGACCAGGCGGTGCGCCCGGCGGCGAGCAGGGGGTTGAGGGTCGGCTGCGCGAGCAGCGCCTCGTACGGGGAGCCGAGCGCGCGGGCCGCGGCACCCGCGTCGAGCACGTGGTCGCCGAGCCGGACGCCCACGGTCCGCTCGCCGGGGCCCGCCGGGGAACTCCCGGAACCCGCCGGGGAGTCCGCGGACCCCGCCGGGGAGAACACGCCGTACGGAAGATTGTGCGGACCGAAGGGGTCGCCCTCGGGGACATCGAAGGGGGGCATCGGGTGCTGCCTCGCTTTCGCGCTCGCCATGAGATCCGTGTGTTCCACGCGTTCCAAGTGGTCAGGGCACACGTTACGTGGGAGTGACGGCTGGAGTCAGGCTCAGTGACGCACCGCTCACCGTGCCTAAAGAGTTCGCAATGTCCGATTAAGCCTTGTCGGACGCGGCAATTCCGGCTTAGCGTCCTTTGGGGGACACGGACGGGGTGGGTCCGGTCCGTAGGGGGGACACGTGGGGGGACCCGTGGCCAGGAGTGCGCGCGGAGTGCCGGTCGACGCCGACCGGAATGTACCGGGCCTGATCGTGAAGTTCGGCGACTATCCGCTGCATCACGGCGGTGTCGGCGCCATCCGCAGCCTGGGGCGGCTCGGCATACCGATGTATGCGATCACCGAGGACCGTTACACGCCCGCCGCCGCGTCGCGCTATCTGCGCCGCGCCTTCGTCTGGCCGACCAGGGGGACCGAGGAGCCGGAGTGCCTCGTCGAGGGGCTGCTGCGCATCGGCCGCCGCATCGGCCGTCCGACTGTCCTCGTGCCGACGGACGAGGAGGCCGCCGTCCTGATCGCCGAGTACCAGGGCGAGTTGGCCGGTCCTTTCCTGTTCCCGCGCGTGGACGCCAAGCTGCCGCGCCGCCTCGCCAGCAAGCAGGGGCTGCACGAACTGTGCGTGGAACACGGCATTCCGAGCCCGGCGGCCGCCTTCCCGCGGTCGTACGAGGACATCGCGGCCTTCGCGGAGACGGCCCGCTTCCCGCTGGTGGCCAAGAACCGCGAGGCATTCGTGCGCCGCAGCCGGCCCGCGGTGAACGGGACGACGCGCATCCAGAACCGTGCGGGACTGCTGGCGCTCGCCCGCGGCTGGGGCGAGCAACCCGGCGTGATCCTCCAGGAGTACCTGCCGAGGGAGGAGGCCGAGGACTGGATCGTGCACGCGTACTTCGACGCGGACTCGACACCGCTGGCGCTGTTCACAGGGGTGAAGGTCCGCTCCTGGCCGCCGCACGCGGGCATGACGGCGAACGCGTACGTCGTGGACAATCCGGAACTCGCCGATCTCGTCGCGCGTTTCATCAAGCAGATCGGCTTCACCGGCGTCATCGATCTCGACCTCCGCTTCGACCGCCGCGACGGGGCGTACAAGCTCCTCGACTTCAACCCCCGGATGGGCGCCCAGTTCCGCCTCTTCGAGAGCGAGTCGGGGATCGACGTGGTGCGGGCCCTGCACCTGGATCTCACCGGCCGCGCGGTACCCAAAGGCGCCCAGCAGCCCGGCCGGCGCTATGTCGTGGAGAACATCGACCTGCCGGCCCTGCTCGCCTACCGGCGCAGCGGCTACACGACCCCGCACGCGCCGCTCCGCGCGAGCGGTACGGAGCTGGCCTGGCTCGCGGGCGACGACCTGCGGCCGTTCTTCACCATGCTCGCGCGCTTCGTGCGGCCCGGCGCGAAGCATCTGTACCAGCTCTGGCGGACCAACCGCCGGGGCAGCGGGGCCGGTTGGACCGCTTAGCGGCCACCGGCACCTGGCACCAGAGAAGAAACCGCACCAAAGAAGAAACCGCACCAAAAAAGAAACCGCACCAAAAAGAAACGCACCGAGGAAGAAGCCAGAGAAGAAGTAAGAAGCACGGCAGTACGACACGAAGTTGGCACGACCGCGCGACCCGCGCGGCGCAGTACGTCCTGGGGAGGGGACTTCGTGATGCATCCGGTAGCAGTCATCGGTGCCGGGCCGTTCGGCCTGTCCACCGCCGCCCATCTGCGGGCGCGCGGCATTCCGGTGCGTGTGTTCGGCGAGCCGATGGTGAGCTGGCGCGACCACATGCCCGAGGGAATGCTGCTCAAGTCGACCCCGGTCGCCTCGAACATCGACGCGCCCGGGCGCGGACACACGCTCCTCGACTACTGCGAGGCGTCCGGGACACCGCGGCTCGTCACGGACGAGGACATCATTCCGGTGGAGACGTTCATCGGGTACGGGGAGTGGTTCCAGCAGCGGCTCGTGCCCGGTCTTGAGCGGGTGCGGGTGGTCGCGGTGGACCGCGGGCGGGACGGCGGCTTCGAACTCAAGCTGGACTCGGGGGAGTTGTTCACGGCGGGGGCGGTGGTCGTGGCGACCGGTCTGTCCGGCCTTGCCCATCTGCCCCCGGAGCTCGCGGGCGCCGCGGGCGACGGACCCACTCCGGCGGGCCCGGTCTCCCACAGCTCCCAGCACCATGACCTGAGCCGCTTCTCCGGCAAGGAACTGCTGGTCGTCGGCGCGGGCCAGTCCGCTCTGGAGACGGCGGCCCTCGCGGCGGAGGCCGGTGCGCAGGTGCGTGTGGTGGCCCGGGGCAAGGGCGCGGTCGCCTTCGGTGCGCCCCCGTGGCAGCAGCCGCGGCTGCGCCCGGAGTCCCCCTTCGGCCGCGCCTGGTCGCTGTACGCGCTCAGCTACTACCCCCACCCCTACCGCTATCTCCCGCCCCAGGCACGGCACTTCCTGGTCCGGCGCATCCTCGGTCCGCTCGGCGCGTGGTGGCTGCGCGACCGCTTCGAGGGCAAGGTCGAGGTCAGCGAGGTCGAGCGGATCGTCCGCGCCGGCACGAGCGGCGGCCGCCCGGTCCTCGAGGTGCAGAGCGTCGGCGGCCGGACGCAGGAGCTGGCGGCCGATCACGTGATCGCGGCGACCGGGTACCGGGTGGACATCGCGGCGATGGACTTCCTCGGCCACGAACTGCGTACGCGGCTGGCGGTGAGCCGGGGCACGCCCAGGCTCGGCGCGGGCTATCGCTCCTCCGTCCCCGGCCTCTATTTCACGGGGCTGCCGGCGGCCGCTTCGTACGGGCCGGTGATGCGGTTCGTGTGCGGCACGGAGTTCGCGTCCCCGCGGCTGGCCGCCCACCTGGCGTCGGCGCACGGCTGAGGGGGACCCCCGGGGCGGTCACGTCCCGGGGGAGCCGAGCCCCTGAAGGGGCGGTCACGCGAAGGCGAGGGAGAGGAACAGCGCCCCGGTGGCCGACGGGGGCAAGCGCGCCCCACGGCGGGCTCGTTGATCGCGTCCCGTCCGTCACGGCCGGGCACGGCGTGACGGACGGGATACCGGACGTCGTCCGGTTCACGCCGGGCCGTTGAGACGTTCGATCCGTATTCTTCGGATCATGGCCGCTCCGACTGCATATTCACTCATCGCCACTGACCTGGACGGAACGCTGCTGCGCGGCGACGACACTCTCTCCGGCCGGTCGCGGGCCGTGCTGAGGAGAGTCGTTGCGGCGGGGGCGAGGCACCTGGTGGTGACGGGCCGCCCCACGCCGAGGGTGCGCCCGCTGCTCGACGAACTCGGCAGCGAGGGCCTCGCGGTGTGCGGCCAGGGCGCGCAGTTGTACGACGCCGGAGCCGGCCGTCTGCTCTGGTCGGTGACCCTGGACCGGGAGCTGGCCGAGACCGCGCTCGGCAAGATCGAGGCGGAGGTCGGGCAGGTCTACGCGGCCGTGGACCAGGACGGGGTGGACGGGCTCACGCTCATCGAGCCCGGCTATCTGATGCCGCACCCCACGCTGCCCGCGGTGCGGGTGCGACGGCGTGACGACCTCTGGGCCGAGCCGATCAGCAAGGTGCTGCTGCGCCATCCCACCCTGACCGACGACGAGTTGGCGTCGGCGGCCCGGGTGACGGTCGGCTCGCTGGCGACCGTCACCATGTCGGGCCCCGGCACCGTCGAACTCCAGCCATGTGGCGTGACCAAGGCGACGGGTCTCGCCCTGGCCGCGGACCACCTGGGTCTGCCGCCGTCCGAGACGATCGCCTTCGGCGACATGCCGAACGACATCCCCATGTTCGACTGGGCCGCCCACGGCGTCGCCATGGCCAACGCCCATCCCGAACTCAGGGCCGTCGCCGACGAGATCACCCTGTCGAACGCGGAGGACGGCATCGCGGCCGTACTGGAGCGGCTGTTTCCCGCTCCTTAGGCCGCGATCCCGTCGTCGTCCGTAGCCCCGAAGGCTGCTCAGTACGCCCCGAAGACGTTGTCGATCGAGCCGTACTTGTCGGCGGCGTAGTTGCAGGCGGCCGTGATGTTCGCGACGGGGTCGTAGGGGTTCGTCGAGGTGCCGGCCACGTGGTAGGCGGAGAAGGTCGGGTCGATGACCTGGAGGAGCCCCTTGGACGGCGTACCGGCCACGGCGTTGGAGTCCCAGTTGTTGATGGCCAGCGGGTTGCCCGACGACTCACGGATGATGTTGCGGTGGATGCCGTCGTAAGTGCCCGGAATGCCCTTTTGGGCCATGATGTCCAGGGCTTCCTTGATCCAGCCGTCCAGGTTGTTCGCGTACGACTTCGTGGAGGCGGAGGTCGCCGTCGTCTTGGCCGCCGTGGAGGACTTCGCGGCCGCCTTGGCGGTCTTGGTGCCCACGGTCAGCTTGAGGCCCGGGCGGATCGTCGACGGGTCGCTGCCGATGACCGCGCGGTTCGCGTCGTAGAGCTTCTTCCAGTCGGCGCTCGCGGAGTGCTCGCGCGCGATCTTGGACAGGGTGTCGCCGGCGGCCACCTGGTACGTCACGAGCTGGACCTGCGGCACCGAGGCCTTCGCGGCCTGGACGGCCTGCGTGGTGACCTGGGCCGGCTGGGCGGCGTGGGCACTGGCAGCTCCCACGATGGGGAGCGCGAGTGCGGCTCCGCCCGTTCCGGCGGCGACGAACCCGCGGGTGAGGGGGGAGGTTCTGGGACGACGGTGCTTGCCTCGTGCGGCCATGACGAATTTCCTCTCGGGCGCCTGCGAGGTGAGCTGTCGGGTTCGGGCTGGAGGTGCCCGGCCGCATGGCGACATGCGACTTAACCCCGAGCCGTTCCGGTGTGACCGGACCGGCGACTTACCTGGGTCCCCCGCTCCTGCCGTGCGTGGGTGGATGGGTGCTCCGGGCGGCGGCAGGATTCGGCGTTCCGCTCGGATCGACGCGAACGTATGCGAGAGCACATGTCGGGAACAAGGCCGGATTTCCCGTTGCACCCCGCTTGGCCACGTCATGACGTCGGGGGAAATCGCCCGATTAGACCGGAACGTGAAACTCAACTTGCCTTTCGCAAAGGGGAAATTGCTCGACGGAGCGCGGCGCTTGATCCATTGTGACGTGACTCATTTCACGCGACCAAGCGCAAACAAAGGGGCGATGCAGGCAACTCGGGCATTACTCCGCGACGGTCCAGGCGGCCGAGCCCCTCGCCGGAGCCGGCCGGACCTCCCACACGGAGAGATCCGTGTCCGGGTCGTCGTCCGGCAGCCGCCCCGCGTTGGCCCTGAAGTACAGCCCGTAGCCCCAGTACTCCGGGAGCTCATGGCAGATCAGATCGGGATACGGCGCGAACTCCCGGTCCGCGTAAGCCCCGTTGATGCGCGCCACGGCCTCCGCCCGCGAGATCCCGAAGCGGGTGACCATCTCCTGGGCCATCTCGCGGAAATACGCGAGCATCCCCTCGTCCAGGTCCATCAGGAATTCCTCGGTCCGCGCCATGTCCCCCCGCGCCCCGTCCCTCCGCGCTCCGTCACCGCCGTGTCGGTGTCTACCCAGCCGTGCGCGGGATTCTCCTCTCCCACGTCCGGTGGAAGACCACCTCGTCCCCGTCCTTGCAGATCACCTCGTTCGAGGTGATGAAGTCCGTTGCGTCACAGGTGATTTCGGAGCGGGTCTCGACCTTCGCGTCCCATCCCGTCTCCGGGCGGTGGAGACGGACGGTCCACTCCGAACGGGTACGGGCCGACAGGGGATCCGACTCGTCGATCGTGTAGGTCTCCAGGGCTTCCTCGGTGAACTCCAGGCCGTCGGGGTAGACGCGCGTGCCGCCGTAGCGCGGGTCCACCTCGAGGCGCCGTTCGCCCTTCGCCACATCGCGGACGACCAGGCGCTCCGGGCGGGGTTCGTCCAGCGTCGCCGGGACGACGACGCCCAGGGGTGCGGACTCCTCGGGCTCCTCGAAGGTGATGGACGGGTCCGACTCCCTTGCCCGCACCGGCAGTTCGAGCGAGCTTCCTTCCGGGTCCAGGGTGAACCCGGTGTCCGAACCGGGCTGCGGCCAGATCCACGGCCAGTACGCCGACGAGACGGCCAGCCGGATGCGGTGCCCCGCCGGGAAGGCGTGTCCGATGCCGTTCAGCTCGAAGGTCACGTCCTGGGTCTCGCCGGACGGCCACTCCACCGCCCGGTCCCGGCCCTCGCGGGCGGAGAGGTTCAGCACGCCACGCGTGACGAGCGTCGACGCCCCGTCCGGGAACACCTCGCAGACCCGCGCGATCACCTGCCCCCGCGGCACCGCGGAGGTCAGCCGCAGCCGGACCCGCGGCCGCCCCAGCACCCAGGTCTCCGCCGGCACCTCGAACTCGAAGCACGCCGACTTCGCGTCCTCCTCGCGCTGGTCCGGCGGCAGGTCGGCGTCGTTGCCGAACGGGAAGAAACGGCCGGCGTCCAGGCCGGTGTGCTGCGGTGAGCGCACCAGTACGGGCGCGCCCTCCAGCGCGTACGTGACCGGGGTCACCGCGGGGGAGGGCCAGGCGTCGTCGCCCACCCAGCGGCCGGGCAGGGTCGGGTACACCGTGGCCGGAGGGTGCGAGTCGCTGATGTACGAGCGGAGCAGCGGCTCGGCCATCACGCCGACGCGAGAATCCCGGGCCCCGACCCTGGTCCCGCCCACCTCGGCCCCGCCCGCCCCGGTGCCGGCCGCACGAGCCCCGTCCACACCGGTGACCGGCCCGTCCCCCGCCCCGGAACCGCCGTCGGCCCCCGGCTTCAGCCAGTGGTCCCACCAGCGCAGCGTCTCCTGGAGGAAACCGATCGCCGGGCCCGGCGGCAGCCCCCGGTCCGGGTACTGGTGGGACCAGGGGCCGATCAGTCCGCGTACCCGGTCGGACGGCAGGTGCTCCACCAGGCGCAGCACCGTGTCCCGGTACGGGTCGTGCCAGCCGCCCACCGCGAGGACGGCCGCCCGGATCGCGCCGTAGTCCTCGCACACGCTGCCGTGCCGCCAGTACGCGTCCCGGGTCTGGTGCGCCAGCCAGGTGTGGATGAAGGGGTCGACGGCCTCCAGGCGCTTCACCCACATGTCGCGCCACATCACCTCGCCGACGTACGCCGGGTCGGGCGGCCGGCAGACGAACGCGAGCATGGTCGACGCCCAGGCGTGCATGTCGACGGCGAGGACGGAACCGCCCATGTAGTGCACGTCGTTGTCGTAGCGGTCGTCCGTCGAGCAGACCGTGACGATGGCCTTGAGCGGTTCGGGGGCGCGGGCGGCGATCTGGAGCGAGTTGAAGCCGCCCCAGGAGATGCCGAACATGCCGACCCTGCCGTTGCACCAGGGCTGGGCCGCCAGCCAGTTGACGACCTCGACCCCGTCGGCCAGCTCCACCTCCGCGTACTCGTCCGCCGGCATGCCCTCGGAGTTGCCGTGACCGCGGACGTCCACCCGGACGGAGGCGTAGCCGTGACCGGCGTACCAGGGATGGCGCTGCCAGTCGCGGGGCGCCGTCCAGTCCGTCAGGCGGTACGGGAGGTACTCGAGCAGGGCCGGTACGGGCTCGTCGGTCAGCGGCCGCCACACGCGGGCGTACAGGCGGGTCCCGTCGGGGAGCGGGATGAGGAGGTCCTCGTGGGTCGTCTCGTGCGGGAAGGACGTACGGATGTGCGGGCTCACAGGGCTCACAGGGCTCACGGGGTTCACACGGTTCATGGGGGGCGACCTCAGTGGACGGGGTGCATCGTGCGGCGCAGCCAGGGCGCGAGGGCCATCACGGCCAGACCCGCGGCCACCGCGATCGCGCCGTTGACACCGAAGTAGGCGGGCTTGGAGACGTCGTCGTACACCTTCACGGTCTGCGCCTGGATGCCGTTGGCGAGCGCGAGGGACAGGAACCAGAGGGACATCGTCTGGCTGGCGAAGGCCCGGGGGGCGAGCTTCGTCGTCGCGGACATGCCGGAGGTCTCCAGCAGGATGTCGCCGAGACCCAGCAGGAGGTAGGAGCCGACGATCCACCAGGCCGACATCCGGTAGGCGTCGCCGCTGTGGCCCGAGGTGGGCAGCACCATCAGCAGGAACGAGAGGCCGCCGAGCACCACCCCGATCGCGATCTTGTTGGAGGCGTGCGGCTGGCGCCGGCCCATCCGGACCCACAGGGCGGCCACCACGGGCGCGAGGCCGACCTCGAAGGCGCCGAGCGCGGACGCGTACCAGCTCGCCGGGAAGTCGAAGCCGAGGATGGCCGACTCGGCGTTCGACGCGGCGAGCAGCATCATCGTCGAGTACGCCTGGAAGAGGATGAAGTTGAAGACCGTCGAGGCCAGGAAGAGCACGATGTACGGGCGCAGCCGGCCCCGTTCCTCGGCCGTGACCCGCGGGCTGGCGAACATCACCGCGAAATAGACCACCGGCGCGATCACCGAGATCAGGGTGAGCAGGTCCACGAAGCGGCCCATCGTCAGCCATCCGGCGGTGGCCAGCAGGACGGCGAGCGCGGCCAGGGCGAGGAGCCCGAAGACGATCAGCCGGACCGCCCGGCGCATCGCCCCGGGTGCGAGCGCGAACTCCGCCGCGTGCTTGCGCCCGGCCAGGTGACGGCGGCCGGCCACGTACTGGATCAGGCCGAACGTCATGCCGACCGCGGCGGCGGAGAAGCCCCAGTGCCAGCCCTGGTGGTCGCCGAGCCAGCCGGTGATCAGCGGTCCGGCGAAGGCGCCGATGTTGATCGCCATGTAGTAGAGCGCGAAACCGGCGTCGCGGCGGTCGTCGTCGGTGCGGTAGAGCTTGCCGACCATGGTGGCCACGTTGGGCTTGAGCAGGCCGGTGCCCGCGCTGATCAGGCCCAGCCCGGCCCAGGTCATGGTGGCGGTCGGCACGGCCATCGCATAGTGGCCGCAGGCGATCAGGACGCCGCCCCACAGGACCGCGCGGTACGAGCCGAGGTTGCGGTCGGCGAGCCAGCCGCCGGCCACCGAGACCAGATAGACCAGCGTGCCGTAGGCGGCGGAGACCGAGGCGGCCGTGCCGGGCGCCATGCCCATGCCGCCGTGGGCGACCGTGTCGGCGAAGTACAGGACCAGGATGGCCTGCATGCCGAGGAACGAGAAGCGTTCCCAGACCTCCAGGCCGGAGAGGGTCAGCAGGCCTCGCGGCTGGCCGAAGAAGGCGTGGTCGTCGCCGGGCGGCGGCACGTCGGGTCCGGGCTGCGGCTCGGGGCCGGGCCCGGTGTCGACGGCGCTTCGGGGCACGGGAGCCTTCCGCAAGTCGGTGCATGTCCGGTGTTATCAGCTGATCAAGAACATACCGCTCGTGATCCGGTACCGCCCGGCCATGAGTGCGTCTCCCGGTCGAGGGAAGTCGGGAGAAGGGGCGGGTGGGCGCTCGTGGTGATCGAAACGTGACCGGATACGCTGACTTGAGTGATGGCAGCGACACATCGACAAACCGTGTCATCGACCGAATGATCGACCGAGTTCGCCATGTGATCGTCAGCAGACAGGAGAACCTCTCGTGACCGTCGTCGGGCCGTTCGGGCTGAGCGTGCGGGACCAGGCTCTCGAAGCCGATGTCCAGGCCGGATTGGCGGCTGTCGAGGAGGGTTTGCTCGAAGCCACCAAGAGCGAGGTCCCCTTCATCACGGAAGCCGCCCAGCACCTCGTGCGTGCGGGCGGGAAGCGGTTCAGGCCGCTGCTCGTGATGCTCGCCGCACAGTTCGGTGACCCCTACGCGCCGGGCCTCGTGCCCGCCGCCGTGGTCGTCGAGCTGACCCATCTCGCCACGCTGTACCACGACGACGTGATGGACGAGGCCGAGGTGCGCCGCGGGGTGCCCAGCGCCAACACCCGCTGGGACAACTCCATCGCGGTCCTCACCGGCGACTTCCTCTTCGCCCGCGCCTCGCACATCCTGGCCGACCTCGGCCCCGAGGCCGTCCGGGTCCAGGCCGAGGCGTTCGAACGGCTGGTCACCGGGCAGATCCTGGAGACCGCCGGGCCGCGCGACGGACGGGACCCGGTCGACCACTACCTCGACGTGCTCAGCGGCAAGACCGGCTCCCTGGTCGCCGTGGCCTGCCGGTTCGGCGCGATGATGTCGGGCGCCGACGAGACGGTCGTCGACGTGCTGACCCAGTACGGCGAGCGGCTCGGGGTCGCCTTCCAGCTCGCCGACGACGTCCTGGACATCGCGTCCGACTCCCACGAGTCGGGGAAGACCCCGGGCACGGACCTGCGCGAGGGGATTCCGACGCTGCCGGTGCTGCGGCTGCGCGAGCGTGTGGAGCGGCTCGGGCTCGCCGAGGACATCGCCCTGTCCGAGCTGCTCGACTCCGACCTCACCGACGACGCCCGGCACGCCGAGGCGCTCGCCCGGCTGCGGGTCCACCCGGCGCTGGAGCAGGCCCGCCGGGACGCGGTGCGCTACGCCGAGGACGCCCAGGCCGCGCTGGCGCCCCTGCCCGAGTGCGACGCCAGGGCGGCGCTCCTGGAGCTGGGCGACGCGGTGGTGCACCGAGCGGGTTAGCCCCTTCGGTTCGAGGGGCTCTCCTCCGGTTGGTCTGTTGCGCGGCGTCTCTGTTCGTGCGGCGCCGGCCCGGTGGTGGCCGGCTCGACGAGGCGGTGTCTGCCCGGTGCGACCCCTACGGGTCGGGGGAGACATCGCCTCTCCGTGTCATACCGCAGCAGTACACGGAGTTGATCCCGGGGTCTGACGCTTCTTCCTGGCGAATTTGGTCAGATGGAAAGCACCACTCCTCATCAATTCGGGTGAGAATGGCGGCGCAGGGGTGGACGAGGACAGTGACTGAAGGCCGCCGCCGACGACGGAGGTAAGGGCACACATGGCACCGTACGAATCCGAGAGGACCACCGGGGCGGAAGGCCTGTCCGACGAGGCCGACGACGTGCGCGACGGCCGGCGCAAGGCGGCGCGGTACGTCGTCCCGGTCGCGGTGGTGGGGCTGGCGGTGGCGACCATCGGGCTCGTCCCGGCGCTCGCCGACTCCGGCGACCCCGACCTGCCGAAGATCACCGCTCAGCAACTCATCGAGAAGATCGCCAAGTCGGACACCCAGCAGCTGTCCGGCACGGTCAAGATCAGCACGGACCTCGGGCTGCCCAACCTGGGCGGCCTCGAGAGCAGCCTCGGCTCGGGAGCGGCCGGGCAGGGCGGCGGCTCCTCCGCCGACCCGTCGTCCAAGCTCATGGAGCTGGCCTCCGGCACCCACACGCTGCGCGTCGCGGCCGACGGCCCGGACCGGGCCAAGGTCTCCCTGCTGGACAAGGCGGCCGAGTACAGCGTCATCCACAACGGCGGCGACGTGTGGGCGTACGACAGCAAGTCCAACGAGGTGTACCACTCGACCGCCGCCTCCGAGGGCTCGAAGAAGTCCGAGCGGCCCGACAAGTCCACGGACGTCCCGGCCACGCCCAAGGAGCTGGCCGACGAGGCCCTGAAGGCGGCCGACGACACGACCTCGGTGACCGTCGACGGCACCGCGCAGGTCGCGGGACGTGACGCGTACAAGCTGCTCATCAAGCCGAAGCAGTCCGGCTCGACGGTCGGCGCGATCAGTGTCGCGGTGGACGCCAAGACCGGTACGCCGCTCAAGTTCACGCTCACCCCGGCGAGCGGCGGCTCCGCCGTCGTGGACGCCGGCTTCACCAAGGTCGACTTCGCGAAGCCGGCCGCGTCGACCTTTGACTTCACCCCGCCCAAGGGTGCGAAGGTCACCGAGGGCGACAGCGCGGCGAAGGCGCCGGAGCCCGACCGGAAGTCCGGCGAGGACTTCGCCCAGGGTCTCGACGGTCTGAAGACCATCGGCGAGGGCTGGAACACGATCGCCCGGTTCGACACCGGCGGCGAGGGCATCCCGTCAGGGTCCTCCGGCAACAGCGACGTCTCCGGGTTCCTGAACTCCCTCGGCGACCACGTCTCCGGCAAGTTCGGTTCGGGCACGGTCTTCTCGACCCGCCTGGTCAACGCCCTGATCACGGACGACGGCAAGGTGTACGCGGGCGCCGTCACCAAGGACGCGCTGGTGAAGGCGGCGAACGCGGCCGCCAAGTAACTCCCGCCCGCCCCGGGGCGCGTGGGTACGGGCAGCTCCGTACCCGCCCCGGGGTTCGCGGGCGCCCACCCGTACGACGAAGCGAGGGAACGCATGGAGGAACGGTCCGCCGCGGAGCCCGACCTGGTGGACACGGTGATCGCCACCCACGGGCTCACCAAGCGCTACCGCGGCGGACAACTCGCCGTGGACGGTCTCGATCTGACCGTCCCGGCGGGCAGCGTCTTCGGCTTCCTCGGGCCGAACGGATCGGGCAAGACCACCACCATCCGCATGCTGATGGGCCTGATCGCGCCGACGTCCGGCACGGCGCGCGTGCTGGGGCAGCCGATGCCCCGCGCCTCGCGCGCCGTGCTCCCGCAGGTGGGCGCCCTCATCGAGGGGCCCGCGCTGTACGGCTTCCTCTCCGGGCGCGACAACCTCCTGCGGTACGACGCCGCCGACCCGGTCGCCGACCCGCGCACCCGGCGCACCCGGGTCGCGACCGCCCTGGACCGGGTCGGTCTCGCGGCCGCCGCGGGCAAGAAGGCGAAGGCGTACTCACTGGGCATGAAGCAGCGGCTCGGGCTGGCCGCCGCGCTGCTCCAGCCCCGCCGTCTGCTCGTCCTCGACGAGCCGACCAACGGTCTCGACCCGCAGGGCATGCGGGAAATCCGCTCTCTGGTACGGGAGTTGGCGTCCGAGGGCACCACGGTCTTCCTCTCCTCGCACCTCCTCGACGAGATCGAGCAGGTGTGCACGCACGTGGCCGTGATGGCGCAGGGGCGGCTGATCACGCAGGGCCCGGTGGCGGACCTGGCGGCGGGTGCGCGCGGGCGTCTCGTGGTGACCACTCCGGACGCCGGGGACGCGGCGCGCGTACTGAAGGAGCAGGGGCTCGCGGATCTCGTGGTGACCGAGGCCGGGGTGACGGCCGAATCACCCGAGCGTGAACTCGCCGAGGTGAACGCCGCGTTGGTCGCCGCGGGCGTCCGGGTGCGCGGCTTCGGGGTGCAACGGGCCTCTCTGGAGGACGCGTTCGTGGCGCTGACGGGGGAGGGCTTCGATGTCGCGGGCTGAGGTCCTGCCCTCCGGGGCCGGCAGCGGGACTCTGCGGGCGCCGAGTCCGCTGTGGGCGTTCGGACTGTTCCGCAGCGAGCTGGTCACCACGTTCCGGCGCTGGCGCACGATCGCCCTGCTGGCCGTGCTGGCGGCCGTGCCGATCCTCATCGGTGTCGCCATCAGGATCGAGACGAGCGACGGCTCGTCGGCGGGCGGCGGAGGCGGGGAAGGCCCCGCGTTCATCGCGCAGATCACCAACAACGGCCTGTTCCTGGTGTTCACGGCGCTCGCCGCGACGCTCCCCTTCTTCCTGCCGATGGCCATTGGCGTCATCGCGGGCGACGCGATCGCCGGCGAGGCGAACGCGGGCACCCTGCGCTATCTCCTGGTCGCCCCCGCGGGCCGGACCCGCCTCCTGCTCACCAAGTACGCGACGACGATGACGTTCTGCCTCGTCGCCACGCTCGTGGTGGCGGCCTCGGCGCTCGCGGTGGGCGCGCTGCTGTTCCCCCTGGGCGAGCTGACGACGATCTCCGGGACCCGGATCAGCTTCGCCGAGGGACTCGGGCGGGCCCTGCTCATCGCGCTGGTCGTCGCCGCGTCACTGCTCGGCGTCGCGGCCCTCGGCCTGTTCATCTCGACGCTGACCAACAGCGGCATCGCGGCGATGGCGACGACGGTCGGCCTCCTCATCACCGTCCAGATCCTCGACCAGATCCCCCAGCTCCACGCCCTCCAGCCGTACTTCTTCTCCCACTACTGGCTGTCCTTCGCCGACCTCATGCGGGAGCCGGTGTACTGGGACGACCTGTTCCGCAATCTCGAACTCCAGGCCCTGTACGCCGCCGTGTTCGGGTCCGCGGCCTGGGCCCGGTTCACGGCGAAGGACATCACGGCGTAAGCCCCTGTGGCGGGTGCGGGCCGGGGGTCAGCCGACCGGGACCTCGTGCTCGTACGGGAAGCGGGCGAGCTGCGGCTCCTGCGCGAAGAACGTCTTCGCGCGGGCCAGCGCCGCGGAGTCCTGCAGTACGTCTCCGGGCTTGCTGCCGTTGCCGAGCAGCACCCCGCCGAAGCGCATCCCCATGTACGCGGCCGAGTTGCTGAGCGTGCCGATCAGCGGGTCGGCGACCTCCTCCTCCGGGTGCGCCAGGGCCGTGACGCCCCAGATCGTGCGCCCGGCCAGCGTCGCCTTGAAGTCGGTGTCCGGCGTGCGCAGCCAGCCCGACCAGTAGTCCAGGTAGCGCTTGGTGGACGCGGAGACCGAGTACCAGTACAGCGGCGAGGCGATCACGATGTCGGTCGCCGCGAGCGTGGCGTCGAGCAGCAGCCCCGCCGCGCCCTCCGTGGGCCGCACATGGTCGCTGTCGTGGCGCAGGTCCTCGAAGTCGGGGAGCGGGTGCTCGGCGAGGCTCAGCCAGCGCTGCTCCACATCGGCGGGCAGCTGCTCGGCGGCGCGACGGGCCAGCAGTTCGGTGTTGCCGCCGGTGCGGCTGCTGCCCAGCAGAAAGAGGAAAGAGCGGGTCATGGGGCGGCCCTCCGGGTATTGAGCGTACGGCGATTACATGCGTGCGCAGTATATGCATGAGCATGTACGTGGGGGCAAGAGTGCGTTTCCCTGCTGGTGCTGGTGCTGGTGCTGGTGCTGGTGCTGGGTGCCGGGTGCCGGGTGGAGGGCAACGGTGGGGTCCTCGGCGGGCGGTGGCGAGGGCGTGCTCCTTGCCGGAACGGTGGTGGGCGGTGGCGAGGGCGTGCCCTGCGCCGGGCGGTGGCGGGTGGCTGGAGCCTGCGCTGCCTTCACCGGCGTTCCGGTCTTCCGGTCTTCCGGTGTTCCGGTGTTCCGGTGTTCCGGTGTTCCGGTGTTCCGGTGTTCCGGTGTTTCGGTCTTCCGGCGGCCCTGGGTCGCGCTGTTCAGGGGAGGCGGGCCGGACGGGCGCGGAGACCCGCCCGGTGCTCGGCGGCCGTCGCGGTGGCGAGCAGCGACGGCTCGGCGCCGTGGCGGGCCACGAGCTGGAGGCCCACCGGACAGCCGTCGGGGCCGAACCCCGCGGGGATACTCACCGCCGGGTGACCGCTCAGGTTGAACGCCCAGGTGAGAGCGGTGGAGTAGCGGTCGCCCGGACCCTCGTGGCCGTGCGGGGTGTTGGGCGTGACCGGGGTCAGCAGCAGCTCGGCCTCGGCGAAGACCCCGGCGAGCCGTCGGTCGTTCTCCTCCCGCACCGCCCGCGCGACGGCCGTATCGGAACCTGGCGTCCGCAGGGCCAGCCACGCGGGACCGGGATCCTCCAGCCGTACGTCCCCGGGCGCGAGGCGCACGACCCCGGCGGCCGCGAGCCGGCCCACCGCGCTGTACGCGACCGCCGTCACCCCCGCGTCCACCTCGGCGAAGCCCAGGTCGGCGGACCATACGGCGGTGACCGGGGCCGGCCCGGAAGCAGGGGTGCGGGCCTGCGGAGCGTCGCCGGACACCGCCCGCCAGTACGCCGCAGCGTCGGCCGCGGACCGGGTGAGGACACCGGCCGCCGTGAGGCCCGTACGGTCCCGCGACGGCAGTCTGCCGTTCGTGGTCTTGAGGCCGTGGACACCGCACCACGCGGCGGGGATGCGAACGGAACCCGCGCCGTCGGCGCCGGTCGCCAGCGGCACCAGCCCCGCGGCGACCGCCGCCGCCGATCCGGCCGACGAGCCGCCCGGAGTCCGGTCGGCGCGCCAGGGATTGACGGTCCGGCCGTACGCCCCGAGCCCCCACGTCTGCCAGGCCGTCCCCGGGCCGGGCACGGACGTCGCCCCCACGGGCACGCATCCGGCCGCGACCAGCGCATCCGCCGTACGCAGCCCCTGGCGCCCCTTCACCCCGATCGGGACCCCCGCCAGCGGCAGCCACTCACCCGCGTCGACCCGCGCGTCCACCACCCCGGCCCACCGGACCGCCTCCTCACCCCACACCTCGACGAAGGCGCTCAGCGTCGGCTCCACCCGCCCGATCCGCGCCAGACAGGCCGCGACGACCTCGACGGCCCGCACGGAGCGGGCCCGTACAGCAGCGGCGATGTCCTCGGCCGAGTGGTTTCCGTACGCGTCTGCTTTCATCGGTACGCGGAGACCTCCCTCGATCGGCGGCAAGGAGTGGGAAAGGGTGAGCCCGTCCTCAACGGCCCTTGCCCGGCACAAGAGTTCCTACAGCGGGAACCACGAAGCGACCTGTGTGGAGACCGCCCGTCTCGACGTCCGCGTGGGCGTCCGTGACTCCAAGGGCCGGCAGGGACCGGTCCTGCTCTTCTCGCACGGGGCCTGGGGAGGTTCCTCGCCGGTGGGAAGACGGAGCGGGACACCGGCTGAGCGCCGCCGAACCCGGGTCACCGTCCGCCGATGTCGTACGGGTCGGGTTCCGGCGGTGTGACGGAGGCCGCGTACGGCTCGACGGTCGGGGGCTGCTTCGGGCGGTGGCTGCCGGTCTTGCAGCCGGCGAACGGCCCTGCGGGGGAGCGGAGTTCGGCGAGCGCGGGGCCGAGGTGGTCCCGGTGCCACACCGCGGGGCCCGAGGCGCCGGCCGCCGGATCCGTGTACTCCTGCCAGGCCAGCCACAGCGCGTGCAGCCGGGCGATCGCCTCCAGATGCTCCCACCAGCGCGGGCACCACGGCTGCTGCGAGGTGACCTCCCGGCCGTACACGGGGAGCAGCAAGTCGGCTACCCAGAAAGACAGTTGCTGCATCTCGGCGGCGTACTCCCCGCCCTCCAGGTAGAGGATGAACGACGGGGGCGCCGGCTGCTCCAGTGGCGGTCCGCCCGGCTGGTCCGCGGGGGTGGTCATCGGGTGATCCTCTCGACGGCACGGACGGTGATGGCATCGACCTCGGCCCGCGCCGCGGCCGCGATACGGTCGGCGCCCGGCTCGGCGTACCAGGGGCGCAGGGTGACCAGGGCCGGTTTGACGCCGGTGGCCAGGAGCAGCGCGGTGCCCTTGGGCAGGGCTCGGATGCGGTCGACGGGAAGAATGCGTTCCAGACGGTACGAGGTCGACCGCGACCGTCCGTCCTTGCTCCGGGAGTGGCTGACGGTCGAGACGTCGTGCTCGCCGACGAGCCGCGAGACCTTCTCCACGAAGTCCGCGTCGTCGAGGCCGGCGCCGAGCAGTTTGACGGTGGCGGCCCCCCAGAGCGTGTCCATGCCCGCCTCGCCCCAGACCCGTGAACCCTGCCGGTAACTCTGCAGCAGTGTCACGATGTTGATGCCGCGCGATCCGAAGTGCGAGTACAGGTCCGGGAGATCGGAGATCCGGCAGACGTTGGCGGCCTCGTCCAGTACGGCCGTCATCGGCGGATCCAGCCGCCCGCCCATGCGCTCGGCGGCGACCACTCCCGCGCGCAGCACGGAGTCCGCGACCGCCGCGACGACACCGGCGGCTGAGCCGCCCCCGTCCTTCGACAGCAGATAGAGGGTGTCGCGCGACAGAACGTGCTGCTCGGGGCGGAACTCCGGGAGGCCGGGGTCGGGGCTGACCCAGGCCGCGATCTGCGGATCGAGCAGACACGCCACACACTGGCGGGCCGTCTCGTAGATGCCGTCCCGGGTCTCCACCGCGCCCTGCACGGTGCCCTGGAGCTGGTCGGCGAGCGCCGTCATGCCCGCGTCCCGCAGCAGGTCGACGGGGGTGCGGTCGGCCGGGTCGGCCAGCCAGGAGAGCACCTCGTCCACCTGGCGTCCGCCGCGGCCGGCCGCGTGGAACAGCGCGGTGAGGGTGTTCTGCGCGGCCGAGATCCAGAAGTCCCGTTTCGAGGCGTCGTCGTTGATCGCTCCGACGAAGTGCCCGGCCAGGCGGCGGGCGCCCTCGATGGTGGCGGCGTCCGCGAGCATGTCCCACCACAGGGTGCGGGGGGTGTGGGCGATGCCCTGCGGGTCGAACGTCCAGACGCGGCCGTGCCGTTCGCGTTCGGCGCGGGTGACGCTGTAGACGTCGGCCTTGTTGGACGTCAGCAGGACGCTCCCGCGGGCGCGCAGTACGCGGGGTACGGCGATTCCGGTCGATTTGCCGGCCCTCGGGGCCATCAGGTCCAGCTCCACGTCCTCGTAACTCGACCTCAGCTCGGGGCCGTTGGGGGCGAGGTCGCCGATCAGGTTGCCGGTGTCGTCCGGGTCGAGCCGCCCGGACTTCGCGAGGGAGGGGCGCAGCCGGCGGGCCCGTGTGGCGGCGCCCTTCGGCAGCATGGGCGCCAGCTCCTTGCGGCCCGCCAGGCCGCGGGGGCCCGCGAACCGGCGGCGGGTGAGCGTCACGAGGACGACGACCGCGGCGAGCACCGTGCCGAACACGGTCGCCATGCCCGCGGCGAGCGTGCCGCTGTCGGTCGTCGGCCACAGCGGGGCCGGGCCCTCCCTCACGAGGGTGGACAGGGTGGAGAGGGCGAACGGTGGGGGGTGCCAGCCGGCGCCGGTCGCGGCCGCGGCCAGGGTGCCGCCGAGCCAGGCCCCGAAGAACAGGGTGCCGATGAGGAGGGCTCCCCCTGGGATGACCCAGGGGAGGAGATCGTCCCCGCTGCTGTGATGTGCCTTACGTGTGCTGGTCATTCGTGGTCCCCCGTCCGGGGGTTCTCGCCCCCGCCGCCCCTACCCGTCCCTGGGGCTCCGCCCCCGACCCCGCTCCTCAGACGCCGGAGGGGCTGGATATTTCTCGTCCGGTCGCAGGGCTGAAGCCCTTGGCGAGGCTTGGCCCCTCCGCCTCCGACCAGCGGGTGTTCGTGTTGTGCAGGGCCCGCTCGGTGTCCGTGATGGAGACCTTGATCGGGATGCCGGGGCGGCCGCCCACCTTGATGAGGAAGCGGCCGCGGCCGGGTGGTTCCTCGTTGCCGCCGGTGTTGGCCCAGCCAGGCGGCGAGGACCAGGACGAGACCAGCTCGATCTCGCGCTCGGACATGCCGACGATCTCGCCGAGCTCCTTCATCTCCGTACGGGGGAGCCCGGCGCAGACGACCATCCCGGCCCGCTCCACGAAGCCGCGTGCCTTCGCGCGGTCGGCCTCGCTGCCCAGGGCCTCGGCGTCCTTGAGGGTGTGCGTGATCTTCGCGTCGCCGAGGCCGAGGGAGCGGTTCAGCCGGGTCAGCGCGTCGATGCGCTCGACGATGCCGGAGGCGGCCCGCAGGGGGCGCCACAGTTCGTCGAGAACGGTGAAGAACCAGCGCTGCGGGGCGAGTCCGGCATCCGCGAGGGCGTGCGCGGCGGCCACCGTGCCGAGCCCGTCGGACCAGGCGGCGAGCATCGCGGCGGCGGT
Source organism: Streptomyces sp. NPDC058274 (assembly GCF_042881375.1). Taxonomy (NCBI): domain Bacteria; kingdom Bacillati; phylum Actinomycetota; class Actinomycetes; order Kitasatosporales; family Streptomycetaceae; genus Streptomyces; species Streptomyces sp. NPDC058274. Next base: position 165,935 of record NZ_JBHVXW010000021.1, read on the forward strand.
CAGCTGGGTGTCCGCCTCGCCGATCCGGGAGATGTCGACGCAGACGGCCGGCGAGGCCGGGTCGATCCTGGTCGACGTCTCGGTGGCGAAGGTGTCGCCCAGGGGCCCGTCCAGCACACCCAGCAGGGAGCGGTGGAGCGGATCCACCGCCTCCTGGTACCGGGCCACGTTGCCGCGGTCCAGCGTGACGGCGCGGACCCGGTCCGGGCCCTCGTCAAGGACCTTCAGCAGGTCCGGCAGCAGCGGCGGGCGCCCCGGCCGGGTCCGCTCGGCGAGGTGGTGCAGACAGGCGGAGAGCACCGACTGCTCGTGGTCGTCCATCGGGCGGCCGCGCACGATGGTGATGAGCGCCGCGACCATGTTCAGCACCCGGCCGTGAGCCTCCGCGGCCAGCACCCGCCCGCGTTCGCCGCCGATCCGCAGCGCGGCCTCGCCCATCGCGCCCGGGTCGAGGACGTTGATGCCGCCGACGCCCCGGCCGATCGAGATCACCTGACCGCCCAACGCCCGTACGGTGTCGGCGTAGTCGGGCTTCAGGTCGCCGAGGACCAGCGGGGTGATGCCCGTCGCCGCCATGCCGATGAGCATGCGGTTGACCAGCGTCGACTTGCCCAGGCCCGGCATCCCGAGCATGAACAGGGACGGGTTGGAGATGTAACGGGCCCTGGTGAACCAGGAGATGGGGTCGCCGCACACGGTCGCCCCGGTGTGCAGATGCTGCCCGAGCGGCACGCCGGTCATGGGCGCGCCCGAGCCCGCCGCGAACGGCCAGAGACCGCACGCCTGGACGGTGGTGGCCCGCCACATCGCGGGCGGGTCGACATGGCCGACCTGCCCGCCGCCGGGGCCGTACCAGCCGCGCGGCGGGGTGGTCGCCTGTCGTGTGACGGACTGCCTGCTCACAGCGCCTCCCGGAGCTGGTACGGAACGAGGGTGTGCTCCCAGGGCAGCAGCCCGACCGGGAGCGTGCAGGTGAAGGCCGAGGCCTGCATCCGGTCGGCCGGGCGCATCAGGACGCGGGACGCCGCCTGGAGATTGCGCACGGTGATGGCCGCGTCCTGCAACTGCTCGGCGTCGTCGACGGTCACCGTCACCATCAGCGAGAACTCCACGAGCCCGGCACCGGCCGCCTCCTCCGCCGCGGTCTGCTCGGCGGCGTGCATCTCGGAACTGGCCCGCGCCTGTACGAGACCCCGGCGCGAACCCGCCATGAAGTGGGCGGAGCGGCGGTCGGACTCGACGATGCGGGCCGAGGTCGCCGGGTCGATCGGGCGGTAGACCAGGGAGACCCGCTTGCGGCGGGTGCCGGGCGCGGGCTCCAGCAGACCGCGCAGCACACTCGACCGCACGGTGCCGCGCGGCGCGAGCGTCAGCATCCAGGTCCGCGAGATCCCCGAGTCGTGCTGGTACGCCGAGACCGTCTCGACCGCGGCCGCGGGGCCCGCGTCCACCCACTCCAGGCCGGTGGTGGCGTGCTCGGCGCGGGCGGTGAGCACGTCCGGTGCGATGGCGGGGTCGTACGCCACCCGGACGATCTCCGCGAGCCGCTCCGCCGCCAGCGGATAGGCCGAGCCGCCGCCCGCTGCGACCAGGCCCGCCAGCAGACCGGGCAGCCGCATCGAGAGGTCGGTCACCACATCGTCGATGTTCCGCTTGGGGCCGCCCGTCGGGCCGTACGTCAGGGCGATGTAGGTGTGCATCTCCGAGGACGCCGACGGGTAGCGCCGTACGACCTCCTCCATCACGGCGCGGGCCGCGGGCGGCGCGTCCGGCGAGATCCGCGGCAGCACCTCGGCGGCGAGCCGGGTCCCGGTGTCCGGCGCGGTCTCGACGACGACCTGGGCGCCGCGCAGTCCCGGCTCGTGCGAGAGCCGGGCCAGCCAGTCGCCCCAGGACGCCACCCAGATGTCGATCTGTGCGGGGTCGACCAGCGAACCGCCGTCCGGTTCACAGGCCAGGACGACGGTGTACAGCCCGCGGCCGGGGTGGTGGAGCACGCCGAACGGGCGGTTGTAGGCGTCCCGGCCCTCGTGCATCCTTGTGCGCGCGAGCAGTCCGGGCGGGTGGAAGCGGCCGCCGGGGCGCTTGGACAGCGGCCCGGAGACATAGGTGTGCGAGCCGTTCGCCCGGCGCCTGATCCAGCCGATGCGGACCGCGAGGACCTGGTAGACGTTGCGGCCGTCGACGGTGCGCAGCGCCAGCGGGGCGAGGAACAGGCCGACCGGCACCAGGACGGCGATCGCGGCCGGCAGCGAGACCAGCGAGGCGAGCAGCGCCACCAGGAGTCCGCCGAAGGCGACGACCGTACCGAGCAGGCCCAGCGGGCCGAGTCCGGGACGGCGGGGTCTGCGCCAGTTCCCGTAGGTGGGACGCGTCAGGGCGTCGGTGGACATGGGTCTCCTTCTTCCGGGCGACTGAAGCGGGCGGGAGCCGGGGGCCCCGGGGGTGCGTGCCATGCGCACGGCGTCCCCGGGGCGGTCGGCCTACTGGTTGTGGCCCTTCATGCCGTCGTTGTCGTCGAGTGAGTGGGCGACTTCCGAAGCGGCCGCGACACCCGTCTGTACGGCGACCGCCGCGGCCTGCAC
>NZ_JBHVXW010000022.1:0-160887 GCF_042881375.1 Streptomyces sp. NPDC058274
AACGCCCGGTTACATTCCGAACCCGGAAGCTAAGCCTCACAGCGCCGATGGTACTGCAGGGGGGACCCTGTGGGAGAGTAGGACGCCGCCGAACTATTATTAGAAGAGCTGGTCCCCGAACTTCGGTTCGGGGACCAGCTCTTTTTTGTTGTGCGTCACTTGCAGTTCACGTTGCGCCAGCACCATCCGAAGCATGGGTACTGCTGCAATGCTCAGGGCCGCGGGTGTCGGAGCCGGTGACGAGGTCGTCGTGCCGGCGTTCGGGAACGTCGAGGTCGCGGAGGCCGTGACGCTGGCCGGCGCGACGCCTGTGTTCGCCGACATAGATCCTGGGACGTACTGCCTCGACGCAAGGGCGGTCGAGGACGCGGTGACCGCGCAGACGGCGGCTGTCGTCGTCGTACACCGCTTCGGGCGGTCGGCCGATGTCGCGCGGCTGCACGAGGTGGGGCAGCGGCACGGGCTGCTGGTGCTGGAACACGGTGAATCCGAGGCGCCGTACACCGAGATCGCGCAGCGCAGGGAGCGGGCCGCGTATCTCGACGGGCGGTTGAGCGGCGTGTGGACGCCCGACGGGGGCGACGGGCACACCTATCAGCAGTACGTGGTGCGGGTGCCCGGAAATGGGCGGCCGGACCGGGATGCCTTCGCGCGGGCCGTACGGGCCAAGGGAGTTGACTGCCGGGTGCCGGTGAAGACGCCGGTGCACCGCATGCCCGGGTTCCGTCGGGACGTATGCCTTCCCGAGACGGAGCGGGCCGCGGACGAGACGCTCGCGCTGCCGGTGGACGCGTCGTTGACGAAGCGTGAGATGCACCGGATCGTCTCCGCGTGCAATGCGCTCGGTGGACTGCTGCAGCCTGCTTTCTGACCCAGCGGGACTGTTGGGAGCACGCTTCTGTTCGGGGTATGATCTATTCCGTTGCCGCGGGGGAGACCTCGAAAAGGCGACAGGCCCCTATAGCTCAGTCGGTAGAGCGTCTCCATGGTAAGGAGAAGGTCAACGGTTCGATTCCGTTTGGGGGCTCCAGCAGAAGAAAAGGCCTCCGCCCTGATGGGCGGGGGCCTTTCTCGTATGGCCAGTTGTTGCTGTCAGTCCTTGCGGAGTCCGGGGACGCGCATCGCGAGGATCGCCATGTCGTCGGACGGGGCGTCGGACGCGAAGCGCTCGACCGCGCGCATGATGCGAGCGGCGACCGCGCCGGCGGTCAGGCCGGTGCAGGTGGTGAGGACGTCCGCGAGGCCGTCGTCGCCGAGCATGCGGGTGCCCTCACGGCGTTCGGTGACGCCGTCCGTGACGCACAGGAGCACATCGCCCGGATCCAGGGTGACCGTCTGCTCGTACAGCTCCAGGTCGTCCATGACGCCCAGCAGCGGCTGGGGTTCGGCGGCCGGCTCGACCGTGCCGTCCTGGCGCAGGCGCAGCGGGAGCGGGTGGCCGGCGCAGACCACCTTGAGGACCGCGCTGCCGTCCTCCTGGGGCCACAACTCGCCGTACAGGAGCGTCAGGAAGCGGCTGCGGGCGCCCTCGTCGAGGATCGCGGAGTTCAGGCGCTCCAGGACGGCGGGACCGCCGAAGCCCTCGCGGGCGAGGAGACGAAGGGCGTGGCGGGCGAGGCCCGTGACCGCGGCCGCCTCCGGGCCCGTACCGCAGACGTCGCCGATGGCGAAGCCGTAGGCGCCGTCTCGGATGGGGAAGAGGTCGTAGAAGTCGCCGCCGACCTCGTTGCCCTCGCCGGCCGCGCGGTAGATGACCTCGACCTCGACGCCCTCGATGTGCGGGAGCTCCGGGGGCAGCAGGCTGCGCTGGAGGGACTGGCTGATGGCCATGCGTTCCGAGTACAGGCGGGAGTTGTCCAGGGCGAGGGCGGCTCGGCGGCTCAAGTCCTCGGCCAGTTCCAGGATTTCCTGGCGGAAGTGTTCGTCCGACGGCTTGCCGAGCGTGAGCATGCCGATGACGCGGTTGCGGGCGACCAGGGGGAGGACGACCGTCTCGCCGCCGACTGCCGCTGCCGTGGCGAGCGTGGTGCCGATGCCGGAGCTCACCGTGGTGTGCTCGCCCAGGCCGAGGCTGCGCATGGAGGTGCGGAGGGCTGCCTGGTGGGCCGCTGCCGCGGGAGCCGACCAGACGCGGGCGCCTGGGGTGGGGACCGGGTCCGGCGGGGCGATCTTGGAGAGCAGGGCCTTGAGGCCGTCGATGCGTTCCTCGTCCTCGTGCAGGACGTACGAGAGGTAGGGCTCGGAGGCCTGGTCGGCGATCGTGTAGACGGCGCACCAGGTGGCCAGGGTGGGGACCGTCATCTGGGCCATGAGGGCCAGGGTCTGGTCGCGGTCCAGCGTGCCGGCGAGCAGGTCCGAGGCTTCCACCAGGAAGGACAGGGAGCCGCGGCGCAGTCGTTCCAGTTCGCCGAGGCGGGCGGACTCGACGGCCAGGGCGATGCGGTCGGCGGCGAACTGGAGGCGCAGGGCCTCCTCGTTGGAGTATCTGCCGGGGGACTCGGCCGCGACGCCGAGCGAGCCGGTGAGGCGGCCCTCGACCTTCAGCGGGACCGTGACGACCGAGCGCATTCCGGTGCCGCTGAGCAGGGGTACGGCGCCGGGGACGGCCGTGAGGTCGTCGTGGACGGCCGGCATGCGGGCCGATCCGTAGCGGCCGGGGCCCGCTTCGACGGGGACGCGGGCGAAGCGCTGGCGCGCGGAGGGCAGGCCCGTCGAGGCACGGACCTCCAACTCGGTCTCGTCGTCGGTGGCCAGCAGCAGGAAGGCGGAGTCGGCGTCGAGCATGTCGCGGGCGCGCTCGACGGTGCGCTGGAGGAGTCCGTCCAGGTCGTCCGGCGCGGGGGAGCCGATGAAGACCTCGAAGGGGTCGGCACTCTGGCCCTCGGCCATGGAGGTGCCGTCGGAGGAGGCGCCGCGCAACGGGGTCTGCAGGACGGCGCGTTCGTGGTTGTGGACCAGGAGGCAGACCGTCGAGGGTTCGCCGCCCGTGTCGCGTACGCGGAGGTGGGAGGCGTAGACGGGAATGACGCGGCCGACGGCGTCGCGGATCCCGTAACTGCCCTCCCAGCGCGAGAGTTGGAGGGCCTCGACGATGCCGGTGCCGGTGCCCGGGGTGTGCGGCCAGGCCGCCAGGTCGGTGAGGGGCTTGCCGAGGACTTGCTCGGCGGAGTATCCGAAGAGTTCCTCGGCGTCCTCGTTCCAGGACGTGAGGGCGCCGGTGCGGTCGATCTGGGCGACCGCGACGCGTACCCGGCCGTCGGCGAGGGGGAGGAGTTCGGCGGGGAGGGCGGGGCCGGCGCTGCGGGTGCCGACCTGGCGCTCGGGGAGTTCGAGCTGGAACCAGACCTGCTTGTGGGTGGGCGTGTACTCGACGCCCCAGCGGTCGGCGAGGGCCGCGCAGAGCTGGAGGCCGCGGCCGCCCTCGCGGTCGAGACTGCCCGTGTTGGAGGACGAGCCCTGGAGTGGAACCTCACGTTCTGGGTAGCGGTCCGCCACCTCGATACGTACGCCGTCGTCGCTGCGCAGACACAGGACATCGGCGGACGTACCCGCGTGCACCACTGCGTTCGTGACCAGCTCGCTGGTGAGGACCACGGCGTCGTCGACGATGTCGGCGAAGCCCCAGCCCTGGAGGGTGTCACGGACGAAGGAGCGGGCGGTCGCGACCGATCGCCCCAAGGGCTCGAAACTGGCGGCCGCGCGCGCGGTGATCACAGCACTCCTTGTCCGGTTGTCGGCGTGCGAGGGTCCGTGGCCCCGCTCCTGCCGGGGCAGGGGCTGGTTCCCCGTCGGCCGGGGATCCTGGGGCTGTCCCCCAGGATGCAGTCCGGTGGTCATGGTGCGGCGCCCCTCCGATGCCTGCCCGCTCGTGCTCGTGCCACCGCCCAGGCCGGACGGCACCGGCATGGCTGGACAGCCGCATGCAAGGTTACTTACCTTCGCCGTCCATACGGATGCCGGTCACCAGTGTTTCCGTCCGGAGGGTGTGCGGACGATGTGCGAAGCTGCCGAACTGTTATGGCCTGGTTCGGACAGGGTGAAACACTGGGCAGGCTCCATGAGAGGGTCCGGCAGGTCGGGTGCCTTCTCAGTATGCCGAGCAGCGGGACCCCGAAGAACACGCAGAACACGCAGAACACCAAGAACCTGGTACGCCGAGCGTAGGTACCTGAGCACGCAGAGCAGTAATGGTCGACCCCTGCGGGAGGGACACAGTGGAGTCTGGCGCAGCGACGCGGGGCACGAAAACGCGCGCGAAGGGCGGACAATCCCTGAGTAACGAGCGCAAACCGCGCAACGGGACCACCGCGGTGGACACCGCTGCCCTGAACCGGCTGCTGGCGGCTCTGGTGTCGATGCGGGACGGCAACTTCCGCAAGCGGCTGACAGTCTCCGGCGACGGTGTGATGTCGGAGATCGCGGCGGTCTTCAACGAGGTCGCCGACCGGAATCTGCAGCTGACGGGCGAGCTCTCGCGGGTCCGGCGCATGGTCGGACGTGAGGGAAAGCTCACGGAGCGGCTGGAGACGGGGGCCTGTGAGGGCTCCTGGGCGGCCGCGATCGACGCGTCCAACGCGCTGGTCGACGATCTCGTACGGCCGGTCTCCGAGGTCGGCCGGGTGCTGTCCGCGGTCGCGGAGGGCGATCTGTCGCCCCGGATGGAGCTGCGGGCGCAGGCGGCGGACGGGAACGGGCATCCGCTGCGCGGCGAGTTCCTCAAGGTCGGGCGCACGGTCAACAACCTGGTCGATCAGCTGTCCACGTTCACCGACGAGGTCACGCGTGTGGCCAGCGAGGTGGGCACCGAGGGCAAGCTGGGTGGCCAGGCGCGGGTGCGTGGCATGTCCGGTTCGTGGAAGGACCTCACGGATTCGGTCAACACCATGGCGTACCGGCTGACGGCTCAGGTGCGTGACATCGCTCTCGTGACGACGGCGGTCGCCAAGGGTGACTTGTCCCGGAAGGTCACCGTTCACGTGGCCGGCGAGATGCTGGAGCTCAAGAACACCGTCAACACGATGGTGGATCAGCTGTCCTCCTTCTCCTCCGAGGTGACGCGAGTCGCCCGCGAGGTGGGCACGGAGGGTGAGCTCGGCGGCCAGGCGCAGGTGCCGGGTGTGGCGGGAGTGTGGAAGGACCTCACCGATTCGGTGAATCTTATGGCCGGCAATCTGACGGCCCAGGTGCGCGGGATCGCGCAGGTGACGACGGCGGTCGCCAGCGGTGACCTGTCGCAGAAGGTGACCGTGTCGGCGCGCGGTGAGGTCGCCCAGCTCGCCGAGACGATCAACCAGATGACCGAGACGCTGCGGACGTTCGCAGACGAGGTCACCCGCGTGGCGAACGAGGTCGGTGGCGAGGGGCGGCTCGGCGGCCAGGCGAACGTGCCGGGTGCGGCGGGTACGTGGAAGGACCTGACGGACTCCGTCAACACCGTCTTCCGGAACCTCACGACCCAGGTGCGCGACATCGCCGCCGTCACGACGGCCGTGGCCAACGGTGATCTCTCGCAGAAGGTCAGCGTCGAGGTCGCCGGCGAGATGCTGGAGCTGAAGAACACCGTCAACACGATGGTCGACCAGCTGTCGTCGTTCGGTGTCGAGGTCACGCGCGTGGCGCGCGAGGTCGGTGTGGAGGGTGAACTGGGCGGCCAGGCGCAGGTCCCGGGAGTGGCCGGTACCTGGAAGGACCTCACCGACTCCGTCAACACGGCGTTCCAGAACCTGACGGGTCAGGTGCGCAACATCGCGCAGGTGACGACGGCGGTCGCCAACGGTGACCTCTCGCAGAAGGTCACGGTGGACGTCTCCGGCGAGATGCTCCAGCTGAAGAACACCGTGAACACGATGGTGGACCAGCTGTCGTCGTTCGCCGACCAGGTGACGCGGATGGCGCGTGACGTGGGTACGGAGGGCCGCCTCGGCGGTCAGGCCCGCGTGGACGGCGTATCCGGTACGTGGAAGGAACTCACCGACTCCGTCAACTTCATGGCGGGGAACCTGACCTCACAGGTACGGCAGATCGCGCAGGTCACGACCGCCGTGGCCCGGGGTGATCTCTCCCAGAAGATCGACGTGGACGCGCGCGGCGAGATCCTGGAGCTGAAGAACACCATCAACACGATGGTCGACCAGCTCTCGGCCTTCGCGGACCAGGTGACGCGGGTGGCCCGTGAGGTGGGTACGGAGGGCCGTCTCGGCGGTCAGGCGCAGGTGCCCGGTGTGGCCGGCGTGTGGCGCGACCTGACGGACTCCGTGAACGGCATGGCCGGCAACCTCACCGCCCAGGTGCGCAACATCGCGCAGGTGGCGACGGCGGTGGCCCGGGGTGACCTGTCGCAGAAGATCGACGTGGACGCGCGCGGCGAGATCCTGGAGCTGAAGAACACCCTCAACACGATGGTGGACCAGCTCTCGAACTTCGCCGAGCAGGTCACGCGCGTGGCCCGTGAGGTGGGTACCGAGGGGATCCTGGGCGGGCAGGCGGAGGTGCAGGGCGTCTCGGGCACCTGGAAGGACCTCACGCAGTCCGTGAACTTCATGGCCAACAACCTGACCATCCAGGTGCGCAACATCGCCGAGGTGACGACGGCGGTCGCCAAGGGCGATCTGTCGAAGAAGATCACGGTCGACGCCAAGGGCGAGATCCTCGAACTCGTCACCACGGTCAACACGATGGTCGACCAGCTGTCGTCGTTCGCCGAGCAGGTGACCCGCGTGGCCCGTGAGGTGGGCACCGAGGGCATCCTCGGCGGCCAGGCGCACGTACAGGGCGTCACGGGCATCTGGAAGGACCTCAGCGACAACGTCAACCTGATGGCCAAGAACCTGACCATGCAGGTGCGGAACATCTCCCAGGTCGCGGCGGCGGTCGCCAACGGCGACCTGACGCGGACGGTGACGATCGAGGCGCGGGGCGAGGTCGCCCAGCTCGCCGACACCTTCAACACCATGGTGAAGACGCTGAGTTCGTTCGCCGAGCAGGTCACGAAGGTGGCCCGCGAGGTGGGTACGGACGGGATCCTCGGCGGTCAGGCGCACGTCCCGGGAGTCGCCGGTACGTGGAAGGACCTCACCGAGTCCGTGAACGGGATGGCGTCCAACCTGACCGGTCAGGTGCGCAACATCGCGATGGTCACCACGGCCATCGCCAAGGGTGACCTGACCAAGAAGATCGACATCGACGCGCGCGGCGAGATCCTCGAGCTCAAGACCACCATCAACACGATGGTCGACCAGCTCTCGTCCTTCGCCGAGGAGGTCACCCGGGTCGCCCGGGAGGTGGGCACCGACGGCCAGTTGGGCGGCCAGGCGCGGGTGCGGGACGTCGACGGCACCTGGCGCGACCTCACCGAATCGGTGAACGAGATGGCCGGAAACCTGACGCGGCAGGTGCGCGCCATCGCGCGCGTGGCCACCGCGGTGACCCGTGGCGACCTCAACCTGAAGATCGACGTGGACGCCTCCGGGGAGATCCAGGAGCTTCAGGACTACATCAACAAGATGATCGCCAACCTGCGCGACACCACCGTGGCCAACCGGGAGCAGGACTGGCTCAAGGGCAACCTCGCCCGCATCTCCGCCCTGATGCAGGGCCGCCGTGACCTCGACGACGTGGCCTCGCTGATCATGAGCGAGCTGACGCCGGTCGTCTCGGCGCAGCACGGCGCGTTCTTCCTCTCCATGCCGCTGGTCGACGGCAAGGACGCGAGCGTCGACGACCCGGAGGCGTACGAGCTGCGCATGCTCGGCTCGTACGGCTACTCGATGGGCTCCATGCCGACCTCGTTCCGGCCCGGTGAGGCGCTGATCGGGACGGCGGCCCAGGAGAAGCGCACGATCCTGGTGGAGAACGCGCCGAGCGGCTACCTGAAGATCTCCTCCGGGCTCGGTGAGGCGCCGCCGGCACAGGTGATCGTCCTTCCGGTGCTCTTCGAGGGGACCGTGCTCGGGGTGATCGAGCTGGCGTCGTTCACGCCGTTCACGCAGATCCAGAAGGACTTCCTGAACCAGATCGCCGAGATGATCGCGACGAGCGTCAACACCATCTCCGTCAACACCAAGACGGAGGTGCTGCTGAAGCAGTCGCAGGAGCTGACCGAGCAACTCCAGGAGCGGTCGGCCGAGTTGGAGAGCCGTCAGAAGGCACTCCAGGAGTCCAACCTCCAGTTGGAGGAGAAGGCCGAGCAACTCGCCCAGCAGAACCGCGACATCGAGGTCAAGAACACCGAGATCGAGGAGGCGCGGCAGGTCCTGGAGGAGCGCGCCGAGCAGCTCGCGGTCTCCATGCGCTACAAGAGCGAGTTCCTGGCGAACATGTCGCACGAGCTGCGCACACCGCTCAACTCCCTGCTGATCCTGGCCAAGTTGCTCGCCGACAACGCGGACTCCAACCTCACTCCGAAGCAGGTCGAGTTCGCCGAGACGATCCACGGCGCGGGCTCCGACCTGCTCCAGCTGATCAACGACATTCTCGATCTGTCGAAGGTCGAGGCGGGCAAGATGGACGTGTCGCCGACCCGCATCGCGCTGGTGCAACTCGTCGACTACGTAGAGGCGACGTTCCGCCCGCTGACCGCGGAGAAGGGCCTCGACTTCTCCGTACGGGTCTCGCCGGAACTGCCCGCCACGCTGCACACCGACGAGCAGCGCCTGTTGCAGGTGCTGCGCAACCTGCTCTCCAACGCGGTGAAGTTCACCGACTCCGGAGCCGTCGAGCTGGTCATCCGGCCCGCCGGAGCGGACGTGCCGGTGGCGATCAGGGAGCAGCTCCTGGAAGCGGGCTCGCTGCGGGACGCGGGCGCGGATCTGATCGCGTTCTCCGTGACCGACACCGGCATCGGGATCGCGGCCAGCAAGATGCGGGTCATCTTCGAGGCGTTCAAGCAGGCGGACGGCACCACGAGCCGGAAGTACGGCGGCACGGGACTGGGGCTGTCCATCTCGCGGGAGATCGCGCGGCTGCTCGGCGGTGAGATCCACGCGCAGAGCGAACCGGGACGCGGTTCGACGTTCACGCTGTATTTGCCGCTGCACCCGAGCGAACTGCCGCCGCAGGGTTACGGGCAGCTGGCGCCGGCGCTGGAGGCCGGCGAGCTGCTGGCCTCCGAGGCGGAGCTGGCCGGGACGGGCGTCGAGACGCCGGCCGAGGTGAGGTCGTACCAGGACGCCCAGAACGGGCCCGCCGCGCTCTTCAGGAGGCGCCGCAAGGCGCTGCCCGCTCCGGAGCAGCGCAACGGGGCGGCGGGGCAGCAGGGCGCCTCGCAGGCTTCGGGGCAGGAGCAGTGGGCGTCCACGGGCCGGCCGGAGCCGTCGCCGCAGCCGCGCAAGGGGATTCACTTCGACAGCGAGAAGGTGCTGATCGTCGACGACGACATCCGCAACGTCTTCGCTCTCACCAGCGTCCTGGAGCAGCACGGCCTGTCCGTGCTGTACGCCGAGAACGGCCGCGAGGGCATCGAAGTCCTGGAGCAGCACGACGATGTGACGGTCGTTCTGATGGACATCATGATGCCGGAGATGGACGGGTACGCGACGACCACGGCGATCCGCCGGATGCCGCAGTTCGCCGGTCTTCCGATCATCGCGCTCACCGCGAAGGCGATGAAGGGTGACCGGGAGAAGGCCATCGAGTCGGGTGCCTCCGACTATGTGACCAAGCCGGTCGATCCCGATCACCTGCTGTCCGTGATGGAGCAGTGGATGCGTGGGCAGTGACCGGCGGGCGGGTCGCTACGCGGTGTCAGCGGCCGTTGCGCCGGGACGGGCCGGCCGGACTTCGCGCCGGGCCGCCCGGGCGGCCGGCGGGAGCGGGCGGGTGGTCGGCCGGGGGCGCCCGACGTGGCATGACTGACGGTGGCCGAAGCCGTGTAGAAACCCGGGATTCGGGGAACCTTCTGGTCTCCCGCTACGTTTCTGCTACGTGCACAGTGACATCGCGGTGACAGGGTGTGGCGACAGGCGGGGTGCGGCTACCATGACCGGCACAAGGACGGGCGGCGCAAGGGAGTCGTCCCCTGGGGCGGCGCCCGGTGCACTGCCGGGGCGAGGAGGGCGGGCCATGGTGCAGAAGGCCAAGATCCTCCTGGTCGATGACCGGCCGGAGAATCTGTTGGCGTTGGAGGCGATCCTCTCCGCGCTCGATCAGACACTGGTGCGGGCATCGTCCGGGGAGGAAGCGCTCAAAGCGCTGCTGACGGACGATTTCGCGGTCATTCTGCTGGATGTCCAGATGCCGGGCATGGACGGTTTCGAGACCGCCGCGCACATCAAGCGGCGGGAGCGGACCCGGGACATCCCGATCATCTTCCTCACCGCCATCAACCACGGCCCGCACCACACATTCCGGGGGTACGCGGCGGGTGCGGTGGACTACATCTCCAAGCCGTTCGACCCATGGGTGCTCCGCGCGAAGGTCTCGGTCTTCGTCGAGCTCTACATGAAGAACTGCCAACTCCGGGAGCAGGCGGCCCTGCTGCGGCTCCAGCTGGAGGGTGGGGGCGGCAAGGCGGCGGTCGGCGAGACCAAGGAACCGGCCGGACTCCTGGCCGAGCTCTCGGCGCGGCTCGCGGCCGTCGAGGAGCAGGCCGAAGCGCTGTCCAAACAGCTCGACGACGACTCCGCGGACGCGGCGGCCGTGGCGACCGCGGCCCATCTCGAACGCAAACTCACGGGCTTGCGCCGGGCGCTGGACGCGCTGGAACCGGGCACCGGCACCGGGGCGGCTTCACTGCCGTCGCAGAACTGACCGGCCCCCGCGGGGGACAAGGCGGTTTCCCTTCACGATGCCGGTGCGGGGCGTGGGGACGTGGTCTGCCGAAGGCCCGTCCCGGCGCCTGCGCGGTCCGCAGCGGCCGCTGCGGACCCGTGAGCCGGCGTCAGTTCCCGTCCTCACCAAGGGCGACACGAACGGGTGAAGCAGTGGGCACACGTGTCCGCTGTCGTCTCCACCGGTAACCTCACACACATGGCCTCACGTCAGTCCGCAGCCAAGAAGCCGCCCGCGAAGAAGGCGGCTGCTCCGACGAAGGCTGCGGCGAAGAGGGCCCCCGCGAAAAAGGCCGCCGCCAAGAGGGCGCCCGCCAAGAAGGCCGCTCCCAAGCCCGCGCCCAATCCGACCGGGGGCGTGTACAGACTCGTACGCGCTCTCTGGCTCGGTGTCGCGCACGGCGTCGGAGCGATGTGCCGCGGCATAGGGCGGGGCGCGAAGGGCCTGGACCCGGCGCACCGCAAGGACGGTCTCGCGCTGCTGCTGCTCGGCATCATGCTGATCGTCGCGGCCGGTACCTGGTCGAACCTGCGCGGTCCGGTCGGCGACCTCGTCGAGATGCTGGTGACCGGTGCCTTCGGGCGCCTCGACCTGCTCGTCCCGATACTGATCGGCATCGTCGCGGCGCGCCTGATCCGGCACCCCGAGAAGCCCGAGGCCAACGGCCGCATCGTGATCGGTCTGTCCGCGCTCGTCATCGGCGTGCTCGGCCAGGTCCACATCGCGTGCGGGGCGCCCGCGCGCAGCGCCGGCATGCAGGCGATAAGGGATGCCGGCGGTCTCATCGGCTGGGGCGCGGCCACCCCGCTGACGTACACCATGGGTGACGTCCTCGCCGTACCGCTGCTCGTGCTGCTCACCGTCTTCGGGCTGCTGGTCGTCACGGCGACCCCGGTGAACGCGATTCCCCAGCGGCTGCGGCTGCTCGGCCAGCATCTGGGCATCCTGCAGTCCGAAGAGGATCTGGCGGACCTGGAGGCCGACGAGGAGCGGTACGACGAGCAGTGGCGCGAGGGGCTGCCTGCGCGCTCCCGCAGGCGCTCGCGCGCCCCGGAGGCGTACGACCCCGAGAACGCGGAGCAGGAGGCGCTCAGCAAGCGTCGTGGGCGTCCCAGGCGCTCGGCCGTGCAGCAGCCCGACATGCACCGCCCGATGGACGCCGTCGACGTCGCCGCGGCCGCCGCGGCCGCGCTGGACGGTGCCGTGCTGCACGGGATGCCGCCCTCGCCGCTGGTGGCCGACCTCACGCAGGGCGTCAGCGCGGAGCGGGACGGGTACGAGGAGACGACCCCGGTCCCGGCCGCCCGCGCGAAGGCCGTTCCGGGGGTCAAGGCGAGCCCGGCCGCCAGGCCCCCCAGGCAGGAGACGTTCAAGTCCGACGCGGTGCCCGACCTCACCAAGGCCGCGCCCGCCGCGCCCCGCGACCTGCCCCCGCGCGCCGAGCAGCTCCAGCTCTCCGGCGACATCACGTACTCGCTGCCCTCGCTGGACCTGCTGGAGCGCGGCGGTCCCGGCAAGACGCGCAGCGCCGCGAACGACGCGGTGGTCGCCTCCCTGTCGAACGTCTTCATGGAGTTCAAGGTCGACGCGGCCGTCACGGGCTTCACGCGCGGTCCGACGGTCACGCGGTACGAGGTCGAGCTCGGCCCCGCCGTGAAGGTCGAGCGGATCACCGCACTCACCAAGAACATCGCGTACGCCGTCGCCAGCCCCGATGTGCGGATCATCAGCCCGATCCCCGGCAAGTCGGCGGTCGGCATCGAGATCCCGAACACGGACCGCGAGATGGTCAACCTCGGTGACGTGCTGCGCCTCGCGGACGCGGCCGAGGACGACCACCCGATGCTGGTGGCGCTCGGCAAGGACGTCGAGGGCGGCTACGTGATGGCCAACCTCGCGAAGATGCCTCACGTACTCGTCGCCGGAGCCACTGGTTCCGGCAAGTCCTCGTGCATCAACTGCCTGATCACGTCCGTCATGGTCCGGGCGACCCCCGAGGACGTCCGGATGGTCCTCGTCGACCCCAAGCGCGTCGAGCTGACCGCGTACGAGGGCATCCCGCACCTGATCACGCCGATCATCACCAACCCGAAGCGGGCCGCCGAGGCGCTGCAGTGGGTCGTACGGGAGATGGATCTGCGCTACGACGACCTCGCGGCGTTCGGCTACCGGCACATCGACGACTTCAACCAGGCCATCCGCGACGGCAAGCTGAAGACGCCCGAGGGCAGCGAGCGGGAGCTGAAGACCTATCCGTACCTGCTGGTGATCGTCGACGAGCTGGCCGACCTGATGATGGTCGCGCCACGGGACGTCGAGGACTCGATCGTGCGCATCACGCAGCTCGCGCGTGCGGCCGGCATCCACCTGGTGCTCGCCACCCAGCGGCCGTCCGTGGACGTCGTCACCGGTCTGATCAAGGCGAACGTGCCCTCCCGGCTCGCGTTCGCCACCTCCTCGCTCGCCGACTCCCGGGTCATCCTCGACCAGCCGGGCGCCGAGAAGCTGATCGGCAAGGGCGACGGGCTCTTCCTGCCGATGGGCGCGAACAAGCCGACCCGTATGCAGGGCGCCTTCGTCACGGAGGACGAGGTCGCGCTGGTCGTGCAGCACTGCAAGGACCAGATGGCGCCCGTCTTCCGGGACGACGTCACCGTGGGCACCAAGCAGAAGAAGGAGATCGACGAGGACATCGGCGACGACCTCGACCTGCTGTGCCAGGCGGCCGAGCTGGTCGTCTCCACGCAGTTCGGCTCCACGTCGATGCTCCAGCGCAAGCTGCGGGTCGGTTTCGCCAAGGCGGGGCGCCTGATGGACCTCATGGAGTCGCGCAACATCGTCGGCCCCAGCGAGGGCTCCAAGGCACGTGACGTTCTCGTGAAGGCCGACGAGCTGGACGGAGTGCTGGCCGTGATCCGTGGGGAAACTGAATCGTAGAAACCGGGGACTGACCGATCGCCCCACGGGTGAGTCCGCTGATCGCGGGTATTCGAACGTGACTCACCCGTAAGGGATCTGTGAGCAACCGTTTCCCTTCGGCGTACGTCAAGTTGAGGGAGGGGGCACGCACCTGCCCCGACATCAGGATGACCGGCCATTCTGATGGCGTAGAAAGTCCACCGCCCGGTTGCCCCACCCTTTCGTACCCCCCCTAGACTGAACCCCCAGCACAGGTGGCTACACGCTCGAAAGGCGCCCCCGTGTCCATCGGCAACTCCCCTGACGGCAACTCCCCCGAAGACGAGCGTCCGTTCGAAGACGACCCTGCGGCGGAACGCCTCTCGATCGGTCGCGCCCTGCGACAGGCGCGCATCGAGGCCGGGCTGACCGTCGACGACGTCAGCAACGCCACCCGGGTCCGCATCGCCATCGTGCACGCGATCGAGCAGGACGACTTCACACCCTGTGGCGGCGACGTCTACGCCCGGGGCCACATCCGGACCCTGGCCCGCGCCGTCCACCTCGACCCCGACCCCCTGCTCGCGCAGTACGACGCCGACCACGGCGGGCGCCCCGCGCCGACGCCGGCGGCCCCCCTCTTCGAGGCGGAGCGGATCCGTCCGGAGCGTCGCGGGCCGAACTGGACCGCGGCCATGGTCGCCGCGATCGTCGCGGTGATCGGCTTCGTCGGCTTCACCATGGTCAAGGGCAGCGACAGCGGCGACGGGGCGAAGACCCAGGTTGCCGAGGGGTCCACGCCCACCGCCAGCAAGCCCGTGACCAAGCCGACCCCCACCAAGCCGGCCGACCCGAAGCCCGACCCCTCCGACAGCGCCATCGCGGCCGCCCCCCAGGACAAGGTGACCGTCCAGGTGAGCGCCACCGACGGCCGCAGCTGGATCTCCGCCAAGGACCACAACGGCCGCATGCTCTTCGACGGGCTGCTCAAGCAGGGCCAGTCCAAGACCTTCCAGGACAGTACGAAGATCAACCTCATCCTCGGCGACGCCGGCGCGATCCAGCTCTACGTCAACGGCAAGAAGATCGAGGACGACTTCCAGCCCGGTCAGGTCGAGCGTCTGACGTACACCAAGGGCGACCCCGAGGTCGGATAACCGGCTCAAGAGGCAACGCGCATACGGGGTTGGCCAAGATCGGCCAACCCCGTCGACGTGGGCTGTCAGCGGGACGAAGTAGTCTTGAGTCCATGCCTGAACGCCGTACCGTCGCACTCGTCACTCTTGGCTGCGCCCGTAACGAGGTGGACTCGGAGGAGCTCGCAGGCCGCTTGGAGGCGGACGGCTGGCACCTCGTGCAGGACGCCGAGGAAGCGGACGTCGCCGTCGTCAACACCTGTGGCTTCGTCGAAGCCGCCAAGAAGGACTCCGTGGATGCCCTCCTGGAGGCCAACGATCTCAAGGGGCACGGCAGAACCCAGGCCGTAGTGGCCGTGGGCTGCATGGCCGAGCGATACGGCAAGGAGCTCGCCGAGGCGCTGCCCGAGGCCGACGGAGTGCTCGGCTTCGACGACTACGCCGACATCTCCGACCGCCTCCAGACCATCCTGAACGGCGGCATCCACGCCTCGCACACCCCGCGCGACCGCCGCAAGCTGCTGCCGATCAGTCCCGCGGAGCGGCAGTCCGCCTCCGACGTGGCCCTGCCCGGTCACGGCGCCCCGTCAGATCTGCCGGAGGGCGTGGCCCCGGTGTCCGGCCCCCGCGCGCCCCTGCGCCGGCGCCTCGACGGCTCGCCCGTCGCCTCCGTGAAGCTCGCCTCCGGCTGCGACCGGCGCTGCACCTTCTGCGCCATCCCGTCCTTCCGCGGCTCCTTCATCTCGCGGCGGCCCAGCGACGTCCTCGGTGAGACCCGCTGGCTCGCCGAGCAGGGCGTCAAGGAGGTCATGCTGGTCTCCGAGAACAACACCTCGTACGGCAAGGACCTCGGCGACATCCGCCTTCTGGAGACCCTGCTGCCCGAGCTCGCCGAGATCGAGGGCATCGAGCGGGTGCGCGTCAGCTATCTGCAGCCGGCCGAGATGCGCCCCGGCCTCATCGAGGTGCTCACCTCCACGCCGAACGTCGCGCCCTACTTCGACCTCTCCTTCCAGCACTCCGCTCCGAACGTGCTGCGCTCGATGCGGCGCTTCGGTGACACCGACCGCTTCCTGGAGCTGCTCGACACGATCCGCGGCAAGGCCCCGCAGGCCGGCGTCCGGTCCAACTTCATCGTCGGCTTCCCCGGTGAGACCGAGTCCGACCTGGCGGAGCTGGAGCGCTTCCTCACCGGCGCCCGCCTCGACGCGATCGGCGTCTTCGGCTACTCCGACGAGGACGGCACCGAAGCGGCGACGTACGAGAACAAGCTCGACGAGGACGTCGTCGCCGAGCGCCTCGCGCGCGTGTCCCGGCTGGCCGAGGAGCTGGTCGCGCAGCGCGCGGAGGAGCGTGTCGGCGAGACCGTGCACGTCCTGGTCGAGTCCGTCGACTCCGCCGACGACGAGTGGCCGGCCGCCGGCCGCGCCGAGCACCAGGCGCCCGAGACGGACGGCCAGGTGCTGTTCACGAGCGGCGAAGGTCTGACCGTCGGTCGTATGGTCGAGGCGAAGGTGGTCGGTACGGAGGGTGTCGACCTGGTGGCCGAGCCGCTCCTGGGCTCACTCGGGTGTACTGAGGAGGCGGGCAGATGACCGGAGTCCCGGCATCCGCGGCGAGTAGCTCCCCCAGCGCGAAAGGTGCCGCCGGCGCCTCCGGCGCTCCGGAGGGCGCGAAGCCGACGGCCCGGGGCGGGAAGCTGGGCGCTGTGGCCGTGGATCAGGCCAGCCT
This sequence comes from Streptomyces sp. NPDC058274, assembly GCF_042881375.1. Lineage (NCBI taxonomy): Bacteria > Bacillati > Actinomycetota > Actinomycetes > Kitasatosporales > Streptomycetaceae > Streptomyces > Streptomyces sp. NPDC058274. Next base: position 16,533 of record NZ_JBHVXW010000022.1, read on the forward strand.
GTGGAACGTCGCGAACCTCCTCACCATGCTCCGGCTCGTGCTCGTGCCCGGCTTCGTGGCACTGATGCTGGCCGACGGCGGTTATGACCCCGTCTGGCGCGCGTGGGCCTGGGCGGCCTTCGCGGTCGCCATGATCACCGACATCTTCGACGGCCATCTGGCCCGGACGTACAACCTCGTCACCGACTTCGGGAAGATCGCCGACCCCATCGCCGACAAGGCGATCATGGGCGCTGCGCTGATCTGCCTCTCCTCGCTCGGCGATCTGCCGTGGTGGGTCACATGCGTGATCCTCGGACGTGAGCTCGGGATCACTCTGCTGCGCTTCCTGGTGATCCATTACGGGGTCATCCCGGCGAGCCGCGGCGGCAAGCTGAAGACCCTGGCGCAGGGCACGGCGGTCGGGATGTACGTCCTGGCGCTGACGGGACCCCTGGCGACGCTGAGGTTCTGGATGATGGCCGTGGCGGTCGCGCTGACCGTGGTGACCGGCCTCGACTATGTAAGACAGGCCATTGTGCTGCGGGGGCAGGGAATCGCCGCACGCCGAGCGGCTGCCGAGGAGGCGGAATCGTGAATTCCCTGGCCACTGAAGTGCTGCGACTACTCACGGTGAGGGGCGAGACGCTCGCTGTCGCCGAGTCGCTGACCGGTGGTCTGGTGGCGGCGGAGATCACCGCGGCACCCGGTGCCTCGAAGGGCTTCCGGGGTTCGGTGACCGTGTACGCCACCGAACTCAAGCATGAACTGCTCGGCGTCGACGCCACTCTGCTGGCCGAGCGCGGGGCGGTGGATCCGCAGGTCGCGGCACAGATGGCGGCCGGAGTGCGCAAGGCGCTCGGCGCGGACTGGGGGATCGCGACCACGGGCGTCGCCGGCCCCGAGCCCCAGGACGGGCAGCCCGTCGGCACGGTGTATGTGGCCGTCGACGGTCCCGCGACGAAGAATTCCGATGCCGTCGATGGCCGGAAAGTGGCCTCGCTGCGGTTGAACGGCGGCCGGGCGGAAATCCGTATGGAGAGTGTACGGAGCGTACTCGCGCTGCTCCTGAAGGAGCTCGCGGGCGAACAGACCGGGAATGAGCGGGCACAGGATACGGAACAGAACGGGGGGACTTGATGTTTGCAGCCCTGAGTGAACACGACATCGCTCCCCGCACGGCCGCGGCGCAAGGCGGTACGGTGGGGCGTGAAGGATGCGGCTACGCGGTCCGAGGAGGGAGCCACCGATGATCCTGCTCCGTCGCCTGCTGGGTGACGTGCTGCGTCGGCAGCGCCAGCGCCAGGGCCGTACTCTGCGCGAAGTCTCCTCGTCCGCCCGAGTCTCACTCGGCTATCTCTCCGAGGTGGAGCGGGGGCAGAAGGAGGCATCCTCCGAGCTGCTCTCCGCGATCTGCGACGCGCTTGACGTACGGATGTCCGAGCTCATGCGGGAAGTGAGCGACGAACTCGCTCTCGCCGAGCTGGCACGGTCGGCTGCGGCCACCGAACCGGTGCCCGCACCGGTGCGTCGCCCGATGCTCAATTCCGTATCGGTGGCCGGTGTGCCGCCGGAACGGGTCACGATCAAGGCACCCGCCGAAGCGGTCGACGTCGTCGCCGCGTGAGGTGTCATCGCCTGAGGCGAGTGAGATGCCGAGCCTGAGCAACCTGAGGTTCGCGCTCGTGAGCTGAAGAGCTGAGAGCTGTACGACAGCCCCTGCCGGGGCTTCTCCGGGAAACCGGAGGGGGTCGGCGGGGCTTTCGTGTTTTCCGGGGCAGGCCGGGGGCGCTCTCGCGGGGGGTGGGGGTCGCGACGATCGGTCGTGGGTGGGGGCGCGGGTGCCGGTGGGTGGTGCCGGGGTGCGGATCTTGCGGGAGCGCGTTTGCCGGGGTGTCGTGGGGCGGTCATGGTGGAGGTGCGGGGGCTCGGGGCCGTGCGAAGCGATCGTGAATCGGAGGATTCGGATGTACGTCGTGAAGAGCCCGTTGTCCGACGCGGACCTGAAGACCGTGTCCGAGGCGTTGCAGGGCGCGCTGGTCGACCTGGTGGACCTCTCCCTGGTGGCCAAGCAGATCCACTGGAACGTCGTAGGACCGCGCTTCCGCTCCGTCCATCTCCAGCTGGACGAGGTCGTGGACACCGCACGGCTGCACTCGGACACCGTGGCGGAGCGCGCCTCGGCACTGGGCGTCCCGCCGGACGGGCGGGCCGCCACGGTCGCCTCCGGCAGTGGAATCGGCGCCACTCCTGACGGCTGGATCAAGGACGCGGACGCGGTGGGGGCGCTGGTGGACGCACTGGGTGCGGTGATCGTCAGGATGCGCGAGCGGGTGGTATCGACCGCCGACCCGGATCCGGTGAGCCAGGACATCTTCATCGGGATCACGGGGGATCTGGAGAAGCACCACTGGATGTTCCAGGCAGAGAACGGCTGAGGTCGGGGCGGGAGCGCGGCGGGGCGTGGTGTCTGCGCGGGCCGGCGGGGCTCGTCGAGGCGCGGGGCGCGTGGCGGGCGCGTGATGCCTGGCATGTGGCGCCGGGCGTGGCCTCGTGCCCGAGTCCTGGTGGTGACCGGACGCTGTGTGCGTGGGGTGCGCCTCTGTGCCGGTGGTGCGCCCTCCCGACCGGGAGGAGCGCGGGTCTAGCGTCTGGCTGGAGGTGGCGACCATGGCAGGGCGGATAGCGCGCTGGGGGGCGACGCTGGCGCTTGGGGGGCTGTGGTGGTGGGGCATCCTCCGGCTCGCACTGGCACCCGACGCGGGGGTGCTGGAGGGAGCCGTGGCGGCTGGGGGATGGGGGCTGAGCCTGCTGCCCGTGCACTGCGTGCCGAAGACAAAGGCTGCGGGGGCGGCGGGCTCGGACCATTGGGGGATGCGGATCCCCGGGCCGTGGGAGAGAGGGGGGCTGGGCAAGCGGGGGGCCCCGGGGGAGTGAACGGGGCGGGAGGGGGCGCAGGACCTTGCGGGGAGGAAGCGGGGCCGGCGGGCGTGCGGGTCGCGCGGGGATGGTGAGCCGGGGCGCCGGCGTGATGTGACGGCGTGCGAGGCGGGGAGGGGGCGCGCGCCGGTCGGGGGTACGCGGGCGCGCCAGGCGCGCGGCGGGGTGTGTGAGGCGCGTCAGGCATGGCTGGGGGCCGTTCTGAGGGCGGTTACCAGGGCATCGCTACGCCGCCGTTCGGGCGGAGAATCTGGCCCGTGGTGAAGGACGACGCGTCGGAGGCCAGGTGGAGTACGGCGTGGGCGATGTCGTCGGGCTCGCCGACCCGGCCCAGTGGTGACATACGGGCCATGAACGCCTCGGTGTGCGCCTGCGTCTCCCCGTGGTGGTCGGTCATGGGGGTGCGGACCCAGCCCGGCGCGACGGCGTTGACGCGGATCCCGTGCGCCCCGATCTCGTTCGCGAGCGTCTTCGTGAGCTGGACGACGGCTGCCTTCGCGGCGCCGTAGCAGAGCAGTCCGGGGCCGCCGGTGTCGATGGCCCCCGAGGCCATCGTGATGATGCTGCCCCGCACGCGCTGCGCGATCATGCGCCGCGCCGCCTCCTGGCACGCGTAGAGAACGCCCTTGAAGTTGACGCTCAGCACCCGGTCGAGATCCTCGTCCCGGGTGTCCAGGACCGCGCTGCTGTGCATGATGCCCGCGACCGCTGCCATGACGTCGAGGCGACCGCAGGACTCGACGGCCTGCTTGAGCTGCGCCCGGTCGGTCACGTCCAGGTGGTGGGTGTGGGCGGTGCCGCCCGCGTCCTTGATCAGGGTTGCCGTCTCGTGCAGGCCCTGCTCGTCGCGGTCCGCGCAGTGGACCGTGGCTCCGGCCTCCGCGAGCAGGACGGCGGAGGCGCGGCCGATGCCGCTGGCAGCGCCGGTGACGAATGCGGTGCGTCCGGTGAGGTCGTACGCCGTGAGGGGCATGAAGGGACGGTACGAGCATTTCTGACGGGTCGTCAATTAGTCGTACGGAGTTGAGTTGTGAGGTCGGAGCAGGGGCGAGCGAGGCGGGACCGGACCCTGCGTCACCGGCGTCCGGTGGCGCCCCGGGGCGTGGCGCGGTTCGGTCCGCTGGTACGGGAAGGGGCGGGGCCCAGCTGGCAGGCCGGGCACCAGTAGGTGGGCCGCTCGCGGGATCCGTCGCCCTGGTTCGCGACGCGGATGGGGGTGCGGCAGCGCAGACAGGGGCGGGGTGCGCGGCCGTATACGAACAGGAGCTGTTCGCGGTGGCCCGTGGTGCTGCGGGACGGGCGGTCGCGGTTGGCTTCGAGGAGCTTCTTGGCGAGCGCGGGCAGTTGAGCGGCGCGGGAGGCGGGGAGTGCGCCGACCGGGAGCCAGGGGGTGGCGCCGAGGAGGAAGCAGAGCTCGCTCTTGTAGATGTTGCCGATTCCGGCGAGGTTGCGCTGGTCGAGCAGGGCCTCGCCGAGGGCGCGGTCGGGGTCGCGCAGGAGGTTGGCCAGGGCCTGGTCAGGGTTCCAGTCGGGGCCCAGGAGGTCGGGGCCGAGGTGGCCGACGGCGCGCTCTTCGTCGGCGGTGCGCAGCAGCTCCAGTACGGGGAGCCGGTAGCCGACGGCTGTGCGCTCGGCGTTGCCGAGGATCGCGCGGATCTGGTGTCCCGGGCCGCCGCTCCAGCGCCGGCCGTGCTCGTACACCCGCCAGGAGCCGTCCATGCGCAGATGCGAGTGCAGAGTCAGCCCGCCCTCGATGCGGGTCAGGAGGTGCTTGCCGCGCGGGGTCACGTCCAGAACGGTGCGACCGGTGAGGTCGGCCGTGGCGAACTTCGGCACGCGCAGGTCGGAGCGGATCAGCACCTTGCCCGCGAGGGCGTTGTGCAGCCGCCTTGCGGCCTGCCAGACGGTGTCTCCTTCGGGCATGAGGTCAAGGGTGGCACGGGCTCGGGGGCTTTGCTGGGGCGCTCGGCGTGGGCCGGCAGCCGGCGGCTCCCAGGGGGCCGGGAGTGGCCGCCTTGCTGAGTGGCTGGGGTGTTCGGTTCGTGGACGGGCGTCCGGCTCGGGGATGGGCGTCCGGCTCGGGGATGGGCGTTTGGCACGGGGACGGGCATCCGGCTGGTGGGCGAGGGCGAGGGCGAGGGTCGAGGGGTCGGGCGCGGGTGCGCAGGTCGCGGGCATCCGGCTGGTGGGCGAGGGGCGAGGGGCGAGGGGCGAGGGGCGAGGGGCGAGCGGCGGCGGGTCGGGCGCGGGTGCGCAGGTCGCGGGCGTCCGGCTCGGGGACGGGTGTGCGGCTCGTGGTGGAGGGGGCGGCGGCTCAGGCGCGGATGCGCAGGCCGCGCGGTGTCGCGATGAAGCCCGCTCCTTCCAGGAGGGTGCCGAAGGGGGAGGTCAGGGCGGAGGCGCCATTGACGCGCTCCACGGTGACCGTGCCGAGGGAGCCGGCGCGAGCGGCCGCGGAGAGGGCCTCGGCCGCCGTCCGCAGGCGGGGATCCTCCGTGGCGACGCCGTCCGGCTCGGTGGGCCAGGCAAGCAGCGTCTTGCCGCCGCGCTCCATGTAGAGCGTCAGCTCGCCGTCGACGAGGACGACCAGGGAACCCGCCTTGCGGCCCGGCTTGTGTCCCGCACCCGTCGGGGGCTCGGGCCAGGACAGGGCGGCTCCGTAGGCGTTCGCCGGGTCGGCGGCGGCGAGGACGACGGCTCGGCCGGTCCCGTCGGCGCGGGACCGGCTGCCGGGGTAACCATTCGCGTACGGGTGGCCGGAGCCGGTCGGGAAGCCGCGGTCGCCGCGAGCGCTGCCTGGGCCTGCGGAACGGGGACGGGTGGCGAAGGGGTCGCTGCCGTTCGGTACGTCGAGGTCGCCGGGGAACGTGAAGTCTCCCGGGGAAGTGGGGTCGTCCAGGAAGCCGGAGCCTGGCGGGGCGTCGAGGTCGTCCGGGAAGGCCGAGCCTGCGGGCGTCCCGGACACTCCGGGTGAGCCGAGGCTCGAGCTCGAAAGCGAACCTGACCCCGAACTCGGCCCCGAGCCCGGCCAGCCCGGCGCTTCCGCCGGAAAGCCGGGCTGACTGCCGGCCTTGTCCGGCGTGGAGAAGCCGGACGAGTAGTCCGGCTGGAGTGTCTCGCCCCGTTCGCGGGCGTTCGCCACCGCGCGCAGCCGGTCCACCGCGCCGTCCATCGCGAACTGGGCGGCGCCGAGGCCCTCCACCACATATCCACGGCGGGCCTGACCGCTGTCCTCGAAGGCGGACAGGATGCGGTAGACCGCCGAGAAACCGCCCTCGACGCCCTCCGCGGCTACGGCCCCCCGGGTCACCACGCCGTGGCGGTCAAGCAGCGTACGGGCCAGCGCGTGGCTGCGGATGGTGAGGTCGGGCTCGCGGTCCGGGAGCAGAGACCAGCGGCCGGCGACGGTCGGAGGGCCCGTACGGGACTGGGGGCGCGCGGCGCCGGTCAGGGAGCCGTACCGCCCCCGCGGGACCGAACGCTTCGCGCGGTGGGCCGTGGAGCCGGCCGTGCGCCCGGAGCCCAGGACCGAGCGCATCGGCGCGAGCGTGTCGTTCGTGAGCCGGCCGGACCAGCCCAGCTCCCAGACGGCGTCGGCCAGTTGGGGGTCGGTGGCGTCGGGATGGGTGGTGGCGCGGACCTGGTCGGCGATCTGGCGGAAGAACAGGCCGTAGCCGCCGGAGAGGGTGTCCAGGACGGACTGCTGGAGCGCGGTCAGCTCCAGTGGGTGCGGGGGCGGCAGGAGCAGCGGAGCCGCGTCCGCGAGATAGAGGGAGACCCAGCCGTCCTTGCCGGGCAGAGCGCCGGCGCCGGCCCAGACCACCTCTCCGGCCGCGGTGAGTTCGTCGAGCATCGCCGGGGTGTAGTTGGCCACGCGGGACGGCAGGACGAGCTTTTCCAGGGCGGAGGCGGGCACCGAGGCGCCCTGCAACTGCTCGATGGCGCGCACCAGTCCGTCGACGCCCCGCAGGCCGTGCCCGCGGCCGATGTGCTGCCACTGCGGCAGGAACTGCGCGAGCGCGGCGGGCGGCACGGGCTCCAGCTCGTGGCGCAGGGCGGCCAGCGAGCGGCGTCGCAGCCTGCGCAGGACTGTCGCGTCGCACCACTCCTGGCCGATGCCCGCCGGATGGAACTCGCCTTGTACCACCCGGCCGTTGGCCGCGAGCCGCTGCAGTGCTCCCTCGGTGACGGCCGGCCCCAGCCCGAAACGGGCCGCGGCCGCCGCCGAGGTGAACGGGCCGTGGGTGCGCGCGAACCGGGCGAGGAGGTCGCCGAGCGGGTCCTTGACCGGCTCGGTGAAGGCCTCCGGGACACCGACGGGCAGCGCCGTGCCCAGTGCGTCGCGCAGCCGGCCGGCGTCCTCGATCGCCGCCCAGTGGTCGGCCCCGGCGATTCGGACCTTGATGGCGCGGCGGGCTCCGGCGAGGTCCTGCGCCCACTGCGGATCGGCACCCCGCTCGGTCAGCTCGGCGTCCGTCAAGGGACCCAGGAGACGCAGCAGGTCCGCGACACCCTCGGCATCCTTGACGCGACGGTCCTCGGTGAGCCACTGGAGCTCTCGCTCGAGCTCGGTCAGGACGTCGGCGTCGAGCAGCTCACGCAGCTCGGCCTGGCCCAGCAGCTCGGCCAGCAGGTGTGAGTCCAGGGAGAGGGCCGCGGCTCGCCGCTCGGCGAGCGGTGAGTCGCCCTCGTACAGGAACTGGGCGACGTATCCGAAGAGCAGGGAGCGGGCGAACGGTGACGGCTCCGGGGTGGTGACCTCGACGAGGCGCACCTTCCGGGACTCGATGTCGCCCATCAGTTCCGTGAGTCCAGGGACGTCGAAGACGTCCTGGAGGCACTCGCGGACGGCTTCCAGGACGATCGGGAACGAGCCGAACTCGCTGGCCACCTCGAGCAGTTGGGCGGCGCGCTGGCGCTGCTGCCAGAGCGGGGTGCGCTTGCCGGGGCTGCGGCGCGGCAGCAGCAGCGCGCGGGCGGCGCACTCCCGGAACCGGGACGCGAACAGGGCCGAGCCGCCGACCTGGTCGGTGACGATCTGGTTGACCTCGCCCTTGTCGAAGGCGACGTCCGCGGCACCGAGGGGCGCCTGCTCGGCGTCGTACTCCGTGCCGAGCTTCCGGGGCTCCTGGTCGAGCAGGTCCAGGCCCATCAGGTCGGCGTCGGGCAGTCGCAGCACGATGCCGTCGTCGGCATGCATGACCTGGGCGTCCATGCCGTACCGCTCGGAGAGCTTGGCGCCGAGCGCGAGCGCCCAGGGGGCGTGGACCTGGGCTCCGAAGGGGGAGTGCACGACGACCCGCCAGTCGCCCAGCTCGTCACGGAACCGCTCGACGACGATCGTCCGGTCGTCCGGGATGTGACCGCAGGCCTCGCGCTGTTCCGCGAGGTAGGAGAGGACGTTGTCGGCCGCCCAGGTGTCCAGGCCTGCGGCGAGCAGCCTGAGGCGGGCGTCCTCCTGGGAGAGCGAGCCGACCTCGCGGAGGAACGCGCCCAACGCGCGCCCCAGTTCGAGCGGACGGCCCAGCTGGTCGCCCTTCCAGAAGGGCAGCCGGCCGGGGACACCGGGGGCAGGGGACACCAGGACGCGGTCGCGGGTGATGTCCTCGATGCGCCAGGAGCTGCTGCCGAGCGTGAAGACATCGCCGACACGCGACTCGTAGACCATCTCCTCGTCGAGCTCGCCGACGCGGCCGCCGCCCTTCTTGGGGTCGGATCCGGCGAGGAAGACTCCGAAGAGGCCGCGGTCCGGAATCGTGCCCCCGGAGGTGACGGCGAGGCGCTGGGCGCCGGGGCGCCCGGTAATCGTGCCGGCGACGCGGTCCCACACCACGCGCGGGCGCAACTCCGCGAAGGCGTCCGACGGATAGCGGCCGGCGAGCATGTCGAGCACGGCCGTGAACGCCGACTCGGGGAGCGAGGCGAAGGAGGCGGCACGGCGGACCGTGGCGAGCAGGTCGTCGAACTGCCAGGTGTCCAGGGCGGTCATGGCGACGAGCTGCTGGGCCAGCACGTCGAGGGGATTGGCGGGAACACGGAGGGACTCGATGGAGCCGGTGCGCATCCGCTCGGTGACCACGGCGGCCTGGACGAGGTCGCCCCGGTACTTGGGGAAGACGACTCCGGTGGAGACCGCACCCACTTGGTGGCCCGCGCGGCCCACCCGCTGGAGGCCGGAGGCCACGGACGGGGGTGACTCGACCTGAATGACCAGGTCCACCGCGCCCATGTCGATGCCCAGTTCGAGGCTGGACGTGGCGACCACCGCGGGCAGGCGACCCGCCTTCAGGTCCTCCTCGACCAGGGCTCGCTGCTCCTTGGAGACCGATCCGTGGTGGGCGCGGGCGATGACCGCGGGGGCACCCTGGGCGGCCCCCGAGCCGCCCATCAGCTCGGCCGGGGAGTGGTGCTCGTCCAGCGGCTCGCCGGTGGCCCGCTCGTACGCGATCTCGTTCAGCCGGTTGCACAGGCGCTCGGCCAGGCGGCGGGAGTTGGCGAACACGATTGTCGAGCGGTGGGACTGGACGAGGTCGGTGATCCGCTCCTCGACATGCGGCCAGATGGAGGGCTTCTCGGCGCCCTCCTTCCCGTCCGCGACGGGGGAGCCGCCCAACTCGCCGAGATCCTCGACCGGGACGACCACGGAGAGGTCGAACTCCTTGTCCGACGGCGGCTGGACGATCTCCACCTTGCGGCGCGGTGAGAGATAACGCCCGACCTCGTCCACCGGGCGCACTGTCGCCGACAGGCCGATGCGGCGCGCGGGCCTGGGCAGCAGCTCGTCCAGCCGCTCCAGGGAGAGCGCCAGGTGGGCGCCGCGCTTGGTGCCCGCGACCGCGTGCACCTCGTCGAGGATCACTGTCTCGATGCCGGTCAGCGCGTCGCGCGTGGCCGACGTCAGCATCAGGAACAGCGACTCCGGGGTGGTGATCAGGATGTCCGGAGGGCGGGTGGACAGGGCCCTGCGCTCGGCGGGCGGGGTGTCCCCGGAGCGGATGCCCACCTTCACCTCGGGCTCGGGCATGCCCAGCCGGACCGCCTCCTGCCGGATGCCGGTCAGCGGGCTGCGCAGATTTCGCTCCACATCGACGGCGAGGGCCTTGAGCGGTGATACGTACAGCACCCGGCAGCGCTTCTTGGGGTCGGCCGGGGGCGGGGTCGAGGCCAGCTGGTCGAGCGCGGCGAGGAAGGCGGCCAGGGTCTTTCCGGAGCCCGTGGGGGCCACCACCAGCACGTCCGAGCCCTGACGGATCGCCTCCCACGCCCCCGCCTGGGCCGCGGTGGGCGCGGAAAAGGCCCCCGTGAACCAGCCGCGGGTCGCGGGGGAGAAGCCGTCGAGGGCTCGGTGTGCGGAGCTGACCATGCGTCCATCCTGCACCCAGCCACCGACAATGCGCCTGACCTGCGAAGACGCTGTCGTGGCTCGAGGTCTCCCGGTTCCGGTGCCACAGAGTCGTGGCCCTCCGGCGCCCGAGCCGGATGGCGCAGAATGGACGCCATGGCAGGTTCCGGGGAGCGGGCACGGCACTGGCAGTACGAGGAACTGCCAGGGGTGGATCTGCTCCGTGCCAGTTACGTCGAGAAGATCTTCGTGCGGCACACCCACGAGAACTTCGTGATCGCCGCCATCTCCGAAGGGGTCGAGGTCTTCCATCACGGCGGCGCCGACCAGTACGCGGGCCCGGGAGCCCTGGCTCTGGTCAATCCGGAGACCCCCCACACGGGCCGCGCCGGTGTTCCCGAGGGCTGGCGGTACGGGGCGGTCTATCCGTCGCCGGAACTGGTGGCCGAGATAGCCGCCGAGACCACCGTGATTCGCGGAACGCCCGGATTCACGAACCCGGTGCTCGACGATCCGTACGCGGCCGGCCTGGTCCACCAGGTGTTGCGGGCCGCGGACGAGGGCAACGCACTCGCCGCCGACACCCTGCTGCGCGTCGCCGTGACCCGCCTCCTGCGGCTGAACGGCGGCCCGATGCCAGGCCGTGCCGTGCGCACCGCCGGTGCCCGCATCGCCGCACGCGCGCGTGCCGTGCTCCAGGAGCGGATGGCCGACCCGCCGACCCTGGAAAGGCTCGCTGCCGACCTCGGCGCCAGCCCGTTCGCGCTCCTGAGGGCGTTCCGGGACACCTACGGAATGCCGCCCCACACCTGGCTGACCGACGCCCGCGTCCGCACGGCACGCCACCTCCTGGACGCCGGCACCGCACCCGCGGAGGCGGCTGTCGCCGTCGGCTTCACCGACCAGCCGCACCTCAACCGCCACTTCACACGGATCGTGGGCGTGCCGCCGGGCGCCTACCAGCGCGAACGCAGGTTCTCAGGGGGAGAGGCGGGCGAGCGCAAGAACGTACAAGACTCACGAGGCGACCTCGTCCTACCGTTCGAGGCGTGGGAGAACAGACAGCAGTCGAAGACATATGCGACCGGGACGGCCGACACGACCCGGACGACGGACACGACCCGGACGGCCGACTCGGCCACGACGACCGGAGCCACCGAGACGGTGAGGGGGTCGGGAAGCCCGACTCCGCCGTCGTACGAGACGCCCTGGGAGTCGGGGTCGCCGTCGGACTGTCCGGTTTCGCCTTCGGGGTGACCTCGGCCGGCAGCGGCCTGACGCTGCTGCAGACGTGCGCGCTCAGTCTCCTGGTGTTCACCGGCGCCTCGCAGTTCGCGCTCGTGGGTGCGCTCGCGGCCGGGGGCAATCCGCTCACGGCAGCCGCCGGAGCGTTCTTCCTCGGGGTGCGCAACGCCTTCTACGGGTTGCGCCTGTCGCAGTTGCTGGCCCTCCCGCGCGCGGTGCGGCCGTTCGCCGCCCACTGGGTCATCGACGAGACCACGGCCGTGGCGCTCGCCCAGCCCACGCGGCGCAGCGTCCGCCTCGGCTTCACCGTCACCGGGCTGACCCTCTACGTGCTGTGGAACCTCACCACACTGCTCGGCGCGATCGGAGCCGAGGCCATCGGCGACACCGACGCGTGGGGGCTGGACGCGGCCGGCCCCGCCGTCTTCCTGGCCCTTCTCGCGCCAATGCTGAAGTCCGTGACCGAGCGCGCCGTGGCCGGCATCGCCGTCGTCCTCGGGCTCGCCCTGCTGCCCGTCCTGCCCGCCGGTGTACCGGTCCTGGTGGCAGCGCTCGCGGCTCCGGCCGTTCTCTACGTGGAGGGGCGCCGCAGGCCGCCATCCGGCCACGCAGCGGAGAAGCGGGCGCAGAACGAAGCGCAGAACGATGCGCACGACGGAGCGCACGACGGAGCGCACGACAGCGTACGGAACGAAGCCCCTGGGGAAGACCGATGAACATCTGGATCGCGATCGCGGCGACCGCCGTCGGCTGTTACGTCGTCAAGCTCATCGGGCTGCTGATCCCGGCGGGGGTCCTGGAGCGGCCTCTGGTCCAGCGTCTCGCGGCGCTGCTGCCCGTCGCCCTCCTGGCGGCCCTCACAGCCCAGCAGACCTTCGCGGACGGGCGCGCACTGGTGCTGGACGCCAAGGCGGCCGGGCTCGCCGCGGCCGCGGTGGCCCTGATCCTGCGCGCGCCCTTCCTGCTCGTGGTCGCCGCCGCCGTGGTCGTGACGGCGGGGGTGCGGGCGATGACGGGCTGAGGTCTCCCGGGCCGGCGGCTTGGCCTGTGCGGTCAGCCCGTCGGCCCCGTGGGCCCGTCGGCACCAACGGCCCGTCTGCAGACCGGTTCAGGCGATGGGCCGGCCGTACGCGCGCAGGGTGCGCAGCGCCTCGATCGTCACCATGGGGCGGCACTCCAGGGCCGTGCCCGGCGCCCATTGGCGCCAGCGGACCGGCCAGCCGCCGTCCGCCTGCTGCTCGCTCGCCAGGTGGTCCAGCGCGCGGGCCATCTCCTCGTCCGTGAACCACGCGCGCGCGAGTGATCCCGGAGTCCTCGCGTAGTCGTACGGGAAGTGATGCTCGCCCGGCGCGTATCCCGAAGCGACCGGATAGGCCGCCGGACGGCGAGGCTCCAGTACGGCCAGCCGCTGTTCGCGGACCAGGCGGCCCAGCCGGTCGGCGGCCGCCTCCGCGCGCGGGCGGTCGGACGCGGAGTCCAGGAAGGCCACCGCGGCCTCGATCTCGTACGGATGGGACTTCTCCAGGGAGTCCACCGCCTGCCAGCAGAAGTCGGTGGCCCGGAACAGCCAGGCGTGCCACACCTCGTTGCGGTGCAGAAGGCCCACTACGGGAGCGGTGGCGAGAAGCTCGCTCGGCGGGTCGTCGACGATCGGTACGAAGGGGGCCGTCGGATAGCCGCGCTGGCTGGGAAGGATGGCCGGCAGTGCGCCGTCCGGGCTCGACACGGCGGTCAGATAGCGGCACACGCGCTCCACCCGCTGTCCGCCGCAGCGCCCGATCGAGTCCAGGACGCGCAGCGCGTGGGCGGTGTGCAGGGGTTGGCTGACCGGACCGCGCAGATCGGGTTCGAGCGCGTGACCGTACCCCTCGTCCTCGTTGCGGTAGGCGGCGAGCGCGGTCTCGACCGCGTCGGCGCCGCTTTCGCCGCCGTCGAGGAAGTGGTGCTCGAATCGCCGCTGCTCCAGCACGCGCGCGGTGAGCCAGACGAAGTGCTCGGCGCGCGAGAGCGGGGTGTGCGCCGGGGGCGTCGGGGGGAGTGGGGATGCTCCTGTTTCGGCCATGGGTCAGACCGTAGGACGGAAAGCGTTCTCGACAAGTGGTCCCGGCCCGGGCCCACTCTCAGGGGCGGGATACTGGAGTCATGCGGTTGACGGTCTTCTGGCAGCGGATGGCGGATCACTTCGGTGAGGGGTACGCCGAAACGTTCGCACGTGATCATGTGATGACGGAGCTCGGTGAGCGGACCGTGCATCAAGCGCTGGACTCCGGCTGGGAGGCCAAGGACGTGTGGCGCGTGGTGTGCTCGACCATGAACGTTCCGCAGGAGAACCGCTGACGACGCGAGCCTGAGCGCGTGGGAGACCGTTGGGGGAGGTCTGAGCGGCCACGAAGATCGTGTCGCGGGCCACGAAGATCCCCCGACGGGGGCCGATTGTCGGTGGTGTGGGCGAGACTTGCACCGTGGCCCCGACAGACGAGACCTCGCAGGTCCCCCAGCACGCATCGCCGTTCGGTACGACACCGCCGGCCGGCCCTCCCGCCGAGGACGCCGCCGGGCGGGGCGGCCGCATGCCCCGCTGGCTCCCGCGCGCCATGGTGCTCGCCCTCGCACTCGTCGCTGTCTTCCAGTTCGGCAGCTGGGCGTTCCACCAGCTCACCGGCCTGTTGATCAACATCCTCATCGCGTTCTTCCTGGCGCTCGCGATCGAGCCGGCGGTGAGCTGGATGGCCGCGCACGGCATGCGCAGAGGGCTGGCCACCTTCCTCGTCTTCCTGGGCGCGATGATCGTGACGGCGGGCTTCATCACGCTGCTCGGCTCGATGCTCGCCGGCCAGATCATCAGGATGGTCGAGGGCTTCCCGGGATATCTCGACTCGGTCATCAACTGGGTCAACACGACCTTCCACACCGAGCTCAGACGGGTGGACATCCAGGACAGCCTGGTCCACTCCGACTGGCTGCGGAAGTACGTGCAGAACAGCGCCACGGGCGTCCTGGACGTGTCCGCGCAGGTCCTCGGCGGCCTGTTCCAGCTACTGACGATCACCCTGTTCTCGTTCTACTTCGCCGCCGACGGTCCGCGGCTGCGGCGCGCGCTGTGCTCCGTCCTGCCGCCCGCCCGGCAGACCGAGGTGCTGCGCGCGTGGGAGATCGCCGTCGACAAGACGGGCGGCTATCTGTACTCGCGCGGACTGATGGCGCTGATCTCCGGTGTCGCGCACTACGTCCTGTTGCTGGCGCTGGGCATCCCCTACGCGCCCGTGCTCGCCGTCTGGGTCGGCCTGGTCTCACAGTTCCTCCCCACGATCGGTACGTACCTGGCGGGTGCCCTGCCGATGCTGATCGCCTTCACGGTCAATCCCTGGTACGCGCTGTGGGTGCTGATCTTCGTCGTGATCTACCAGCAGTTCGAGAACTACGTGCTGCAGCCCAAGCTGACCTCCAAGACGGTGGACATCCACCCCGCGGTCGCCTTCGGATCCGTCATCGCGGGCACCGCGCTCCTCGGCGCCGTCGGCGCGCTCATCGCCATCCCGGCGGTCGCCACGCTCCAGGCCTTCCTCGGCGCGTACGTGAAGCGGTACGACGTCACGGACGACCCCCGTGTCCACGGACACCGGATACGGCGGCCGGGCAGTCTGCTCCGGCGTGCGCGGCGGCTGTGGGGGCCGCGGGACGCGGAGTCGGAGGACGGGTCTTCCTGACTGTCCGACTGTCCACAGCCCTCGCGTCGGCTGTCGGACCCCCGTCCTAGGGTGGCGGACATGGACGGTTCGGATGCACGGCGGGTGAGGCTGGAGCCCTGGGGCGAAGGCGATTTCTGGGTTCTGCAACGGAACAACACCCCCGAGATGACGGAACACTTGGGCGGCCCCGAGACCGCGGAGCAACTCGTCGCGCGGCACCGGCGGTACGTCGATCTGGAGCCGGGGCGGGGACAGATGTACCGGGTCACACTGGCGGACACCAGCGGATCCGGCACCAGCACCGGCATCCCCGGCACCAGCACCGGCATCCCCGGCACCAGCACCGGCATCCCCGGCACCAGCATCGGCGTGCCCGGCACCAGCACCGGCATCCCCGGCACCAGCACCGGCATCCCCGGCACCAGCACCGGCGTGCCCGGCGACACCGTCGGTTCGATCGGGTTCTGGGAGCGTGCGTGGCGGGACGGGACGGTGTGGGAGACCGGGTGGGCGATGTGGCCCGAGTTCCAGGGGCGGGGTCTGGCCGCGGCGGCGGCCCGCGCGGTCGCCGAGGCAGCGAGGGCTACCGGGAGGAATCAGTACCTCCACGCGTTTCCCGGTGTGGACCACCCCGCGTCGAACGCGGTGTGCCGCAAGGCGGGGTTCGAGCTGCTCGGCCCGGTCGAGTTCGAGTACCCGAAGGGCCACTGGATCACGTCCAACGACTGGCGGGTGGATCTGAGCGCCCTCCGCGCGCGGGGCGATGTGCGATGAGCGGGAGCTTGGGGACGGAGGGGGCCGCGGGGCCGGGAGCCGGGGAGCCCTTCGGCCCCGTCCACGAATGCAGACCCGTCATGCCCGGGGGTGCCCGGGCGGGGCGGGCCCATCAAGCCCGGGGTACGCCTGGGTTGCGGGTCGGCAACGGCCCGTTTGGAGGGGTGAATTCCGCACGACCGTACGGGCATGCCTGAACCTGTCGACGAGCAGTCCTCCCGCTGGAAGGATGCCCTCACCGAGGGTTGTCTCCTGCTGCTCGTGCTGGTGGCGGACGCGGTGGCCGGGCTGGTGGTCATCATCGTGCTCGCGCTACGAGCGCTGGGCCACATGGACGCCGGCGCCGGGCGGGCGGTGGCCGGCCCACCGCCCGCAGACTGGGCGCCGGTGCTGTGCTTCGGCGCTCTGGCCCTGGCGGTCGGCGTGACGGCCATCATGCTGCTGCGGGTCGGGTACCGAGTCGTCGGGACGATCCAGCTGGCGCTCTGCGTCGTCCTGGCAGGAGGCGCGCTGGTGGGCTGGCCCTGATCCAGGGAGCGGTCGGAGGTGCGGTCCCCGAGCCGGACCCGCTCGCGACCGACTCAACGTGTCCTGCACCTCCCCGGACATGACCACGGAGGCCACTCCCGCACCGAGGACCGTGCACAAACCCGCATCCATCAAGGTCCGATGGCCCACGCTCAGGGTTCGTGTCACAGGGCAGCCAATGGTGCGCGGCTTGCGCGTGGTGCGCTTGACACCAAAATCGAACATCTATTCTTATGGAGTCTTCGGCAGGGCTTTCGGCGGGGATTTCCGGCGGAAGTGTCCGAGTTATCCACAGGCCGGGCGGCCGTCGAGGCGCATTGTCAGTGGCAGGCGCTAGCGTCATTGACGTGAAGCGATCGACTCAAGCAAATCGGGTGGAACCCATGGCAGGTACCGACCGCGAGAAGGCGTTGGACGCCGCGCTCGCACAGATTGAACGGCAATTCGGCAAGGGCGCGGTGATGCGCCTCGGTGAGCGACCGAACGAGCCCATCGAGGTCATCCACACCGGGTCGACCGCGCTCGACGTGGCCCTGGGCGTCGGCGGTCTGCCACGCGGCCGAGTGGTGGAGGTGTACGGACCGGAATCCTCCGGCAAGACGACGCTGACGCTGCACGCGGTGGCGAACGCGCAGAAGGCCGGCGGCCAGGTGGCCTTCATCGACGCCGAGCACGCCCTCGACCCCGAGTACGCGAAGAAGCTCGGCGTCGACATCGACAACCTGATCCTGTCGCAGCCGGACAACGGCGAGCAGGCTCTGGAGATCGTCGACATGCTGGTGCGCTCCGGCGCGCTCGACCTCATCGTCATCGACTCGGTCGCGGCCCTGGTGCCGCGCGCGGAGATCGAGGGCGAGATGGGTGACTCGCACGTGGGTCTGCAGGCCCGTCTGATGAGCCAGGCGCTGCGAAAGATCACCAGCGCGCTCAACCAGTCGAAGACCACCGCGATCTTCATCAACCAGCTCCGCGAGAAGATCGGCGTGATGTTCGGCTCGCCGGAGACCACGACCGGTGGCCGGGCCCTGAAGTTCTATGCCTCGGTGCGACTCGACATCCGTCGTATCGAGACGCTGAAGGACGGCACCGACGCGGTCGGCAACCGCACCCGCGTCAAGGTCGTCAAGAACAAGGTCGCGCCGCCCTTCAAGCAGGCCGAGTTCGACATCCTCTACGGGCAGGGCATCAGCCGTGAGGGCGGCCTGATCGACATGGGCGTGGAGAACGGCTTCGTCCGCAAGGCCGGCGCCTGGTACACGTACGAGGGCGACCAGCTCGGCCAGGGCAAGGAGAACGCGCGCAACTTCCTGAAGGACAACCCCGACCTCGCCAACGAGATCGAGAAGAAGATCCTGGAGAAGCTGGGCGTCGGCGTGCGGCCGGAGGAGCCCAAGCCCACTGTCGAGCCGGTCGCGGACGCGGCGGTCACGGCCCCTGCGGACGAGGCCGCGAAGACGGTGCCCGCTCCGGCGGCCAAGGTCACCAAGTCCAAAGCCACGGCGGCGAAGAGCTAGTCAGTGACACGGCGAACCGACTGGGCCGAGTCCGCCTATCCCGTCACCCCCGGAGGACAGGTCTCCCGGGGGGACGGCGCCTCGACCGGAGACGGCGGAGGGTCGTACGGCGAGGAGGCGTACGACAGCGACGGGCTGTACGGCCGTGGCGCCGACGGTGCTGGGCCGTACGGCGGTGGTCCGGGCGCGGACGGCGAGGGTTCCTCGGCGGGCGGCTCGCGCAGGGGCGGCCGGCGTGGTGGTGACGGCGGTCCGCGCGGGGGCGGACGTAGCCGTGGCCGCCGCGGGCGCGGTGGCTTCGGCGAACCGACCGGCGATCCGGCGAGCGACCTGTCCGGCGACCCACAGGACGGAGGCCCCCCTTTCTCGTCGAGGGCCGAGAAGGGGGAGTCCCCAGGGGACCCGGCTGAGCGGGCGAGGGCGATCTGTCTGCGCCTGCTCACCGGGACCCCGCGCACGCGGAAACAGCTCGCGGACGCGCTGCGCAAGCGTGAGATCCCCGACGACGTGGCGGACGAGGTGCTGTCACGGTTCGAGGAGGTCGGACTGATCAACGACGGTGCCTTCGCGGACGCCTGGGTGGAGTCCCGGCACCACGGCCGCGGGCTGGCCCGGCGGGCGCTCGCACGGGAGTTGCGTACCAAGGGCGTGGACTCGACGCTGATCGACGAGGCCGTCGGGCAGCTCGACTCCGAGCAGGAGGAGGCGACCGCGCGCGAGCTCGTGGCTCGCAAGCTGCGCTCCACGCGGGGCCTCGACCGTGACAAGCGGCTGCGACGCCTCGCCGGCATGCTCGCCCGCAAGGGGTACCCCGAGGGCATGGCCCTACGGGTGGTCCGACAGGCGCTGGAGGAAGAGGGCGAGGACGCGGAGGGGTTGGAGGACGAGGGGTTCTGACCCTTCGGGTCCTTCCTGGCTTCGGGTCCTTCCTGGCTTCGGGTCTTACCTGGCTCGGGTTCTTCCCGGTCCTCAGGA
Organism: Streptomyces sp. NPDC058274; assembly: GCF_042881375.1. Lineage (NCBI taxonomy): Bacteria > Bacillati > Actinomycetota > Actinomycetes > Kitasatosporales > Streptomycetaceae > Streptomyces > Streptomyces sp. NPDC058274. Next base: position 35,519 of record NZ_JBHVXW010000022.1, read on the forward strand.
CCCTCTGGTCTCGGTCCTTCCCGGTCTCGGGTCTTTCCTGGCTCGGATGATTCCTGGCCCTCAGGACCCTCAGGACCCCCTGGTCTCCGGCGCCCTTGGGCCCTCCGACTCGTCTGGCGTGCCGGGCTCCACTGCCCCTTCCGGACCCCGGGGGGTGAGGCCGAGCCGGCGCGAGTCGGATCGGCGTGAGTCGGCGCGGTCCGGGCCACGCGGCAGTTCGAAGGTTCGGCCACCCCAGAGCGCCAGCGCCCACAGCGCCCACAGCCGCCACAGCCGAAGCAGGGCTCACGGCACCCACCGATCTAACAACCGGAATAGCTGCCTCAGCGTCTCAGCGCTCCAACGCCCAATGTCTCAGCGCCCAATGTCTCAGCGCCCAACGTCTCAGCGCTCCAACGCCACCGCTCTCACAACCCAAAACAGCCCCACCCCAAGCTCAGGCCCTGGCCAGCCCACACGCCCAGCACCCCGCTCCCCAGCTCGCCACCCCCCAGCCCCGGCGCCCAACATCCCAACCCCGAGCCCCTTACCCGCCAACCCCCAACCCCCCACCTGGGGTTAACCCCCCACCCGAGACACCGGTCCGCCGCAATGCCCAGATGCCTGTGCACAGACGACTGTGTACCCATGGCACAGGAACCCGGTGCGAAACCCGGTGCGAAGAGCCCGCCGGTGGGCCCGCAGGCCCCCATTGAGCTCTCCGATCTCGCCGCCCTGAAGGCGCTCGCTCAGCCCCGGCGGCAGCGCATGCTCCAGCACCTCACCGTGCACGGGCCCGCCACCTCGGCGACGCTCGCCCGGGCACTCGGACTCAACACGGGGGCCACGAGCTACCACCTGCGTGAGCTCGCGCGGTTCGGCTTCGTGGAGGAGACGACGGAGACGGCAGAAGCGAGCGGTCACGGCCGCGAACGCTGGTGGCGGGCCGTCCCCGGCGACCGGCGCTTCCCGCCGCGCAGCCGTCAGAGCCCCGAAATGCGGCTCGTGATGGACGAGTTGAATCATCACGCGTACGCCGCCGACCTCGAGCTCTTCGAGCGGATGCAGCTCCAGCAGGGTGCGGCCGACGACCGCTGGGCCGACGCCTTCCCGTACTCGCGGGGCACGATCCGGCTGACGCTCTCCGAACTCCAGGCGTTCTTCGAGGAGTACGTCGCACTCCTCAACCGCTACAAGCGCCCCGAAGCCGAGACCCCGGCCAACGCCCGCACCGTGCTCACGCGATTCCTGGCCTTTCCGGCCTCCACCGACGCCGACGCCGGCGCCGACCCCGAGGCTGGCCCCGACCCCGACCCCGGCCCCGACCCCGACCCCGACGCCGAAAGCGCCCCGGCCGCCCAAGTACCGGAGGCCACCCCCGCCGAGGCCCCTGGTGCCGCGCGTTCGCGCAACCACCCCGCGCCCCACAACCACCACCACAACAGAGGAAAGGCCGACCCCTCATGATGCTGCGATACGCCCTCCAGACCGTGCGGGCGCGCAAGGGCGGCTTTCTCGGCGCGTTCTTCGCCCTGATGTGCGCGGCCGCCCTCATCACCGCGTGCGGCACTCTCCTCGAAACGGGACTGCGCGGCGCGATCAGTACGGAACGGTATGCCGCGACCCCCGTCGTGGTCTCCGCCGACCAGAACGTCCACCAGACCACCGTCAAGCACAAGAAGGGCAAGACCAAGGTCAAGCACAAGGCCAAGCCGATCGCCGAGCGGGCCTGGCTCCCCTCCGATCTCGCCGCCCGGCTCCGCGAGGCTCCCGGAGTGGGTCGCGTCGTCCCCGAACTGACCTTCCTCGCACAGCCGTTGACGCCCACCGGCACCGGCACCGGCACCGGCACCGGCACCGGCACCGGCACCGGCACCGGCACCGGCACCGGCACCGGCACCGGCACCGGCACCGACTCCGAAGCGAAGGTGAACCCCGCCTACGGCCACGCCTGGGAATCCGCCGTCCTCACCCCGTACCGGCTCACCGCCGGCACCGCGCCCGCGTCCGACGGCGATCTGGTCGTCGACCGAGGCCTCGCCGAGCGCGCGCACCTCAAGCCCGGCGACCGCCTCACCGTCCAGTCGACGCAGTCCCCGCGCAGCTACCGCGTCAGCGGAATCGCCGCGCCCGCCACTGCCCTACGCCACCAGACCTCTCTCTTCTTCTCCACGGCCGAGGCCCGGCGCCTGGCCGCTCACCCAGGCAAGGTCACCGCCTTCGGTGTGCTCCCCGTCAAGGGCACGGACACGGCGGACCTCCAACAGGCCGTCACCAAGGCACTGCACGGCACCACCGCGCAGGTCAGCACGGGTGAGGACCGCGGTCCGGTCGAGTTCCTCGACGCGGCCGCCGCCCGTATCCGGCTGGTCAGCATGGGGGGTGCGATGGGCGGCACCTCCCTGCTCGTGGCCGTCCTGGTGGTCGTCGGCACCTTCGCGCTCTCCGTGCAGCAGCGTCACCGCGAACTCGCCCTGCTGCGCGCCATCGCCGCCACCCCGGGCCAGATCCGGGCCCTCCTCGGCCGTGAGGCCCTGATCGTGGGCGCTCTCGCGGGAGTGACGGGCGCTCTCGTCGGCCTGCCGCTGGGCGCGTGGCTGCACGGACGGTTCGTGGCCATGGGTGCCGTGCCCGTCACCCTTCAGCACACGGCCAGTATCTTCCCGATGTTCGCCGCGATCGGCGCCACCCTCCTCGGTGCCTGGGCCGCCGCCCGTATCTCGTCGCGCCGCATCTCCCGGATCCGGCCGGCCGAGGCGCTCGCCGAGGCCGGGCCGACCGCGGCCGTCCATCCTGGGGTCGGATCCTGGCCGGCCTCGCGCTGCTGGCCGGTGGCGCCGTCCTCGTCGCCGTACTCAGCGCTCTGCGCACCGAGCCCGCCTCGACCCCCGTCACCTTCCTGGCCGTGGTCGTCCTCGCCGGCGCCGTCGCCCTGCTGGGCCCGCTGCTGGTCAGGGCGGCAGCGGCCGTCCTCGGCGGGCCGTTGCGCCGGTCCGGCCCCGGCGGAAAGCTCGCCGCGGCCAACCTGCGCGGCAACGCGGCCCGCCTGGCCTCCGTCGTCACTCCGCTCACCCTCCTCATCGGCATGACCTGCACGGTCCTGTTCGTCCAGCCGACCCTCGGCGACGCGGCCCGGGCTCAGGCGCGGGCAGGCATCCGCGCGGACTGGGTGGTCGCCGCGCAGGGCCCCGGTGTCCCGGCCGAGGCGGCACGGCAGCTGCGGGCGGACCACGACGTCGTCACCGAAGTGGTCCGTACGACGGTCCGGGTGGGCCTCGACAAGTACGCGGCCCAGGGCGTCACTCCCGCCGGCCTCACCCGCACCTGGGACCCGGACGTCACCGCCGGTTCCCTCGACGACCTGAAGAACACCACGGTCGCGGTCAGTGAACTCGCCGCGGACCAGCTTCACTTGAAGCCCGGCACCAGCCTGAAACTCACCCTCGGTGACGGCACGCCCGTCCGGCTCACCGTCGCCGCCGTCTACGCCAGCGGTCTCGGCTTCGGCGATCTCACCTTTGCCCATGATCTGGTCGCACGCCATGTGGACAACCCGCTCGCCACCTCCGTCCTCGTCAGCACAGCCCGTACACAGACACAACTCGCGACTACGCTCCGTGAGTTCCCGGGTGTTCAGGTTCTCGCGCCGGCCGCCGCCGATTCGATCCAGGCCGAGCGTCAGCAGGCGAACGCGGGGGTCAACTACCTCGCCATGGGGCTGGTCCTGGCCTTTACCGCCATCGCCGTCGTCAACACGCTCGCCATGTCGCTCTCCGAGCGCATCCGCGAGTTCGCGATGCTCCGCCTCGCGGGAGCCACCCGTCGCCAGGTACTGCGGATGCTGCGCACCGAGACGCTGTCGGTCCTGTTGCTCGCCACCTCGCTCGGCAGCGGAATCGCCCTCGCGGTCCTGACCGCCTTCAGCACCGGCATGACCGGCAGCGCGGCACCGGCCGTCCGGCCCCTGGTGTACGTCTCCGTGGTCGCGACCGCCGCACTGCTCGCCCTGGTCGCCACCTCGCTCCCCGGCCGGATGGCGCTGCGCCCCCGCCCGGTCACCGTGGCGACGGCCAGGGAGTAAGGGGCGCAACGCAAGGACGGGCGCCCCTTACCTTCAGGGGCGCCCGTCCTTGCCTGCGACGTCAGTGACTCCTCGTACGGTGGCCTAGGGCGTCACCGGGTATCCGGCCGCCTTCCAGGCCTGGAAACCGCCGATCAGGTCGGTCGCCCGGTGCAGGCCCAGCTGCTGGAGGGAGACGGCCGCCAGGCTCGACGCGTACCCCTCGTTGCAGATGACCACGACCCGCAGATCGTGGCTGGTGGCCTCCGCGGCGCGGTGGCTGCCCTGGGGGTCGAGCCGCCACTCCAGTTCGTTGCGCTCGACGACCAGGGCGCCGGGGATCAGCCCGTCGCGCTCGCGCAGAGCCGCGTACCGGGTGTCGACCAGCAGGGCTTCGCCCGCCTTGAAGAGGTCGTACGCCTCCGTGGCGTCCACCCGGTCGAGCCCTTCGCGGACCTGGTCCAGCAACTCGTCTATTCCGACGGGACGTTCGGGTCGAATGCTCACTGCCAGTCCTCCGGACGCTCGACGTGCTCCAGGCGCAGCACCTGACCCGTGCGGCTGTAGCGGCGGATCTGCGGCAGGGGCGGGTAGTAGGCGTGGACGGAGATCGCGTGCTCATCGGTGGACTCGTTGAGCACCTCGTGCACGTGGTGTTGGCCGAAGGCGCGGCCCTTGCCGGCCGGCAGCCGCCGATTGCGGTCCACACCGTCGGCGAGTTCCAGGGTCCGCCAGCCGTCGGCGGGCAGCCGCGCGGTGAGCGAGTTCTCCTTGAGCTCACCCGAGGCGGTGACGAATGCGCCGACGGACTCGGCGTGATCGTGCCAGCCGGTCCCGGTGCCGGGGGGCCAGCCGATGAGCCAGGCCTCGCTGCCCCCGGGGCCTTCCAGACGTACCCAGGTACGGCCTTCGGGGTCGAGCGGGAGGGAGGCGATCAGTTCGGGGTCGGCTGCCGATCGGCGCACGAAGTCGAGCAACTCGGCCTGGGTGGGAGCTTGTGTGGGTGCGGAGACAAGGGGTGACACGGACACGGGTACCGTCCTGGGCTATTTCGCGTGGAAGCGCGCGGCACCGCACAGAGGGGCGCGCGAAGGAGAGGGATGCGAATTCAGCGGGACGGACGACACACGCAGCCCGCATAGCGGAGGAGGTCCATATGGACCCTCCGCCACAGGTGCACGCAGGTGTCGGTCACGATCCGGAGTACACCATGGCCGTGCGGCCTGTTCAACTCACCATCACTATGTGGACGCCCCGGATGCGGTCCGGGGCGGCGGCCGCCGGCGTCCACAGGACGGTCGCCCCAGCATGTCTCCGCCGCCGCGCCGGCACCACGCCCGGGCTTCGCCGGAGGGTGGATGCCCGGCTCCCAGGAGGTCGCAGGCCCGCGCGGGCCTGCGATCACAGCCGGTGCGCCCTTCACTCCGGTCCGAGTCCACCGCGAGCACGGGCCCCACCAGGGCATACGGTCATGACGGCTCCGGCCGGACCCGATCCGGCCTGCACGGAGGCGTGGCCGTCGCTCCGGCCGGTGTCCACCACCGCACAGGCCTGGCCCCACCGCGCGCGTCAGCTCCGGCCGGCCGCCGCCTCGGTGCGTGCCGGGCCGCCCAGCGTCGCTTCCGCGGCCGCGTACAGGTCCGCGGGGCGCACCCCGCTCAAGGCCGTGACCAGGTGACCGTCCGGCCGGATCAGCAGCACGGTGTGCGCGGCGGCGCCGGGATAGCTCTCGGCGACCAGGAGCTCGGCGGAGTGCGGCAGCGCGGTCACCGCGGCCGCGAGCCGGGGCATGACCCCGGCCGTCACCCAGTGCTTGCGCTCCCACACGCCGGTCCCGGGTGCGATCAGCACCACCAGCAGCACTCCGCGCCCCAGCCGCTCCCGCAGCCGTACGAAGGAACCGTCCTCCGCGGTCACCCGCACATCGACCACGGGCGCGCCGGGCGGCGTACCCACGGCGACCTCCGCATCGGCGTACGGAGGCGCGAGCGGCGATTCGGCGTACGCCCCCGGCGCACCGAGCGGGCCGCGCCCCAGGTGACCGTCCGCGAGCAGCGCGTCATGGCCACGGGCCGATCCGGGCACGTACGAACGCAGCCCAGCGCCGCCGCGCAGCCCGGGAAGTGCCTGGTCGGCGACGCGCAGCCGGGCCGCGACGATCGCGCGCCGCTCCGCCTGATAGCTGTTGAGCAGTGCCTCGTGCGGTCCGTGGTGCCAGGCCAGGGCCAGTTTCCAGGCGAGGTTGTCGGCGTCCCGCAGGCCCTCGTCCAGCCCGTGGGTGCCGAGCGCGCCGAGCAGATGCGCGGCGTCCCCGGCGAGGAAGACCCGGCCGACCCGCCAGCGCCGGGCGAGCCGGTGGTGAACGGTGTGGACCCCGGTGTCGAGCAGTTCGTACGGCGGTGTCGAGCCGCCGCTCCAGCCCGCGAGGGTCTCCCGGACGCGCGCCACCAGAAGGTCCGGGGTGACCAGGTCCTTCCCCGGCGGCAGCAGCCAGTCCAGGCGCCACACGCCGTCCGCGAGAGGGCGTCCGGACACCTCGCCGGCCGAAGGGCCCGACGTCCGCCACGGCGGCATCCGGTGCAGCAGCGCCTCGCCGGGCCACGGCAGTTCCGTGCGCAGGGCCGCCACCGCGTGCCGTTCCACAGCCGTACGGCCGGGGAAGCGGATGTCCTGGAGCTTGCGTACGGTCGAGCGCGGTCCGTCGCAGCCGATGAGGTAACTGCCGCGCCACCACGTGCCCTTGGGGCCGCGGGTGTGGGCCGTGATCCCCGACGTCTCCTGTTCGACGGAGTCGAGCCGGCTGTTCGCCGCGATCTTGACGAGCCGCTCGCCCGCGATGGCCTCGCGCAGGGCGGCGGTCAGGACGTGCTGGGCGATGTGCAGCGGGGCGGGCAGCGCCTCGCCGTCCGGGTCCAGCGCGCCGCCGCCCGTGTCCCCGAAACCGTGCCCGGTCCCGCCGGCTCCCTGGGCACCCGCACCGGGGGTGTCCCCGGCGCCCTCCGTGTCGAACGTGACCTCGCGCATCACCTGCTTGCGCCGCATCGACCGCCATCCGGCCCAACGGAGACCGGCCGTGGAGAGCGGGAATCCGGTCAGCCGCTCGATGAGCGCGGTGGTGTCCTCACGCAGCACGACGGTCCGTGCGAGCCGCTGCTCGTCCTTGCCCGGCCCCTCGTCGAGGACCACCGAAGGGACCTCCTGGCGCGCCAGCGCAAGGGCGAGCGTGAGTCCTACGGGCCCCGCTCCGACGATGATCACCGGGTCCATGACGCGGTGCCCCCTGCCCGGAGCGGTGTCCTCGGCGACGTTCGGGAACAGGCAGGTGGAGCGGGGTGCACGATCACAGAACGTATGCAACCCATTGCCGGTGCTTGCGTCAAGTGACGGAGGCAGCGGCGATCACGCCACTGCCTCCGTACGGGCCAAGCATGGTGAGGGTCCGTCAGATGAAGCCGCCCGCGCCGCCCGCGCCGGTGGACTCCGTGCCCCCGACCGCCGCCGGCGGAATCACCGCACCCGTGGACTTCTTACCGCGCCGCAGCCGGCCTTCCAGCCAGCTCGCGAAGGTCGTGAGGGAGAAGTTGATCGCGATGTAGACCAGGGCCACGACCGTGAAGCTGGCGATGGTGTTGGCGCCGTAGTAGCCGCTCATCGGGCCGACCGAGGCCAGCAGCTCGGAGAAGGTGAGGACCGCGCCGCCGAGCGCCGTGTCCTTCACGATCACGACGAGCTGGCTGACGATCGCCGGCAGCATGGCCGTGACGGCCTGCGGCAGCAGGATGAACCGCATGACCTGGTTCTTGCGCAGCCCGACCGCCATCGCCGCTTCGGACTGGCCCTTGGGCAGCGACAGGATGCCGGCCCGGACGATCTCCGCGAGGACCGCCGCGTTGTAGAGCACGAGTCCGGTGACGACCGCGTACAGCGGACGGTCGTCCGAGCTGACGTTCGTGTACTCGGAGAACAGGGCGATGCCGAAGATCATGAGGATCAGCACCGGGATGGCGCGGAAGAACTCCACCACGACCGAGACGGGAATGCGTACCCACCTGTGGTCCGAGAGCCGGGCGATGCCGAGGACCGCGCCGAGCGGCAGCGCGATGACCATGGCGAGCGCCGCGGCCTTGAGCGTGTTCTGCAGACCGGGCCAGATGTACGTCGTCCAGGCCTCGGTGTGGACGAAAGGCTTCCACTTCTCCCAGGCGAGCTGGTCCTTGTCGTTGAGGCTGGTGATCACCCACCACAGGACCGCCGCGGCCACGATCACGAACACCACGGTGAAGAGAACGTTTCGCCGCTTGGCCCGCGGGCCCTGGGCGTCGTAGAGGACCGAGCTCATCGCTTCACCGCCACCTTCTTGCTCACCCAGCCGAGAATCAGACCGGTCGGCAGCGTCAGGCACACGAAGCCGAACGCGAAGACCGCGGAGATCAGGATGAGTTGAGCCTCGTTCTCGATCATCTCCTTCATCAGCGTCGCCGCTTCCGCGACACCGATCGCGGCTGCCACCGTGGTGTTCTTCGTCAACGCGATCAGTACGTTCGTCAGCGGGCCGACGACTGAACGGAACGCCTGGGGAAGCACGATCAGCGTGAGGACCTGGGTGAAGTTCAGGCCGATGGCACGGGCCGCCTCCGCCTGGCCGACGGGCACCGTGTTGATGCCGGACCGGATCGCCTCGCAGACGAAGGCCGAGGTGTAGGCGATCAGACCGAGCACGGCGAGCCGGAAGTTGATGGACTCGAACGTGTTCGCGCCGAGGTTCACCCCCAGGGTCTGGCTGAGGCCGAGCGAGGTGAACAGGATGATCACGGTCAGCGGGATGTTCCGCACGATGTTCACGTAGCTGGTGCCGAAGCCGCGCATGAGCGGCACTGGGCCGACCCGCATCGCGGCCAGCACGGTTCCCCAGATCAGGGAGCCGACGGCTGAGAGGACGGTGAGTTTCACCGTGACCCAGAACGCTCCCAGCAGGTCGTAACCTTCAAGAAAGTCGAACACGATCTCCCGCGCTTCCGCGTGTGTCGAGGGCCGGGTGCGCCGCCCCCCGAGGGCGGCGCACCAACGGCCGCTTCATCAGCTGACGACGTTGCCGATCTTCGGGGCGGGCTCGTTCTTGTAGTTCGCCGGACCGAAGTTGTCCTTCACGGCCTTGTCCCACGACTTGTCGGAGACCATCTTCTCCAGGGCCGTGTTGATCTTCGCCTTGAGGTCGCTGCCCTTCTTGACGCCGATGCCGTAGTTTTCGTTGGTCATCTTGAAGCCGCCCAGCTTGAACTTGCCCTTGAAGTTCGGCTGCGCGGCGTAACCGGCGAGGATCGAGTCATCGGTGGTCAGCGCGTCGATGGCCTTGTTCTGCAGACCGGACAGACACGCCGAGTACGTCGGGTACTTCTGCAGCTGCGCCTTGGGCGCGAGCTTGTCCTTGACGTTCTGCGCCGAGGTGGAGCCCGTCACCGAACAAAGCTTCTTGCTGTTGAGGTCCTTCTCCGACTTGATCGAGTTGTCGTCGGACCGCAGCAGCACGTCCTGGTGCGCCAGCAGGTACGGGCCCGCGAAGTCGACCTTCGCCTCACGCTCGGGAGTGATCGAGTAGGAGGCGGCGATGAAGTCGACGTCACCGCGCTGGAGCATGGTCTCGCGGTCGGCGCTCTTCGCTTCCTTCCACTCGATCTGGTCCTTGCTGTAACCGAGCTGCTTGGCGATGTAGGTCGCGACGTCGACGTCGAAGCCCGTGTAGCCGTCCGGCGTCTTCTGACCGATGCCGGGCTGGTCGAACTTGATGCCGACCGTGATCTTGTTGCCGCCCGAGGAGCCGCTGTCGTCCTTGTCGTCGGAGCCGCACGCCGTGGCGGTGACGGCGAGCGCGAGCACGACGGCCGAAGCGGCAGTGACCTTGCGGAGCTTCATGGTGAACATCCTTTGAGTGGTGAAGAGGTGCGGGCCTTCGGTAACGCCTTCAGAAGTGAGGAGACGCAGACCGTCAGTGGTGAAGGATCTTCGACAGGAAGTCCTTGGCCCGGTCGCTGCGGGGATTGCTGAAGAACTGGTCCGGCACAGCCTCTTCGACAATGCGGCCGTCGGCCATGAACACCACCCGGTTGGCAGCCGAACGAGCGAAGCCCATCTCGTGGGTGACGACGACCATGGTCATGCCGTCCCGCGCCAGCTGCTGCATGACCTCCAGGACCTCGTTGATCATCTCGGGGTCGAGCGCCGACGTGGGCTCGTCGAAGAGCATGACCTTGGGGTCCATCGCCAGCGCCCGGGCGATCGCGACACGCTGCTGCTGGCCGCCGGAGAGCTGCGCGGGGTACTTGTCGGCCTGGGCGGAGACGCCCACCCGGTCGAGCAGCCCGCGGGCCTTCTCCTCCGCGACCTTCTTGTCCGCCTTGCGGACCTTGATCTGGCCCAGCATCACGTTCTCGAGCACCGTCTTGTGCGCGAAGAGGTTGAAGGACTGGAAGACCATGCCGACGTCGGCGCGCAGCCGGGCGAGTTCCTTGCCCTCCTCGGGCAGCGGCTTTCCGTCGATGGAGATGGATCCGGACTCGATCGTCTCCAGGCGGTTGATGGCGCGGCACAGGGTGGACTTCCCGGACCCGGAGGGCCCGATCACCACGACGACCTCACCCCGGGCGATGGTCAGGTCGATGTCCTGGAGCACGTGCAGCGCGCCGAAGTGCTTGTTGACGTCCTTCAGCACGACCAGATCGTCGGCCGTCGGCACGGCGTCCTTGGTCACCGATACATCGGTCATGTGCCTCTTGCTCCGTCCTCCTCGGTTGCGGAGGACAGTAGTGAGGCAGCACGACCAGCGTCATTACATCTGAGGGGAAATTGAGCATAACGATCCGATAGCGCCCGGATACGCCCCGTAACAGGCGCGGGCGCGCGCGTACCGGCTGGATAACGGAAGCCGCGCGCAACCCGAGGGCCCTTGACGCCGTCCTTCTCCATCGGGGTGACTGCCATGGTGCACGCCCGTGTGCGCATACTTCGCACACCGGGACCGTCGTACGGCGATCACCCGACAGGGACCGTACGGCCGGCGACCGAACCGGGACCGTACGACCGATGAACCGGAGGGGGCCGGGATGAGACTGCTGCTCGTCGAGGACGACAACCATGTCGCCGCCGCTCTGTCGGCCATCCTGGTGCGGCACGGCTTCGACGTCACGCACGCCCGCAGCGGCGAGGAGGCCCTGCAGGCTCTCGTCCCGGAGAGCGACGGCTTCGGTGTGGTCCTGCTCGACCTGGGGCTGCCCGACCAGGACGGCTACGAGGTCTGCGGCAAGATCCGCAAGCGGACCAGCACTCCGGTGATCATGGTCACCGCGCGCGCGGACGTACGCTCCCGGATCCACGGCCTCAACCTCGGCGCCGACGACTACGTGGTCAAGCCGTACGACACCGGGGAACTGCTCGCCCGGATCCACGCCGTCAGCCGGCGCACCGTCTCCGACGACTCCTCGGGGCCGGGGGAGACCGCCCTGCGGCTGGGTTCCGTACGCATCGAACTCCCCACCCGCCAGGTCAGCGTGGACGGTTCGGTTGTCCAACTGACCCGCAAGGAGTTCGATCTGCTCGCGCTGCTGGCACAGCGGCCCGGTGTGGTCTTCCGCCGGGAGCAGATCATCAGCGAGGTGTGGCGCACCAGCTGGGAGGGGACGGGCCGCACTCTGGAGGTGCATGTCGCCTCTCTGCGCTCGAAGTTGCGCATGCCTGCCCTGATCGAGACCGTGCGCGGCGTCGGTTACCGGCTCGTGGCTCCCGCGGCATAGCGTGCTCCGGTGCGCACTCGTCTGCTTCCGCTGCTCATCGTCCTGATGGCCGCCGTGCTGCTCGCGCTCGGCATCCCGCTGGCCGCGAGTGTGGCGGCCGCCCAGCAGCAGAAGGTGGTCGTCGACCGCATCGACGACACCGCGCGCTTCGCCGCCCTCGCGCAGTTCGTCACCGACCGCCCCATCGGCTCCCGGGTGGGCACGACCCCCGACGAGCGCCGCGAGACCCTCCGCAAGGAACTCGCCGCGTACTTCCGCGTCTACGGCATCAGGGCCGGCGTCTTCTACCGCGACGAAGCGCCGATGGCCAACGCGCCGGAGAACTGGTACGTCCCCGAGGCGGGCGAAGGCCGTGACGCGTTCAACGAGGCGTTCCTGGGGCGGCGCAGTCATGACCCGGAACAGGTCTGGCCGTGGCAGCGCCGGCGGCTCGTCGTCGCGTCCCCGGTCATCCGCGACGGTGACGTCGTGGCGGTCGTCGTCACCGACTCGCCCACCGGACAGATGCGGTCGAAGACCCTGTACGGCTGGCTCCTCATCGGCGCGGGCGAGATCGCCGCGATGCTGCTCGCCCTGGGCGCCGCGCTGCGTCTGACCGGCTGGGTCCTGAGGCCCGTACGCGTCCTGGACGCCACCACCCACGACATCGCGACCGGCCGCCTGAAGTCCCGGGTCGCGGCCGCCGGCGGCCCGCCGGAACTCAGACGTCTGGCCCGGTCGTTCAACGAGATGGCCGACAACGTCGAGGACGTCCTGGAGCAGCAGCGCGCCTTCGTCGCCGACGCCTCGCACCAACTGCGCAACCCGCTCTCGGCGCTGCTGCTCCGCATCGAGCTGCTCGCCCTCGAACTGCCCGAGGGCAACGAGGAGATCGCCTCGGTCCGCACCGAGGGCAAGCGCCTGGCCCAGGTTCTCGACGACCTGCTCGACCTGGCCCTGGCCGAGCACGCGGAGGCGGACCTGAGGCTGACCGACATCGGCGAGCTCACGGCCGAGCGCGTGGCGTCCTGGGGGCCGGTCGCCGACAGCAAGGGCGTCCGGCTGGCCGGCAGCTGCCCGGCCACCACCGCCTGGGCCGACCCGGTCACCCTCTCCAGCGCCCTGGACGCCGTGATCGACAACGCGCTCAAGTTCACGCCCGAAGGCCAGAGCGTCCAGGTGACCGTGTCCTCGAACGGCGAGGTCTCGACCGTCGTCGTCACGGATGGGGGACCCGGCCTCACCGACGACGAGCTCGCCCGCGTCGGCGACCGTTTCTGGCGCAGCGCCGGACATCAGAACATCAAGGGCTCGGGCCTCGGCCTGTCGATCTCCCGGACGCTGCTGGCCGCGGGCGGCGGCTCGATCACGTACGCCCGCCACGAGCCGCACGGACTCGAGGTGACGGTGACGGTACCGAGGTCGGGGCCGGCCTGCTGACGCGCCCGGGCGCCTACGGCTTGACCGAGCTGTAGTAGCGCTGGGCGCCCGCGTGCAGTTCCAGGGGGTCGGTGTAGATGGCCGTACGGAGATCCACCAGCTGTGCCGCGTGCACCTCGGCACCGATGGAGTCGCGGCTGTCGATCACCGTGCGGGTCAGCTCCTTGGTGAGCTCCATGCCCATCTCGTCCCGGGTGATGAGGAGGTTCGCCACCGCCACCGTCTGCACCGTCGAGCCCTGCTGGGCCTCGGGATAGGCGGTGGCCGGCATGACCGCCGCACGGTAGTAGCGGGACGCGCCGCCCTGGTCCTGCAACTTCTTCACGACGTCGCTGCCGATCGGGACCAGCCGGATGTCGGACTCCTTCGACAGCTTCTTCACGGCGCCGGTCGGCAGGCCGCCGGACCAGAAGAACGCGTCGATCTTGCCCTGTTCGAGCAGCCCGGGCATCGTCGCGATGCCTTCGGCCAGCGGCTCGATGTCCTTCTGCGGATCGAGGCCGGCGGCCTGCAGCAGATGGTTCGCGATGAGCCGCACCCCGGAGCCACCCGGGCCCACGGCCACCTTCTTGCCCTTCAGGTCCGCCACCGAGTGCACGGACGAGGAGCGGGGGACCACGAGGTGCACGTAGTCGTCGTAGAGCCGGGCACAGCCGCGCAGACTGCCGGCGCCCGGCTTGTGCTGCAGGATGTACGTCTCCACCGCGTCGGCCGCCGCGATGGTGAAGTCGGCCTTCCCGGTGGCCACCCGCTGGACGTTCTCCTGTGACCCGTCGCTGATCAGCAGGCGCATGTCCAGTCGGGGCATGTCCTTCGCTGCGGCCTTCTGCAGGAGGTCGCCGTACGTCTGGTAGACCCCGGTAGGCGTCCCCGTACTGAAGGTGATCTCCCCGCTCGGCGACTCCTCGCCCAGCGGCAGCAGCCACCACAGCAGCAGCCCGAGGACCACCAGCGTGGCCGCCGAGCCGAGCAGTGCGCGCCGCCTGCCGATGGGGGTGAGTGCCTGGAGCATGCGCGCGATCCTGCCAGCCCGGACACCGTGCTGACCAGGCCGGAGCCGACGGGGGCGCCGGGGGAGGCGGCTGACCGGGGCGGACTGCGCTGTGGGGCAGGGGACGGGAGGCACTCCGGGCACCGCCTACCCTTGTCACATGAGCAGCAGCGACCGGAGCCAGGCAGTGGACGTCCAGGAATCCAAGACGTACGAAGTGCGCACCTACGGGTGCCAGATGAACGTCCACGACTCCGAAAGGCTCTCCGGGCTCCTCGAGAACGCCGGATACGTGCGCGCGCCCGAGGGCTCGGACGGCGACGCGGACGTCGTCGTCTTCAACACCTGCGCCGTACGGGAGAACGCCGACAACCGCCTGTACGGCAACCTCGGCCGCCTCGCTCCCATGAAGACCAAGCGCCCGGGGATGCAGATCGCCGTCGGCGGCTGCCTCGCGCAGAAGGACCGCGACACCATCGTGAAGCGGGCGCCCTGGGTGGACGTCGTCTTCGGCACGCACAACATCGGCAAGCTCCCCGTCCTCCTGGAGCGCGCCCGCGTCCAGGAAGAGGCGCAGGTCGAGATCGCCGAGTCGCTCGAAGCGTTCCCGTCGACGCTGCCGACCCGCCGCGAGAGCGCGTACGCGGCCTGGGTCTCCATCTCCGTCGGCTGCAACAACACCTGCACCTTCTGCATCGTCCCCGCGCTGCGCGGCAAGGAGAAGGACCGCAGGACCGGCGACATCCTGGCGGAGATCGAGGCCCTGGTCGGCGAGGGTGTCTCCGAGATCACACTGCTCGGGCAGAACGTCAACGCCTACGGCAGTGACATCGGCGACCGTGAGGCCTTCAGCAAGCTGCTGCGGGCCTGTGGCCGGATCGAGGGCCTGGAGCGCGTGCGGTTCACCTCGCCGCACCCGCGCGACTTCACGGACGACGTGATCGCCGCCATGGCCGAGACACCGAACGTGATGCCGCAGCTGCACATGCCCATGCAGTCCGGCTCGGACACGATCCTGAAGGCGATGCGCCGCTCGTACCGCCAGGACCGGTATCTCGGGATCATCGAGAAGGTCCGCGCCGCCATTCCGCACGCGGCGATCACCACCGACATCATCGTGGGCTTCCCCGGCGAGACCGAGGAGGACTTCGAGCAGACCCTGCACGCGGTCCGCGAGGCCCGCTTCGCGCAGGCCTTCACCTTCCAGTACTCCAAGCGCCCCGGAACCCCGGCGGCCACGATGGAGGGGCAGATCCCCAAGGAGATCGTCCAGGCGCGCTACCTGCGTCTCGCCGCCCTCCAGGAGGAGATCTCCTGGGAGGAGAACAAGAAGCAGATCGGCCGCGTCCTGGAGCTGATGGTCGCGGAGGGCGAGGGCCGCAAGGACGGTGCCACCCACCGCCTCTCCGGCCGCGCCCCCGACAACCGCCTGGTCCACTTCACCAAGCCCGACGAAGAGGTGCGCCCCGGCGACGTGGTCACCGTCGAGATCACCTACGCCGCCCCGCACCACCTGCTCGCCGAGGGCGCCGTCCTGGACGTGCGCCGCACGCGCGCGGGGGACGCCTGGGAGAAGCGCAACGCCGCGGAGGCCGCGAAGCCGGCGGGCGTGATGCTGGGCCTCCCGACGATCGGCGCCCCGGAGCCGCTGCCGGTCGCCACCGGCGGATGCGCCCGAGACTGAGGGTCCGGTACGCCGTGACGGGCGGCCCCCGGTCGAGCGGCGGGCGGTTCGGGGCGTGAGCACCGCGAGCCGCCGCGCTGTCCCTGCGTACGTCGCCCCCCTCGGACGCGGCGCCGCTCCTCGCGGTGGGCCGACCGGGGAGTGACGCTCGGGCACCCGGCGGGGATACGCTGCCGATCATGCTTGTAGCCGCCGCAGTCTGCCCCAGTCCGCCGCTGCTCGTACCCGAGGTCGCCGCCGGAGCCGCCCCCGAGCTGGGCGCCGCGCGCGCCGCCTGCGCGGACGCGCTGGGGGTGCTCGCGGCCGCGCGCCCCGACCGGCTGGTCGTCGTCGGACCGGCCGACCTGAGCGGTCGCGGGCCGCATCCGGCGGGTACGCCGGGTTCCTTCCGTGGCTTCGGCGTCGATCTCGACGTGACGCTCGGCGCTGCCGGGCCGGACCCGGGGGCGGCCGAGCGGGAGCTCCCGCCGTCGCTCGCCGTCGCCGCCTGGCTGCTGGAACGCACGGGCTGGGCCGACGCCCCGGTGGAGGGCCTGGGCGTGGGGGAACCTCTCGCGGCCGAGCGGTGTATTGAAGCAGGACAGACCATCGCTGCACAGGCCGGGCGGGTGGCGCTGCTGGTGATGGGCGACGCCAGCGCGTGCCGGACGCTCAAGGCGCCGGGGTACTTGGACGAGCGCGCGGCGGCCTTCGACGCGGAGGTCGCGCGAGCGCTGGGGGCGGCGGACGTGGCGGCCCTCAAGACGCTGGACGCCGAGCTGGCGTACGAGCTGAAGGCGGCGGGCCGGGCACCCTGGCAGGTGCTCGCGGGTGCGGCGGAGGGCGCAGGACTGGCCGGCACTCTGTTGTACGACGACGCGCCGTACGGGGTGGGGTACCTGGTGGCGGCCTGGTCCTAGCGGCCCGTCGCAGGGCGTCTGACAGGCGTGCGGGTTCTCGGGGGAGCAGCCGTCGGCGCCTGTGCCGGGGGCTCGAAGCTCCCGCGCGTGCCGGCGCCCGTCCCGGCCTCGTACCCGGCGTGAACACGGCGGACGGCCGGGAGCCGAAGGTGCTCCGCGGCCGTCCGCCGATCGATCCGGATGTTCAGGTGGCCGAAGGCGGTGACGGTGCATCCGGCGGAGGTGTCGCGGTGCCGCCACTGTCCTTGTGCGCGAGTCGGTCCATGGCGCCCTTGGCCTTGCCCGTCCCCGTCTGGATCTTGTCGCTGTACTTGCCCTTGGTCTTCTCGTCGGCCACCCGCGCGGCCTTGTCGAGACCGTGCTGGATCTTGTCCCCGTGCTGCTGCGCGAGGTCGGAGACCTTGTCCTTGGCCGGGGCGAGCTTGGCTTTCAAATTGTCCAGGAGACCCATCGTTGACCTTCCCTCGCGGGGCAGTTACTTGCGGGCGCCCTCGCCGGCCTCACTGTCGGCGGCCTCTTCGGCGGACTGCTGCTTGGGGATCTCCACACCGTCGGACGCGGTGGCCCCGGAGGTCTCCTCCGTCGTGGCCTCGCCCTCGGTCCCGGACGAACCCTTCGCCTCTTCCGCCACCTCCGCCTCGGTTTCAGCCGTCAGCGTGCCGGCCTCCGCCTCGGCGGTTGACGCCTCCTCCGTAGCCTTCGACCTCCGGAGAAGTCGTGCAAAAACGCCCATATCCACTCCATACGTTACTCGTGCGGGCGAAATCCCGCGTTGACCGGTGCGTCCGTTTGCGTCGCCCGGGTCACCGGCTCTCGAAACCGGCGCCTGAAACCTCGCAACAGGCAACGACCCCGGGCGCGTCGTGTCACGTAGCTCGTTCGAGGAGGGGCCGTGATGTTTGCGAGACTGGTGCGGTGAGCAGTGCACCCCCCGCCCCGCGGGTCATCGCCGTCGTCGGGCCGACCGCGGCAGGAAAGTCCGATCTGGGCGTTTTCCTCGCCCAGCGCCTCGGCGGCGAGGTCGTCAACGCCGACTCCATGCAGCTCTACCGAGGGATGGACATCGGCACCGCCAAACTGACACCGGAGGAGCGCGGAGGCGTCCCCCACCACCTCCTGGACATCTGGGACGTGACCGTCACGGCCAGCGTCGCCGAGTACCAGAGGCTCGCGCGCGCCCGCATCGACGCGCTGCTCGCCGAGGGCCGCTGGCCGGTCCTCGTCGGCGGCTCCGGGCTGTACGTCCGCGGGGCGGTCGACAATCTGGAGTTCCCCGGTACGGACCCCGAGGTACGGGCCCGGCTGGAGGAAGAGCTCACGCTGCGCGGTTCCGGCGCGCTGCACGCCCGCCTGGCCGCGGCCGACCCCGAGGCCGGCCACGCGATCCTGCCGAGCAACGGCCGCCGTATCGTCCGCGCCCTCGAGGTCATCGAGATCACCGGCCGGCCGTTCACCGCCAACCTTCCCGGCCACGACTCCGTCTACGACACCGTCCAGATCGGCGTCGACGTGGCCCGGCCCGAGCTCGACGAGCGCATCAGCCGCCGGGTGGACCGGATGTGGGACGCGGGGCTCGTCGACGAAGTGCGCGCGCTGGAGGCGCTCGGCTTGCGCGAGGGGCGCACGGCGTCGCGCGCGCTCGGCTACCAGCAGGTGCTCGCGGCGCTCGCGGGGGAGTGCACCGAGGACCAGGCGCGCGCGGAGACCGTACGCGCCACCAAGCGCTTCGCGCGCCGCCAGGATTCCTGGTTCAGGCGCGATCCCCGGGTGCACTGGCTCAGTGGGGCTGCGGCGGATCTCACAGAACTCCCCGAGCTCGCACTGGCGTTGATCGAACGACCGGTCACAGCCTGATCACGTCATGGCATCGGGACGCTCCGGCCGTCATCCCGGCCTCTGGCGTCGTGCCATCATCGAGCTTCGATCGACCAGTGAAAGTCCGAGTTGGGAGGGCGCGTGGCGATGGAGGCCGGCCCTCGCGACACTGCACGTGACACTGAGCAGGACACCGATCCGGACGGAGACCGTCCGGGTACCGATCCAGACGGCGATCGCTTCGGCGTCGACCCGGACGGAGAGCGTTTGGGCATCGACGCGGACGAGGACGGGCTGGGTGTCGAACCCGGCGTGGCGCGTCTGAGTTCCGACGGACCCGAGGACACCCCGGGCGGTGTGACCGCGGACGGTCCCGGCCCGGACGAGATGTCCGCCCAGGCCGAGGTCGAGATCGAGCTGCGCCCGCAGCGCCGCCTGCGGATCTGGCAGCTCGCCCCCATCGTGACCCTGGCGGCGATCGGCTCGCTGATGTTCGCCTTCCCGCTCGCCTTCGAGTTCGGCGACGGCGGCGCCGTCGTCGCCATGCTCGGGCTGCTGATCTGCGCCTGCTCCGCGGGCTGGGGCATGATGGCCGCCCGCCGGGTCGGTTACACCTGGCCGGGCCTGCCGCAGCGCGGCTCCGCACGCCGGCCGGACTGGCGCGTCGTGATCGCGTACACCGTGCTGGTCGCCGCGGTGGCGGTGCTCGCCGTATGGCGGGTCGCGCGCCTCCGCTGATCCCGGACCTGCCCCATTCCGCCTGCCGGACGTGAGCGGTCGGCTGTCACAGGCACGTCGTACGATCGAGGAATGAGCACGCGGATCGCCTTCCTCAAGGGCCACGGGACCGAGAACGACTTCGTGATCGTCCCCGACCCGGAGAACGTCATCGACCTGCCCCCGGCCACCGTCGCCGCCCTGTGCGACCGCCGCGCGGGCATCGGCGGCGACGGTCTGCTGCACGTCGTGCGGTCCGCGGCGCACCCCGAGGCCCAGGAGATGGCGCCCGAGGCGGAGTGGTTCATGGACTATCGCAACGGGGACGGCTCGACCGTCGAGATGTGCGGCAATGGCGTGCGGGTGTTCGCCCGTTATCTCCAGCGCGCCGGCCTGGTGACCGAGGGGGACATCGCGGTCGCCACGCGCGGAGGCGTGAAGAGCGTGCACATCGCCAAGGCCGGCCCCCAGGGCTCCGCGGAGGGTGACATCACCGTCGGCATGGGCAAGGCCGTGCTCCCCGAAGGAGACGTCACCGTGCGCGTGGGCGAGCGCAGTTGGTCCGCGCGCAACGTGAACATGGGCAACCCGCACGCCGTCGCCTTCGTGGACGACCTCGCGGACGCCGGTGACCTGTACACCCCGCCGCCCTTCAGCCCGCCCTCGGCGTACCCGGACGGGGTGAACGTGGAGTTCGTCGTCGACCGCGGCCCGCGGCACGTCGCCCTGCGCGTGCACGAGCGCGGCGCGGGCGAGACCCGGTCGTGCGGCACGGGCGCGTGCGCGGTGGTCGTCGCCGCGGCCCGCCGGGACGGCGCCGACCCGGCCCTCACCGGGGCCCCGGTGACGTACACCGTCGACGTTCTCGGGGGCACGCTGGTGATCACCGAGCGCCCGGACGGCGAGATCGAGATGACGGGTCCCGCGGTGATCGTGGCCGAGGGCGAGATCGACGCGGAGTGGCTCGCCGCGGTGAGCGCCGCGGCGCCTGCGCGACCGAAGGACTGAACGCCCCGGCTCCAGCACGGACCGAGCCGCCGAGCCGTCGCGTCGTCGCGTCGTGGTGTCGCCGAGCGGCCGAGCCGGTGTACCGCCGGGCAGAGTGACGTCGTACCGCCGTACAGACCGACGTCGTACCGCCGTACAGACCGACGTCGTACCCGCCGACCCGTCGGGTGGTTCGAAACCGTAAACCCCGAAACCTTCGCTCGAATGGGTGATCCGTTTCACGCTCGGCGAGAGGCGGTCAGCCGGGCGTGGTGGGCTCGGTAGCATCAAGCACCGGCCCGGACGGGGGAATGAAGCCATCCCCTGAGCCGTGTTCGCCATGGGGCACCCGTCCGCCGGTCTACGCAGCCGGAGGTGCCCATGAGTGCGGAGGCGACGAATCCCGCGACGCCAGGCCCAGTGATGCCGTCCCCCAAGCTCGCGGCTTCGCTGGAGCAGGGGGCGTCCCCGTCGCACCGCAGAAAGGGCCGTCCGCGGATCGATCTGCGCCGCCTGGGCCGGGCCGCCCTGCTCGGCCCCACGGCCCGTGACCGGCTGCCCGACGCGATCGGCCATGTGGCCGAGGCCCATCGCGCCCACCACCCCGACGCCGACCTGGAACCGCTGCGCCGGGCATACGTCCTGGCCGAGTCCTCGCACCGCGGCCAGACGCGCAAGAGCGGCGAGCCGTACATCACACACCCGCTCGCCGTGACGCTGATCCTCGCCGAACTCGGCGCGGAGACCACGACGTTGACCGCCTCCCTGCTCCACGACACCGTCGAGGACACGGAAGTGACCCTCGATCAGGTGCGTACGGAGTTCGGCGCGGAGGTCTGCTATCTCGTCGACGGCGTCACGAAGCTGGAGAAGGTCGACTACGGCGTCGCCGCCGAGCCCGAGACGTTCCGCAAGATGCTCGTCGCCACCGGCAACGACGTCCGGGTCATGTCGATCAAACTCGCCGACCGGCTGCACAACATGCGCACCCTGGGCGTCATGCGCCCCGAGAAGCAGGAGCGCATCGCCAAGGTCACCCGTGACGTCCTCATCCCGCTCGCCGAACGGCTCGGCGTGCAGGCACTGAAGACCGAGCTGGAGGACCTGGTCTTCGCGATCCTGCACCCCGAGGAGTACGAGCACACCAGGGAACTGATCGTCGACAACGCGGCCCACGGCGGCGACCCGCTCGCGGAGATCGCCGAGGACGTACGCGGGGTCCTGCGCGAGGCCGGGATCCCGGCCGAAGTTGTCATCCGGCCACGGCACTTCGTCTCCGTGCACCGGGTGTCACGCAAGCGCGGCCGGATGCGCGGCGCCGACTTCGGACGGCTCCTCGTGCTGGTGAACGAGGACGCCGACTGTTACGGCGTCCTCGGCGAACTGCACACCTGTCTCACGCCGATGGTCTCGGAGTTCAAGGACTTCATCGCCGTACCCAAGTTCAACCTGTACCAGTCGCTGCACACGGCCGTCGCGCGCGCGGACGGCGAAGTCGCCGAAGTCCTCATCCGCACCCACCAGATGCACAAGGTCGCCGAGGCCGGGGTCATCGCGCTCGGCAATCCCTACGCTCCTCCTTCGGAGGAGCAGACGGACGGCGACGGCGAGCGTGCCGACCCCACGCGCCCGGGCTGGCTCTCCCGGCTCCTCGACTGGCAGGAGGCCGCGCCCGACACCGACACGTTCTGGTCCACCCTGCGCGAAGACCTCGCCCAGGACCGCGAGATCACCGTCTTCCGGGCCGACGGCGGCTCGCTGGGCCTGCCCGAGGGCGCCAGTTGCGTGGACGCCGCGTACGCGCAGTACGGCGAGGACGCGCACGCCTGTATCGGCGCGCGCGTCAACGGCCGTCTGGCGACGCTGAGTACGGTCCTGCGGGACGGCGACACGGTGCAGCTCCTGATGGGGCAGGACCCGGCCTCCGAGCCCTCCAGGGAGTGGCTGGAGCACGCGCACACGGCGGCCGCACGGATCGCCATCCAGCGCTGGATCGCCGCCCACCCCTCGCCGCGTGACACGGAGCCCCCCGAGGCCCCCGCCGCGGCCCGCCGGCCGGCCCCCGACACGCCCGTCGCACGACCGGGTGCCGCCAACGCGGTCGTCGACCAGCCCGGCGCCTCCGTACGCCTCGCCGGCTGCTGTACGCCCGTACCGCCCGACGAGGTGACCGGCTTCGCCGTGCGCGGCGGAGTGGTGACCGTCCACCGACGGGAGTGCGCGGCGGTGGACCGCATGAAGGACGTGGGGCGCGCGGAGGTGGGCGTGCGCTGGGGCGACACCACCGAGTGCCGGGTCACCCTCGTCGCCGAGTCCTTCGGACGGCCCCATCTGCTCGCCGACCTCACCGAAGCCATCGCCCTGGAGGGCGTCGCCATCGTCTCGGCGACCGTCGAACCACCCAGCCAGCAGCGCGTACGGCACACGTACACGCTCCAACTCCCGGACGCCGCCCTCCTGCCCGCCCTGATGCGCGCGATGCGCAACGTACCCGGTGTGTTCGACGTGAGCCGCGCCCAGCATCCGGCGGCCGGCGCCCAGTGAGGCGCTGAGGCGGAACCAGGCGCGAACCCGTTCGGGTGGGCCCGGTGCGCGCCGTCGCCGTGCGGCGGGTGCGCGCTGGTAGCGGTGTTCCATGGCCCTCACCCCCCGTCCCAGGACCCGCCACGTCACGACGGCGCTGCTCGCCTCCGCCGTCTCCGTCTGCCTCCTCGCCGCGAGCGCCCCCTCACCGGCCGCGCCGCTCGGTGTCGGCGACCGCCTCTTCCCGCAGCTGGGCAACCCCGGCTACGACGTCGCGTCGTACGACCTCGCCTTCACCTATTCCGGCAGCAACAGCAAACCGCTCACGGCCGTCACCACGATCGACGCGGTGACGACGGCCGCACTGGAGCGGATCAATCTCGACTTCTCGCACGGAACCGTCGGATCCGTCGAGGTCAACGGCGTGCCCGCGGCCTTCACGAGCGCGGGTGACGATCTGGTCGTCACCCCTGGGGAGCCGCTCTCCGAAGGCAGCGTCGTGCGCATCACCGTGCGGCACACCAGTGACCCCGTGCCCGCCGAGGGCCAGGACGGCGGCTGGGTGCGGACGAAGGACGGCCTGGCCATGGCCAACCAGGCGGACGCGGCCCACCTGGTCTTCCCGTCCAACGACCACCCCTCCGACAAGGCGCTCTTCACGATCCACATCACCGCGCCCGAGGGGTACACGGCCGTCGCGAACGGTCTGCCCGTGGGCGTGGACCGGGGCGCCCGCGCCACCACCTGGACGTACCGGACCGAGCACCCCATGGCCACCGAGCTGGCCCAGGTGTCGATCGGCCGCTCCACCGTGCTGCACCGGACCGGACCGCACGGCCTGCCCGTACGCGATGTCGTGCCCACCAAGGACCGCGCGAAGCTGGAGCCATGGCTCGCGAAGACCCCCGGCCAGATCGCGTGGATGGAGGGGAAGGTCGGGCTGTACCCCTTCGAGACGTACGGCCTGCTGATGGCCGAGGCCCGGACCGGCTTCGAGCTGGAGACCCAGACCCTCTCCCTCTTTGAGAAGGATCTCTTCACCGAACCCGCCTACCCGAAGTGGTACGTCGAGTCGATCATGGTGCACGAGCTGTCGCACCAGTGGTTCGGCGACAGCGTGAGCCCCCGCGCGTGGTCCGACCTGTGGCTCAACGAAGGGCACGCCACCTGGTACGAGGCCCTGTACGCGGAGGAGAAGGCGCAGAAGCCCATGGAGGCGCGGATGAAGGCGGCCTACCGTGCGTCCGACACCTGGCGGGCGGCCGGCGGGCCGCCGGCCGCGCCCAGGAAGCCGCAGCCCGGCCAGAAGATCAGCATCTTCCGGCCGAACGTCTACGACGGTGCCGCGCTGGCCCTGTACGCACTCCGCGAGGAGATCGGACACCCGGCCTTCGAGCGCCTGGAACGGACCTGGGTGGCCCTCCACCAGGACGGCACGGCGACGACGGAGGACTTCGAGGACCTCGCGTCGAGCATGTCCGGGCGGGACCTGAGCGGCTTCTTCAAGGGCTGGCTCTACGGCGAGAAGACCCCGCCGATGCCCGGGCACCCGGACTGGAAGAGCGACGCTCCACGCGCGCGTAAGGGAGCCCGTTAACTCGCGTGACGAGACGGGGCGTGCCGTGCGACCATCTTTCAGGTCGACGGCACGGCCCGCAGGGGCCGGGCCCGACGGAATCCGGGAATCTCCCGGCGGCCTCGGACGTTCCTGTACATGACGGCGTCTGTCGTCGAAGCGGTAACCCCATCGACGTAAGGATCCAATGACCTCCTCTTCTTCCCCTTCCCAGGACGCGCAGAGCCTCGCGCAGACCCACCCCGAAGGTCTTCGGGCCGATGCCCTGATGGAAGAGGACGTCGCCTGGAGCCACGAGATCGACGGAGAGCGGGACGGCGACCAGTTCGACCGGTCCGAGCGCGCGGCCCTGCGCCGCGTGGCCGGCCTCTCCACCGAGCTCGAGGACGTCACCGAGGTCGAGTACCGACAGCTCCGTCTGGAGCGCGTCGTGCTCGTCGGTGTGTGGACCACGGGGACCGCGACCGACGCGGACAATTCGCTGGCCGAGCTGGCCGCCCTCGCGGAGACCGCGGGAGCGCTCGTGCTCGACGGCGTCGTGCAGCGTCGCGACAAGCCCGACGCGGCCACCTACATCGGCTCCGGCAAGGCGAACGAGCTGCGGGACATCGTCCTGGAGACCGGCGCCGACACCGTGATCTGCGACGGTGAGCTGAGTCCGGGCCAGCTGATCCACCTCGAAGACGTCGTCAAGGTCAAGGTCATCGACCGTACGGCCCTGATCCTCGACATTTTCGCCCAGCACGCCAAGTCCCGAGAGGGCAAGGCGCAGGTCGCGCTCGCGCAGATGCAGTACATGCTGCCGAGGCTGCGCGGCTGGGGTCAGTCGCTGTCCCGTCAGATGGGCGGCGGCTCGGGCGGCGGCCTCGCCACCCGTGGTCCCGGTGAGACCAAGATCGAGACGGACCGGCGCCGGATCCGCGAGAAGATGGCGAAGATGCGCCGGGAGATCGCGGCCATGAAGACGGGCCGCGACATCAAGCGCCAGGAGCGCCGTCGCCACAAGGTGCCCTCGGTAGCGATCGCCGGTTACACGAACGCCGGCAAGTCGTCCCTGCTCAACCGCCTCACGGGCGCGGGCGTGCTGGTCGAGAACTCCCTGTTCGCGACCCTCGACCCGACCGTGCGCCGGGCCGAGACCCCGAGCGGACGGCTGTACACGCTGGCCGACACGGTCGGTTTCGTACGACACCTGCCGCACCACCTGGTCGAGGCGTTCCGTTCCACGATGGAGGAGGTCGGGGACTCCGACCTGATCCTGCACGTGGTGGACGGTTCGCACCCCGCGCCGGAGGAGCAGCTGGCCGCCGTGCGCGAGGTCGTCCGTGACGTGGGCGCGACGGACGTGCCCGAGATCGTGGTGATCAACAAGGCGGACGCGGCCGACCCGCTGGTGCTCCAGCGGCTGCTGCGGATCGAGAAGCGCTCCATCGCGGTCTCGGCCCGGACCGGCCAGGGCATCGCCGAGCTGCTCGCGCTCATCGACAACGAGCTGCCGCGCCCCAAGGTCGAGATCGAGGCTCTCGTGCCGTACACGCACGGCCAGCTGATCGCCCGCGCGCACAACGAGGGCGAGGTCCTCTCCGAGGAGCACACCCCGGAGGGCACCCTGCTCAAGGCACGGGTGCACGAGGAGCTGGCGGCGGATCTCGCGCCGTACGTTCCGGCCCCCCTCGCCTGAGCGGCTGCCGCACGGACAGCACGTAACGGCCGAAGGCCCGCCCCCTTTCGCAGGGGGCGGGCCTTCGCCGTGTGCATGTCGGGCGCTCGGTGACTACCGTCCGCCGTACTTCTTGCTCATGTTCTCGTACAGTGCCTCGGCGCCCCGGCCCAGCTGCGGTCCCGCGAGCCAGGTGTTGTCGGACGGGCCGATCGACGTGTTCGAGACCAGCTTCGTCTTGCCGTCGACGACGCGGAACCAGCCGCCGCCGGACGAACCGCCGGTCATGGTGCAGCCGATGCGGTACATCGTCGGCAGGCTCGGGCTGAGCGAGAGACGGCCCGGCCGGTCGAGGCATTTGAACATGCTCAGACCGTTGTACGGCGGCGCCGCCGGGTAGCCCCAGGCGCCCATCGTGCCGACGCTCTGGGCGGAGGGCGCGGAGAAGTCCACGGCCAGCGCGTTGCCGACCGTCTCCTCGAGCGACTTGCTGCCCTGCTCCGGCTTCACATGCAGCACGGAGTAGTCGTACGGCGCACCGGCGCCGCCCGTCTCGTCGCCGCCGGAGATCCACTCGTTGGAGGTCGAGGCCCAGTCCGCCCACCACTGGCCGTACGGGGCGATCTCGGAGGTGGTGGCGTTGCTCAGCTGCGCCTCGGACTTGTTGAGGTCGTTGTAGGACGGGACGAAGGCGATGTTGCGGTACCAGCCGCCGCTGCCGCCCGCGTGGACGCAGTGGCCCGCGGTCCACACGAGGTTGGACTTGCCCGGGTGGTTGACGTCCTTGACGACCGTCCCGGAGCAGACCATCGAGCCCTCGGGGGAGTCGAAGAAGACCTTGCCGACCGGGGCCGCGTTCTCGTGGTACGGCGACTTCTCCGCCTTCGCCTGCACCGGCTCCGGCGTCGGGTCGGTGACGCCCTGGTCGGCCGCCGCGTCCTTCGCCGAGATCGTCTTGTCCGGGTCCTTGGCGGACTTCATCCGGTCGGGCTTCCACAGCCCCTTGATCACCGGGTTGACGAAGTCCTTGGCCTCACTGAGCCACTTGTCCTTGTCCCAGTTCCTCCAGCCCCCGGACTTCCACTGGTCGGGATCGATGCCGTGGTCCTTGAGCTTGTCGGCGATGTTGCCGGGGACCTGGACGTCGTCCTGGCCGCTTCCCTGGGATGCCGTGGCGGCGGGCTTGTCCTCCGCCTTGTCGTCGCCCGAGTTGCAGGCGGTGGCCGTGGCTGCCAGGGCCGCGACGAGCGCGGTGGCGACGAGAACGTCGCGCCGGCCGCGCCTGCGCGCGACAGACGTACGTACGGAACGCATGCTGTGATAACCCCCGTTGGAACGGTTATGTCATGTGCTTGTCAGACGCGGGGCGGCTCTCCGCGGAGCCCGCTCGGACGCGACACCCCACTATGCCCGTGCGATTGAGGACGAACGACGGTGGGGTGGTGAAGGTTTTCGTGCACCGATGTCCGTGCACCACCCCGCCGCCGTCTGTCCGGACCCGGCCATGTCCGTCGGGTCACCGACCGGTCAGGTCAGTCGGTTCACCGACCGGCGAACTTCTTGCTTACCGAGTCGTAGATGCCCTTGGCCTCGGTGCCCAGGTGCGGTCCGGCCAGCCAGCCCGAACTCACCGGGCCGATCGAGGTGTTGGACACCAGCGCCGGCTTGCCGTCCGACCCCTTCGCGACCCAGCCACCGCCGGACGAACCGCCGGTCATGGTGCAGCCGACGCGGTACATCGTCGGGTCGGACTTCACGACCGACAGCCGCCCCGGCCTGTCCGTGCACTGGAAGAGCTTCTGCCCGTCGAACGGCGGCGCCGCCGGGTAACCGGTCGCCGTGATGCTCGCCACCTTCGGCACGGCAGGCGCGTTGAAGTTCACCGGCAGCGCCGAACCGACCGTCTCCTCGAGGGACTTGCCGTTGCTGCCCTTCTCCGGCGTCACATGCAGCACCGCGAAGTCGTACGGCGCACCCTGGCCGCCCGTCGCCCCGCCCTGCTCGATCCACTGGTCCGAGGTCTGCGCCCAGTCACTCCACCAGACGCCGTACGGCGCGATCTCCGCCTTCGTGGCGTCCTGCAACTGGTCGGCGGTCTTGCCGGCGTTGTTGTACGCGGGCACGAACGCGATGTTGCGGTACCAGCCGCCCTTCTTGCCGGCGTGCACGCAGTGGCCCGCCGTCCAGACCATGTTGGACTTGCCCGGGTGGGCCGGGTCCTCGACCACGGTCGCCGAGCAGACCATCGTGCCCTCGGGCGAGTCGAAGAACACCTTGCCCGCCTCGGGCGCGCTGTCGTGATACGCGGCCTTCACGGCCTGGGCGACCACCGGAGCGGGCGTCGGGTCGGTGACACCCTGGTCACCGGAGAGGTCGTTGTCGTCGACGCCCTTGTCCTGGTCGGGGTCGTCGGCGTCACGCATCCGGTCCGGGTCCCACAGCCCCTTGATGATGGGGTTGATGAAGTCGTCGGCCTCGCGGAGCCAGTCGTCCCTGTCCCAGTTCTTCCAGGCGCCGTCCTTCCACTTGTCGACGTCGATCCCGTGCTCTTTGAGCCTGTCCCTGATGTCGTCCGGGATCTTGATCTTGTCGTCGCCACTCGGGGACGCGGACACCGTGGCGTCGGCCTTCGCCTTGCTGTCGCCCGTGTCGCAGGCGGTGGCGGTGAGCGCGAGCGCCGCGGCCAGGCCGACGGCGGCCAGCGCGGGGGACGTTCCGCGGCGCGCACTCCTCCCTCGGCGAGCGGCGAAGGGCGGGCGTATGGATCGCATGGGCTGAACTCCCCCTGGACGTGAGTGAACTGTGCAGTGCCTCGGCGAGTACGTACGGATGCAGCGTCGTACGCACTCGCCCGGGTGCCACGTGGCACGGGAACCGCCGCGCACGGAGGCTGCCGCGTGGAACGCAACCTCGTACGAAGACAGTTCCGTACGCATGCAGCCTCGTACGGACCGGCCGGTCCGGACCCCCTGGGTACGGACCGGGACTGCCGGTCAACCGGCCGGAACCGGTGATCGTTCCGCATCCCCGAACGGCACCAAAGACTATGCGGTCGCTGTGGGGGACTTCCCACGGAACGGCAACGGTTCCGTCACGGCAAGGATCTTCGGCTCACCCGCTTCCCCCTGAGGGCCCCGTCGTTGGTACGTACGGGGGACCTGCAGCCTGCGCTCAGTTTCCCCGCCAACTCGCCTCTGAACAGCGGGAGGACCAGGAGTCGTGGACGTGACCGAGTCTGCGGTGATGCCGATGGGGCGGGAGCCCGACAGGACGCGGGAGGGGAGCGGAGCCGGGGGTGAGCGCGCGGCGCACGAAGGGATCCTGCGCCGTCAGTCGGCGCGCGAGCCGGCCGCCCGCACCTATGCGCGCGCCCTGCCGATCGTGCCCGTGCGGGCACGGGGGCTGACGATCGAAGGTGCCGACGGGCGCCGCTATCTCGACTGTCTCTCCGGCGCCGGGACCCTGGCCCTCGGCCACAACCACCCGGTGGTCCTGGAGGCGATCAGAAAGGTCCTCGACTCCGGTGCGCCGCTGCAGGCCCTGGACCTCGCCACGCCCGTCAAGGACGCCTTCACGACCGAGCTGTTCCGTACGCTGCCGCCCGCGTTCGCCGACCGGGCGCGTGTGCGGTTCTGCGGTCCGGCGGGCACGGATGCCGTCGACGCCGCGGTCACCCTCGTACGTGCCGCGACCGGACGTACCGGGGTGCTCGCCTTCACCGGTGCCTGTCACGACATGACCGCGGGGGCGCTCGAAGCGTCCGGGGGCGCGTCCGGCGCACGGGTGGCGCGGCTGCCGTATCCGCAGGACTACCGCTGCCCCTTCGGCGTCGGCGGCGACCGCGGGGCCGAACTCGCCGCCCACTGGACCGAATCCGTCCTCGACGACCCCAGGTCGGGCGTGCCGCACCCCGCCGGGATGATCCTGGAACCGGTCCAGGGCGAGGGCGGCGTGATCCCCGCCCCGGACACCTGGATGCGCCGGATGCGGGAGATCACCCGGGCCCGCTCCATCCCGCTGATCGCCGACGAGGTCGACACCGGCGTCGGCCGCACCGGCACCTTCTGGGCCGTCGAGCACAGCGGCATCACACCCGACGTCATGGTCCTGTCCAAGGCCATCGGCGGCAGCCTCCCGCTGGCCGTCGTGGTCCACCGCGACGACCTCGACGTGGGTCAACCGGGCACCCACGCGGGGGCCTTCCGTGGCAATCAGCTGGCCATGGCCGCGGGCACGGCGACTCTCGCATACGTCCGAGAGAACGACCTCGCCGCGCGTGCCGCTGTCCTGGGCACCCGCATACGGCGACAACTCCGCCCGCTCACCGAGGAGTTCGCCTGTGTCGGCGACGTACGCGGCCGTGGGCTGATGATCGGCGTCGAGCTGGTCGACCCGGAGTCCACCGACTCCGGACCGCGTCCCGCCGCACCCGATCTGGCCTCCGCCGTGCAGCAGGAGTGCCTGCGACGGGGCCTGATCGTGGACCTCGGCGGCCGCCACGCGAGCGTCGTCCGACTCCTGCCCCCTCTGACGATCACAGACGAGCAGACAGCCGCCGTACTGGACCGGCTGGCCGACGCGGTCGAAGCGGTGGCTCGGGGGCCCGCTGGTGGGGGACCCACTGGGCGGAGCCGGGGTGGGCGGAGCCCGGATGAGCCGAGCCCGGATGAGCCGAGCCCGGATGAGCCGAGCCCGGCTGGGCTGGGGCGCGTCGAGGGCGGGGGCGTCGATGGTGGCCACGTCGGGGGCGTCCGATCTGTTCGGCCGGGCCGGCACTAGCTCGGGACTGGTGCGGAGTGCACGGCACCTCAAGAACATGACCTCAAGAGGGGCCCGATGCTCCGCGGCACCGTCCGAGGCCACGTCCGTAGCCCGTCTTGCGGTTCGCGCAGCGGTCGTCCTCAATCGCCCGCCCCGAACCGGCCCAGGGCGCCTCACACCTCGCCGGGACCAGAAGCCTGACTCACGCTGACTCGCCAGGGCCAGAAGAAACCTGAACCGTCTCAGACCTCGCAAGGAAGTCTCGTGAACGCCACCCCCGCATCCGATGGTCAGTCCCACGCCCCCAAGCGGGAAGGCCACGGCACGCAAGCGCTGCCCGCGTCGGCAACCCGCGGGACCCAGGTCCCGCCCGAGCGGCAGTTCGGGGGTACTCAGGCTCCTCCGCAGCCCGGAGTCGAGTCGGTCCCCCGGCAACGGGTCCACGCCTCGGAGACGGATCTGTCGAGGCCGCTGCCGAGCGGCGCCGTCACGGACCCGCTGGAGCAGCCCGATCCCTACGCGGCCGCACAGGCGGCTGCCGTGGAGAACCTCCTGCGCTGCTGGGTACGCGAGAACGACCTCCCGGCCCCGGACGACGGCATCCTCCGCATCCCCCTCCCCGCCACCGCCACGGCCCTCCTCGTCCCCGTCCGCTACTGGTCCTCCACCGGATGGCACCGCTTCGGCCTGCCCTGCGTCGCCGACGCACCCGAGTGGGCGCCCCCTGCCGATGCCGTCACGGTGGCGACCTTGCTGGCCCGGGAAGCGGCGGGGTCAGGAGCGGTGACGTCGCCGGAACCGACGGCCGTCACCCCCGCCGGCTCCGGCTCCGGCTCCGGCTCCGGCACTGACATCTACTCCGACTCCGACTCCGACATCGACACCGATCCCGATACCGGCTCAGGGGCCGGGGCGGCACCCCGCCATGCACCCCACGCACCCCACGGCGGGAACAGCGACCGCAGTGACCTGACCGAACGGGTCGCCGACTCCCTGCGTCGCACCGTCATCTTCGTCACCGAGCGCCGCGAGCACCCCGGTGATGGGCCCGACCTGTTCCTCGCCGCCGAGCAGGCGCTGCTTCTCGGGCACCCGCTGCACCCGACGCCGAAGAGCCGCGAGGGGCTCTCCGAAGCCGAACTGCGTCGCTACTCTCCGGAGACGCGCGGCTCCTTCCCCCTCCACTGGATGTCGGTCGCGCCCGAGCTGCTCGCGTCTGACTCCGCGTGGACGGAACGCGGTCGCCCCGTGGCCGCCGCGCAGCTGACCGCGCGGCTCGCCGGCACCGGACTGCCGCTGCCCGAGGGACATGCCGCCCTGCCCCTGCACCCCTGGCAGGCCCGCGAGATCCGCCACCGCCCCGACATCGGGGCCTTGTTCGACGCCGGCCTGCTCCAGGACCTCGGCCCGCATGGCCCCGCGTGGCACCCCACCTCCTCCGTACGCACCCTCTACCGCTCCGGCGCCCCCGCGATGCTGAAGCTGTCGCTTGGCCTGCGCATTACCAACTCCCGTCGTGAGAACCTCCGCAAGGAACTCCACCGCGGCGTCGAGGTCCACCGCCTGCTGCGCACCGGCCTGTCCGGGCAGTGGCGCGCAGCCCACCCCGGGTTCGACATCGTGCGCGATCCTGCGTGGCTCGCCGTCACCGGCACCGACGGCAGGCCCGCGCCAGGCCTCGACGTGATGATCCGGCACAACCCGTTCGGCCCGACGGACGACGTCTCCTGCATCGCCGGCTTCGTCTCACCCCGTCCCGCTGCGGACGGAGACCGTCTCCGTCCCGCTGCCGGCGGAGACCGTCCCCGCATGACGTCCCGGCTCGCCGAGGTCATCACCCGGCTCGCCGGCCGCACTGGCCGTGCGCGCGGAGCCGTGGCCGCCGAGTGGTTCCTGCGCTATCTGCAGGAGGTCGTGCGCCCGGTGCTCTGGCTGGACAGTGAGGCCGGGATCGCCCTGGAGGCACACCAGCAGAACACGCTGCTCCTGCTGGACCCCGAGGGGTGGCCCGCGGGCGGCCGCTACCGCGACAACCAGGGCTACTACTTCCGCGCGTCGCGCCGCGCGGAACTCGACGCCCGGCTGCCCGGCATCGGAGAGCACAGCGACACCTTCGTATCCGACGAGGTCACCGACGAACGCTTCGCCTACTACCTCGCCATCAACAACGTGCTCGGCCTCATCGGCGCGTTCGGCTCCCAACGCCTCGCCGACGAGCGGCTGTTGCTCGCCGCGTTCCGCCGCTTTCTCACCGGCGTGGCCACCGGTCCGGACCGGCTGCGCACCTCCCTGCCCGCCCACCTCCTGGACTCGCCGCACCTGCGCTGCAAGGCCAACCTGCTCACCCGGCTGCACGGCCTCGACGAACTCATCGGTCCCGTCGACACCCAGTCCGTCTACGTCACCATCGCCAACCCCCTTCATCCCTGAGGAACATGACCCACCCCGTCTGCTGAGAGGAGCGTCGCCGTGCCTCCCACCGATGCGAGCACCGACGCCAAAACCGCCCCTGCCCCCGTCACCGACGAAGGCGCCGACCCGGGTCCCGGCCCGGACTCGGACAGTGAGGACACCCTCGAACTTCGCCTGCCCGACGAATTCATCGCGCTCTTCGCCGAGGACGCCAAGGCTCACGTCGAGGGCACCGCCGAGGAAGGGAGCACGCGCGAGGCGGCTTCCGGCAACCCGGCGAGCGACGACCTGCTCGACCGCGTCGGCGACTGGGGGCCCACGACCACCCCCGTCGGCGACTTCCACCTCGTCCCCGTACGCCTCCAGCGCGATCTCCCGCTCATCGCCCGCTGGATGAACGACCCCGCCGTCGCCGCGTTCTGGGAGCTGGCCGGTCCCCAGTCCGCGACCGAAGATCACCTCAGCACCCAGCTCGGCGGGGACGGACGCAGCGTGCCCTGCCTCGGCGTGCTGGACGGCACCCCGATGAGCTACTGGGAGATCTACCGCGCGGACCTCGACCCATTGGCCCGCCACTATCCCGCCCGCCCTCACGACACCGGAATCCACCTCCTCATCGGCGATGTCGCCAACCGTGGGCGAGGCTTCGGCTCCGCCCTGCTCAGAAGCGTCGCCGACCTCGTGCTCGACAAGCGCCCGTCGTGCGCCCGCGTCGTCGCGGAACCCGACCTGCGCAACACCCCCTCCGTCTCCGCATTCCTGAGCGCCGGTTTCCGGTTCTCCGCCGAGGTCGGCCTGCCCGCCAAGCGAGCCGCCCTCATGGTCAGAGACCGGGCCCTGCGCGATGTGTTGTAGCGCCATCACTTTTGGTACACCGGTCGCCGCGATCCGGTTCCCATCCGAGGAGTCCTTCTTGCAGATCCCGTCCGCCGCCCCGGTCGCAGCCGGGCCGCGACCGGGGCGGAGGCCGTCGGCCTGGCGCCACCACGACCCTTCTGAGCTGGGGAAAGGCGGCCGGGGGACCGACAGGCGGCCCGTGTCCGTCCCGGCCGAGGCGATCCACGACGTCGTAGCCACCGCGAGAACGCACCACGCACCCGTCGTGATCACGCCAGTCGCTGCCGTCGCTGCCGTCGCTCCCGTAGTGATCGCACGGTTGTCAGTCCCGCCCCGTAGGGTGGTCGGGCTATGACGAAGCCCTCACTCCCCGAACTCCTGCATGCTGCCGTCACTGCCGTCGGCGGTACGGAGCGCCCCGGCCAGGTGACCATGGCCGAAGCCGTCGCGGAAGCGATCGACGACAGCTCCCATCTGCTGGTCCAGGCCGGCACCGGCACCGGTAAATCGCTGGGATATCTGGTGCCCGCGCTCGCGCACGGGGAGCGCGTCATCGTGGCGACGGCCACCCTGGCGCTGCAGCGGCAGCTCGTCGAGCGGGACCTGCCGCGGACGGTCGACGCGCTGCACCCGCTGCTGCGCCGCCGCCCCGAGTTCGCCATGCTCAAGGGCCGGTCGAACTATTTGTGTCTGCACCGCCTGCACGAGGGCATGCCGCAGGACGAGGAGGAAGGCCTCTTCGACCAGTTCGAGGCCGCCGCCCCCACCAGCAAGCTGGGGCAGGACCTGGTCCGGCTGCGGGAGTGGTCGGACGAGACGGAGACCGGCGACCGCGACAACCTGACGCCCGGTGTGTCCGACCGGGCCTGGGCCCAGATCTCCGTGTCGTCCAGGGAGTGCCTCGGCGCCCAGAAGTGCGCGTACGGCGCCGAGTGCTTCGCGGAGATGGCCCGCGAGCGCGCCAAGCTCGCCGAGGTCGTCGTCACCAACCACGCGCTGCTCGCGATCGACGCCATCGAGGGCGCGCCGGTCCTGCCGCAGCACGAGGTGCTGATCGTGGACGAGGCCCATGAGCTGGTCTCCCGCGTCACCGGTGTGGCGACCGGCGAGCTCACTCCGGGCCAGGTCAACCGAGCCGTCCGCCGAGCCGCCAAGCTGGCCAATGAGAAGGCCGCCGACCAGCTGCAGACCGCCGCCGAGGGCTTCGAGCGGGTCATGGAGCTGGCACTGCCCGGCCGCCTCGAGGAGGTCCCGGAGGACCTCGGGTACGCGCTGATGGCGCTGCGCGACGCCGCTCGTACGGTCATCTCCGCGATCGGAGCCACCCGCGACAAGTCCGTCCAGGACGAGGACGCCGTCCGCAAACAGGCCCTGGCCTCGGTGGAGTCCGTGCACGACGTGGCCGAGCGGATCACGAACGGCTCCGAGTGGGACGTCGTCTGGTACGAGCGGCACGACCGATTCGGCGCTTCCCTGCGGGTCGCCCCCATGTCGGTGTCGGGCCTGCTGCGGGAGAAGCTCTTTACGGACCGCTCCGTCGTACTGACCTCCGCGACTCTGAAGCTGGGCGGCGACTTCAACGGAGTCGGGGCGTCCCTCGGCCTGGCCCCGGAGGGCACGGAGGGCGAGGACCTCCCGCAGTGGAAGGGCGTCGACGTCGGCTCGCCGTTCGACTACCCCAAGCAGGGCATCCTCTACGTCGCCAAACACCTCGCGCGCCCCGCCCGCGACGGGGACCGCGCCGACATGCTGGACGAGCTCACCGAACTGATCCAGTCGGCCGGCGGACGCACCCTCGGCCTCTTCTCCTCGATGCGCGCCGCGCAGCTGGCCGCCGAGGAACTGCGCACCCGCATCCCCGAGTTCCCCATCCTGCTGCAGGGCGAGGAGACGCTCGGCGAGCTGATCAAGAACTTCGCGGCCGACCCCAAGACCTGTCTGTTCGGCACGCTGTCGCTCTGGCAGGGCGTCGACGTCCCCGGCCCCAGCTGCCAGCTGGTCGTCATGGACAAGATCCCCTTCCCACGGCCCGACGATCCGCTGATGAGCGCCCGCCAGAAGGCGGTCGAGGACGCGGGGGGCAACGGCTTCATGGCCGTGGCCGCCACGCACGCGGCGCTGCTGATGGCCCAGGGTGCCGGCCGCCTCGTCCGCGCCTCGGGAGACCGCGGCGTCGTGGCCGTACTGGATCAGCGCCTCGCGACGGCCCGCTACGGCAGCTACCTGAAGGCGTCACTGCCCGACTTCTGGTACACGACGGACCGTCATCAGGTGCGCAGGTCGCTGGCCGCGATCGACGAGACGGCGCGGAAGACCGAGAGCGCATAGCGCCGGCCTCGGCCGGCGAGTTGCCGGACACCTGGACAGCCGGACAGCAGGATCGACGGACGGCCGGAGGATGTAGTGGTGACCGGCCTGCGGACGACAGCAGAGCCGCAAAGCCGCAAAGCCGCAGGCCGCCGCCGTAGCGGTGACCGGCCGGAAGAGCCGCAGGCCGCCGCACCGGTGACCGGCGTGCGGACAGCACAGGGCCCCGGAACCGGCGCAGGTGGTCCCGGGGCCCGGATCAGGGGCAGGCGCGACGTGTCTTCGCCCGCCGCGGGTTGTCACACCCGCCGCAACACCGCCACCACCTTGCCCAGGATGGTCGCCTCGTCACCGGGGATCGGCTGGTAGGCCGAGTTGTGCGGCAGCAGCCACACATGGCCGTCCTCGCGCTTGAAGCGCTTCACCGTGGCCTCGCCGTCGAGCATGGCGGCCACGATGTCGCCGTTCTCCGCGACCGGCTGGCGGCGGACCGTCACCCAGTCGCCGTCACAGATGGCCGCCTCGATCATCGAGTCACCGACGACCTTCAGGACGAACAGCTCGCCGTCGCCGACCAGCTGCCGGGGGAGAGGGAAGACGTCCTCGACCGATTCCTCGGCGAGGATGGGGCCACCGGCGGCGATGCGGCCCACGAGCGGGACGTACGACGCGGCGGGCTTGCCCGCGGTGTCCGTGGGCTGTGCGGAGGACTGGTCGGAGCCCCGCACCTCGTACGCGCGCGGGCGGTGCGGGTCCCGGCGCAGGAAGCCCTTGCGCTCCAGCGCCATCAGCTGATGGGCGACCGATGACGTGCTGGACAGGCCGACCGCCTGGCCGATCTCGCGCATCGACGGCGGGTAACCGCGCCGCTGCACGGAGTCCCTGATGACCTCGATCACCCGGCGCTGCCGGTCGGTGAGCCCGGAACTGTCCGCCCGGATGCCTGGAGGTCGGCCCGGCAGGGATCGCTTGGGCCCCTCATGATTCATGGCTTCGTTCATCGCATGCACCGGCTCGAGTCGGCCCTGGGAGCGCTCCTGGGCAGTGATGGTGGCGCTGTCTGCGGTGGTGGTCACGTCGGCCCCTCTCGATGGTCTCCCTGCTGGACAACGGTAGTTGCTTTCGAAAGGTTGCGCCAAACACACGTTCGAGTGAAAAATCGCAGATTGCCTGCCGCGATCATCTGTCTAGGTGTATAGCCAACGCCGTGACTCACGGACAAAGTGCCTGATTGCTGTACTCTTCACCGCCGGGACGGCGACCTCGCAGGTCGAGGCCCAGTCTGCCATCCGGCACCCCTTCGGCCGGGTACCGGCCCCCATCGGTGCGGCGCCCACCGTATCTCCGCGCGCCCCGCACCGGTATGACCGCGCGGCACGTGCCAATTCATGTGCGACACGCGCGCCGTGTGTGAATTTACGTGCCTGGCACCACATGTAGTGGTTGGATTGCGGCAGCAGCCCAGAAGTTGTGGTCCCCCGGGTCTTCAGGCCACCGGTCATCGCCTATGCTGGGGGCTGCTTCGAGGGGCCCAAGAGGCCCTTGAGGTCTATGAGTCGTGCCGTGAAGGAGGGTTGGAGCCATGCACTGCCCCTTCTGCAGGCACCCCGACAGCCGCGTCGTCGACAGTCGTACGACCGATGACGGCACGTCGATCCGCAGGCGCCGCCAGTGCCCCGACTGCTCCCGCCGTTTCACGACGGTGGAGACGTGCTCGCTGATGGTCGTCAAGCGGTCCGGCGTCACCGAGCCCTTCAGTCGTACCAAGGTCATCAATGGTGTCCGCAAGGCATGCCAGGGACGACCGGTCACCGAGGACGCGCTCGCCCAGCTCGGCCAGCGGGTCGAAGAGGCGGTGCGCGCCACCGGAAGCGCCGAACTGACCACCCACGACGTGGGGCTGGCCATACTCGGCCCGTTGCAGGAGCTCGACCTCGTCGCCTATCTGCGGTTCGCGTCCGTGTACCGGGCGTTCGACTCGCTCGAGGACTTCGAGGCCAACATCGCGGAACTCAGAGAACAGACGCGGCGCCCCGCCGCGGACGAGGCGGACGACGAAGACGCCTCCGCGGAGCGCCAGGAAAGCGACCGCGGGTCCGGAGGGACTGCACAGGTCCCCGTGCCCGCCAGCGCCGCCGACTGACCGGAGGCCCGGGGCCGGACGGACCGTCCGGCCCCGGAGCGCCCGGCGGCGACCCAAGACCTGCTGCGAGCGGCCGTTTATACGGCGCGCGCAGTACCAGACACACACCGTGCCACGGGAAGAACGAGGCACTTCAGGGCGTTTTAGCCTGATACAGGGAGGCGGCATGACAGAGACGGCGAGCGGTCCGGCACGGGGTTCCCGCACCAAGGGCACCAAGGCCAGCAAGGGACTGCGCATCGAGCGCATCCACACCACTCCGGGCGTGCACCCGTACGACGAGGTGGAGTGGGAGCGCCGTGACGTCGTCATGACCAATTGGCGCGACGGCTCGGTCAACTTCGAGCAGCGTGGCGTCGAGTTCCCCGGCTTCTGGTCGGTGAACGCGGTCAACATCGTCACCAGCAAGTACTTCCGGGGTGCCGTCGGCACCCCGCAGCGCGAGGTGAGCCTCCGGCAGCTCATCGACCGCATCGTGAAGACGTACCGGAAGGCCGGTGAGGACTACAAGTACTTCGCCTCGCCCGCCGACGCCGAGATCTTCGAGCACGAGCTGGCGTACGCCCTCCTGCACCAGATCTTCAGCTTCAACAGCCCCGTCTGGTTCAACGTCGGGACGCCCCAGCCCCAGCAGGTCTCCGCCTGCTTCATCCTGGCCGTCGACGACTCCATGGAGTCGATCCTCGACTGGTACAAGGAAGAGGGCATGATCTTCAAGGGCGGCTCCGGCGCCGGCCTGAACCTCTCCCGCATCCGCTCCTCCAAGGAGCTCCTCTCCTCGGGCGGCAACGCCTCGGGTCCCGTCTCCTTCATGCGCGGTGCCGACGCCTCCGCGGGAACGATCAAGTCGGGTGGCGCCACGCGCCGCGCGGCCAAGATGGTCATCCTCGACGTCGACCACCCCGACATCGAGGGCTTCATCGAGACCAAGGTGAAGGAAGAGGAGAAGATCCGCGCCCTGCGTGACGCGGGCTTCGACATGGACCTGGGCGGCGACGACATCACGTCCGTCCAGTACCAGAACGCCAACAACTCGGTCCGTGTGAACGACACGTTCATGAAGGCGGTCGAGGCGGGCGGCAAGTTCGGCCTGACGTCCCGCATGACCGGCGAGGTCATCGAGGAGGTCGACGCCAAGTCGCTCTTCCGCAAGATGGCCGAGGCGGCCTGGGCCTGTGCCGACCCCGGCATCCAGTACGACGACACCATCAACGCCTGGCACACGTGCCCGGAGTCCGGCCGTATCAACGGCTCGAACCCGTGCAGCGAGTACATGCACCTGGACAACACGTCCTGCAACCTCGCCTCGCTGAACCTGATGAAGTTCCTGAAGGACGACGGCAAGGGCCACCAGTCCTTCGACGTCGACCGCTTCTCGAAGGTCGTCGAGCTGGTCATCACCGCGATGGACATCTCCATCTGCTTCGCGGACTTCCCGACCCAGAAGATCGGCGAGAACACCCGCGCCTTCCGTCAGCTGGGCATCGGTTACGCCAACCTCGGCGCCCTGCTGATGGCGACCGGCCACGCCTACGACTCCGACGGCGGCCGCTCGCTCGCCGGTGCCATCACCTCGCTGATGACCGGCACCTCGTACAAGCGCTCCGCCGAACTCGCCGCGGTCGTCGGCCCGTACGACGGCTACGCCCGTAACGCGCAGCCGCACCTGCGGGTCATGAAGCAGCACTCCGACGCCAACGCCGTGGCTCCTCGTGTCGACGACCTGGACAGCCCGATCTGGGCCGCTGCCACGGAGTCCTGGCAGGACGTGCTCCACCTCGGCGAGAAGAACGGCTTCCGCAACGCGCAGGCCTCCGTCATCGCCCCGACCGGCACCATCGGTCTCGCGATGTCCTGCGACACCACCGGTCTTGAGCCCGACCTCGCGCTGGTCAAGTTCAAGAAGCTGGTCGGCGGCGGCTCGATGCAGATCGTCAACGGCACCGTGCCGCAGGCCCTGCGCCGCCTGGGCTACCAGGAGGAGCAGATCGAGGCGATCGTCGCCCACATCGCCGAGAACGGCAATGTGATCGACGCCCCGGGTCTCAAGCAGGAGCACTACGAGGTCTTCGACTGCGCCATGGGCGAGCGTTCCATCTCCGCGATGGGCCACGTCCGCATGATGGCCGCGATCCAGCCCTGGATCTCCGGCGCGCTCTCCAAGACGGTCAACCTGCCGGAGACGGCGACCGTCGAGGACGTCGAAGAGGTCTACTTCGAGGCGTGGAAGATGGGCGTCAAGGCGCTCGCGATCTACCGCGACAACTGCAAGGTCGGCCAGCCCCTCTCCGCGAAGACCAAGGAGAAGGAGAAGACCGAGGTCACGGCCAAGGCTGAAGAGACCATCCGTAGCGCGGTCGAGAAGGTCGTCGAGTACCGCCCGGTCCGCAAGCGTCTCCCCAAGGGCCGTCCCGGCATCACCACCTCCTTCACCGTGGGTGGCGCCGAGGGGTACATGACCGCCAACTCCTACCCGGACGACGGTCTCGGCGAGGTCTTCCTGAAGATGTCGAAGCAGGGCTCCACCCTCGCCGGCATGATGGACGCCTTCTCCATCGCCGTCTCGGTCGGCCTGCAGTACGGCGTGCCCCTGGAGACGTACGTCTCCAAGTTCACGAACATGCGCTTCGAGCCGGCCGGCATGACGGACGACCCGGACGTGCGGATGGCGCAGTCGATCGTCGACTACATCTTCCGCCGCCTGGCGCTCGACTTCCTGCCCTTCGAGACGCGCTCCGCCCTCGGCATCCACTCCGCCGAGGAGCGTCAGCGTCATCTGGAGACCGGTTCGTACGAGCCGTCCGACGACGAGGTCGACGTCGAGGGCCTGGCCCAGTCGGCGCCCCGGGCGCAGGAGCTGAAGGCCGTCGTCACGCCCAAGGCGGAGGTCGAGGCGGCCCAGCCCGCCCCGCAGCAGGTGCATACCAGCGCCGAACTCGTGGAGATGCAGCTGGGCATCCAGGCGGACGCCCCGCTGTGCTTCTCCTGCGGTACGAAGATGCAGCGGGCCGGTTCCTGCTACATCTGCGAGGGCTGCGGCTCGACCAGCGGTTGCAGCTGATGTCGGTCATCTGCTGATCACGAAGTAGCAGGCCAGGGCGGTGCAGCCGGTATCCGGCTGCACCGCCCTCGGCGTGTGTCGACCCAGGGCCGTCGTGTCTGCCGCAGCTCGGCGCCGGCGGTGCGTCTCGTCACGGCGTCGTTCGGCCGCTTCGGGGGTCCCGAGGCGGAGTCAGGAGTCCCGAGGCGGAATCAGGAGTCCTGACGGCGGCCCATGATCCTGGTGAAGGACGCCGGGTCCGTGTCGTAGCCCTGGATCCCCGGGTGGAACGTCCATTCTCCGGAGTCGTCGCGTACGAACTCCCCGACGGTGGCCGCTGTGGCCCCCAGGACTTCGCTGAAGTCGTCCTCGGCCAGGACGGTGTAGCCCTCGCGCATCCGCAGACCGGGGTTGAGCACGCCGACGAACGTCTTGTGGCCCGAGCGCTGCTGGATGACGACACCGACGACCACGCGCGTGTAGCGGCTGTCGAGCCGCTGCAGTTCGAGCGTCATGACCTCGTCCCAGCCGAAGCCCTTGCCGTCCTTGCTGTCCCGGTTGAGATAGATGGTCCCGTCCGGGGAACGGCTGTCGAAATGCACCACATAGGAGGGATCGCCGTACGGGTCGTCCGACAGGAAGGTCGCGGCGACGATGTCGAGATCGGTGTCCGGCTCGCCGGCGGGACTCGGGTCCCACTTCACCGCCAACTCGACCTTGCGAATGCCCTTGTTGAAACCGCTCACCAGATCTCCCCCTGCCCGTATCCACTGCCTTCTGCCCCAACTGCGGTACAGCTGAAGCAGGTTGCCCATCGTGCCACGCGTACCCGGGCGCTCGCGCGGGTGCACTCCGCCGGAGCGTGACCGGCGCCACGCTTCGTGGCCTTACGATGGCGCGGTGCTGGTCAAGTGGATTCGCTGCACCGTGGTGGACCGCCGCGGTTTCGAGCGGGGGCAGCGAAAGTGGGCGGGGCTTCTGGGGGAGCCGGGTTTCCGGGGGCAGGGCGGGGGCTGGAGCCGGGGCAGGCCCGGAGTGGCGCACATCTTCGCCTTCTGGGAGAGCCGCGCCTTCTACGACTCCTTCATGGCCCGTTCCCATGACCGGCTGGCCACCGCGCAGTCGGGCACCTTCAAGGACTCCCAGGCGAAACTCTTCGATCACCGTTTCGACGTGAAGACCGGTTTCGAGCCGCGCTTCACGGACGCCGACCTGGTGCGGGTGGCGCACTGCCGGGTCCACGAAGAGCGTGCCGAGCACTTCGCGCTGATGCAGGAGAAGGTCTGGAACCCCGCGATGGCGGGTTCCCCCGGGATGATCCGTGGACTGTTCGGCGAGGCTCCGGGGCCGGAGTTTCTGATCCTTTCCATGTGGAAGTCGGCCGCGGAACACGGCAAGTACCGGGCCGAGCGGGTGGAGCGCCTCGTCCTGCGGGCCCAGACGGAGGCGGACGTCGCCGCTCTGGCCGGCGACATAGTCCAGCTCGAGCCGGGCTGGACGGTCTGAGTCCGGGTCGAGGCTCCACGGAGGGGTCGGGGCGGGATCGCGGGATCGCGGCAGGGCTGAGGCTGGAGCGTGGCTGCCACGGAGGCCCTGGGAGGGGCCAGGGCGGGATCGCTGGAGGCCTGGGGCGGGTGCATGGCCGCCGGCTGTGGCCCGGGGAGTGATCGAGGTCCGGAGGGGGCCGGTGCGCCCCCGCAGAGGGCCGTACGGTGGACCCAGCCCGGTTCCCGGGAGTGTGTTTTTTTGTGTGACCTACGCCGTATGGGGCCCGTACGAGTGCTCGATCGGCCGTCACCCGATCTAGGGTTTTGGCATGGCACGACCACGGCGCATCGTCCTTGTCCGGCACGGCGAGTCAGCGGGCAACGCCGATGACA
Organism: Streptomyces sp. NPDC058274; assembly: GCF_042881375.1. Taxonomy (NCBI): domain Bacteria; kingdom Bacillati; phylum Actinomycetota; class Actinomycetes; order Kitasatosporales; family Streptomycetaceae; genus Streptomyces; species Streptomyces sp. NPDC058274. The sequence goes on from NZ_JBHVXW010000022.1 coordinate 78,993, forward strand.
CCGTTTACGAACGCGAGCCCGACCACGCACTGGCCCTCACCGAGAAGGGGTGGCAGCAGGCGGAGGAGACGGGCGCACAGCTGCGGGAGATCTTCGGCCGTGAGCGCGTAAGCGTTTACGTCTCCCCCTACCGCCGTACGCACGAGACGTTCCGCGCCTTCCACCTCGACCCCGACCTGGTGCGCGTGCGCGAGGAGCCACGGCTGCGGGAACAGGACTGGGGAAACTGGCAGGACCGCGACGACGTACGCCTCCAGAAGGCGTACCGCGACGCGTACGGGCACTTCTTCTACCGCTTCGCACAGGGCGAGTCGGGCGCCGACGTGTACGACCGGGTCGGCGGGTTCCTGGAGAGTCTGTACCGGAGTTTCGAGGCGCCCGACCATCCGCCGAACGTGCTCCTGGTGACCCACGGTCTGGCGATGCGGCTCTTCTGTATGCGGTGGTTCCACTGGACCGTGGCGGATTTCGAGTCACTGTCGAATCCGGGGAACGCGGAGGTGCGGATGCTCGTTCTCGGGGACGACGGCAGATACACGCTTGACCGTCCTTTCGAACGCTGGCGTGATCCGGAACCGTACGGAGTCACCGGATAGAGTGGCAGGGCGATGACCGCTGACTCCTCTCCCGACGGGCGCCTGGACCGCGCCCTGTCCAGCCTGCGCGGACTCGCGGTGGGAGACGCGCTGGGCTCGCAGTTCTTCGTGCCCGCGAACTACCCGCTGCTGAAGCGCCGCGAGCTGCCGCCCGGTCCCTGGCAGTGGACCGACGACACCGAAATGGCCTCCTCCGTAGTGGCCGTTCTGGCCACCCACCACCGCATCGACCAGGACGCCCTGGCTCACTCGTTCGCGGAGCACCACGACTTCGACCGGGGCTACGGGCCCGCGGTCAACCGGCTCCTGCGGCTGGTCAGGGAAGGCGGCGACTGGCGCGAGCTGGCCTCCGCCCTCTTCAAGGGACAGGGTTCCTGGGGGAACGGCGCCGCGATGCGGATCGCCCCGCTCGGCGCCTGGTACGCCGACGACCCGGAGCAGGCGACACACCAGGCGGAGATCTCGGCGTACCCCACGCATCAGCACCGCGAGGCCGTGGTCGGCGCCATGGCCGTTGCCGCGGCGGCCGCGCTGGCCGCCGATCCGGCCGGACCGCCCAGCCCCGGGGCGCTGCTCGACGGCGTGATCGCGCTCGTGCCCCGCAGCGCGGTCGGAGCCGGGCTGCGTCGCGCCCGCGACATGCTCGACTACGGCGACACCGCGACGGTCGCCGCCGTACTGGGCTGCGGACGGCGTACGACGGCACACGACACGGTGCCCTTCGCGCTGTGGTCGGCGGCCCGTGCCCTCGGTGACTACGAGGAGTCGTTCTGGTCGACCGCCCAGGTCGGCGGCGACATGGACACGACCTGCGCCATCGTGGGCGGAGTGGTCGGCTCGGGCAAGGCGGGGGCGCCGCCGAGCGCGTGGCTGGAGCAGACGGAGCCACTGCCGGAGTGGATGCCCGGCTCGGTGTAGAGCAGCGGGGGTGTGTCGCGGGGCCGGTATTTGTTCGGCGGCGGTCGCCGGGCCTCGGTTCGTTCGGCGGCGGTCGCCCTGCGCCCCCATGCGCCCTGTGCCACATGGCGCCACATACGGAATCGGAATGCGGCCCGTGTGCCACAAGCGTCACATGAGCCCCCTCTGTCACAGGCTCGCTACAGCGTGACTCCCGACGTCCAGGAGCGCGCCGCCCGTGGATAGCCTTGCCGCCCACGCCGCCTGTTGATCATGCCGGGCGAGCGCCGAAGAGACACCGGTCGTCCGCGTTCCGCGCAGCGGCGCGCTCCGCCGCCGTGGTGTGCCACGGCGTGCCACGGCCGGTTGGGAGGGGGTCCCGTGTCCGAAAGACCGTCCACGCCCGAGCCGAGTGATCCGGGGCCGGAAACGCCCGGCAGCGTCGGACTGGCCAAGAGCGGCGAGCCCGACGACGCCGCTGAGGCATCCGGCCCGCAGGACCACCGGACCGAGCAGGAGACGGACGAGGAGGACTACGAGGGCGACAACTGGGCCGCCCCGTCGGCCGGCCCCGTGCCGTGGCTCTCCGATCTCCGGATCGAGTCACCCGCTCCCGTACGCACCGCCACCCTGTGGGCGGTGCTGGCCACCGGTCTCCTCAGCATGCTGCTCCTGGGCGACGGCCTGGCGCTCAACCTCTTCCTCGTCGCGATCCCGGCCGCGCTCGCGGCCTACTTCGCCGCCGAGGCCGCCGGCCGCCGCCCGCGCGCGTGGACCCTCGTCTGGGGTGTCGGCGGCCTGGCACTGCTGGCGGTGCCGGCCCTGCGTGACGCGGACTGGCCGTCCTTCCTGGCCGTGGTCGCCGCGATCGCGCTGAGCTCGCTGGCCCTGAACGGCGGCCGCAGCTGGATATCCGTTCTGCTCAGCCCGCTCGGGATGTTCAACTCGATCGTCACAGGGCCCGTCTGGGGCTGGCGGGGGCTGCGCGAACGATCGGGCGGCGCACGCGGGAGCGTCGGGCCGATGCTGCGCGCCCTGGCCGTGACCGCCGTCCTGCTGCTGGTCTTCGGTGCATTGTTCGCGGGAGCTGACGCGGCCTTCGCCGATCTGCTCGGTGACCTGCTGCCGGACGCCTCTGTCTCCGGCGGCCCCTGGCACGTCGTACTCCTGGCGCTCGGCCTGGTCTGCGCGCTCGCAGCGGCGCACACGGCGGCCGCGCCCGTGCACTGGGACCGGGCGGAGATCCCTGCGGGCCGTGCCCGCGGGCGCGTCGAGTGGGCGCTGCCGCTGGTCGTGCTCGCGGTGCTCTTCGCGGCCTTCAACGCCGTCCAGCTCGCCGTGCTCTTCGGCGGATACGACGCCGTACTGGAACAGACCGGCCAGACCTACGCCCAGTACGCGCGCCAGGGCTTCTGGCAGCTGCTTCTGGTCACCGTCCTGACCCTGCTCGTCATCGTCGTCGCCCTGCGCTGGGCGCCGCGCGACGGGTCACGCGACCGGACGCTGGTGCGCGGAGTGCTGGGAACTCTGTGCGCGCTCGCGCTCGTTGTCGTGGCATCCGCCGTGCGACGCATGGACATGTACGTGGAGGCGTATGGACTGACGCGACTGAGAGTCTCGGTGGTGGCCGGTGAGCTGTGGCTCGGGCTGGTCATCGTGTTCATCATGGCGGCCGGGGTGTGGGGTGCCCGCTGGCTGCCGCGCGCCGTCGCCGCCAGTGCCGCCGCCGGAGTCCTCGCCTTCGGACTGGCCTCGCCGGACGCGCTGATCGCCGAGCGCAACGTCCAGCGGTACGCGGACACGGGCACGTTCGACCTCGGCTACGCGCGGGGCCTCTCCGCCGACGCCGTACCCGCGCTCGACAAGCTCGAGGAGCCGCTGCGCACCTGCGCGCTGCGGTCCCTGGCCGACGGTTTGGCAGACCGCGACGCGCCCTGGTACGCCACCAGTTGGGGAGAAGCGCGCGCCCGGCGCATCCTCGACGAGCGTCCGCTGACGGACGACGCGGACTGGAGTGTGTGCAACCAACTGGGCATCGACGTCATGTACCGCTGAGAAGGGCCTGAGAAGGGCCTGAGAGGGGTCCGGGCAGGGCCTGAGGAGCGCCTCCGCCGGGCCGGGAGCGCTGCGCTCCGGGGGCCTGTCTGCGTGGCAGGCCGGGCCCTCGTCCGCGGCGGTGATCCGCGGGACGTGGCCCGGCCTCCATGGCACTCCCGCGTCAGCCCGCCGCGGGTCCCGCCGTGCCCGCCAGGGCGTCCAGGTCGCTCTTGCGGACCCGGATCACCGATGTGGCGACGATCAGAGCCAGTACGGCCATGGCCACGGCCGGGATGAAGGCCGTCGCGATGCCCTCGGAGAGCACCTCGTGCCCCCAGGAACCGGGCAGTTGGTGGGTCTTGGCGAACTCCGCCTTCTGCTCGGCCGAGGCCTCGCTCATGAACGGGGGCACCTGCTTCGCCGCCTCGTTCCGGCTGGCCGTGCCGAAGACGGTGGTCAGGATGGAGAGGCCGAGTGCGCCACCGACCTGCTGTGTCACGTTGAGCAGACCCGACGCCGCGCCCGCTTCATGCGTGGCGACACCGGAGACCGCGGTGAGGGTCAGGGTCACGAAGTTGAGACCCATACCGAAGCCGAACAGCAGCATGGGGCCGAGGATTCCACCGGCGTACGAGCTGCCGGGGCCGATGAAGGTCAGCCAGCCGAGCCCGACCGCGACAAGAGCCGAGCCCACGACCATGAACGGCTTCGGCCCGAGCACGGGCAGGAAGCGCTGCGACAGGCCCGCGCCGGTCACGATCGCCACGGTCACCGGCAGGAAGGCGACACCGGCCGAGATCGGGCTGTACCCGAGCACGTTCTGCACGAAGAGAACGATGTAGAAGAACATGCCGAACATCGCCGCCGCCAGGCTCAGCATGATCAGATACGTGCCCGAGCGGTTGCGGTCGGCGAACATCCTCAGCGGAGTGATCGGCTCCTTGGCCCGCTTCTCGACGAACCCGAAGGCCAGCAGCAGCACGACCGCCGCGGTGAAGGACCCGATGGTGAGACTGTCCCGCCAGCCCTCCTCCGCGGCCCGGATGAACCCGTACACCAGCGAGGCCATGCCGAGGGTCGAGGTGAGCGCGCCGGCGATGTCGAAGCGCCCCGGATGACGCTCGGACTCGCTGATGTACAGCGGCGCCACCACGGCGATCAGCACGCCGATGGGGACGTTCACGAAGAGCACCCAGCGCCAGTCGAGCCACTCCGTGAGCATGCCGCCGGTGAGCAGCCCAATGGCGCCGCCGCCCGCGGAGACCGCGGCGAAGACACCGAAGGCACGGTTCCGCTCCGGGCCTTCGGGGAACGTGGTGGTGATCAGTGCCAGCGAAGTGGGCGACGCGATCGCGCCGCCGACGCCCTGCAGGGCGCGTGCGGCCAGCAGTTGCCAGGGTTCCTGGGCGAGTCCGCCGAGCAGCGAAGCGGCGGTGAACAGCAGGATGCCGGTCATGAAGACGCGGCGCCGGCCGAGGATGTCACCGGCCCGGCCGCCGAGGAGCAGCAGACCGCCGAAGGTGAGCGTGTAGGCGCTGACCACCCACGTCAGGTCCGTTGTGCTGAACTTGAGCGCGTCTTGAATGTGCGGGAGCGCGATGTTCACAATCGTGGCGTCGAGGACCACCATGAGCTGGCAGGCCGCGATGACGGTGAGCGCGATGCCGGGATGCCCCTCCCGGCGGGCGGCTCCCGGCTTCTGATCTGGAATCAACTGAGAGGTTGTCACTATGGTTCCCCCACAAGTGCGTTAGTGAACGCTCGCGTTCACTGTCGCGTCAACGGTAGTGAGTCCCCGACAGTGAACGCAAGCGTTCACTTATGTCGCTGCCGCCCGCGTGACCTGATGGATCAGCCCGCTCCCAACTGGAATCCCCGCTTCCCCCCATGCTCAACGGAGACACTCACATGGTTACTTCGCGCTGGACGGCCGCCCCCGCTCGGCCGGTCTCCCTGCGTCGGCGCGGTGCCGTGCTCGAACGCGCGATCCTCGATGCCGCGCTGGATCAGCTCAGCACGGTCGGCTGGAACGGCCTCACCATGGAAGGCATCGCCGCCGGCGCCCAGACCGGCAAGGCGGCGGTCTACCGCCGCTGGGCCTCCAAGGAGGACCTCGTCGCCGACGCGCTCCAGGCCGCACTGCCCCGGCTGACGGAAGCGCCCGACCTCGGGAGCGTCCGAGACGATCTGCTCGAGCTGTGCCGACGGGTGCGGGAGGCCATGTTCTCGCGGCCCGGTTTCGCACTCCGTTCAGTTCTTCACGAATGCGATGCTTCTCAGGCTGAACGCTTCCAGGCCGTGATCTTCGGCGGAGTCATCGAACCGACCATGGATCTGCTCCGCGAGGTCATTCACCGTGGTATCGAGCGGGGAGACGTGCGCCCCGACGCCGCCAACAGCTATGTCTTCGACGCCATTCCGGCGATGATGATGTACCGCTCGAAAGTGTGCGCCAGCGAATGGGGCGAGGAGGATCTGGAGGGGATGATCGATCAGCTGATGGTTCCGTTGCTGCGGCCGAGGAGGGCCTGATCGGCGAGGTATGGCGCTCGGTGGGGCCGAGTGACCCAGCGGCTCGCGGTGCTTCGGGCCGACCGCGGCCACCCGCCCCGTCACGGAGGCCACCCGCCCCACCCGGGAACCGGGTGTCGCGGCGGCACCCGGGAACCGGGTGTCGCGGCGGCTTCCGCGCGGCGTACGCTAAGAACGCCATGCCGTACGAAGCACCCACTCACACCGTCGAGCGCTCCCTCCGCGCCACGACCGGAGCGAAGGTCATTGCCGGGATCGACGAGGTGGGGCGGGGAGCGTGGGCCGGCCCCGTCACCGTCTGCGCCGCGATCACCGGACTGCGCCGACCCCCCGAAGGCCTCACCGACTCCAAGCTCCTCACCCTCAAGCGCCGGACCGCGCTGGCTGAGGCGCTGAGCACCTGGGTGACGTCGTACGCCCTCGGTCATTCCTCCCCGGAGGAGATCGACGACCTGGGGATGACAGCCGCGCTGCGGCTCGCGGCGGGCCGCGCCCTGGAAGCCCTGCCGGTCCGTCCCGACGCGGTCATCCTCGACGGGAAACACGACTACCTCGGCTCGCCCTGGCGCGTCCGTACGGTGATCAAGGGCGACCAGTCCTGTGTGGCCGTCGCCGCGGCCTCGGTGCTCGCCAAGGTCCAGCGCGACAAAATGATGGCCGAACTGGGCATCGACCATGCAGACTTCGGTTTTGCGGCCAACGCCGGGTATCCGTCACCGGTGCACAAGGCCGCGCTTGCGGAGCGGGGGCCCACCCCCCACCACCGACTGTCGTGGGCGTATCTTGATGCGCTGCCCCAGTGGCGGCACCTCAAGAAGGCCCGCAACTGGGCGGACGGAAGCGTTCCGGCGATCGAGGGCCAGCTCGGCTTCGATTTCTGACGTTTCCGTTCGCACTCATGTGCCACCCGCCGGAGCGATCCGCACCGGCGTTTGATAAAAATCAGCTCATGCCTCTCATTCCCGAGGAGCCTCAGATTCACGAGAGCGCCCAGGGTCCCCGCGTGACGCCGGCCAGCGGCCGCACGCCGACCCCCCGTCCCGTACCCGGCCCCCGTCCCGCGGCTCCGCCGCGTCCCGGCCGTCCGGGTCCTGTCCGGCCGATGCCGGCCCAACGCACGCCGCGCGAACCGGCCGTGGCCGCCTCGGCGCCTGCCGCCCCGGCCGCTGCCGCGACCCCTCAGGTCCAGCTGATCCCGGCCTCGGCCGAGGGTGCGCTGGACGCCGCCGAAGAAGCGGTCGATCTGCTGCTGGAGTCGGGCCGTGCCCCGGGTGAGGTGCTGGTGCTCACCACCGGCGAACCGCACCCGTGGGCCGCGCACGAACTCTCCTTCGGTGACACCGCCTACTGGGCGCAGCACGACGCCGGTGACGACGTCTTCTACGCCGATGCATCCGTCGCGGGCCGGGCAGCGTCCCGTCCCGTGGTCGTGGTCGCCGTCAACGGCGGTCCCGACACCGCCGCCACCGCCCTGCCGCTGGCCCTGGGCCGGGCCGGCGCCCTGCTGATCGTCTGCGGCGACCCGCAGCAGATCAACTCGGCGCTGGGCGCGGGGGTCTGAGCGGGTCCCGGACCTGGTCCGGGACGCAGTCGGGGGCTCTGGAGCCCTTGAGCCCTGGGATGTTCGGTCGGAGACTCCGGTGTGTTCCGTGCGCGTGCGCCCGGGACGCGACCGGAGCACGTCCGTGGCACGTCCTTACGTCCCGTGGGTGATGGGGGTGTCGGCGTGACGGCACGATGACCGTGCCACAGCTACGGCACCTGTACGGCGGGCACTTCAGGGTGCGCGTCGGGGCGGGCCGGGGCTGGGTGGCGGGTACGGAGACGTGCTGCGCGGCTGCGACTTGGTGACGTCACTGCTTATGGCTGCGGTGCCGCGCGCCTCGTCTCAGCATGCCGTTGTCCGGGGCTTTGGGCTCACCTGGCCAAACGGTGCCCCGCGCCTCGTCTCGGCGGGTCGCTGCCCGGCGCTTCGGGCTCACCTGGCCCTGGCGCCCCGCACCTCGGCTCAGCGGGCCGCTGCCCGGGGCTTCGGGCTCAACCTGGCCAAACGGTGCCGCGCGCAACGGCGCCCCGCACCTCGGCTCAGCGTGCCGCTGCCCGGCGCAGCAGCTCGGAAGCGGCGCCCCCGGTGCGCGGCGGCGGGGGCTGTGCCTCGCCGGCGAAGGCTTCGGGCGCCGAGTCCGCGCTCGGGCGGCGTCCGCCCCGGCCCTCGCCGAGGACCTGCCAGCCGTCATGCGTCAGCGTGATGTACGCCCCGCAGCGCAGCCCGTGCAGCGTGCAGGCGTCCCGCAGTCCCCACATCCAGGCCCCGTCCTCCTCGGTCCAACGCGCGTCGCCCTCACGGCAGTAGAGCAACACCGCCGTACGGATCGGGGTGCGGCGGCGCAGGTCGTGCGGGATGACCTTGCGCAGCTGCGCGAGCAGCACGTTGCGGAACATCCAGCCGTCGGCCGGAGCCGGACGCCGGGTGAACGAGGCGCTCGCCCGCAGCCGCTCGTCCGGGTCGAGGACAGCCACGATCGCTGTCGCGGGCTGGGGCCGGTGCCGGGTGTGCAGCCCGCTGACGACCTCCCGGGGATCACGCAGCAGCGGGATCCCCGCGGCGGCCCACTCCGCGGGTTCGAGCATCCGGGTCAGCGGGTTGGTGGAAGCGGCGGCCAGGTCAGCAGACGTCGACATGGATGCCGCCGAGGACGGAGCGAATCCGAAGGTCACGGTCCTCCCTTCGGCTACGCGCCCACACTTCGGGCGGGGGTCGGACTTTGGGGGGCGCACACCGCAGCGAAGCCCTGCCGGACCACGGACGAGCCGTGCGGGGAGCGGAGTTCAATTCTTCCTGGCGAACTTGGTTGCGGCAACGAGCAATTGGGGCCACCGAGTGGTTTGCGACGATAGGCCGTCAATATCCCTGCTCTATCCCTGCCCAGTCCTCGCGTCGGCGACCCCTGGGTCACGCTTGCACGGCAAGGACCAGCGGCAACACCCCCGGTGCGCCGGCCCGGCGGAGGACACGCGCGGCCATCGCCAACGTCCATCCGGTCTCCGTCGCATCGTCCACGAGCAGCACGGGACCGCCCGCGTCCCGGAGCGCGTCGGCCAGCGCGGGCGGGACGGCGAGAGCCCCGTCGAGCGCCTTGAGCCGCTGCGCGCTGTTGCTGCGGGAGACCTGCGAGACCTCACCCGTGTACTCCAGCGATCCCAGCAGCGGCAGCCGGCCGACCTCCGCGATCCGGGCGCCCAGCGACTGGATCAACTGAGGGTGGGTCCGCGAGGCCATGGTCACGACACCGACCGGACGCGGCTGCGCGTCGGGTCCTCCCGAGGCCCAGCCGCCCGGCCCCTTCGCCCAGTCGGCCAGTACGCCGACCACGGCCTGCGCGACATCGTCCGGCACCGGCCCGTCCGGGGCCTGGGGTGAGAGCATCGGCCGCAGCCGGTTTCCCCAGCCGATGTCCGACAGCCGTCCCAGGGCGCGCCCCGGAGTGAACTGCTCCCCTGCAGGGATACGTCCCTTCAAGTCCACGCCGACCGCGGGCAGGCCCGTCGGCCACATCTTCCGCGGCTCGACCTCGACGCCGGCACGACCGAGCTCGCCCCGGGCGGCTTCCAGCGCCGTGGCAGAAACCGCCTCGGTGAACCGCGGCCCCGCGCAGTTGTCGCAGCGCCCGCACGGCGCCGCGCCCTCGTCGTCCAGCTGCCGCCGCAGGAACTCCATCCGGCAGCCGGTCGTCGTGACGTAGTCCCGCATCGCCTGCTGCTCCGTCGACCGCTGCTTGGCGACCCAGGCATAGCGCTCGCCGTCGTACGTCCAAGGAGTGCCCGTCGAGATCCAGCCGCCCTGGACGCGCCGCACCGCACCGTCCACGTCGAGGACCTTGAGCATTGTCTCCAGCCGGGAGCGGCGCAGTTCAACCAGCGGTTCGAGGGCCGGCAGCGAGAGGGGCCTTCCTGCCGCGCCCAGCACGTCCAGGGTGCGGCGGACCTGCTCCTCGGGCGGGAACGCGATCGAGGCGAAGTACTGCCAGATCGCCTGGTCCTCCTTGCCCGGCAGCAGCAGCACCTCGGCATGCTCCACACCGCGGCCCGCGCGTCCCACCTGCTGGTAGTACGCGATGGGGGAGGAAGGCGACCCGAGGTGCACCACGAAGCCGAGGTCGGGCTTGTCGAAACCCATGCCCAGAGCGGACGTGGCGACCAGGGCCTTGACCCGGTTGGCGAGCAGGTCCTCCTCGGCCTGCTGCCGGTCCGCGTTCTCCGTTTTTCCGGTGTACGAGGTGACGGTGTGGCCGCTTTGCCGCAGGAAAGCGGTGACTTCCTCGGCGGCGGCCACCGTGAGCGTGTAGATGATGCCCGACCCCGGCAGGTCGTTGAGGTGCTCGGCCAGCCAGGCCATCCGGTTCGCCGCGTCCGGCAGTTGCAGCACCCCGAGACTCAGGCTCTCCCGGTCCAGAGGCCCGCGCAGGACAAGTGCGTCCGTGCTGCCGCCGGTGCCCAGTTGCTCGGCCACGTCGGCCGTCACGCGCGCGTTGGCCGTCGCCGTGGTGGCCAGGACGGGAACGCCGGAGGGGAGGTCGGCGAGCATGGTGCGCAGTCGGCGGTAATCGGGCCGGAAGTCATGTCCCCAGTCCGAGATGCAGTGCGCCTCGTCGACCACGAGCAGGCCGGTCGCTGCGGACAGTCTCGGCAGGACCTGGTCGCGGAAGTCCGGATTGTTGAGCCGCTCCGGACTCACCAGGAGGACATCGACCTTGCCCGCGGCCACCTCTTCCTGGATGGTGTCCCACTCCTCGGTGTTGGACGAGTTGATCGTGCGCGCGTGGATGCCGGCCCGGGCGGCCGCCTCCACCTGGTTGCGCATGAGCGCGAGGAGCGGGGACACGATGACGGTGGGACCGGCCCCCTGCTCGCGCAGCAGCGCTGTCGCGACGAAATACACCGCGGACTTGCCCCAGCCGGTGCGCTGGACGACCAGAGCTCTCCGCTTGTCGGCGACCAGCGCCTCGATGGCACGCCACTGATCCTCGCGGAGCCGGGCCTTCTCCGCCGGTGCGCCGACCAGCCGGGCGAGGACGGCATCGGCCGCGGTGCGGAGGTCTTCGTTGGCCGTGGGGCGTGGATCGTCGTTGCTCATGGCCCCATGCAACCCGATGGGTCGGACATAGCGCGAACGAGCAGGCCGGCCTGTGGACAAGCCCTGTCATGCCCATGGTCATGGTTATCCACAGGTCGCAGCGGGAATTTCGGATCCGCGGGATGGTCACGGCATGACGAATCACAGCGAAACGACTGGTACGTCCGGTGACGGTGACATCAGCGAGCGCGGTATGCAGGGGCCGAGCGCTGCCGGCCGGCCCGCCGACGGATTCTCCGGCCTGGCTTCCGGAGCCGGCGAGCGGGGCCGGGGAGACAGCTACGCGGACTACCGGGGTTGTCCTGGATATCCGGACGATGCGGATGCCTCTGACTTCACCGGGGACGAAGAGGCCATGGGGCTCACCGATCCGGCGGAGTCCGACGGCGGCCTCGGGGAGGCGCCGTCACGAACGTACGAGCAGCCCGACGAGTTCTTCGAGAGCCTCGGGCGCGACGGTTCCCCGGCAAGCGCGGGGGGCTGCGTGCCCGGGGGAGTGACGGACAGCGACTCCGGGGGAGGTGTCCGCGGGCACGGAGAGTCCGCCGCGCGACCAAGCCCTCCGGAACCCCTCACCTTGATGGGACACGGGACGGTCGCGGGTCCGTCCGGTGGCCAGCAGGTGACGCTGCGGACGCCGGCTGAACTGGCCGACGCGCTGCCGTATCTGCTCGGCTATCGCCCGGAGGACAGCATTGTCCTCGTCGCCCTGCACGACCGGGAGTGGCGCGGACGGTTCGGAGGGCGAGCGCGGCTCGGCATCCCGGGCCAGACCGACGACTGGCCGTCCGTGGCACAGCAGTTGGCAAGGGGGCTGGTGACAGGCAGCGAGCGCAGGGGTGCCCGGCCCGAGAGCATGGTCGCCTATCTGTGTCAGGAACCGCGCAGCGGCGAGACGGGGCGGGACGTCATGGAGCGCCTGCGGCCACTCGCGCACTTGCTGCGCACGGCTTGCGGCAGCCTCGACGTCCCCGTGGTCGAAGCCCTGTGCATTTCAGGGGGCCGCTTCTGGTCGTACTGCTGCCCGAGCGAGGACTGCTGTTCGCCGCAGGGTGAGTCGATGGGGCTGCCGGGCACCTCCGTTCTGGCCGCCGCCGCGACTTACGCGGGCCTCCAAGTGCGGGGAAGTCTGCGCGAGTTCAGGGCGAGGCTCGCTCCGTGGGAGACGGCCGCAGCCCTGGAACAGGAAGCCGCACTCGACGCCGCGAGCATGGACCTCGTCCCCCGGATCCTGGAGGCGGAAAGCCGAGCGGAAGTGGCAGAGGAGGCACTCGGACTGGCCCGGAGGCTCATGGGCCGACTCGCGGAGGTACCTCCCGTCTCCGGCACACTCCAGTCCGACCTCCGCGACGACGAGCTGCTTGGCCACGACGAAGCGGCCACCCTTGTCCTCGCCCTCCAGGACCGCACCACCCGCGACCGCGCGGCCGAGTGGATGGAGGGCGACGACGCGGGACCGGCGCTGCGTCTTTGGCGCACGCTGGCCCGCCGCTGCGTCGGCCCGTACGGCGAACATGCCGCGGCGCCGCTGACCCTCGCCGGATGGGTCGCATGGTCGTCCGGCGACGAACTGGAGGCCCGGGAGGCGCTGGCCATGGCGCTGGGCGCGGATCCCAGCTATCTCTTCGCTCGTCTCCTGCACCAGGCGTGCAACGAGGGCCTGGACCCGGAGTCGATTCGCCGTTGTCTGCGAGCGGAGCGCATCGGTCGTGCCGAGGAGCATGTCGACCTGCCGGATGCGGCCTGCCGTCCGGCCGAGCGCGGCGACCTGTCGGGTGTGGCCCGCCGGCCGGCCGAACACGTTGACCTGTCGAATGCGGCCCGCCCTTCGACTGAACACGTCGATCCATCGGATGCGGCCCGTCGTCCGGCCGAAAGGGACACCTGCAAGCCGACGAGCTCCGGCCGGTCCGCAGCGGCCCCGCAGCCGTCGGGCGCAGGTTCCCGTCGTCGCCGAAGGGTCCGTGGCGCCGCCGCCGGCACCCACCCGTCCCGTCGTACTCCGGGAAGTGCGACCGCCCCTGCTCCGGGAACTCCGGTCGCCCGCCGGCATCGTCCCGTCGACGGGACATCGCCGGCCGGGGAGGGCCCGGGCCGTGCGGACGAGGGATCGAAGGGGCGATCGCCGGTTCGTCGCCGGAGCGCACGGCCTGGTACGGGGGAGGGCACATGAGGGCCGGCGTGGTGGCGGGGAGGTATGGCGTGCCGCCACTGCGTCCGCAGGCTCTGCCGCACCCCGCGGGTTGTGGCGGGGAGGAATGACGTGCCGCCACTGCACCCGCAGGCCCCGCCGCGCCCCCGCCATTCGGTCGGCTTCCCCGCTCCGGGGCGTGACCCCCGGCAGGCCCGTTCCGTTCACCTGAGTGGCGGAACCCGGGGCCGGGCCGAGCCGCCGTACTTCCCACGACCCTCCGGAGCTGTCCATCCGGCGCCGAGTGCACCCAAGGCGTACCGAGCGCAGAAGAAGCCGCCCATGCCCCTGCCCACCCCGTCCTCCACCCCCGACGACGACCGCTCGGCCTGGCACGGGCCTGCGCACGCCTCCGCGCGCTCGAGCGATCCGCCACGCCCTCTCCAGGATGCGGACAGACCGACCGCTCAACAGGCCGGCGGAGCCGGGCTCCCGGCTCCGCACACCGACAGGCCCGGCCCGTTGACTCGGCAGCCAGGCGCAAGTGGCGCGGCCGCCGTGAACCCGCCGCTTGCCATGCCCCGCAGGGCGGTGGATCTGCCGCCCGCGCACACGGCGCTGATCTGTGTCGCCCTTCCGGGACTGGCGATCTCCACGGACCAGGGGCAGTTGACCGGCCGGGGACTGGACGGGTTCTACCGTGGCGGACGGCGTCTGCTCTCCCGCTGCCAGGTGCGCGTGGCAGGGCGGGAACCGCTTGCCCTGCAGGCCAGGATGGTCGCAGCCGACCGGGCCCGATTCGTGGGGACCGTACGGGTGTCGCCCGACAGTGGCCCCGACCCGGACGTGGTCGTCGAGCGGACCAGATGCGCGGACGGCACGGAGCGGATCACGTTGCGCAGTGCCTCCCTTCGCCCGCTGCGGCTGCCCGTCGAGGTGGCCCTCGGTACGGATCTGGCGGAACTCGCATCGGTCGCCTCCGGCACTGCGGGACCCGAACTGTCCGCCAGCGTGCACGACTCCGGACTGCGCTGGTCCAGCACCACGGGCCACTCGGCAGTCACCGCCGATCCGCCGCCCACCGACGCCCTGGCCTCCGCGGGCCTGCTGCGCTGGGAGATCGAACTACCGCCCGGAGGCACGCGAAGCGTGGAGCTTCGCGTACGGCAGGACGGCCCAGGGCTCGGAAGAGCGGTGGGGCGTGGTGCGGTGTGTCCATTGGCGCAGGCCCGGGCCACAGGGGACGACCCCCGAGTCCAGGCGCTCCTGGACACATGCGTCGAGGACCTCCAGGCCTTGCTGCTGCGCGACCCCGGGCACCCGTCCGACATGCACCTCGCGGCAGGGGCTCCGTGGCGCTGTGGAATGGCCCCGGCCGAGGCGCTCGCAGCGGCGCGGATGACGTTGCCGCTCGGCACCCGGCTCGCGGCGGGCACCCTGCGAACCCTTGCACGTACCCAACTCACCGGCTCCGCTGCGCAGTCCGGCATGATCCCGGGCCCGCGCCGTGACGCGGGCCCGCATCTGCCGCCGGGCTGCACGGCGACCGAGGCGACCCTCCTCTTCCCCGCACTCCTGGCCGAGGCCAGGCGGTGGGGGCTTCCGGAACAGGACACCGAGGAGTTGCTGCCCGCGGCTGAGCGCTGCCTCGGATGGCTGCTGGCTACCACCGGCGACGGCACCCTTCTGCCCGACCCGCACCCCGGCGGGCCCGTGCGCTGCGAGACACAGGCCCACGCCCACCGTGCCGCGCTCCTGGGCGCCGATCTGCTCGACGCGTACGGCAGACCGGGCGGGTCCGAGCTGCGGCACTGGGCCCAGGAGCTGCGCGGTGCCTTTCAGGAGGACTTCTGGGTCGAGGACCTGGGCGGTGGCAGGCCCGCCGCCGCCCGAGCGCCGGACGGACGCCCCCTGACCCACCTCGGCGCGGGAGCGGTCCACCTCCTCGACACCGGCCTGCTCGGCGCGGGATCACTGGCACCGGGGCTGCTCGACAAGGTGCAGACCGAGCAGCTGGCCCGGTTGTTCGGTGGGCCTGGGATGGACTCGGGCTGGGGGCTGCGGAGCCTGGGTGCGAAGGAGGCCGCGTACAACCCCTTCGGGCATCGCGGTGGTGCCGTGCGGATCCAGGAGACGGCGGTCGCGGTCGCGGGACTGTCCGCCTCCGGCTTCGAGAAGGAAGCGACCTCACTGCTGCGAGGCGTCCTGGCAGCCGCTGAGGCCTTCGGTCACAGGCTGCCCGAGATGTACGCGGGAGAGCAGCGCACAGAAGGCGGTGCCCCGCTGCCGCACCCGGCGGCCTGCCGGCCGGCCGCCACCGCCGCGGCCGCCGGAGTGCTGCTCCTGACCACCCTCGCCGGGATCCGCCCCGACGCCCCGGCCGGGACGGTGACCCTGCGCCCCGTCGGCAGCGCACCCCTGGGCGAGCTCGGGCTCACGGGACTACGGGTCGCGGGCGCCCCCTTCTCCGTACGCGTCGGCCGGCTCGGCCTCGCCATGGTCGAGGAGGCGGCCGACGGACTGCAGCTGGGGGTGTGACGAGGTGTGTGACCAGGCGTGACGGCTGCGGGCCCAGGTCCGGCGGACGGCCGTGAACGCCTGACCGGACAGAAGTGGATCAGCCATGGATGCGGCCGGCGAAGGGAGTGTTTATCGTCAGGCAGACGACTATGATCGCGGCATGCCCTACGACCCGTCGGCCTTTCCGCCCTTTGCCGTGACCGTGGACCTGGTCGTGCTGACCGTGCGTCGCCATGCCCTGTGTGCGCTGGCGGTAAGGAGGGGCGAGCAGCCGTTCCAGGGAAGGTGGGCACTGCCCGGTGGCTTCGTGCGGGAGGACGAAGATCTGTCGCAGGCTGCAGCGCGCGAACTGGCCGAGGAGACCGGCCTGTGCGCCCATGACCCGTCGGCCCCCACGCAGGACAACGGTGCACACCTGGAGCAGCTCGCGACCTACGGCGATCCCAAGCGTGACCCGCGGATGCGGGTCGTCAGCGTCGCTCATCTCGCTCTGGCCCCGGACCTGCCGGCCCCCCGGGCGGGCGGGGACGCCAAGAGCGCGCGCTGGGCGCCGGTCGAGGAGCTGTTGCAGCAGGGCGGGTACGGCCGCGACGGAGAGCAGGCGGCACCGCTCGCCTTCGATCATGCGCAGATCCTGTCGGACGGTGTGGAGCGCGCCCGGTCCAAGATCGAGTACTCGTCGCTGGCCACGGCGTTCTGCCCCACCGAGTTCACTGTCGGGGAACTGCGCCGGGTGTACGAGGCCGTATGGGGAGTGGCGCTGGACCCGCGCAACTTTCACCGCAAGGTGACGGGCACGCCGGGCTTCCTCGTGCCTACGGGGGGTACGACCACCCGTCAGGGCGGCCGTCCCGCGCAGCTCTTCCGGGCCGGTGGTGCCACGTTGCTGAACCCACCGATGCTGCGCCCCGAGGTCTGACTCCGGGTCGGTCGGTGCGGGCCTGCCCGGTCGTGGGCGGGCGGCCGGCAGCGAGGCGGAGAGCCGAGGTCCGGCACTGCATCGGGGCGTAGCGGCGAGCGAGGCCAGGACAGGCCTGAGGCATGTCTCAAGGTGCCCGGAAAAACGGGAATATCGCGCTATCTTGCTTCGAGTGATCCAGGCCATCGGACTGACCAGCAACTCTCGCAAGGAGCTACCGCCCGCCCTCGACGACGTGTCGTTCGACGCGCACGCGGGCCATGTCACGGCGCTCCTCGGAGCCCAGGGCGCGGGCAAGACGACGGCGCTGAAGCTCATGCTCGAACTCCAACAGGGCCGTGGAATCACCTACTTCCGCGGGCGCCCCCTGCACCGCATCGCTCACCCGTCCCGCGAGGTGGGCGTCATGCTCGGCGACGTGCCGGGCCATCCGGCCCGTACCGTGCGCGGTCAACTCCGCATGGTGTGCGCCGCCGTCGGTGTCCCCGTGCGCCGCGCCGACGAAGTCCTCGAGGTCGTGGGACTGGTCAGCCTGCGCGACGAACGCCTGGGCACGCTCTCTCGCGGGATGGACCGTCGCCTGGGCCTCGCGTGCGCGCTGCTGTCCGACCCGCACACTCTCGTGCTGGACGACCCCACCCGCGGTCTCGCCGCGCGCGAAGGCCACTGGCTGCACGGGATCCTGCGGGCACACGCCCAGCAGGGCGGCACCGTGCTGTTCACCACCGACGACCCGAAGGAGGCCGCCGGGGTCGCCGACCGGGTCGTCACGCTGGAGAAGGGCAGGCTCGTGGCCGACCAGGAGGCCACCGACTTCGCCCGCACCCGGCTGCGCCCCCGGGTCGCCGTACGCAGCCCGTACGCCGCCCGGCTCGGCGCCCTGCTCACCAAGGAGGCCCGGACCGGCCGGCGCTCGGTGGAGGTCGTACGCGAGGACGGCAACCGCCTGTCCGTGTACGGCAGCACCTGTGCCGACGTCGGCGAGACGGCCTTCCGGCACGGCATCCTCGTACACCAACTGGCCGAAGAAACCGGTGACATGGGGCCGCGGAGTGCGCCGCCGGGGGCCGAGCAGGGAGGCGATGAGCAGCGACCGGTCGAGACGTTGGCCGGGGACGACCTGTCGCCCCTGCCGCCCCCCATCAGCGTCCGGCCGGCACCCAGCCCGCTGCGGCCGCTGCGCTATGAGCTGCGCCGCGCCGCGGGAGTCGGCACCGGCTACCTCACCGCGGCCGCCGTGCTGGTCGCCTCGGCGCTTCTCTCCGTCCTGCTGGCCAGAATCGGCCACACGCCACAGGCTCGTCTCCTCGCCGCGTGGCCGCGGGAGTTTCCGCTGCCGCCCGCCGCGCTCGGTGCGGGACTGCTCGGCGCGATCGCCTTCGGGGACGAATTCCGTCATCCCGCCCTGGCTGTGGACCGCGGCACCGTGCCCCGCCGCCTGGGCCTTCTCGCGGCCAAACTGCTGGTCTCCGCCGCGACCGGGCTGCTGCTGGCCATTCTCACCGTGGGCTGCGACCTGGAGATGCTCTATCTCGTATACGGACGGGAGCTCACGGAAGTTCCCGAGGACTGGCTTGCGCTGGGCGCGAGTTGGCTCGGACTCGTCGTGGGGTGTGCCTGGGCGGGCGTACTGGCGGCGGGCATCTTCCGGTCGACGTCGGCCGGGCTGGCGGCCGTACTCGCGGTCCCGATCCTCGTCGTACCCCTCGTACAGAAGGCCGTGGAGGGGCCGTCTGTACGGACTGCGGCCGGGTTCTCCCTGCGGCTGCGCGAGCTGCTGCTGGTGCAGTGGCCGTTCGGAGGAGGGCGTTATCTGGCCGCCGGTGCACGGGTCGTCGTCCAACCTGTGGGCGGCGCGCTGACGTTGTCGCTGACCGCTCTGCTCTGCGCATATCTGCTCACGACCCTGCGTAGCAGGGTCCGATGACGACCGTCCGCACCCTTCCGATCCGCAGCTGCGCACAACTCCCCGGAGAACGGCCATTTCTTTCCGATAAGGCGTCAATTGCGACGGGGTGAGCGATCACCCTTTCGTGTGCTTTTCACCAAAGACCTCAAGGGAGTTGAACGGGGCGCCGACAAAGGATCCGTGAGTACCCTTGCGCACACCATGATGACCGCCGCCCGCTCCGCAGACTCCGGCCTGGCCGGCCCGGGCGAACTCGACCGCTACCCCTTCGCCGACGCACCCGGTGCGGACCGCGTCGGCGTCCCCGCCTGGGAGAGCGGGGACTCCGAGCTGGGCCGCGTGGGCCGCCGCGCCGCGGGCAGCCGTGGCCGCGGACTCCACGGCCAACTCGTTCAACAGCTGGGTCAGATGATCGTCTCCGGCGACCTGGGGGCGGACCGCCCCCTCGTGCCCGAGGAGATCGGCCAGCGATTCGAGGTGTCCCGTACCGTCGTCCGCGAGTCGCTCCGTGTACTGGAGGCGAAAGGCCTCGTCAGCGCCCGGCCCAATGTCGGCACGCGCGTGCGCCCTGTCAGTGACTGGAATCTCCTCGACCCGGACATCATCGAATGGCGGGCATACGGGCCGCAGCGCGACGACCAGCGCCGTGAGCTCAGCGAGCTGCGCTGGACGATCGAGCCGCTCGCCGCGCGTCTGGCCGCGGGCCACGGGCGCGAGGATGTGCAGCAGCGCCTCGGTGACATGGTCGAGATCATGGGGCACGCCATGAGCCAGGGCGACGCGCTGACCTTCTCCCGCGCCGACGCGGAGTACCACTCCCTGCTCATCCAGCTCGCGGGCAACCGGATGCTGGAGCACCTCTCCGGCATCGTCTCCTCCGCCCTGCACGTCTCCGGCGGCCCCATCACCGGCTGCGACCGCCCGACCGAGATCTCCCTGGCGCACCACGCCAGGATCGCCGACGCCCTCGGCGCGGGCGACGGAGCCGCGGCCGAGACGGCCATGCGCCAACTGCTCACCATCCACCCCGAGGTGGAGCGCGTGGTGCCCGCCCCGCGCGAGCACTGACCGCGTACCGAGGGCGGCGCGGAGGGGGCGAGGGCCCTCGCGTGGCATCGCTTGGCCGGCGCAGCATCTCCCGCCGGACCCCGTCGGATCCCCTGGGATCGACGGGGTCCGGCGGTGCGATGCGGTCCAGAGCCCCCAGACTGACCATGTCTGACCATATCTGGGCGCTTTTGAGCGCTTACGGGGTGTGACTCGGGCCACGCAGATTGGGCGTAACGCTCCTCGGAACAACGCGATGACCTAAGAGGTGACAGCCGAGGAGGGAATACGGACGCCGTTTACGGCGCTGTGCATCCTCCCGGCCCTTGCCCGCGCCGTCGGCCCATCCCCAAGTCGGCGGTCGTCGGCTCCTGTCCACAGTGGACGGGGCCGGAAGCCGTTTTCCAACGTTCCGAGAGGTTGTTCGTGTCGGCCAGCACATCCCGTACGCTCCCGCCGGAGATCGCCGAGTCCGTCTCTGTCATGGCGCTCATCGAGCGGGGAAAGGCTGAGGGGCAGATCGCCGGCGATGACGTGCGTCGGGCCTTCGAAGCTGACCAGATTCCGGCCACTCAGTGGAAGAACGTACTGCGCAGCCTCAACCAGATCCTCGAGGAAGAGGGTGTGACGCTGATGGTCAGTGCCGCGGAGCCCAAGCGCACCCGCAAGAGCGTCGCAGCGAAGAGTCCGGCCAAGCGCACCGCCACCAAGACGGTCGCGGCCAAGACGGTGACCGCCAAGAAGGCCACCGCCACCGCCGCCCCGGCAGTGCCCGCCGCCGACGAACCGGCTGAGGACGCCGCCACCAAGACGGTCGCCGCCAAGAAGGCGACCGCCAAGAAGACGGTCGCGAAGAAGACCGTCGCCAAGAAGACGGCGGCCAAGAAGACCACCGCCAAGAAGGACGACGAGCACGTCGACGACGAGGCGGCCGAGGAGACCCCGGGAGCCGTCAAGCCGGGCGAGGAGGAAGAGGAAGGCGCCGAGAACAAGGGCTTCGTCCTCTCCGACGACGACGAGGACGACGCCCCGGCCCAGCAGGTCGCCGTGGCCGGTGCCACCGCCGACCCGGTCAAGGACTACCTCAAGCAGATCGGCAAGGTCCCGCTGCTCAACGCCGAGCAGGAGGTGGAGCTCGCCAAGCGCATCGAGGCCGGTCTGTTCGCCGAGGACAAGCTGGCCAACGCCGACAAGCTCGCCCCCAAGCTCAAGCGCGAGCTGGAGATCATCGCCGAGGACGGCCGCCGCGCAAAGAACCACCTCCTGGAGGCCAACCTCCGTCTGGTGGTCTCCCTGGCCAAGCGCTACACCGGCCGCGGCATGCTCTTCCTGGACCTCATCCAGGAGGGAAACCTCGGTCTGATCCGCGCGGTCGAGAAGTTCGACTACACCAAGGGCTACAAGTTCTCCACGTACGCCACCTGGTGGATCCGTCAGGCGATCACCCGCGCCATGGCCGACCAGGCCCGCACCATCCGTATCCCGGTGCACATGGTCGAGGTCATCAACAAGCTCGCGCGCGTGCAGCGCCAGATGCTCCAGGACCTGGGCCGTGAGCCCACCCCGGAGGAGCTGGCCAAGGAGCTCGACATGACCCCTGAGAAGGTCATCGAGGTCCAGAAGTACGGTCGCGAGCCCATCTCGCTGCACACCCCTCTGGGTGAGGACGGCGACAGCGAGTTCGGTGACCTCATCGAGGACTCCGAGGCGGTCGTCCCGGCCGACGCGGTCAGCTTCACGCTCCTCCAGGAGCAGCTGCACTCCGTTCTCGACACCCTGTCCGAGCGCGAGGCGGGCGTCGTCTCGATGCGCTTCGGTCTCACCGACGGTCAGCCGAAGACCCTCGACGAGATCGGCAAGGTGTACGGCGTGACGCGTGAGCGGATCCGCCAGATCGAGTCGAAGACGATGTCGAAGCTGCGTCACCCGTCGCGCTCGCAGGTGCTGCGCGACTACCTCGACTAGGGGGCCGACCGCTCGGCCGCATCAGGTCGTACGTCATCGAGGGCCCGACTCCCGCAGGGGAGTCGGGCCCTCGACGTATGCGCGCGGGTGCGGGCGACACGGCGCTGGATCACTCTGGGTTTTCCACGACCACCCCTGAGTGAGGAGCGCGTATGCGTCGTCCCTTCGCCCGAGCCCTGGCCCTTGCGGCCACGGCGGCCGTGATACCGCTGGCCTCACCTGCCCCCGTGGCAGCCGACAGCGTCGTCATCGGTGGCTATCCGGTCGAGATTTCCCAGAGCCCGTGGACGGTGGCACTGTCCAGCCGTGACCGATTCGGAGGTACGCGGGCGGGTCAGTTCTGCGGAGGTGTGGTGATCGACCGGACCACCGTCCTGACCGCGGCCCACTGCCTGGCTGCGGACGTCCTGGGCGCGCCACCGCGGCGGGTTCGCGACCTGAAGGTCATCGCGGGCCGGGGGGACCTGTTGTCGCGCGCGGGCAAGGAGATCGCGGTGCGCGGCACGTGGGTCAACCCCGCATACGACGCCTATACGAACGCCGGGGACTTCGGCGTACTCACCCTCGCTGCCCCGCTCCCGGAGAGCTACGTCGTCCGTACAGCGGCGGCCGGCGACCCGGCGTACGCGCCCGGGACGGGTGCCCTGGTCTACGGCTGGGGGGACACCACGGGCGGCGCCGACTACGCGCGCAGTCTGCGGGCCGCCCGGGTGAAGGTGCTGCCGGACGCCGCCTGCGCGGAGGCGTACCCCGGTAATGCCGACGGGTCGTACGACCCCGCTTCGATGCTCTGTGCCGGGCAGCTGGCCGGCGGCCGGGATGCCTGCCAGGGGGACTCCGGCGGGCCGCTGGTGGCCCGCGGGCGGCTTATCGGCCTGGTGTCCTGGGGAAGCGGCTGCGGGCGCGCTGGGAGCCCTGGTGTCTACACGCGGGTCTCGGACGTCGTCCAGAAGCTCCGCAGGAGCCGCTGAGGGCGGAGCGTCCGGCGGCAGAAGTACGGGCGGCCACTCCCTGTATCCAGGGGGTGGCCGCCCGTGAACCGGCCTGATGCCGGCACTCGCTCGTCGTCGACGCGAAGTGTCAGCGTTCTTCTTCGTTGACGCTTGCAGGAACGGACGTCAGCCGCTCCGTCTCGTCCTGTATCTCAGCGGCGATCTTCTTGAGTTCCGGCTCGAACTTGCGACCGTGGTGGGCGCAGAAGAGCAGTTCTCCGCCGCTCAGGAGGACGACGCGCAGATATGCCTGGGCGCCGCAACGGTCGCAGCGGTCAGCGGCCGTCAGCGGGCTCGCGGGGGTCAGAACAGTAGTCACGTCGCCTCTTCTCTAGCTCGACGAGCTGTCGTACCAGGGTCAACATCCAACCAGGCCGAAAACGTTCCCGCTCGTGGCTTCTCCTTGAAAATTTCTTTCCGCGGTGGCTGGCTGCTGCCGGTTGGCGGCGAATGTGCCGTATTACGTGGTTCGCGTCTTACGGGTTCGCGTTGTCTGTCAGTGTCGGTCCTCCCGGCTGGATTGCCGGTTGTTCATGAGGACGTGCCCGGAGCCTAAATGGTTCATGCCCCGAAGGGAACGTGATATGTACTTCACTCCATTGAGGGATCGAACACCTATGCGACGCTGGACTAGTCTGAGTTTGGACGAGGGTGGCGTTACAACGGCTCTACCAGGCCTCGGTACCCTCTGAGCGGCTAACGAAGCCGGGCCCTTACCCCAAAGGGTCCCATCTGAAATTCAGCGAGGAGCGAACCGCGTGACCGCCGAGACGTCCG
The DNA here is from genome assembly GCF_042881375.1 of Streptomyces sp. NPDC058274. Lineage (NCBI taxonomy): Bacteria > Bacillati > Actinomycetota > Actinomycetes > Kitasatosporales > Streptomycetaceae > Streptomyces > Streptomyces sp. NPDC058274. The sequence goes on from NZ_JBHVXW010000022.1 coordinate 102,449, forward strand.
TGCCGTCCACAGCGCTGCTGACCGGAGCAGACCGTGACGGTTCCAACTACACCGCGCGGCACCTGCTCGTCCTTGAGGGGCTCGAAGCCGTACGTAAGCGCCCTGGCATGTACATCGGGTCCACCGACAGCCGTGGCCTGATGCACTGCCTCTGGGAGATCATCGACAACTCCGTGGACGAGGCCCTCGGGGGCCACTGCGACCACATCGAGGTGATCCTGCACGACGACGCCTCCGTCGAGGTGCGGGACAACGGCCGCGGCATCCCCGTGGACGTGGAACCCAAGACCGGCCTCTCCGGTGTCGAGGTCGTGATGACCAAGCTGCACGCCGGCGGCAAGTTCGGCGGCGGCTCGTACGCGGCCTCCGGCGGTCTGCACGGCGTGGGCGCCTCCGTGGTGAACGCACTCTCCGCGCGGCTAGACGTCGAGGTCGACCGCGGCGGGCACACCCACTCGATCAGCTTCCGGCGTGGCGTGCCGGGGGCTTTCGCGGGTGCCGGCCCGGACGCGAAGTTCGAGGCGGCCAGCGGCCTGCGCAAGACCAAGAAGATCCCCAGGGCCAGGGTCGGCACGCGCGTGCGCTACTGGGCCGACCTGCAGATCTTCCTCAAGGAAGCCAAGCTCTCCCTGGAGAATCTGCACCAGCGCGCCCGCCAGACCGCCTTCCTGGTGCCCGGCCTGACCATCGTCGTCCGCGACGAGTACGGGCTCGGCGAAGGCGGCAGCAAGGGCGAAGAGTCCTTCCGCTTCGACGGCGGCATCAGCGAATTCTGTGAGTACCTGGCGACCGACAAGCCCGTCTGTGACGTCCAGCGCTTCTCCGGGCAGGGCACCTTCAAGGAGACGGTCCCGGTCCTCGACGACAGCGGCCAGATGACTCCCAAGGAGGTCACCCGCGAGCTCGGCGTCGACGTGGCCCTGCGCTGGGGCACCGGCTACGACACGACGCTCAGGTCGTACGTGAACATCATCGCCACCCCCAAGGGCGGCACCCACGTGGCGGGCTTCGAGCAGGCCATCGCCAAGACTGTCAACGAGGTGCTCAGGTCCAAGAAGCTGCTGCGTGTCGCCGAGGACGACATCGTCAAGGACGACGCCCTGGAGGGCCTCACCGCCGTCGTCACGGTGCGTCTCGCCGAGCCGCAGTTCGAGGGCCAGACCAAGGAGGTGCTCGGCACCTCGGCCGCCCGCCGCATCGTGACGAACGTGGTCTCCCAGGAGCTCAAGGCGTTCCTGACCTCCACGAAGCGGGACACGGCCGCGCAGGCCCGGGTCGTCCTGGAGAAGACCGTCGCGGCGGCCCGTACCCGTATCGCCGCCCGTCAGCACAAGGACGCGCAGCGCCGGAAGACGGCCCTCGAGTCCTCCTCGCTGCCCGCCAAGCTCGCCGACTGCCGCAGTGACGATGTCGAGCGCAGTGAGCTGTTCATCGTCGAGGGCGACTCCGCGCTGGGTACGGCCAAGCTCGCCCGGAACTCCGAGTTCCAGGCGCTGCTGCCGATCCGCGGCAAGATCCTCAACGTTCAGAAGGCGTCCGTGACGGACATGCTGAAGAACGCCGAGTGCGGGGCGATCATCCAGGTCATAGGAGCGGGGTCCGGCCGGACCTTCGACATCGACGCGGCGCGCTACGGGAAGATCATTCTTCTCGTTGACGCCGATGTCGACGGCGCGCACATCCGGATTCTGCTGCTGACACTGTTCCAGCGGTACATGCGGCCGATGGTCGAGGCGGGGCGGGTGTTCGCGGCGGTGCCGCCGCTCCACCGCATCGAGCTCAGCCAGCCCAAGAAGGGGCAGGACAAGTACGTCTACACGTACTCGGACCGTGAGCTGCGGGAGACGCTGCTGGAGCTGCAGCGCAAGAACGTGCGGTACAAGGACTCGATCCAGCGCTACAAGGGTCTCGGCGAGATGGATGCCGACCAGCTGGCCGAGACGACGATGGATCCGCGTTTCCGCACCCTGCGCCGGATCAACATCTCCGACCTGGAGGCGTCCGAGCAGGTGTTCGACCTGCTGATGGGGAACGATGTGGCGCCGCGCAAGGAGTTCATCTCCAGCTCGGCGGCCACGCTGGATCGGTCGCGGATCGACGCGTAGCGGTCCGCCGACGGGGCGGGCGGGGTGTCTTTGCCGGCGTGGTCGCCTAGTGCGGGTGCGCCGGCCGGGGGTGGCGGTCGGCCCGCGGTGGGTGGGCCGGGGTCCGTGTCGGCACATCCGCGCGCCACCTCATGGGCACTTCGCTCTGCCTCGGGTGTTGAGCTGTTGTGCCGCTCGGTCGCTCCTGTTCGGGGGCCCGGCCTGGTACGCGGGAAGCGGCGGCGCGTGCCAGGCGCCTGGGGTCTCCACCTGGGGGTGGAGGACGGGGTGTTGAGGGATCCACCCACGATCCACCCCGGGTCCGATCTGCTGACCTGGCGATTTCCGTAGCGTCGAAGGCGTCGGCAGCGCTCGCTGTCGTCAGCCGCTCTTCGCCCACGGAGGCTCTGATGTCCGGGCTTGTCAACGCCTTGGCGATCCTCGCCGTCGCCGTCCTCGTGATCTCGCGCCAATTCCGTACGCGCAGGATCAGCGCGGACAGGCGTTGGTGGCTCGTGCCCGCCATTCTCGCCTTCCTCGCCCTGCGGGAGCCCGGCCTGATCGACTCCCACCACGAGGTCATGGCGATACTCCTGCTGGGCACAGAGCTGCTCATCGGCCTCGCCACCGGAGCCGGCTGGGCTTGGACCACGCGGTTGTGGACCGAGGCGGACGGGACCCTGTGGAGCAGGAGCACCAAAGCCAGCGTCGTCGTCTGGGGCCTGGGGATAGGCCTGCGAGCCGGACTGTTCGGCTGCGGCCTGCTGCTCGGTGTGCACCAGGACAGCTCAGCCCTGCTGCTGGGGCTCGCGATCACCCTCCTCGTCCGCTCCGGCGTCTTGCTCTGGCGGTCGCAGTCGCTGAACCCGGCGGCCGATCGGAGCCCGGCGTACGGTGACGGCGTGGCCCAGGCATCCGGTGACGGTGTGGCCCGGGCCGCGTGGAAGGAGGCTGTGTGACCGAGAACGTCTGGACGCGCTGGCCGTCCCGCGAAGCCCTGTCCCGGGCAGGAGTGCCCAGGGCGCGCCGCGCGCTCGCCCGGACATCGCGCCTCATCGTCCTCGCCATCTTCCTGTGGTCGATCTTCTCGGACGGTGAGATCCACGGCTGGGGCACCGGCGCCGCGGCGGTGGCAGGAGTTCTGCTGAGCGGGCTCACCGCCTGGGCCTTCTTCCGGACCACGCTGGAACACCGTCTGCTGCCTTCGCTGGTGCTGCTCGCGGGGCTGGTGGCGATCGCGACGGTGGCGCTGACGGCGGGCTTCCGGATTCCGGCCCTCGTCCTGTGGTGCGGGTGCGCCGTCAGCGCCATCGAGCGGTTGCCCCTCGCGGTCGCGCTGCCCGCCACCTCGGTGGCGCTGAGTGCTTACGCGGCGGCGAACAACGATGTCTGGCTGACCACGGCGGCGACCACCGCCGGGCTCGCCCTGGCCGGGTATGTCCTGCGTCTCGATGCCGAGGCGCGCGGCAACGCCCAGCGGCTGCTCACCCAGGAGCGGGCGGCGCGGGTGGCCGAGGCGGAGTCGGCCGCGCTCGCGGAGCGGGCCAGGATTGCCAGGGAGATCCACGATGTGCTGGCCCACAGCCTCTCGGCGCAGATGGTGCACCTGGAGGCGGCCCGGCTGCTCATCGAGCGGGGCGCCGGCCAGGACCAGATTCTCGAACGGGTGGTGGCGGCCCGGGGAATGGCCCGGGAGGGCCTCGCCGAGACACGGCAGGCGCTCTCCGCCCTCCGCGGTGAGATGTCTCCGCTGGAGGACTTCCTGAGCGAGATCGTCGCCACGGAGGACGGCGCGGACCTCACCGTCACGGGCGAGCGGCGGTTGCTGCCCGCGGAGGCTTCGCAGGCCGTGCGCCGGGTCGCTCAGGAGGCACTGACGAACGTCCGCAAGCATGCGCCGGGCGCCAAGGTCCACATCCGGCTCGGCTACACCGAGCACCAAGTGCGGCTGGACGTACGGGACTCGGGAGGGCCGCCGGGCGAGCTGACCGGCACCGGCGCCGGGTACGGTCTGCTGGGCATGCGGGAGCGTGCCGAGCTGCTGGGTGGCTCGTTGGAGGCCGGGCCGGACGAGGAGGGGTTCGTGGTGACGCTGAAGGTGCCCGTATGACGGACGAGGCAGTCCGGAAGCCGGCGCGCGTCGTGGTGGCGGACGATCAGACCGTGGTGCGCGAGGGCATCGTGATGCTGCTGGGGCTGCTGCCCGGGATCGAGGTGGTGGGCGCGGCCGGCGACGGGGACGAAGCTGTGGCCCTCGTGGCGGAACTCGCCCCTGACGTCGTCCTGATGGATCTGCGGATGCCGCGCTGCGACGGGGTCGAGGCGACCCGGCGCATCAGGGCCGAGCACCCCGGCACCCAGGTGGTCGTGCTCACGACGTTCGCGGACGACGAGTCGCTGTTCCCCGCGCTCAGAGCCGGGGCCCGGGGCTATCTGACCAAGGACGCGGGCGGCGAGGAGATCGTACGGGCGGTGGAAAGCGTGCTGTCCGGTGACGCGGGGCTGTCACCCAGTGTCCAACGGCGGTTGCTGGAGCGGCTGTCGGAGCCGCAGCCGAAGCGGGAGCCCCCAGAGCCCGCGCCGGCGCCGGACGGGCTCACCACGCGTGAGACGGAAGTGCTCGTACTGATCGCCGAAGGCCTCACCAACCAGGAAATCGCCCGCAAGCTGCATGTCTCCACCGCCACGGTAAAGACCCACATCAACAATCTGTTCGCCAAGACCGGACTCAAGGACCGTGCGCAGGCGGTCCGTTACGCCTACGGGAAGGGCCTGGCGCGGCCATCATGAAAGTGCGTCACCTGATGGAGTGAAGAGCACGGATTGAAGAGCCCCGGATCTCCGCGATCTGCCCATCCTGGGGCATGCAGTCAAGGAACGGTCGTCCCCGCCTGCGCGGAGAGGGACCTGAGAGCCCGGCAGAGGACCACGAAGGGCGTGATGGTGTCCCCGTTCAGGCGGGGGAGACCAGCGTGGGATTCGACGACCCCTGGTACGACGCGCTTGCCTCCGGCTGGGGTGAGTTGGACGGGACGGGAGCGCCGGCTCCCGTCGTACCGCCGGCGCGCCGCGAGGACGAGGGCCGGGTCGGTGGTGCGGCCGAGATCTATCTGGAGGTGCAGCGCAGTGCGGCCTTCCAGGAAGTGCGCGGCCGGTACCGGCGGTTCGTGATCCCGGGCGTCGCCGTCTTCCTCACCTGGTACGTGGGCTATGTGGTGACCGCGACGACCGCACCCGGGCTGATGGCCCGGCCGGTGGCAGGCGCGGTGAACGTGGGGATGCTCGCGGGTCTCGGACAATTCCTCACCACCTTCCTCTTCACCTGGGCGTATGCGCGGCATGCGCGGTTGCGCAGGGACCGGCCGGCGCTCGACCTGCGCTGGGACACGCAGGAACTGACGCGGAGTGCGGGGGGTGGTCAGCGATGACCGGACACCATCAGACCCTCGCACTGCTGCTGTTCAGCGTGTTCGTCGCGGTGACGCTGGCGATCACGACATGGGTGAGCCGTAACCGGCATGGTTCCGCGGAGGAGTTCTACGCGGGAGGGCGGCTGTTCTCGCCCATGGAGAATGGTTTTGCCATCTCGGGCGACTACATGTCCGCCGCGTCCTTCCTCGGTGTCACGGGACTCATCGCGCTCTTCGGGTACGACGGTCTGCTGTATGTGGTGGGCTTCCTCGTCGCCTGGCTCGTCGTGCTGTTCCTGGTGGCGGAACTGGTGCGCAACTGCGGCCGGTTCACCATGGCCGACGTGGTGGCGGCCCGGATGAGCGAGCGGCCGGTGCGGATCGCGGCGGGAACGTCCTCGGTGACGGTGTCCGTTCTGTATCTGGTGGCTCAGATGGTGGGTGCGGGAAGCCTGGTCGCGCTGCTGCTGGGAGGCACGAGCGAGGCGGCGCGGAACTGGACCGTGATCGGCGTAGGCGCGCTCATGGTGATCTATGTGTCGATGGGAGGCATGCGGGCCACCACCTGGATCCAGATCGTCAAGGCGGTCCTGCTGCTGGGTGGCACGATCGTGCTGACGGTGCTCGTCCTCGTGCGATTTCACGGGGACTTCGACCAGTTGCTGCGTGCGGCGGCGGCGCGCAGCGGGCACGGGGACTCGTTCCTCGCACCCGGTCTCAAGTACGGCGGGACGTGGACCGCGCGGTTCGACTTCATCAGCCTGGGGCTGGCCCTGGTGCTCGGCACCGCGGGGCTGCCGCACATTCTGTCCCGCTTCTACACCGTGCCGACCGCGCGGGCCGCGCGCCGCTCGGTGGTCTGGGCGATCGGGCTCATCGGCGGCTTCTACCTGATGACGATCGTGCTGGGCTTCGGTGCGGCGGCGATCGTCGGCCCGGACGCGGTGCGAGGGTCGAACGCGGCCGGGAACACCGCGATCCCGCTGCTCGCGCTCGATCTCGGCGGCGGAGCATCCTCCACGGGCGGAACGGTTCTTTTCGCGATCGTCGCCGCGATCGCGTTCGCCACGATCCTCGCGGTGGTCGCCGGCATCACGCTGGCCTCCTCCGCGTCCGTCGCCCACGACCTGTATGCATCGCTGCGGCGCCGGCATGCGAAGCCGCGCAGCGAGGTCGCGGTGGCTCGGCTGGCCGCGGTCGGTATCGGTGTGGTCGCCATCGGGCTCGGTCTGCTGGCCCGCGACCTCAATGTGGCCTTCCTGGTCGGCCTCGCCTTCGCTGTCGCCGCGTCCGCGAATCTGCCGGTGCTGCTGTACTCGCTGTTCTGGCGGGGCTTCACGACGCGCGGCGCGGTGTGGGCCGTGTACGGCGGTCTGGTGCCCGCGCTGGTCCTGGTGGTGCTGTCTCCCGTGGTCTCCGGGAGTCCCCAATCGCTGTTCCCGGGCGTCGACTTCCAGTACTTCCCACTGGAGAACCCCGGACTGGTCTCGATCCCCCTGGGCTTCCTGGCGGGCTGGCTCGGCACGGTCACCTCTGCCGAGCCCCCTGACGAGGCCAAGCACGCGGAGACCGAGGTCCGCTCGCTCACCGGGGCGGGAGCGGTCTGAGGGCCCCTCCAGGGGCGTACAGCGGGGCTCAAGGGCGTAGCGGCGGGTTCGGATTCAAGGGGTTAAGGCGTCACCCACGCGTACCGGTGCTCCGGGCGCCCGGTGTCGCCGTACTTGAGGGAGAGATGGAGTCGTCCGGCCTGTTCCAGGTGGCGGAGATAGCGCTGGGCGGTGGAGCGGCTGAGGCCGGTCTCGGCAGCCACCTCGTGGGCCGACAGCGGGTGGTCCGCGCGGTGCAGGACGTCGCAGATGAGATCCGTGGTCGGTTCCGAGTGCCCGCTCGGGAGCCCGGGGGCCGGGGGAGCAGGCGTGGTTCTCAGGGCGCCGAAGATCCGGTCGACCTGCTCCTGCCCGGCCAGGCCCCGGCCGCCCACGCGGTCGACGGTGCGACGCAGTGCGGCGTACGAATCGAGACGGGTGCGAAGCGCCGCGAAGGTGAACGGTTTGACGAGGTAGTGCAGGGCACCCAGGCGCATCGCGGCCTGGACGGTCGTCACATCGCTGGCTGCCGTGATCATGATGACGTCGGTGCCGTGGCCGTGTTCCCGCATCCGGTGGACCAGTTCGAGACCCGTCTGGTCGGGCAGGTAGTGGTCGAGCAGTACCAGGTCGATGGGGGCGCGTTCCACCGCGGCGAGGGCCTGGGCAGCACTGTGTGCGCGGGCGGCCACCCGGAATCCGGGAACCTTCCCCACGTACTTGGCGTTGATCTCAGCGACGCGGAAGTCGTCGTCCACGACCAGGACGTCAATCATCGGGCCTCTTTCTGTCAAGGCCAGTCGGGCATCAAGCCCGTGTTTCGGCTCCGCTGTTGTAGCGCGAGCAAAACGAGCACAACAGACTCTTGCAAGCAGAAGAAGGCCTTGCGACCAGAAGACTGATGCTGTGGCGCGCGCCACATCTACGGTCCCCGCCATGAGCGCAGACACCAGCCCCGCCATCGAGCTGCGGGGCGCGAGCAAGATCTTCAGGACCCCGTCCGGGGGACTGCACACGGCTGTCAGCGGACTGGATCTGAGCGTCGGGCGGGGCGAGTTCGTGGCCGTCGTGGGCCCCACGGGTTGCGGGAAGTCGACCACGCTGACCCTGGTCAGCGGTCTGGAGGAGCCCACTGAGGGCGAGGTCCTGGTGGCCGGTGAGCCGGTCGCCGGCGTCGGCGACAAGGTCGGCTTCGTCTTCCAGCAGGACGCCACCTTCCCGTGGCGTACGGTCCTGTCGAATGTGATGGCGGGCCCGCGTTTCCGCGGCGTACCGAAGGCGGAGGCCAGGCGGAAGGCCCGCGAATGGCTCGCCCGGGTCGGGCTCACGGCCTTCGAGGACCGTTACCCGCACCAGCTCTCCGGCGGTCAGCGCAAGCGCGTCGCGCTCGCCGCGACCTTCGTCAACGACCCCGAGATCCTGCTGATGGACGAGCCCTTCTCGGCGCTCGACGTGCAGACCAGGGCCCTCATGTCGGACGAGCTGCTCGAACTGTGGGAGGGCACGCGCGCCTCCGTCGTCTTCGTCACCCACGACCTCGAGGAGTCCATCGCGCTCGCCGACAAGGTCGTCGTGATGACGGCGGGCCCCGCCACCGTGAAGCACGTCTTCGACATCGATCTGCCGCGGCCGCGCAAGGTGGAATCGGTGCGTCTGGAGCCGCGGTTCATCGAGATCTACCGCGAGATCTGGGAGTCACTCGGTGAAGAGGTCCGCATCACCCGTGAGCGGAGTGCCGCCCATGTCGCCTGAGACCATGCCCGAAACCGTCGTGCCGCTGAAGGGCACCGAACCCGCCAAGACCGGCCGGGCGTACTCCCGTGCTCAGGCCGCCCGCAGACGCAAGGTGATCGTCGCCGCCGCCCGCGCATTCCTCCTGGTCGCCGTGCTCGGCCTGTGGGAGGTGCTCGCGCGGGCCGAGGTCATCGACCCCTTCAACTTCTCGATGCCGTCGAAGATCTGGGACCAGATCGACACCTGGGTGACCCACGGGACGGCGCTCGGCTCCCTGGGTGAGCAGATCTGGTTCACGCTCCACGAGGCATTGCTCGGCTGGGTCATCGGGGTGATCGCCGGTGTCGTCTTCGGCATCGCGCTGGGGCGTATCACCTTCCTCGCCGATGTTCTTGGTCCATACATCAAGGTGCTCAACTCCATACCGAGGATCGTCCTCGCGCCGATCTTCGTGATCTGGTTCGGCCTCGGCCCCGCCTCCAAGGTGGCGTCGGCTGTGGTGCTCGTCTTCTTCCCGGTCTTCTTCAACGCCTTCCAGGGCGCCCGTGAAGTCGACCGCAACCTCGTTGCCAACGCCCGGATCCTCGGCGCCAGCGACCGCCGGGTGACCCTTCAGGTGGTCATCCCGTCCGCCACCTCATGGATCTTCACCAGCCTCCACGTCAGCTTCGGCTTCGCGCTCATCGGTGCCATCGTCGGCGAGTACATCGGCGCCACCAAGGGCATCGGCCTGCTCGTCGCCCAGTCACAGGGCACCTTCAACGCGGCCGGTGTGTACGCCGCGATGGTCATCCTCGCCGTCGTCGCGCTGCTGGCCGAGGGGCTGCTCACCTTCGCCGAGCGGCGCATCTTCCGGTGGAAGCCGTCGGAAACCGACCGTTGACCTCGGTGGCTTCGACTGTCGACTTCGGCCGCTGGCTCCGACCGTTGACTTCGGCCGCCGGCTCCGACCGTGGACTTCGGTGGCTTCGACCGTCGACTTCGATCGCCGGCTCCGACCGCTCCGACCGCTCCGAACCGGCCGACGCCTCTCCCGCATCTCTCACAAGGACGTGAACGATCATGCGTAAGCCCGCCAGATACACCGCGTTGGCAGCCGCCGGACTGCTGGCTGTCTCCTCCCTCACCGCCTGCGCCAATGACGCGGCCAGTTCGACGGCCAACTCCGGCAACAACGGGGGTGGCGGCAAGGGCGAAGACGTCAAGATCATGGTCGGCGGGCTCGACAAGGTCATCTACCTCCCCGCCATGCTCACCCAGCGGCTCGGCTACTTCTCCGACGAGGGTTTGGATGTCGAACTCCTCAGTGAGCCGGCCGGCGTGCAGGCCGAGACAGCACTCGTCTCCGGTCAGGTCCAAGGAGCCGTCGGCTTCTACGACCACACGCTCGACCTGCAGACCAAGGGCAAGCGCGTGGAGTCCGTGGTGCAGTTCTCGCGGGCGCCCGGAGAGGTCGAGATCATCTCCAACAAGCGTGCGGACGACATCACTTCGCCCAAGGACTTCAAGGGCCGCAAGCTCGGCATCACCGGCCTCGGCTCGTCGACCGACTTTCTCACCAAGTACCTCGCGGTCAAGAACGGCGTCGACGTCAGCGAGTTCACACCGGTCGCGGTGGGCGCGGGGCCGACTTTCATCTCCGCTCTCCAGAAGGGCGCCATCGACGGCGGCATGACGACGGACCCGACCGTCGCGACGATCGTGGAGAAGAACCTCGGCAGGGTCCTCCTCGACATGCGGACGCCCAAGGGATCTCAGGACGCGCTGGGCGGCCCGTACCCGTCGTCCAGCCTCTACATGCAGACGGACTGGGTGAACAGCCACAAGGAGACGGTCCAGAAGCTGGCCAACGCCTTCGTGAAGACCCTCAAGTGGATGGCCACGCACAGCGCGTCCGAGATCGCGGACACGATGCCCGCCGACTACTCGCAGGGCAACAGAACGCTGTACGCCGGGGCGATCAAGAGCACGATGCCGATGTTCACCAAGGACGGCGTGATGCCCGACGACGGCCCCGAGACCGTCGAGAAGGTGCTCAAGGCCTTCAACCCCAACATCAAGAACACCGAGGTGGATCTGAGCAAGACGTACACCACGGAGTTCGTGGACGAAGCCGCGAAGGCCGCGGGATGAGCGTCGGGATGAGCGTGCACGCGTACGGCGGACGTTCCTCGCGGGCAACTCAACCCGACGTCTCAAATACGGGCCGCGCGTACGGCTGTTCTCCCCTGACAGCCCACCGAGGGCGGCAACGCGGTCGGCTTTTTCACCGACGACGGCGGCCGTACGCGCGGTGGGCGCGGTCATTTCCCCGCCTGCGTGGCCGTGCCCTCAGGCGCGGGTCGCCCAGATGTACCGGTGCTCCGGGCGGCCCGCGTCGCCGTACTTGAGGGTCAGCCTGGCGCGTCCCGTGCGCTCCAGCAGCTTCAGATAGCGCTGGGCCGTCTGCCGGCTCAACCCGGTCCGGTCCGCGATCTCCTGGGCCGACAACGGGCCCTCGGCGTGCACGAGGGCACGGCGGACGAGTTCGGCGGTGGTGGGGGAGTGCCCCTTGGGCAGGTCCGTCTCCCCGCCTGCCGAGAGGGCGCCGAAGATCCGGTCCACCTCGGCCTGTTCGGCCTCGCCCCCGACGTCGAGGGTACGGCGCAGTGCCGCGTACGCCTCCAGTTTGGCGCGCAGCCCCGCGAAGGCGAACGGCTTGACCAGGTACTGGAGCGCGCCCTGGCGCATGGCCGCCTGGACCGTGGCGATGTCCCGCGCCGCGGTCACCATGATGACGTCGGTCTGGTGGCCGCGGCGGCGCATCTCCTGGACGACCGCGAGACCCGTCTCGTCCGGCAGGTAATGGTCCATGAGGACCAGGTCCAGATGCGGCAGGGTCTCCATCCGGTGCAGTGCCTCGGCGGCGGTGTGCGCCTCACCCGCGACATGGAAGCCCGCCACCTTCTCGACGTAGGCCGCGTTGACCCGCGCGACCCGGATGTCGTCGTCCACGACCAGGACCTCGATCATCGCGACTCCTCCTGAGCGGCTCGGGTGGGTGGGGCGGATGGGGCGGACGGGATGGGGGCGGGCGCCGTTTCGGGGTTGCGCGCGGCGGGTGGGGCGCTCTGCCGGGAGGGGGCCGGCACGCCCGGCTCGGGATCCTGATCCTGATCAGGATCCGACAGGCCACCACTCGGACCCGTCAGTCCATGTGGATCCATCAGTCCATGTGGATCTATCAGTCCATGTGGCGCGGTCAGTCCATGTGGATCCGTCAGACCATGTGGCGCGGTCAGGGCATCCGGATCTGCCATGGCATGCGGATCCGTCAGGGCCTCGGGCAGTACGACGGTGAACTCCGCGCCACCGCCTGCCGCCTCGGCCACCCGCGCGCTGCCTCCTTGGCGTTCGGCGAGCCGTCGCACCAAGGAGAGACCGATGCCGCGCTTGCCGTGCGCCGGCGGCTTCTTGGTGGACCAGCCGTCCGTGAAGATCAACTCCCGCCGCTCCGCCGGGATTCCGGGCCCCGTGTCCCGCACCCGCAGCACGGCGGTCCGCCCCTCGGACCGCAATTCGACCTCCACGCGTGCGTGGGGCGTGCCCGCGACGGCGTCCAGGGCGTTGTCGACAAGATTGCCGACCACCGTGACCAGCCCCCTGGGGTCGATCAGCCGGTCCGGCAGCAGAGTCCCGTCCGAGATCCACAGGGCGACGCCGCGCTCCGCCGCGACGGTGGCCTTGCCGACCAACAGGGCGGCGAGCAGCGGATCGTGGATCTTCTCCGTGACCTGTTCCGCCGTAGCCCTGTGGTCGCCCACCACCTCGCCGACGAACTCCACGGCGTCGTCGTACATCTCCAGTTCCAGCAGACCCAGGAGCGTGTGCATACGGTTGGCGTGCTCGTGGTCCTGGGCGCGCAGCGCGTCGATCAGACCGCGAGTGGAGTCGAGCTCGCGGCCGAGCTGCTCCAGCTCGGTGCGGTCGCGCAGGGTGGCGACCGCACCGCCGTCGTCGGTGGGCATCCGGTTGGCGACCAGGACCCGCTGGCCGCGGACGGTCAGCAGATCGGTACCGGTGACGCGGCCCGCCAGCACATCCGTCGTCCGGCCCGGTCCGAGCGTGTCGTCGAGCGGCTGTCCGATGGCCTCCGCGTCGAGCCCCAGCAGGCGCTGCGCCTCGTCGTTCAGCAGCCGCACCCGGCCGACGCGGTCCAGGGCGACGACACCCTCCCGGATGCCGTGCAGCATGGCCTCGCGCTCCGCAAGGAGCGCCGAGATATCGGAAAAGGCCAGGTCACGGGTCTGCCGTTGCACCCTGCGGGAGATCAGATACGCGGCCAGGGCGCCGACTGCCAGGGCCCCGCCCGCGTACGCGAAGAGGCCGGGAATCGCGTGGATCAGCCGGGCACGGACGCTGTCGTACTCGATCCCGACCGAGACCGCGCCCACGATGTCGCCGTCGGCATCACGCAGCGGCACCTTGCCGCGTGCCGAGCGGCCCAGCGTGCCCGTGTCGATCTCCATGACGTCCTTGCCGGCCAGGGCCTGGCGGGGGTCGGTGGAGACGACCTCGCCGATCTGGGCCGGGTCGGTGTGCGACCAGCGCACGCCCTTCATGTTCATCACGACGACGTACTCGGCGCCGCTGGCCTGCCGGATCCGCTCGGCCTCCCGCTGCACGGGCCCGTCGGCCGACGGCGTGGTCGACTGCAGGTCCTCGGCCAGCTGCGGCTGTGCCGCGGTGGTCTGCGCGATCGCGAGCGCCCGGCGCATCGCCTGGTCGTCCAGCTGATCACTGAGCGGCGCGAGGAACAGCCCGGTCGCCAGCACGGCGACCCCGGCCGCGATCGCCACCTGCATCAACAGCACCTGCGAGAACATCCGCCGGGGCAGACCGAGGCGCAGTCGTCGTGCAGGGGGAGTGGGACTCATGCCTACGACGGTACGGCGGCGACGGGGCGACTCCGTAGGGGGTGTGGCATGGATCTCTCGGAGACGCGTACGCCGGTCCTGACCGGCGGGCGACCTCGGCCGGTGAGGTGGTGGTCCTGGCCGACCGGGCTCGGGCGGGGACGACGGGGCGCGCCGGCGTGCTGCGGGGCCGCTTGTGACAGCTGAGCGGAGTGGAGCTGCCGGGGACGTCCGGGGACGTCAGCGAGGGGCGGTGAGGGCCGCCCGGGACAGCTCACGTACGGCCACCACGTCCATCCGGGCCGGCGAACCGAGCGCCGAGCCGCAGCTCTCCTGGCGGGGCGGCAGGGAGGCGCCCTGCGCGACGATGACACGCCAGAGCCGGCCGTCGCCGTGGGCGACCGTCACCTCCCAGCGCGGCGCCGCACCGTTCGTACTGGTCACCGAGAGCGCGTCCGCCGCGTACTCACCCGTCGCCGTGCGCACCGCCAGCTCGGCCGCCTGACCGGGCCGCTCCCAGGCGGAGCTGCCCCGGCACCCGTCGACGACGACCCGCCCCTCCCGCACCCCCTGGAGGACCTCCTTGACGTGATGGGCCTCCGCGCGGCCGTACGCGTATCCGAACGGCAGGACGAGCAGCGTGGGCGAGAAACGGTGACCGCCGAGATGCGTGACCTCCCACGCCCCCTGTACGCCGGATGCGGCCAGCTCGTCCGCGAGCGGGCGGCCCAGCAGGGCACAGCAGCGGTCGCGCTTGCCGTTGGTGCAGACGAGGGCGAGCGGATCGCCCGTGTGAGGCCGGCCATGGAGCACCGTGCCGAAGGAGTGGTGGTCGCCCCGGCCGAGCGCCGCGAAGTCGAGGCTCAGCAGTTCCTCCGGGCGGGACGTCATGGCGCCCTGCAGCCATACGTTTCCAGGAACGGTGTGGGCCGCATACACCTGTCGCTCGGCGGGCGTACCGAAGTCCGCGTGGCGGCCGGGGCGCCGGATGAGGGCGATACGTACGTCGGTGCCCTTCGCGGCAGCTTCGAGGGCACGGCCGAGCACGGGGTCCAGGTGGCTCGAAGTGAGCGCCTTGGCACCCCAGGGCCCGGGCTGCTCGAGCAGCAGCCATGTCCTCGCGGTGGCCGCGGTCCCCGCGAGGGGCTCGTCGAGCTCCCGGGACGCGGTCGTGCACGTACTCACAGAGGTGAGCCTAACCTGACTTCGCCCAGGGCGACTTCCGGCCGGGGGGTGGGAGCGCGTTCGGGTGCTGCGCGCGAGGCGTGGGGGGCGGGGCCAGGGGTGCGGGTCGTGGGGCGTGCGCGGCGCGCATTGGTGTGCGGTGGAGCCTGAGAGCGCCGGCGTGCCCAGCGCGCGACGCGCCGGTGCGTCCGCTGACGCGCCGAGCGTGCAGATCGTGAGGGGGGCGCGAGGCGAGACCAGAGTGCCCGCGTGCTCGGCGCGCGCGGAGCGTGCACACCGTACGCTGGGCGTACGCGGCGCACCGAGCGCCGGAGCACGAAGCGCTCACTCCGGCAGACGCTGCGGCGGCCGCGCCCCCACGTACAGCCCGCTCGGTCGCATCCGCAAGGGCCGCTCCCCGTACTCCTCCAGTGTGTGCGCGATCCAGCCCGCCGTGCGAGCGACGGCGAAGACGGTCTCCCCGGCGGTGGCGGGCATGCCGGAGGCGACGGTGAGCACGGCCAGGGCGAGGTCGACGTTGGCGTGCAGGGGGGTGTGGCGGGCGGTGGTGGCCACGATGTCCTGGGCCGCGGCCAGGGCGGGCGCGGCGTGCGGTACGTCCTCCAGGAGCGCGAACAGGGCACGTGCGCGGGGGTCCTCGCCCAGGTAGAGCCGGTGACCGAGCCCGGGGATGCGGCGGCCCGCACGCAGTTCGTCGGCGATCACCGGGACCGCGGTGCCACGGTCCAGGACGTCCAGGAGCAGCCGGTGCGCGAGGCCGCTGGCCGCCCCGTGCAGGGGACCCTCGAGTACGCCGAGGCCCGCTGACACGGCCGCGTAGGCGTGCGCCCGAGCCGAGGCGGCGACCCGGACCGCGAGGGTCGAGGCGGCCAGGTCGTGATCGACGAGCAGTCCAAGTGCCGTGTCCAAGGCGCGCAGTGATGCCTCGTCGGGTACGCGTCCGGTGAGCCGCCCCCAGAGCCGCCGGGGCAGCGGGCCCTCGTCGCGATGGTCGTACCGCAGGGGCGGAAGCGCGGCAACCAAGGTGGGGATCAAGGTGCGTGCGGTGCCGAGCACCGCGCTCTCCGAGAGGTCGAAACGCAGGGGGTCCGCGGCCGCGGCGGCGATCGCGGCGACCCGCAGCCGGTCGGTCGGGCTGCTGTGTTCCGGCAGCGCGTCGACAGCGCGGCGCGCCACGGTGACGGAGGCCTCGGGGGCGGTGAACGTGATGCCGGGGCGCAGGTGTCCGGTCCACAGCCACTCGGCGATCTCTTCGTAGGAGTGGCGTGCGGCGAGTTCGGTCGCGTCGACACCGCGGAAGTAATACCGGTCCGTGTCGATCAGTGTGATGCGGGTGCGGACGGAGAGTTCACCGCCCGCCGCTGAACTCCCGCTCGGATCCCGCTTGTTGCGTCGCGCGACTGCCTCCACTTCCGCGGCGTCGAAGGTGCTGCCGCGGCCGCCCGGGTCGCGTTGGCTGCTGAGCTGGCCGCGGCTGACGTACGCGTAGACGGTCTCGGGCTTCACGCCGAGCAGTTCGGCGGTCTCTTTGGTGGTGAGCCGCCGGCCCGCGTCGTGGGCGTGGGGCGCCGGTTCTTGATCCCTCATGGCGTCACCGTATCCGTGCATCGAGGCATTGATTCATATTGATTCAATCAATATTGACAGCGATCGAGTCAAGCATGGACAGTCGAATCAAGTCCAGGGAGGAAACATGTCGAACACCCGGGCCGCCGCGGCTGCGTCGCTCGCTCCTGTCGAAGTACCGCGAGGTCTCGCCGGTGTCGTCGTCACCGACACCGCGCTGGGTGATGTGAGGGGGCGGGAGGGCTTCTACCACTACCGCCAGTACTCGGCCGTCGAGCTCGCGCAGAGCCGGGGGTTCGAGGACGTCTGGCACCTCTTCGTGCACGGCGAGCTGCCGGACGCCGCGCAGCGGGCGGCGTTCACGGCGAGGACGGCGGCGTTGCGCCGGCTGCCCGACGAGGTGCGGGCGGCGTTGCCCGGTATCGCCGCCGCGAGCGACCGGAGCGGGCCTCTCGCCGGGATGCGCACGGCGTTGTCGCTGCTCGGTGCGGCTCTGGGGTTCCGGCCCGTCTACGACGTCGGCGCCGACCGGCGCCGCGCCGACACCCTCGCCGCGTCCGCGGCCGTACCGACGCTGCTCACCGCGCTGTACCGGCTCGGGCAGGGGCTCGACCCGGTCGAGCCGCGCGACGACCTGCCGTATGCGGCGAACTACCTCTACATGCTGACGGGTTCGGAGCCGGAGGAGGCGCGGGCCAGGGCGATCGAGCGATACCTCATCTCAACGATTGACCATGGATTCAATGCGTCAACCTTCACGGCGCGGGTGATCGCGTCGACGGGGGCCGACGTGGTGGCATGCCTCGTGGGTGCGGTGGGCGCTCTGTCGGGTCCGCTTCATGGAGGCGCCCCGAGCCGTGCCCTCGACACCCTGGACGCGATCGGTGCGCGCGATCGCATCGACCCCTGGATCCGGGAACGCGTGCTAGCCGGCGATCGCATCATGGGGTTCGGCCACCCCGTCTACCGCACCGAGGACCCCCGCTCCCGGATGCTTCGCGACATCGCCGAGCAGTTCGGCGGCCCGCTGGTCGACCTGGCGGTCGAGGTCGAAAGCCGGGTGGAAGCGATCCTCGCCGAGCTCAAGCCCGGCCGCGAACTGCACACGAACGTGGAGTTCTACGCGGGGGTCGTCATGGAACTGTGCGGGCTGCCCCGCGAGATGTTCACTCCGACCTTCGCGGCGGCCCGCGTGGTCGGCTGGAGCGCCAACATCCTTGAGCAGGCGCAGGATTCGAAGATCATCCGGCCGGCGGCGCGGTATATCGGTGCGCCAGCGCCGCAGGCGGTGCCTGCAGGGGCCTGAACGCCGCCGACGGTGCCCGCCAGGGCTTGAACGCCCAGCCCGGTGCCTGCGGGGGCTTGAACGCCCAGCCCAGCCCAGCCCTTGCGGAGGCTTGAACGCTGCCGGCGGTGACCGTCAGGACTTGAACCCCCGCCCGGCGCTTGCCGAGACTTGAACGCCGAGCCCGGTGCCTGAGAGGGCCTGCACGCCGAGCCCGGTGCCTGAGAGGGCCTGAACTCCCAGTGCCTGAGAGGGCCTGAACTCCCAGCCCGGTGCCTGAGAGGGCCTGAACTCCCAGCCCGGTGCCCGGAAAGGCGGGCGCCAGGCTGGGGGCGGCGGAGGAGTCAGGCGTCAGGAATGTCGGCTTTGGCCCGGACCAGCGTTTCCCGGCTGATGACGACAATGCGTTCATAGTCCGCTCGCGCGGCGTCCGGGGGCAGTTCATGATCAAGAGCACTGGTGGCTTCGGTGCCGATGACGGCGAAGTTGCCGTCGCTCAGTTCGAAGATGTCGGGGCAGGTCTGGCCCGTCGCGCTGCCGCGCTCCCGGGGTGAAGCGCCGACTCGACGCACGATCTTCACAGCGTTCCTTGGTCGATCGAGGGACGGGCCGACGCGTGCGCCGGACGCTGCGCTGGTTGATGACCTCTCCTGCGTCCATCGAGCTCATGAGTGGGCCCAGGGAAGCTCATGAAGGGACCGCCGATCCCGGTGGGGAGGGCAGCCCTACGCGCCTGCGTAAGGCGTTTACCCGCGCAGCTTGCGGGTAGATTACAACGCCTTCAGCCTCTCTTTGTTCAAGACGCGAGCACTGCAGGGGATTCACTCCTCCGGCGGTTGCCCGATCACCCACCAAACGTCGAGTTCCCCGTCGTCCTGGTCCTGGACCAGGTCATTCATGTTCTGGACGAGATCGTCCATCAGTTTCCCGAGCTCGGCCTCTTCCGACGAGCCGGGCAGGCTCTCCCGGTGGTGACGCGTAGCCGCCCAGTACTCGCGGAAGATCTCGTTCCGGCACATCACCCGCAAGTGTCCATACAGTTCCGGCAGGTTGAGCGCCCCGATGCGGTGGAAATGCAGCGCGTTGACGTAGAGCGCGTTCGCGAACAGGTACTGGCGCTGCCGCTCGGACGGGATGTCGGTCTCGTAGGTGTCCAGGACGGCTGCCAGTGCGGGATCCGCCATCGCTTTGCACAACAGGTCGAAGTGGAGCCGGTGTTGCTCGGCGAGGACGGCTCGTCTGCGTTGCCGCGCGCTCCGCTCCGCGACGACGTGAGCAGCGAGTGCCAGCCTGGCCCTGGTGGCGGAGCCAAGCCTCCGTATCCCAAAGTTCTGTGTGACCATGTCAACCCCCGAATCAGGCGACCGTCCGCCGGTCGTCGGGTGCGGGGCGACAGGGAGCGGACCGGCGAGCGGTGGGCGGCGCGCTTGCCGTCTCCCAGTTTTGCCGAGCGGCTCTGATCGGCAGGGAGGCGGAGAGGAGGCGCACGGAGGGAAATGCGGGTCGCGCGTCCCGGCGCCATGTCCAACGTGTGCCCCGTGAGCGCCGCTAACAATCGTTCACTTCGAGGCGTTTCCTCCCACTCGTATCCTGGTGCGGCAGTCATTCCCCGTACGAGATCCGGTGCGTGTGCCGGGCCCGTTCGAGCGCCGGTCCGTGAGCCGGTGCACGCGTCGGTGTGAGAGAGGTCGTCCGTTGAGCCAGTCCAGTCCGCAGCGGATCCCGGTCGGGCAGACACCGCCCGAGAACATCCCGGTCATCGTCCTCGCCGGCTTCCTGGGTTCCGGCAAGACCACTCTCCTCAACCATCTTCTGCACCGCGGCGGAGGCAGCCGGATCGGGGCGATCGTCAACGACTTCGGGGACATCGAGATCGACGCGATGGCCGTGGCGGGGGCGCTCGGGGACTCCACCGTGTCGCTGGGCAACGGGTGTCTGTGCTGCGCCGTCGACGCGAGTGAGCTCGACATCTATCTGGAGCGGCTCGCCCGGCCCTCCGCCCGTATCGACGTCATCGTCATCGAGGCGAGCGGGCTGGCCGAGCCCCAGGAGCTCGTGCGGATGGTGCTCGCCAGCGAGCAGCCGCGGATCGTGTACGGCGGGCTCGTCGAGGTCGTGGACGCCGCCGAGTTCGACGGTACGCGCGAGAAGCATCCCGAGATCGACCGGCATCTGGCGCTCGCCGATCTCGTCGTCGTCAACAAGATTGACCGGGCCGACGACGGCGAGCGCGTGCTCGGCGTCGTCCGGGACCTTGCCGACCGAGCGGCTGTCGTCCCCGCCGCCTACGGCCGTATCGACCCCGAGTTCCTCTTCGACCGCAGGCCGAGCGAGGAGCGCGTCGGGCAGCTGTCCTTCGACGATCTGCATGATCACGATCATGATCACGATCATGATCATGGGGACGATGCCGAGGAGCACGGGGACCACTCGGGCCATCTGCACTCCGCCTACGAATCGCTCTCCTTCACCTCCGAAGTCCCGCTCGACCCACGGCGGTTGATGACCTTCCTCGACAGCAGGCCCGAGGGGCTGTACCGCATCAAGGGGTACGTCGACTTCGGCGCCCACGACAGCGGCAACCGGTACGCCGTGCATGCCGTCGGACGGTTCCTGCGCTTCCGCCCGGAGCCCTGGGGCGGTGACGGCGAACGCCTCACCCAGCTCGTCCTCATCGGCTCCGGCATCGACACCGGGGCGCTCGGCAAGGAGCTGGAGGCGTGCAAGGAGGACGCCCCGCATGCCGACGAACACAGCATGTGGGGCGTCCTCCGCTACGTACAGCAGCCGGATCCGGAAGCCTTCGAGGATCCGAACCTGGACCCGGATCCGGACCTGGACCTGGACCTGGTCGCGGAGCCGGATCCCGAGGACGTAGACACGGACTGACCGGCGAGCCGGACCTGACCATGGAGCCCGGTCCGGAAGGCCTGGAAGCCGGCTGACCCGCGAGCCGGACCTGACCATGGAGCCCGGTCCGGAAGGCCTGGAAGCCGGCTGACCCGCGAGCCGGACCTGACCGCGGAACCGGCTCCCGAAGGCCTGGAAGCCGTGACCCGCGCCGGACCTGACCATGGAACCGGCTCCCGTAGTCCTGGAAGCCGGCTGCCCTACACCGGTCCCGCTACCACCGACACGGTTTTCGCCAGCGACACGCCCGATCCGTCGCGGCGCGGGTCCATCTCCGGCAGCTCGGCCGGCGTGCCGTTCTTCTGCGCGGCACGGGCCGGGGTGGGGCCTGCCCAGCCCAGCGACAGGCAGTCCTCGCCCTTCAGGAACCGCTGGCAGCGCACGCCACCCGTGGCGCGGCCCTTGCGCGGATACTGGTCGAAGGGGGTCAGCTTGGCGGTCGTCTGGACCGAGTCGTCCAGGGTGCCGCGCGAGCCCGCCACCGTGAACACGACGGCGTCGACCGCCGGGTCGACCGCGGTGAACGAGATCACCTTGGCACCGTCGGTGAGCTTGATGCCCGCCATGCCGCCGGCGGGGCGGCCCTGCGGGCGGACCTGCGAAGCCTGGTAGCGCAGCAGTTGCGCGTCGTCGGTGATGAAGACCAGGTCCTCCTCGCCGGTCCGCAGCTCGACGGCGCCGACGATGCGGTCGCCGTCCTTCAGCGAGATGACCTCGAGCTCCTCCTTGTTGGAGGGATAGTCGGGGACCACCCGCTTGACGACGCCCTGCTCCGTGCCGATCGCGAGGCCCGGCGAGGACTCGTCGAGCGTCGTCAGACAGATCACCGTCTCGCCCGCCTCCAGGGAGGACAGGAACTCCGAGATCGGCGCACCCCCGGAGAGGTTCGGCACCGAGGCCGTCTCCGGCAGCTGCGGGAGGTCGATCACGTTCAGCCGCAACAGGCGGCCGGAGGAGATGACCGCGCCGATCTCGCCGCGGGCCGTGGCCGGCACCGAGGAGATGATCACGTCGTGCTTGGCGCGCCGGTCGTCCGCGTCCTCTCCGAAGGGGTCGCCGTTCGCCGTACGGGCGAGCAGACCCGTCGAGGACAGCAGGACCCGGCACGGGTCGTCCGCGACCTGGAGCGGAACGGTCGCGGCGGGGGCGCCGGCGGACTGCAGGAGCACCGTGCGCCGGTCGGTGCCGAACTTCTTGGCCACCGCGGCCAGTTCGCCGGAGACCAGCTTGCGCAGCTCGGCGTCCGAGTCGAGGATGCCGGTCAGCTCGTCGATCTCGCCGTTCAGCCGGTCGCGCTCCGACTCCAGCTCGATGCGGTCGAACTTGGTCAGCCGGCGCAGCGGCGTGTCCAGGATGTACTGCGTCTGCACGTCGCTGAGCGAGAAGCGCTCGATCAGGCGCTCCTTGGCCTGCGCGGAGTTCTCGCTGGACCGGATCAGCCGGATGACCTCGTCGATGTCGATGAGGGCGACCAGGAGGCCCTCGACGAGATGCAGCCGGTCGCGCTTCTTGCCGCGGCGGAACTCGCTGCGGCGGCGCACGACCTCGAAGCGGTGGTCGAGATAGACCTCCAGCAGCTCCTTGAGGCCGAGGGTGAGCGGCTGACCGTCCACCAGAGCCACGTTGTTGATACCGAAGGACTCCTCCATCGGCGTCAGCTTGTAGAGCTGCTCCAGGACCGCTTCCGGCACGAAGCCGTTCTTGATCTCGATGACCAGGCGCAGGCCGTGCGCACGGTCGGTGAGGTCCTTGACGTCGGCGATGCCCTGCAGCTTCTTCGCGCCGACCAGGTCCTTGATCTTCGCGATCACCTTCTCCGGGCCGACGGCGAAGGGCAGTTCGGTGACGATCAGGCCCTTGCGGCGCGCCGACACGTTGTCCACTGACACCGTGGCGCGGATCTTGAAGGTGCCGCGGCCCGACTCGTACGCGTCCCGGATCCCGGAGAGGCCGACGATGCGGCCGCCGGTGGGCAGGTCGGGGCCGGGGACGTACTTCATCAGCGTGTCCAGGTCGGCGCCCGGGTGGCGGATCAGGTGGCGGGCGGCCGCGATGATCTCGCCGAGGTTGTGCGGCGGCATGTTCGTGGCCATGCCGACGGCGATGCCGGACGAGCCGTTGACCAGGAGGTTCGGGTATGCGGCGGGCAGGACGCCCGGCTCCTGCTCCTGGCCGTCGTAGTTCGGCGAGAAGTCGACCGTGTTCTCTTCGATCGACTCCGTCATCAGGGAGGTCGCGTCGGCCATCCGGCACTCGGTGTACCGCATGGCGGCGGGCGGGTCGTCGTTGCCCAGCGAGCCGAAGTTGCCGTGGCCGTCGACCAGGGGCAGCCGCATCGAGAAGGGCTGGGCCAGGCGCACCAGGGCGTCGTAGATCGACGCGTCTCCGTGCGGGTGGAGCTTGCCCATGACCTCGCCGACGACGCGGGCGCACTTCACATAGCCGCGGTCGGGGCGCAGGCCCATCTCGTTCATCTGGTAGACGATGCGGCGGTGCACGGGCTTGAGGCCGTCACGGGCGTCCGGCAGGGCCCGGGAGTAGATGACCGAGTACGCGTACTCGAGGAAGGAGCCCTGCATCTCGTCGACGACGTCGATGTCGAGGATCCTCTCCTCGAAGTCGTCGGGCGGCGGGGTCTTCGTGCTGCGGCGGGCCATCGCTGCTGCGGCTCCTTCACCAACATGAACGGGATCTGACGCGCACCATTGTGGACCGCTCCACTGACAACGCGGACCACGACCCGTCCGTTCACGCTCCGGGCCGGCTCGTGCGCACGTCGTCACGGCGCGTCCGCAGCCCCGGTTCCCGTCGCCCTACGGCCCTTTCGGGCGTCCTGTTCCCGGCTTACGGAGGTCTCGCTCTCGGCGTACGAGGTGCGGGAACTTCGCCAGCCGTCTGCACGCTTGCATACAGTGGCAGGACCGGCAGGAATTCTGCAGTTTCCGCGATCGAAGGGACGTACATGCCCATGGGTCACACGGCCACAGCTGAGGCAGGCTCCGGAGGCCTGACAGCGACCGAGCACCGCCTGGCCAACGGCCTGCGCGTGGTGCTCTCCGAGGACCACCTGACCCCGGTCGCGGCGGTGTGCCTCTGGTACGACGTCGGCTCGCGCCACGAGGTCAAGGGGCGTACGGGGCTCGCTCACCTCTTCGAGCACCTGATGTTCCAGGGTTCGGGCCAGGTGAAGGGCAACGGCCACTTCGAGCTGGTCCAGGGCGCCGGCGGCTCGCTGAACGGGACGACCAGCTTCGAGCGCACGAACTACTTCGAGACCATGCCCACGCACCAGCTGGAGCTCGCGCTCTGGCTGGAGGCCGACCGCATGGGCTCGCTCCTCACCGCGCTCGACGAGGAGTCGATGGAGAACCAGCGGGACGTCGTCAAGAACGAGCGCAGGCAGCGCTACGACAACGTCCCCTACGGCACGGCCTTCGAGAAGCTGACCGCCCTCGCCTACCCGGAGGGCCACCCCTACCACCACACCCCGATCGGGTCGATGGCGGATCTGGACGCGGCCACCCTGGAGGACGCCCGCGCGTTCTTCCGCACCTACTACGCGCCCAACAACGCGGTCCTGTCGGTCGTCGGGGACATCGACCCGGAGCAGACCCTCGTCTGGATCGAGAAGTACTTCGGCTCCATCGCCGGGCACGACGGCAAGCCCGCGCCCCGCGACGGCTCCCTGCCGGAGGTCATCGGCGAGCAGCTGCGCGAGGTCCTCGAGGAGGAGGTCCCGGCGCGTGCGCTGATGGCCGCCTACCGCCTTCCGGAGGACGGCACGCGCGCGTGCGACGCGGCGGACCTCGCGCTGACGGTGATCGGCGGCGGCGAGTCGTCCCGCCTCTACAACCGGCTCGTACGCCGCGACCGTACGGCCGTCGCGGCCGGGTTCGGCCTGCTGCGGCTCGCCGGGGCGCCCTCTCTGGGGTGGCTCGACGTGAAGACGTCCGGTGACGTGGAGGTCCCGGTCATCGAGGCCGCGGTCGACGAGGAGCTCGCCCGGTTCGCCGCGGAGGGCCCCACGGCCGAGGAGATGGAGCGCGCCCAGGCCCAGTTGGAGCGCGAGTGGCTGGACCGGCTGGGCACGGTCGCGGGCCGCGCCGACGAACTGTGCCGGTACGCCGTCCTGTTCGGTGACCCCCAGCTCGCCCTGACCGCCGTACAGCGCGTGCTCGCCATCACCCCCGAAGAGGTGCAGGAGATCGCCAAGGCCCGGCTGCGCCCCGACAACCGCGCGGTGCTCGTGTACGAGCCGGTTTCCGCCGAAGAGGCGGAAGCCGCAGCGGCCGCCGAAGCCACCGACGAGGACGAGGAGTCGGCGAAGTGACCGAGCTCGCGAGCATGGAGTTCCACCCGCAGCCCCAGGCCGGCGAGGCCAGGCCGTGGGCGTTCCCGGCCCCCGGTCGCGGCGCGCTCGACAACGGCCTGACGGTGCTGCGCTGCCACCGCCCCGGTCAGCAGGTCGTCGCCGTCGAGGTACTCGTCGACGCGCCCCTGGAGGCCGAGCCGGCCGGACTCGACGGTGTGGGCACGATCATGGCCCGGGCCTTCTCCGAGGGCACCGACAAGCACTCCGCCGAGGAGTTCGCCGCCGAGCTGGAGCGCTGCGGCGCCACCCTCGACTCGCACGCCGACCACCCCGGGGTGCGCCTCTCCCTCGAAGTCCCCGTGTCGCGCCTGCCGAAGGCCCTCGGGCTGCTCGCCGACGCCCTGAGGGCACCGGCGTTCGACGACAGCGAGATCGAGCGCCTGGTCCGCAACCGGCTGGACGAGATCCCGCACGAGACCGCCAACCCGGCCCGCCGCGCCGCCAAGGAACTCTCCAAGGAGCTGTTCCCGGTCACCTCCCGCATGTCGCGCCCGCGCCAGGGCACCGAGGAGACCGTGCAGGCCATCGACTCGGCGGCCGTACGCGCCTTCTACGAGAAGCACGTTCGCCCTGCCACGGCCACCGCCGTGGTCGTCGGCGACCTCACGGGGGTCGATCTCGACGCGCTGCTCGCCGACACACTCGGCGCCTGGACCGGCTCGACCGCCGAACCGCGCCCGGTGCCGCCGGTGACCGCCGACGACCGGGGCCGCGTGATCATCGTCGACCGGCCCGGTGCCGTCCAGACGCAGCTGCTCATCGGCCGCGTCGGAGCCGACCGGCACGACCGCGTGTGGCCCGCCCAGGTGCTCGGCACGTACTGCCTCGGCGGCACCCTCACCTCGCGCCTGGACCGCGTCCTGCGCGAGGAGAAGGGATACACCTACGGCGTGCGGGCGTTCGGCCAGGTGCTGCGGTCCGCTCCCGACGGCACGGGCGCCGCGATGCTCGCCATCAGCGGCTCCGTGGACACGCCCAACACCGGCCCGGCGCTGGACGACCTCTGGAAGGTGCTGCGCACCCTCGCGGCGGAGGGCCTGACGGACGCCGAGCGCGATGTCGCCGTGCAGAACCTGGTGGGTGTCGCGCCCCTCAAGTTCGAGACGGCCGCGGCCGTGGCGAGCACGCTCGCGGACCAGGTCGAGCAGCACCTGCCGGACGACTACCAGTCGACGCTGTACCAGCAGCTCGCCGCCACGGGCACGGTGGAGGCCACCGCTGCCGCCGTGAGTGCCTTCCCGGTGGACCGGCTGGTGACCGTTCTCGTCGGTGACGCGGCACAGATCGCGGAGCCCGTCCGCGCCCTCGGGATCGGTGAAGTGAGCGTCGTGACCGCGGAGTAGAGCGACAACTCCCGGTGGGGCCCAGGTGACTGAAGAGTCGCCTGGGCCCCTCTTTGTCCGCACTTCGGATCCGACGTACCCGGACGCGCCCTCAATATGTCCGTATTGATGGGGTGATCATGCGTCTGCCCTGTGGCGTGCACTACAAAAGCCGTGTTCCGTTTGTCGATTGAAAGATGTCCCGTTTAGCGTCAGTCCGGCTGTTCGTCAGGCAGTGCGCCGCGCCCGCGGCACCGGACAGTCATCGCCGAGTCCCCGTACGGCGCGAGCCAGGGGAGCCGGGGACCCATCGAAGTCCCTGGGGTGAATCGGGCGCCCTTCCTGGAAGGGTCCCGTAGGAGACCTTCCTGCTCCGAACCCGTCAGCTAACCCGGTAGGCGAGAAGGAAGGAAAGGACCAGCCCCTTCATGGCGTTCACCCGTGCCACCGGGAAGCACCGTCGTCCGAGCCGGCTCACCCGCACGACCAAGAATGCCGCTGGCGTCGCTGTGCTCACCACCACCGGTGTCATCGGAACCCTGGCCGCTCCGGCACTCGCCGCGGACACTTCCGTAGAACAGACCGGGCTGACCCAGGCCATCACCATCGGCGACTCGGTCGCCGACCAGATCGACGCGCAGGCCGCCGCCCAGCAGCAGGCCGCCGACCAGGCCGCCGCCCTGAAGAAGGCCGAGGAGGCCGCCCGCAAGCGCGCCGCGGAGAAGGCCGAGAAGGAGCGAGAGGCCAAGGCCCGTGCCGCCCGTGCCGCCGAGCGCAAGCGCCTCAACACCTTCGTCTCGCCCATCACCGGCTCGTACGTCTCCACGGGCTACAAGACCGGCGGCAGCCTCTGGTCCTCCGGCAGCCACACCGGTGTGGACTTCCACGCCGCATCCGGCACCGCCGTCCACGCCGTGGGCTCCGGCACCGTCGTGACGGCCGGCTGGGGCGGCGCGTACGGCAACCAGATCGTCATCAAGATGCATGACGGTACGTACACCATGTACGGCCACCTGTCGTCCATCGGTGTCTCCGTGGGGCAGACGGTCACCCCGGGCCAGCAGATAGCCCTCTCCGGCTCGACCGGCAACACCACCGGGCCCCACCTCCACTTCGAGGCCCGCACGACGGCCGAGTACGGCTCGGACATGGACCCCGTCGCCTACCTCCGCTCGCACGGCGTGAACGTCTGACACAGGCCCGCGGGGCGCACGCACGCGTGCGCCCGGTCAACCGCGTATGGACTTCGAAGGCCCCGGCTCATAGAGCCGGGGCCTTCGCCGTTTCGAACGGTCCTCTGTCCAAAAAATATCCATGGATTCCGGTCCGCCATCGGAAATTCCGTCTCTCTGCAATAGAGTCACTGAACATGCGCCAATCGACGGCGTTTCGCGAGGATTAAGGCGGAGGTCCGCTCATGCGCATTCCGGCGCACTCGGTATGCACGGCGATCCGTGACGACATCGTCGCGGGTGTCTACGAGCGGGGCGGCCGACTCACCGAAGAACTGCTCGCGCGGCGCTACGGCGTCTCCCGCGTCCCCGTGCGCGAGGCGCTGCGCACCCTGGAGGCCGAGGGCTTCGTCGTCACCCGGCGGCACGCGGGCGCGTGCGTCGCGGAGCCGACCGAGCAGGAGGCCGCGGACCTGCTGGAGATGCGGATGCTCCTCGAGCCGCTGGGCGCCGCCCGGGCCGCGCAGCGCCGCACGGAAGCGCACCTCAAGGTGTTGCGGGGCCTGGTCAGACTGGGCCAGGAGCGGGCCAGGAGGGGCCACAGCGATGATCTGCGCTCCCTGGGGGGCTGGTTCCACGAAACGCTCGCGCAGGCGTCCGGCAGCCCCGCGCTGACGTCCACCCTCGCCCAGCTGCGGCACAAGATCGCCTGGATGTACGCGGTGGAGGCGCCCGCCAACCCGGCGGAGTCCTGGGCGGAGCACGGCGGGATCGTGGACGCCGTCGCGCGGGGCGACAGCGAGCGGGCACGGGCGATCACCGCGCTGCACACCGAGCGGGCGAGCGCGGCGCACCGGCTTCGTTTCCCCGGGCGCGGGGAGGCCGGCGACCGCCCGGACCGTGTGAGGACTTCGCAACATCCCGTAAACATGACGGGCCTGCGGCATTAACAAAAAGGCCGTATACAAATAGGGGTAATTCGCGGGGGATTATTTTTGCTGCCCGCAGAATGAAAAGGCCGAAGGGCTCGACCGGAATACCGGACGGGCCCTTCGATGGCGTTCGGGACAATCTCTTATGGGGCGTCGGTGGGCGCCACCATTTTGCGAGGAGCCCCGACTGCGCGCGGCCGTTTCCACCGGGGCCGGCCCGGCCCCGGTGCGAAGCCGGGCGTGCTCAGACGGTCTCGGGAAGCTCGTCGAGCCCCTCGGAGACCAGCTTGGCCAGACGGTCGAGCGCGGCGTCCGCACCCTCCGCGTCGGAGGCCAGGACGATCTCCTCGCCGCCCTGGGCGCCCAGGCCGAGGACCGCGAGCATCGACGCGGCGTTGACGGGGTTGCCGTCCGCCTTGGCGATCGTCACGGGGACGCCGGAGGCCGTGGCCGCCCGGACGAAGATGGAGGCGGGGCGGGCGTGGAGGCCCTCGGCCCAGCCGACGTTGACGCGGCGCTCAGCCATGCGATGCTGCCCTTCAGGTTTTTCAGGGTTGTCTAGACCAGTGTCCCATACCGTGAAGCGTGCCCGGAGCGGGCCTTGGACCCGGCACCGGGCGGACCTTCGACTCCCCGGGATACCCCCAGGATGTCTGTGCCGCACACCCCGCCGGTGCCCCCGGGGGGTGTGCGGCACCCCCAAGCCTGCCCCGCGCTGTTGTCGTACGCGAGCCGTAGTCTGGGGCGCATGCAGACCTCGTCGGCCCGGCACGAGTACCCCGCCCACTGGGAGGCCGACGTGGTGCTGCGCGACGGCGGTACGGCGCGCGTCCGGCCCATCACCGTCGACGACGCAGACCGCCTGGTCAGCTTCTACGAGCAGGTCTCGGACGAGTCGAAGTACTACCGCTTCTTCGCGCCCTACCCCCGGCTGTCCGCCAAGGACGTCCACCGCTTCACGCACCACGACTTCGTGGACCGGGTGGGCCTCGCGGCCACGATCGGCGGCGAGTTCATCGGCACCGTACGGTTCGACCGCATCAGCGCGGACGGCCGGCCCGCCTCGGCTCCGGCCGACGAGGCCGAGGTCGCCTTCCTCGTGCAGGACGCCCACCAGGGACGCGGCGTCGCCTCCACCCTCCTCGAACACATCGGGGCGGTGGCCCGGGAGCGCGGCATCCGGCGGTTCGCCGCCGAGGTGCTGCCCGCCAACAACAAGATGATCAAGGTGTTCACGGACGCCGGCTACACCCAGAAGCGCAGCTTCGAGGACGGCGTCGTCCGGCTGGAGTTCGACCTGGAGCCGACGGACCGCTCGCGTGCGGTGCAGTGGGCCCGGGAGCAGCGCGCCGAGGCGCGGTCCGTGCAGCGGCTGCTCGCGCCGGGCTCGGTGGCCGTGATCGGCGCGGGCCGCACGCCCGGCGGGGTGGGCCGCAGCGTCCTCGACAATCTCCGCGCCGCCGGTTTCACCGGGCGTCTGTACGCGGTGAACAGGGCCCTTGAGGAGAAGGAGCTCGCCGGGGTCCCTGCGCACCGCTCCGTCCGTGACATCGCCGAACCCGTCGACCTCGCCGTCGTCGCCGTGCCCGCACCGCTCGTTCCCGAGGTCGTCGCGGAGTGCGGTGAGCACGGGGTGCAGGGCCTCGTGGTCGTCTCCGCCGGGTACGCGGAAAGCGGTCCCGAGGGGCGCGAGCGCCAGCGCGAGCTGGTGCGCCAGGCGCGGACGTACGGCATGCGCATCATCGGGCCGAACGCGTTCGGGATCATCAACACCGCACCCGACGTGCGGCTCAACGCCTCGCTCGCACCGGAGATGCCGCCGCCCGGCCGGATCGGCCTGTTCGCGCAGTCGGGCGCGATCGGGATCGCGCTGCTGTCCCGGTTGCAGCGGCGCGGCGGCGGGGTCACGGGCGTGACCGGTGTGTCCACCTTCGTCTCGTCCGGCAACCGCGCGGACGTGTCCGGCAACGACGTACTCCAGTACTGGTACGACGACCCGGACACCGATGTCGCCCTGATGTACCTCGAATCCATCGGCAACCCGCGCAAGTTCACCCGCCTCGCCCGGCGGACCGCGGCGGCGAAGCCACTGGTCGTGGTGCAGGGCGCCCGGCACGCGGCCACCCCCCAGGGACATGCCGTACGGGCCACGCGGCTGCCGCACGCGACCGTCTCCGCACTGCTGCGGCAGGCCGGCGTGATCCGGGTGGACACGATCACCGAGCTCGTCGACGCGGGCCTCCTGCTCGCCCGCCAGCCCCTCCCGCGCGGCCCCCGGGTGGCCATCCTGGGCAACTCGGAATCGTTGGGGCTGCTCACCTACGACGCGTGCCTGGCCCAGGGGCTGCGGCCGCTTCCCCCGCTGGATCTGACGACGGCGGCCTCGGCCGGGGACTTCCACCGCGCGCTGGCGCGGGCGCTCGCCGACGACACGTGCGACGCCGTGGTCGTGACCGCCATCCCGGCGGTGGGGGAGGAGTCGGCGGCCGACGAAGCCCTGGCCGAGGCCCTGCGTTCGGCCGCCGCGGCGGCTCCGGCGAAACCGGTCCTGGTGGTCCACGTCGAGCTCGGCGGGCTCGCCGAGGCGCTGTCCGCCGCGGCCAGCACCGCACCCAGGGCGCCGGTGGAAACAGCGGATGCGCCGGCCGAGGACGTACCGCAGCGGCCCCCCGCGGCAGCGGCACCTCCTGAGACCACGCCGCCGCAGCGACCCCCCTCGGCAGCCGCACCTCCGGGGACCACGCCTCCACCGCCCGAGGCCCTCCGTGCCCCGGCGGCCGAGGCCCTCCGTGCCCCCGAAGCCGCCGGATCCCGTCTCATCCCCGCCTACCCCGCCGCCGAGCGGGCCGTCCGTGCCCTCGCCGAAGCGGTGAACTACGCGCAGTGGCGGCGCGAGGTCGCGGAGCCCGGCAAGGTCCCCGAGTACGAGGACATCGACGAGAAGGGCGCCGCCGAGCTGATCGACGGGCTGCTCGCGAGCGAGGAGGGGCTGACGCTCGGCGAGGCGGACGCCTGCGCCCTGCTCGGGCGGTACGGCATCGACGTACGCCGTGCGCTGCCCGCGCCCACGCCCGACGAGGCCGCCGCGGCCGCGCGCACCCTCGGCTACCCGGTGGCCCTCAAGGCCACCGCCCCGCACCTGCGCCACCGCGCCGACCTCGGCGGCGTCCGGCTGGATCTGGCGGACGAGGAGCAACTGCGGCGCACGTACACCGAGTTGACCGAGCTGTTCGGCACACCGGAGGAGCTGCGGCCGGTCGTGCAGAGCATGGCCCCGCGCGGTGTCGACACGGTCGTACGTGCCGTCATCGACCCGGCGGCCGGCGCCGTCCTCTCGTTCGGGCTCGCCGGAGCCGCCTCGCAGCTGCTCGGGGACGTCGCGCACCGCCTGATCCCGGTCACGGACCGGGACGCGACCTCCCTGGTGCGGTCGATCCGGACCGCGCCGCTCCTGTTCGGCTGGCGGGGCTCGGCGCCGGTCGACACGGCCGCGCTCGAAGAGCTGCTGCTGCGCCTGTCGCGCCTGGTCGACGACCACCCGGAGGTCGTCGGCGTCTCCCTGGAGCCCGTGGTCGTCGCCGCGCAGGGCCTGAGCGCGCTCGGCGCCACCGTTCGGCTCGCGCGCCCGCCGGCCCGCGACGACCTCGGGCCGCGCACGCTGCCCGTCATCTGATCCCGCCCGGCCCGGACGGCCGCGGGGCTCGGCGTGGACACCCGGTCGATTCCGAGCCCGACAGACACTCGCGAGCGGTGCCTCGCAGTCAGTGCACCACCGTAGGATGGACGTCATGGCCAAGACCAGTACGACGACCCAGGGGCTGCGAGCGGCGATCGAGCGCAGCGGCTACTACCCGGCCCTCGTGGCCGAGGCGGTGGAGGCCGCCGTCGGCGGCGACGCCGTCCGGTCGTTCCTGGTCCACCAGGAGACGACGTTCGACGCGAACGAAGTGCGCCGGCATGTCACGGTCCTGGTCCTGACCGCCAACCGCTTCATCGTGAGCCACACCGACGAGCAGGCCGCGGACACCACCTCGCCGACTCCGTACGCGACGACGTCGACCGAGTCCGTGAAGCTCAGCCGGATCTCGTCGGTCGTCCTCAGCCGTGTCGTGGCCAACCCCGAGTCGTACACGCCGGGCACGCTGCCCCGCGAGGTCGTCCTGACCATCGGCTGGGGCGCCGTCTCCCGCATCGATCTGGAGCCCGCCGCCTGCGGCGACCCCAACTGCGAGGCGGACCACGGCTACACGGGCAACTCGACGGCGGACGACCTCAGCCTCCGCGTCAGTGAGGCGGGGGACGGTCCGGAGACGGTGCGCCAGGCGCTCGCCTTCGCGCAGTGTCTCTCCGAGGCGACCGCGGACATCACGCGCTGATGTCCCACCCGTCTCCCGCCGCCCATGACCGAGGGCGTTCCGCGCCCGCCCCTCTCATTCCCGCCTGGGACGACCCGGAGCCACTCGCCGTCGGCTCCGCCCCCGTCCCCGAGTACGGCTCGGGTTCGCTGGCCGACCTGCTGCCCACGCTCGCCGCGGGCATGGCCGTACCGGGCATGACCGCCGCCATACCGGAACTGACCGAGGCCGACCGGAACTGCGTCTTCCTGATCGACGGCCTCGGCTGGGAGCAGCTGAGGGCACACCCGGACGAAGCTCCCTTCATGACCTCGCTGCTGGCGTCCTCCCGAGGGGGCACCGGCCGCCCGATCACCGCGGGCTACCCGGCCACCACCGCGACCTCCCTCGCCTCGGTCGGCACCGGCCTGCCGCCCGGCGCGCACGGCCTGCCCGGCTACACCGTGCGCAACCCGGCGACCGGCGCCCTGATGAACCAGCTCCGCTGGAAGCCCTGGACGGATCCGCATGTCTGGCAGCCGTATCCCACGGTCTTCCAGCTGGCGGACGCGGCCGGTGTGCACACCGCCCAGGTCTCGTCGCCCGGCTTCCAGAACACCCCGCTGACGAAGGTCGCCCTCAGCGGTGGCACGTTCCACGGCCGGCTGACCGGCGAGGACCGGATGGACTTCGCGGCCGAGCAACTGGCCGCGGGCGACCGCTCCCTCGTCTACACCTACTACGCCGAGGTGGACGGCAAGGGCCACGGCTTCGGCGTGGACTCGGACCCCTGGCGCGGCCAGCTGATGTATGTCGACCGCCTGGTCCAGCGCCTGGCGGAACAGCTGCCCCCGCGGACGGCCCTGTACGTCACCGCGGACCACGGCATGATCGACATCCCGTTCGACGAGCAGCACCGCATCGACTTCGACGAGGACTGGGAGCTGCGCGCCGGCGTCGCCCTGCTGGGCGGCGAGGGCCGCGCCCGCCATGTCTACGCCGTTCCCGGTGCCGAGGCGGACGTCCTGACCTGCTGGCGCGAGGTGCTCGGCGAGCAGTTCTGGATCGCCTCGCGCGACGAGGCGATCGCGGCGGGCTGGTTCGGTCCGCACATCGACGAGCGGGTGTACGGGCGGATCGGCGACGTGGTCGCGGCGGCCCGGGACGACGTCCTGATCATCGCCTCCGAGCGGGAGCCGAAGGAGTCGGCGATGGTCGGCAACCACGGCTCGATGACCCCCGTCGAGCAGCTGGTCCCGCTCCTCCAAGTACGCTCCTGACGTTTCCGTCCGCCCCGGAAGATCCGCCACGCCCGTGAAGCCCCCAGCTTCCGCCCGCCGAAAGGTGCTCAACTCGCATGCCCGAGCTGGTGTTCTTCTCCGGAACCATGGACTGCGGGAAGTCGACGCTGGCTCTCCAGATCGAGCACAACCGCTCCGCGCGAGGGCTGCAGGGCCTGATCTTCACCCGGGACGACCGAGCGGGCGAGGGCAAGCTCTCCTCCCGCCTCGGCCTGGTCACGGACGCCGTGGAGGTGGAGCACGACCAGGACGTGTACGCGTATGTGGTCGACCAGCTCTCGCAGGGCGGCCGCGCGGACTACGTGATCGCGGACGAGGCACAGTTCCTGGCGCCGGGGCAGATCGACCAACTGGCCCGCATCGTGGACGACCTGGGCATCGACGTCTTCGCCTTCGGCATCACCACCGACTTCCGCTCGAAGCTCTTCCCCGGTTCCCAGCGCCTCGTCGAGCTCGCCGACCGGGTCGAGGTCCTCCAGGTCGAGGCCCTGTGCTGGTGCGGGGCGCGCGCCACGCACAACGCCCGCACGATAGGCGGCGAGATGGTCGTCGAGGGGGCTCAGGTGGTCGTCGGTGACGTCAACCAGTCCGACGCCGTCGGCTACGAGGTGCTCTGCCGCCGCCACCACCGTCGCCGTATGACGGCCGCGACGGCTCACGCGAGCGCGCTCTCCCCGGACGTCCTGCCGATCGGTCCCGCCTGACGTCAGGGCACGGACCACTCCCCGACGTCGTCGGCGAACCCGCTGTCCATGGCGAACTGGACAGCGACGATCTTCGTTCCGTTCGGCACCTCGAAGGAGATGAACCCCAGCGCCGTACCGCCCGGGCGGACCGTCACGGTCGCCGGGAACTCGGCGCCTGCGCGCGTCGGGAAGAGCGACGAGTTGAACCGCTGCCCTTGCTTGTCGACGACGGTCGCGCCGTTCGACGGCGAGTCCTTGTAGAGCGCGGTGCCGGTGTTCTTGAGACGGAACTGGACGGCGGCCAGATGCTTGCCCGCGCTCGGCACCAGATACGCGTCCTCCGCGCGGGCCGGGTCGACGACCTTGATGACGGTCACGTCCAGTGCCTCGCCCTTCTTGAAGCCGGTGAGGCGCACCGTGTCCCCGACCTTGCCGTCGGAGGCGCCGCCCCGAACGGCGACGGCGTGAGCGCTGCCGGCGGGCACCGCGGAAGCGGTCACCCCTGCCGGAAGCAGGGCAAGGACGGGCGCGGTGAGCAGAGCGGCCGCCCAGGAAACGGTCGAACGACGCATAGCTCCTCCCGATGAACTCGAGGTGCTTCGCGACGATGTGCGGAGCCTGCGGATGACTTCAGGATCCGCCCCCGCGCAGGCTTCTGCGAGCGGGACGGGCTCAGGCCGCCTTGTGGACCAGTGAGAAGACGGCGCCCTCCGGGTCCGCGACCGTGGCCATGCGGCCGTGCGGCGAATCGTGCGCGGGCTTCAGGAGCCGGCCGCCCAGGCCGGCGACGCGCGCGACGGCGTCATCGGTGTCGGCGACCTCGAAGTACGTCAGCCAGTGCGCACCGCGGTCACGGGGCAGGTCGCTGCCGACACCGTGAATGCCCGCGACCGGCCGTCCGTCGATGTACAGGGTGACGTAGTCGAGGCCGGCGGACGCGACCGGCTCCAGCTCGTAGCCGAAGACCCCCTGGTAGAACTTGCCGACGCTCCCGGAGTCGCGGGTCAGGAGCTCGTTCCAGGCGGGCGTGCCGGGCACCCCGGTGATCCCGGTGCCCAGATGTTCCGACGCCTGCCAGATGCCGAACACGGCGCCCGTCGGGTCGGATGCGATGGCGAGGCGGCCGGCGTCGGCGGCGTCGAGGGGGCCGACACCGACGGTGCCGCCGGAGTGCCGTACGGTCTCGGCCGTCTGGTTCACGTCGTCCGTGGCGAGGTACGGAGTCCAGGCGATGGGCAGATGCCGGTCGGGCGGCAGCTGACCGATGCCCGCCACCTCGTGGCCGTCGAGGAGCGCCCGCGCATACGGGCCGAGCTGCTGCGGGCCGGGCTGGAACTCCCAGCCGAACAGCGCTCCGTAGAAGTCCTGGGTCGCCGCCATCCCGTGCACCATCAGGCTCACCCAGCACGGTGTGCCGGGCGTGCGCCCAGCGTGCGTGGTGCCGTTCAGGCGGCCCGCGGACCCCCGTGCCTCGGTCATCGTCACTCTCTTCTCGGCCCCTCACGGTGGCCGGTCGACTTCCGCCTACGCATGCGCGTACCGCAGCCACGCGCGTGCACGCCCCGTGCCGATGTTGGCACCACCGGTCGCACCGCGCGCTCCGGCCGCGCCGCCGGAGGCCCTTCTACCGCGGGAGGATGCCCGATTTGCGGTTTCCCATCCGTTTCCGCGCCGTTGCCGTCCGGTGGCCATCAGCTGTACAGCATGTGCCCGATCCCATACGCCTCGTGATCGGGGCTGCCCGGCGGAGCAGAGTAGCCGGACCTGGACGACGGGGCCACCCCGTGCGTAAGGATGGTGGCCATGAACGCCATCATCTCCACATCCGAACTCGTCGGCGAGTTGGCCGGTCCGCACCCTCCGGTGCTCCTCGACGTGCGCTATCAGCTGGGCAGCCCGAATCTGCGGCCCGAGTACGAGAAGGCACATCTCCCCGGCGCCGTTTTCATCGATCTGGAATCCGAACTGGCAGGTGCGCCGGGTGCCGGAGGGCGGCATCCGCTGCCCGACCTGGAGGTGTTCGGAGCCGCGATGAGGGCAGCCGGGGTCTCGCCGGACCGCGATGTCGTTGTGTACGACGGGGGCCTCGGGTGGGCCTCCGCGCGGGCCTGGTGGCTGTTGCGCTGGACGGGGCATCCGTCGGTGCGTGTGCTTGACGGCGGGCTGGCCGCCTGGGGCGGTGCGTTGACGTCGGAGGTGCCGGACCCGGTGCCGGGGACCTTCGTGCCGGCACCGGGCGCACTGCCGCTGCTCGACGCGGACGGAGCCGCGGCCCTGGCCCGCACCGGCCTGCTCCTCGACGCCCGGGCCGGCGAGCGCTACCGCGGTGAGGTCGAGCCGATCGACCCGGTCGCGGGCCATATCCCGGGCGCGGTCTCGGCGCCGACCGCCGAGAACGTGGCCGAAAACGGCCGCCTGCGACCCGCCGCCGAATTGGCCGAACGCTTCAAGTCCCTTGGCGCGACGGGCGACATCGAGGTCGGTGTCTACTGCGGTTCGGGCGTCTCGGCCGCCCAGCAGATCCTCGCGCTGGACGTCGCGGGCATTCCGGCGGCGCTCTACGTGGGTTCCTGGTCGGAGTGGTCCCGGGACGCCGGTCGTCCGGTGGCGGTGGGAGCGGAACCGCAGTAGTTCCGGCGGCCGACCTCCCCTGGCGGTCACGGACCGGACGCGGGGCCGTACTTGGTCGCTCTCGGGCGCCTGGGGAGCGGCCCGGACTCGTCCGGCGTGGACACAGACAGGGGCCGTACTCGATCGGCCGCGGACGCAGAGAAGCGGACACAGAGAAGCGGACGCAGAGAAGCGGACACAGAGAAGCGGACGCAGCGAAGGGGCCCGCACCCAACCGGGCGCGGGCCCCTTCCCTGTACCCTGTGTCGCTGGTCCTCAGCCCTCGGACGAGTGGGACCGGTGACTAATCCTGCTTCTTCCGACGTGTACCGAAGACGATCTCGTCCCAGCTCGGGACCGCTGCCCGGCGGCCCGGCCGGACACCGTCGGCCTCGGCCTGGCGGTCGGTGGCACCGACGAGACGGTCGCGATGGCTGCCGACCGAGCGCGGCATGAGGACGTCCGCGTACGCCGAACCGGCGCCGGCCGAGGCCGCGGGAGCCACCGGCTCCTCCGCCTCGGGCTCCGGAGCCGGGGGCTCCTCCGCGACAGGCCGCTCCGTGGTCGAGGGACGCTCGGGCACCACCATGTCCCCGCGGAAGCTGGGCACCGCCTCCAGGAGACTGGTGAGCGAATCACGCTCGGCCGCGGTCTCCTCGACGGGCTCGGCCGACGGCGCCGGCAGGCTCGGACGCTCCATCTGCCGGTCCAGGGCGCGGTCCAGCGGACGGTCGCGCGGCAACCGGGCGATCCGCGGCACGAACGGGAAGCTCGGTTCGGGCGCCGCGAGGTCCTCGGACTCACCGATCAGCGAGCGTGCCTCGTCGTCGACGGCCTGGACGAGCCGCCGGGGCGGGTCGTACGTCCAGCTCGCCGAGTGGGGCTCACCCGCGACCCGGTAGACCAGCAGCACTTCCCAGGTGCCGTCGTCGCGGCGCCACGAGTCCCACTGGACGGTGTCCTTCTCCGCGCCGCGGATCAGCAGCCGCTCCTGGACCGCCTCACCGAGCTGGGGTCCGGCGTTCTCACCGGGGCGGCGGACGGGAGTCTTCCGGGCCCGCTCGGCCATGAAGGCGCGCTCGGCCAGTACCGGACCCTCGAAGCGGCGTACGCGGTCGACGGGGATGCCGGCGAGCTGTGCGACCTCCTCCGCGGAGGCGCCGGCGCGTATACGCGCCTGAATGTCTCGGGGGCGGAGATGGCTCTCCACCTCGATCTCGATCTGGCCGAGGCGGGGACGGTCGCCGCGCACGGCGGCGCGGAGACGTTCGTCAATCGGAAGCGTGTACTCCGTGCTGTCCGCAGCCTTCAGCACCAGCCGTGTGCCGTCGTTAGAGACGGCCACGACACGCAGTTCGGGCATGGGGACCTCCCGGGTGGTGCCTGCCGACGTCACGTGCGTCGCTGCTTCCGCTAGTCGAGTGTGGCCTGCCCGGGTGCAGCCTGCCACAACCTTGCCGAGTTGCCCGGCGTGTCGGGCACAGGCCCGGGATCGCCGTTATGGCACGGTTACCTATTCGCAACGCTAAGTGACGAACTCCATCACCCTGTGCAACGAGCCCCCTCCCGGCGGTCCTGCAAGGCCCCGGACACCCTGGCGGGAGTCCGGACCCAGGGCTCGCAACAGTACTCCATTCGGGCCATGTGCGTGGATCGCCGCGCCGCTCAACTTCTCATGGGGGGTGGGAGTTGGCCGCCCGATGTGCGCCCCTCGTGACCTTGAAACGTGGCGTACTTCACGAAATCGCCAGAAACGGAACTTATGGTTTCGCCCATACGTCCTTTTCTCGTGCAGCTGGCCGATCAAGTGCGGGAAAGGCAGGCAAGGTTCGGGAATGGGTGAGAAGTCCGAAACCGCGGAGGAGCCGAAGAGGAAGCGGGTGGACCTGAGCGTCCCGCAGGTCGCGGGAAGCGCCGTGGCCGCGGTGATGGCGGCCAAACTCGCCTCCTACTTCGGGGTGTACGGGACGATCCTCGGCGCAGGAGTGGTGAGTGCGATCGCCACCTGCGGGGGCACGGTCTTCCAGCACTTCTTCCGGCGGACCGGCGAACAGATCCGTGATGTGACGGTGCCCGCCAGACCGAAACCGCTGCGGGGGGACCAAGTGGGGACTCCCGCGCCCGAGTTCGACGAGCGGTTCGATCCGCGGTTCGATGCGGGCTTCGGTGCGGGAACGGTCTACCGGGCGCGGGTCAGGAGCTGGAAGCGGCCGGTGCTCGCCGCGGCCCTCGTCTTCGGCGTCACCATGGCCGGCATCACCACGTACGAACTGGCATCGGGCAACAGCTTCAGCGGGGGCGGCAGCACCACTGTGGGCGACGCCCTGTCCGGCCACAACAAGGCGCCCTCGTCCGGTGACGCGCCTTCCCCGGAACCCTCGCCGACGCCGTCAGCGGACAAGGGCCCCACGCCGTCGGAGAGCGACTCCCCGTGGAGCGGTGACGGCGGGAAGGCGCAGAGCCCGGCACCGACGCCCGGTCCCACGGACAGCCAGGGAAGCGACGGCGCCCCGACGCCGCCACCCTCGCCCGGCGCGCCTACGACCCCAGGACCCGACGCAAGTAGTCGTTCCCAAAGCGCCGATCCGGGTCGAGTCGATCCCTCAGGGCAGTGAACTCGCCGAAGCGCGGATAGACCTCGGAGAAGTACTCCGCGTCGCGCGTGTGCACCTTGCCCCAGTGCGGCCGTCCGCCATGCGCCGTGAAGATCCGCTCCGCGGCGGTGAAGTACGCCTGATAGGGGGTGCCCTTGAACATGTGCACGGCGATGTACGCACTCTCCCGGCCGGACGCCGTGGAGAGCGTGATGTCGTCGGCGGGCGCCGTGCGGACCTCCACGGGGAAGCTGACCCGCAGGGCCGAGCGGTCGACCATCGTCCGCAGCTCGCGCAGCGTCTCGACGAGGGCCTCGCGCGGGACGGCGTACTCCATCTCCACGAAGCGCACCCGGCGCGGCGAAGTGAAGACCTTGTAGGGGATGTCGGTGTACGTCCGCGCGGACAGGGCGCGGCTGGAGACCGACGCGATCGCCGGGATGGCCGCGGGCACGGCCCGGCCGAACAGATTGGCCACGTGGAAGACGCCGTTGGAGAGGAACTCGTCCTCGATCCAGCCGCTGAGCTGCCCCACCGGCTTCTCGGGGCCGGCGCTGCGGTTGTTGCGCTTGGTGTTGCAGTTGCCGGTGTGCGGGAACCAGTAGAACTCGAAGTGCTCGTTCTCCGCGAAGAGTTCGTCGAAGTCGGCGGTGACCTTGTCGAAGGTCATCGGCTCCTCGCGCGCCGTGAGCAGAAAAATGGGCTCTACGGAGAGGGTGATCGCGGTGATGATCCCCAGGGCGCCGATGCCTATCCGGGCCGCCGCGAAGACCTCGGGGTTCTCCTTCTCGGAGCAGGTGAGCACCGAGCCGTCCGCGGTGACCAGCTCAAGTCCCTTGATCTGCGCGGCGATCGAGGCCGAGTCGCGCCCCGTGCCATGGGTCCCGGTGCTGGTCGCGCCCGACACCGTCTGCTCCATGATGTCGCCCATGTTCGTGAGCGACAGACCCTCCCGGGCGAGAGCCAGATTGAGGCGCTTGAGCGGTGTGCCCGCCTCGACGGTGACGGTGCCGGCCTCGCGGTCGATCCCACGGATGCCGGTCAGCAGCTGGGGGCGGATCAGGACGCCGTCGGTCGCCGCGGCCGCGGTGAACGAGTGCCCGGTGCCGACGGCCTTCACCTTCAGGCCCTCCTCGGCGGCCCGGCGCACGGCCGCGGAGAGCTCCTCGACGGAGGCGGGAGCGACCTCCCGCACCGGACGGGCGGTGACGTTCCCGGCCCAGTTACGCCACGTGGCGTTCTTCCCGCTCGCTGTGCTGCTCATGGGTCCCTCCCCGCTGCGGAACCGGCCTGTTGAGCCGGCGATACCCGAGGAAACCCACCGCGACCGCGACGGCTCCGGACACCGCCGGAACCCCGTACCCGGCCTTCGCCCCGGCGGCGTCGATCACCCAGCCGGACACGGAGGAGCCGAGCGCGACCCCGACCGCGAGTCCGGTGCTCACCCAGGTCATTCCCTCGGTCAGTTTCGCGCGTGGAACGTGCTGTTCGATGAGGGACATCGTCGTGATCATCGTGGGTGCGATGGACAGGCCCGCAACGAACAGCGCCACGGCCAGGAACGGCAAGTTTCCGACCAGTAGGAGGGGGATCATACTCACGGCCATCGCGCATATGCCCAGCAGCCACCGGCGTTCCGGCGCCCCGGAGAAGCGCAGCAGCCCGAACACGGCTCCCGCCGCGCAGGAACCCGCCGCGTACAGCGCGAGGACGACACTCGCCGCGCCCTTGTGGCCCTGCTCCTCGGCGAAGGCCACGGTGACCACGTCGACCGCGCCGAAGATCGCCCCGGTCGCCACGAAGGTGGCCACCAGGACCTGGAGCCCGGCCGAGCGCAGCGCCGAGCCGCGGGAGTGGTGCTCGTGCGGATGCGGCACGGGCTCGGTGCCGCGCTGGGACGTCAGCCAGAAGACGCCGGTCGCGAGGAAGCAGGCGGCGAGCAGCGGGCCCGCCTCCGGGAACCAGGCCGTGGACAGCCCGATGGAGATGATCGGCCCGAAGATGAAGCAGACCTCGTCGACCACGGACTCGAAGGAGTACGCGGTGTGCAGCTGCGGAGTGCCCCGGTAGAGGGCCGCCCAGCGCGCCCTGATCATCGCGCCGATGCTGGGCACGCAGCCGATGCCGGCCGAGCAGACGAACAGCACCCAGTCGGGCCACTCGTAGTGCGCGGCGATCAGCAGGCCCGCGGCCGCGACGA
Organism: Streptomyces sp. NPDC058274; assembly: GCF_042881375.1. Lineage (NCBI taxonomy): Bacteria > Bacillati > Actinomycetota > Actinomycetes > Kitasatosporales > Streptomycetaceae > Streptomyces > Streptomyces sp. NPDC058274. The sequence continues at coordinate 144,627 of NZ_JBHVXW010000022.1, forward strand.
GCGCGAAGAGCGTCACGGGGCGCAGCACCCGCCGCTGCCCGTAGCGGTCCACCAGACGCGAGACCTGGGGACCCATCACCGCGGCGGCCAGTGCCATGGCCGCCGACAGTGCGCCGGCGAGGCCGTACCGCCCGGTGAGCTGGGAGATCATCGTGACCACGCCGATGCCCATCATCGACAGCGGCATCCGTCCGAGGAAGCCCGCGGTGGAGAAACCCTTGGAGCCGGGAGCGGCGAACAGGGCACGGTACGGGCTGGGCACGAGGGGTCTCCGGGGGGCCGGTAAGGCGTGAAGCTAGCCGATACAGCTTACGGGTCAGGTAACCCTTACGCACGCCCGAACGCGGGCCGGGATCCCGGCTGTCGGAGGCGGGTGGCAGGATCGAGACATGCCAGACGTGCTCGACGCCAGTCCCTACGACGCCCTGCTCCTGCTCTCGTTCGGCGGCCCCGAGGGCCCGGACGACGTGGTCCCGTTCCTGGAGAACGTGACGCGGGGACGCGGCATCCCCAGGGAGCGGCTGCAGGAAGTGGGACAGCACTACTTCCTTTTCGGCGGGGTCAGCCCCATCAACGACCAGAACCGCGCACTGCTCGACGCCCTGCGCAAGGACTTCGCGGAGCACGGCCTGGACCTGCCCGTGTACTGGGGCAACCGCAACTGGGCGCCTTATCTGACCGACACCCTGCGCGAGATGGCCGCCGACGGCAGGCGCCGCATCCTCGTCCTCGCCACCAGCGCCTACGCCTCCTACTCGGGCTGCCGCCAGTACCGCGAGAACCTCGCGGAGGCGTTGGCCGCCCTGGAGGCCGAGGGCCTGGAGCCGCCGAGGACCGACAAGCTGCGGCACTACTTCAACCACCCCGGCTTCGTGCGCCCCATGGTCGACGGCGTCCTGAAGTCCCTGGCCGAGCTCCCCGAGGACGTCCGGGCGGGCGCCCACCTGGCCTTCACCACGCACTCCATCCCGGTCGCGGCCGCGGACACCTCCGGGCCCGTCGAGGACCACGGCGACGGCGGGGCGTACGTGCGGCAGCACCTGGACGTGGCGGGGCTGATCGCGGACGCCGTACGGGAGCAGACCGGGATCGAGCACCCCTGGCGGCTCGTCTACCAGTCGCGCTCCGGAGCCCCGCACATCCCCTGGCTCGAGCCCGACATCTGCGACCACCTCGAGGAGCTGCACGGCGCCGGGGTCCCGGCCGTCGTGATGGCGCCCATCGGGTTCGTCTCGGACCACATGGAGGTCCTCTACGACCTCGACACGGAGGCGAAGGCCAAGGCCGAGGAGCTGGGCCTGCCGGTGCGCCGCTCGGCCACGGTGGGCGCCGACCCGCGGTTCGCCGCGGCCGTCCGTGATCTCGTCCTGGAGCGCGCCGCCGTCGAGGCCGGCCGTCAGGTGGCGCCCTGTGCCCTCGGAGAGCTCGCCCCGAGCCACGACCTGTGTCCGGTGGGCTGCTGCCCCGCCCGCGCCCCCAGGCCCGCCGCCGCGGGCGCCGACAGCCCGTACGCATGAGGAGCGACGTGACCGACCCCGTGAACGACCAGCTCAAGGCCGAGCTCCTGGAGCTCGCGCTGGAAGCCGCGCACCGCGCGGGCGACTTCCTGCGCGACGGCCGCCCGGCCGACCTCGGCGTGGCCGCCACCAAGTCCAGCGCCGTCGATGTCGTCACGGAGATGGACATCGCCTCGGAGAAGCTGATCACGGGCCTCATCGCCGACCGCAGGCCGGATGACGGCGTGATCGGCGAGGAGGGCGCGAGCGTCGAGGGCACGAGCGGTGTCCAGTGGGTGATCGACCCGATCGACGGGACGGTCAACTACCTTTACGGGCTGCCCAGTTGGGCTGTTTCCATCGCGGCCCGCAAGGACGGCGAGACCCTCGTCGGCGTGGTGCACGCACCCCTGCGCGGCGAGACCTACCGTGCCGTCCTGGGCGAGGGCGCTCAGGTGAACGGGCATCCCGCGCGCGTGCGGCCCGCGCCGGCCTTCGGGCTCGCCCTGGTCGGCACGGGCTTCGGCTATCTCGCCGAGCGCCGGGCCCGGCAGGCCGAGGTCCTGCGCCGGCTGGTCCCCGAGGTGCGGGACATCCGCCGCGGGGGCTCGGCGGCGATCGACCTGTGCGACGTGGCGACGGGCCGCCTGGACGCGTACTACGAGCGCGGACTGAACCCCTGGGACTACGCGGCGGGCGACCTGATCGCCCGCGAGGCGGGCGCGCTGACCGGTGGCCGCCCCGGAGAGCCCCTGTCCACCGAACTGACCGTCGCGGCCCCGCCCGGCCTCTTCGAGCCCCTCCAGGCCCGCCTGGAGGACCTCGGCGCCTGGCACGACTGACGTCACACGACCTGCGGTGCACGCCGTGATGGACGGCGGTACGACGAAGCGGGGCCCCGGCACTGGATCGATGCCGGGGCCCCGCTCTCGTACGACTCGTACGAACGCGTCAGACGCGAGTCGCGCCGACCTCCACACCGTGCTCGGAGGCCAGGCGGTGCAGGTCGTCCAGCTCGGCCTGCTCGACCTCCGCGAGGAAGTCGTCGCCTGTCTCGCGAGCCCGCGTCAGGTCGGACTCGGTCGCCCTTATGCGCTGCAGAAGTCCTGCGGTGAAAGCGTCCATGCTGCGCCCCCTCGTCCTGGGTCGTGGGTCGGTGGCACGGGGGTGTGCCGTTCGGAAGGGGCGATCACGTCTCCAGATGGGGTGCCCAGCGCAGCCCGGCCGGGCGGCGACGGTGCCGGACACCCACGCCCGCTCTGCGGAAAGCGGTCGGCTGCCACAAGGTGGCGTGCCACAAACAGAGCGTGATCGCGGGGTGTAAAGCCGTCCTCCCCCCGCTCTCTTCCGTGGAAACCTCAACCGGCCGAGAAAAACTGGCATTCCCGGCTGCCGCCCCCGCCTTACAGCCGACTTATGGCCGAAAAGGGCAGGATGGAGGCGTCATCCTCCGCTCCCGCCTGCGCCCGAGTCGTGGGGACCCCATCAGACCCTGCCCGCGCGTGCCCGAGGGGCGCTACGCGGGTGGACACAGGAAGGACAGCGACGTGCGCGTACTCGTCGTCGAGGACGAGCAGCTGCTCGCCGATGCGGTGGCCACCGGACTGCGCCGCGAGGCCATGGCCGTCGACGTCGTGTACGACGGCGCGGCCGCCCTGGAGCGCATCGGGGTGAACGACTACGACGTGGTCGTCCTCGACCGCGACCTCCCGCTGGTGCACGGCGACGACGTCTGCCGCAAGATCGTCGAGCTCGGCATGCCCACGCGCGTGCTGATGCTCACCGCGTCCGGAGACGTCAGCGACCGGGTCGAGGGCCTGGAGATCGGCGCCGACGACTACCTTCCCAAGCCCTTCGCGTTCAGCGAGCTCACCGCGCGCGTGCGCGCCCTCGGCCGTCGTACGAGCGTGCCGCTGCCGCCCGTCCTGGAGCGCGCCGGCATCAAGCTCGACCCGAACCGCCGCGAGGTCTTCCGCGACGGCAAGGAGGTCCAGCTCGCGCCGAAGGAGTTCGCCGTCCTGGAGGTGCTGCTGCGCAGCGAGGGTGCCGTCGTCTCCGCCGAGCAGCTCCTAGAGAAGGCCTGGGACGAGAACACGGACCCGTTCACCAACGTCGTACGGGTGACCGTCATGACGCTGCGCCGCAAGCTGGGCGAGCCCCCGGTGATCGTCACCGTGCCCGGCTCCGGCTACCGGATCTGAGCCCCCGTGGCCACGACACCCGCGCCTCCCACGGCGCCTCCCAAGCCCACCTGGGACCCCAGACGGCAGGAGCCTCCCTTCCCCTGGCTGCGCCCGACCATCCGGATACGGCTCACGCTGCTGTACGGAGGCATGTTCCTGATCGCCGGCATTCTGCTGCTGTCGATCATCTACCTGCTCGCGGCACAGGCGCTGAACACGGGAAACGAACCGCTCTTCAAGATCGTCGACGGCAACACGATCAGGGTCACCAGCACGACCTGCCCCGCGGTCGACGGCGCCACCAACCTGCCGCTCGATCAGTTCAACGCCGCGATCAGCACCTGCATCGACCACCAGCGCCAGGTCGCCCTCGACAACCTGCTCAGCCGCTCCCTCCTCGCCCTCCTGGGCCTGGCGATCATCGCCTTCGCCTTCGGCTACGCGATGGCCGGCCGGGTCCTCTCCCCGCTCGGGCGGATCACCCGCACCGCGCGCGCGGTGGCGGGCTCGGACCTGTCGCGGCGGATCGAGCTGGACGGCCCGGACGACGAGCTGAAGGAACTGGCGGACACCTTCGACGACATGCTGGAGCGGCTGCAACGGGCCTTCACGGCCCAGCAGCGGTTCGTCGGCAACGCCTCGCACGAGCTGCGCACACCGCTCGCGATCAACCGGACCCTCCTCGAAGTGCATCTGTCCGACCCGGCGGCGCCGGCTGAGCTCCAGCAGCTCGGCAAGACCCTGCTGGCGACGAACGAGCGCAGCGAGCAGCTCGTCGAGGGCCTGCTGCTGCTGGCCCGCAGCGACAACCAGATCGTCGAGCGCAAGCCCGTGGACCTCGCCGAGGTGGCCTCGCGCGCCGTCGACCAGGTGCTGTCGGAGGCGGACGCGAAGGGCGTGGAGATCCGCGGTGAGCGCGCTCCCGCGATCGTCCAGGGCAACGGCGTCCTCCTGGAGCGGATCGCCCTGAATCTCGTCCAGAACGCCGTGCGCTACAACGTGCCGGAAGACGGCTGGGTCGAGGTCACGACGGAGATCCAGCACGGTCACGCGGTCCTGGTGGTCTCGAACACGGGGCCCGTGGTGCCCGCGTACGAGATCGACAACCTCTTCGAGCCCTTCCGGCGGCTGCGTACGGAGCGCACGGGCAGCGACAAGGGCGTCGGCCTCGGCCTGTCCATCGCGCGGTCGGTGGCCCGCGCTCACGGCGGCCACATCGCCGCCGTGCCACGCGAGGGAGGTGGACTCGTGATGCGAGTGACCCTTCCTATCTGAGACCATGTCGCCGACACACGAGGATGTTCGCTTTGCGCGGAATTTTCGGGTCACCCGTCCGGGAGATCCCTGTGTGATCGATCACAAGGGCGATTTTCCGGCCATATACTCTCCGTGATCATGTGACCTGCCGTAAAGCCGGGAAAATCCGGGTTTTCGGGAGTCCTGATCACGGGAAGTACACGGGGAGACCGCTTTGAAGTGCGACATTCGGACCGTGTACGGTCCCGATCGCCATCCAAGCCGATCACTCATGAGGAGTCCGGTTGGGTGTCGATTGAGTAACAGACCTTGATGTGAGGCAAAATCTCCGCCTCGGGTCGGGCACAAGTCCGGCCTCTCACGCGTTACGTGCGCTGGAGACACCGCAGACACCCAGAGGGGGAGAGCGACATGGCAACGGATTACGACACCCCACGCAAGACCGACGACGACGTCGACTCGGACAGCCTTGAAGAGCTCAAGGCCCGGAGGAATGACAAGTCGACTTCGGCGGTAGACGTCGATGAGTTCGAGGCCGCCGAAGGCCTGGAACTGCCCGGAGCGGACCTCTCGAACGAAGAGCTGGCCGTCCGGGTGCTGCCCAAGCAGCAGGACGAGTTCACCTGCATGAGCTGCTTCCTGGTGCACCACCGCAGCCAGCTGGCCCGCGAGAAGAACGGTCAGCCGATCTGCCGCGACTGCGACTGAGGCAGGGTCGGCCGTGACTGGCTCGACCCCACCTTGGAAGCGCCGCTCCCACAAGGCGGGAGCGGACGAAGGGCCGTCAGACGGCTCTGACAGCCTGCGTGACGACGAGCGGGGCTCTTCCCGACCAGGATCAGCCTCGCTCGAACCGGCGCCCCCCACCGGCGGCGCTGACACCCCCGTGGAGACCCCTGCGCCCGCCGCCAGGCGACGCGCCGCGGTCGTCCGGGACGGGGTGACCAACAGCTTCCGCAAGGGCGGCAGCCGGGCCAGGGCGGGCCTGGCTCATCTCGCCGACCGCATCATCGACAACGCCCCGCGCATTCCCGTACGGGACCTCGCGACCCTCCGCAGGCAGTTCCCGGGCCTGGGCCCCGAGCAGCTCGCTGACAAACTCGTCGCGGGCGCCGCCAACGCGACATCGACCGTGGGAGCGGGAATCGGAGCGGCCGCGATGCTGCCCGTGCCGCCCGCCATGCCCACAGAACTGGCGGCCGAGATCACCGGCGTCGCCGCCATCGAACTCAAGCTCATCGCCGAACTCCACGAGGTCTACGGCCGGAGACCACCTGGGAACCTCAAGGAACGCAGTACGGCGTATCTGGGCTCCTGGTCCGGGGAGCGCGGCATCGACGTGACCAAGCCGTCGACGATCAACTCCGCACTCGGCGGCCAGATGAAACGGGAGCTGCGCCAGCAGATCATGAAGCGCATGGTCCGGGACCTGCCGAACCTGATGCCGTTCATGGTCGGCGCCGCGGTCGGAGCGGTGATGAACCGCCGGGACACCAAGCGTCTCGCCGAGCGGATCCGCAAGGATCTGCGCAAGGCCCAGGTGCCGTGGGACGCCCTTCCGGCACTGCCGTCCCTGGAGCAGCCGGCCGATCCGCTGCGGCCCGGGGAGATCCCCAAGGAACTGGGGCGCTGATCCCGGCGGCGGCTGGGCACCGACCCGGGCCGGGAGCGGCGTTACGCCGCCCTGCGGGCCGCTTCCAGCGCCGCCGCCAGACGGGCCGGCTCCCGCGTCGACAGGTACAGGTAGGGCGTCGGGTCCTGCGGGTCGGTGACCTGGACGCGCAGCGCCGTCGGGATGTACGCCCGCAGCAGCATGAAGGCACGCGGGTCCGCCTTGTGCGTGCGCCAGGCCCGGGTCTCCTCCGGGTCGAGGATCTCGGCCTCGCCGAGCGCCGCCACCGGGATCCTCGCCTCGCCCGCGATCAGCGAGTCACCCACGACCCGGATGCGGATCGAGCCGTACGAGCTGGCCACGACGGCCGAGACGGCGGTGCCGCCGACCAGCGCGCCGAGCAGCGGCAGCGTGCCGAACGGGAGAAAGATCAACGCCATCGCGATCCCGACCAGGACGCAGATCAGCCACCAGCTGCGGGGCGCGGTGAGTCGTTCTTCGTAGGGGGAGGCGGAGAGCTGCATGGAGCCAAGCTTGGCACGGTGTCCGCCCAGGGCCGACGCGCGGGTAAGGTCTGCGGCTGTGAGTGGTACTTCCGCAGCTCTGAAGCCCCCGGCCGACGCCGTCGCGCCGGTGCGGCACCCTGACGCCCCGGCCCCCGGGGAGCTCCTCGGCGCGCACTACGGACGGTGTTTCGGGTGTGGTGAGGGACAGGTTCACGGGCTGCACCTCGAGGCACGTGCGGGGGAGGGCGTCCAGATCACGGCGGAGTTCACCGTGCGCCCCGCCCACCAGGGCGCTCCCGGCCTCGCGCACGGCGGCGTACTCGCCACCGCGCTCGACGAGACGCTCGGCTCGCTGAACTGGCTGCTGCGCACCATCGCCGTCACCGGCCGCCTGGAGACCGACTTCGTACGGCCGGTGCCCGTGGGCACCCTGCTGTATCTCGAGGCCGAGGTGGTCGCCGTCGCCGGCCGCAAGATCTACTCGACCGCCACCGGACGGATCGGGGGGCCCGAGGGTCAGGTGGCGGTCCGCGCGGACGCCCTCTTCATCGAGGTGAAGGTCGACCACTTCATCGACAACGGCCGGCCCGAGGAGATCCGGGCGGCCATGGACGACCCGGACCAGATTCGGCGCACCCGCGCCTTCGAGGTGAACCCGTGAGCCCGACCGCCCGACAGGAGATCGCCGTGCTGATCCGGCGCGTCGATCCCGAAGTACCGCTTCCCGAGTACGCACATCCCGGTGACGCCGGAGCCGATCTGCGGACCACGGAGAGCTGTGAACTGAAGCCCGGCGAACGAGCCGTTCTGCCGACCGGAGTGTCTGTCGCGCTCCCGGAGGGGTACGCGGCCTTCGTACACCCTCGCTCCGGCCTCGCCGCCCGCTGCGGTGTCGCCCTCGTGAATGCCCCGGGGACGGTGGATGCCGGGTACCGTGGGGAGATCAAGGTGATCGTGGTGAATCTCGACCCGCACGAGTCCGTGCGGTTCGAGCGCTTCGACCGGATTGCCCAACTGGTTGTCCAGCAGGTCGAGAAGGTCCGCTTCCAGGAAGTCGCGGAGCTTCCCGACTCGGCGCGGGCCGCAGGGGGCTTCGGGTCCACCGGCGGCCATGCCGCCGTGGGCGGCGGGGCGGGTGGGAATCGATACGCATCGGTCGTATCCGACCGGGAAGGACAGTGACGTGTTCGGACGTCGCAAGAAGGGCAGTGCCGCCGAGGACGCGGCGGGCGAGGCCGAGCAGGTCGTCGACGAGTTCGACACTGAGACGGACGAAGCAGCCGAGCGTGAGCGTGTGCGGCTCGAGCCCGAGCCCCGCCCCGACGGCCCGTGGGACGACTCCGAGGTACGCGATCCGGCCGAAGGCCGGGTGGACCTCGGCGGTCTCTTCGTGCCCGGAGTCGAGGGCATGGAGCTGCGGGTCGAGGTCGCGGGTGACGCGATCGTCGCGGCGACGGTCGTCCTGAAGGACAGCGCGATCCAGCTGCAGGCCTTCGCAGCGCCCAAGCGTGAGGGCATCTGGGGTGAGGTCCGCGAGGAGATCGCCTCCGGCATCACACAGCAGGGTGGTGTCATCGACGAGGTCGAGGGCCCGCTCGGCTGGGAGCTGCGGGCGCAGGTGCCCGTGCAACTGCCGGACGGCACGGGCGGTTTCCAGGTCGTGCGGTTCGTCGGAGTGGACGGCCCCCGCTGGTTCCTGCGTGGAGTGATCTCCGGGCAGGGTGCGGTACAGCCCGGGGCCGCGGGCCTGCTGGAGCAGATCTTCCGGGACACGGTCGTCGTCCGCGGTGAGGGCCCGATGGCCCCGCGCGACCCGATCGTCCTGAAGCTGCCGAACGACGCGCAGATGGTCCCCGAGGGAGTCCAGCAGGAGGAGCAGGCCGGGTCCCGCTTCTCCGGCGGCATGGGGCAGCTGCAGCGCGGACCGGAAATCACCGAGGTCCGCTAGCCGTCGTACGGAGTCACAGCAGAAGGGCCGCACCCCCACCGGGTGTGGCCCTTTCGCGTGCCCGCACTCTCGTGCCCAAGCTCTCCCTCATGAACGGCAGTTGAGCTGCTTCTCTTTCTTCAGGTCTTGACGGAAGTCTGGTCCGTACCTATGGTCACCGGCCAGTGCGTGTGTTCAGAACTCAGTGCGTGGTTCACATACGAGAACGGATGGCCCCCCACATGCCCGAGACCCCCCCAAGGCACCGCCGCAGAACACGCCCCGCCATGTTCGCCACCGTCGCCGCCGTCACGGCCGCCCTCGTCGCGGCCCTCATGGCCTGGCCCGGCACCCACCGGGCGGAGGCCGCCCCGGCCACCTTCGCGCACCCCGGGGTCACGGTCTCCAAGAGCCAGCTGGACTTCACCCGCACCAAGGTCCTCGCGGGCACCCAGCCCTGGAAGGGCGCGTACGACCAGATGCTGGCGAGCAAGTACGCCTCGCTGACGCGCACCCCCGCGCCCCGTGCCACCGTCGAGTGCGGCTCGTACTCGAACCCCAACTACGGCTGCACGGACGAGCGCGAGGACGCGATAGCCGCGTACACCGACGCCCTCGCCTGGTACATCACGCGAGACGACCGGTACGCGAAGAAGGCCATCGAGCTGATGGACGCCTGGTCGGCCACGATCAAGGATCACACGAACAGCAACGCGCCGCTGCAGACCGGCTGGGCCGGCTCCTCGTGGCCCAAGGCCGCCGAGATCATCAAGTACACGTACACCGGCACCTGGACCAACTCCGCGCGCTTCGCGACCATGCTGCGCAACGTCTACCTCCCCGAGATCATCAACGGCTCCAACTCCAACGGGAACTGGGAACTGTCGATGATGGAGGCCGCCATCGGCATCTCCGTCTTCCTGGAGGACAAGACCTCGTACGACAAGGCGATGGCGACGTTCCGGACGCGGACGGCCGCGTACATCTACCTCTCCTCCGACGGGTCCGTCCCGAAGACCGTGCCGAGCCAGAACCTCAACACCACGGCGAAGATCGTCAGTTACTGGCAGGGGCAGTCCACCTTCGTCACCGGGCTCACCCAGGAGACCTGCCGGGACTTCGTCCACACCGGGTACGGCATCTCCGCGATCTCGCACGTCGCCGAGACCAGCCGCATCCAGGGCACCGACCTCTACACCACCGACGTCGGCGAGCGGCTGCGACAGGCGCTCGGCTTCCAGTCCAAGTACCAGCTGGGTGAGGCGGCGCCGAGCTGGCTGTGCGGCGGCTCGCTGACCCTGGGGCTCGGGCCGGTCACCGAGGTCGGCTACAACGCCATGCACAACCGGCTGGGTTACGCGATGGCCAACACCGAGGCGCTGACCAAGCAGAACCGGCCGGCCGGCAGCAACAACCTGTTCGTGGCATGGGAGACGCTGACGCACGGGGACAACCCGAGCTGACCCATTGCCCGGCCGGGCACCAGGTGACGATACTGGCGCCCGGCCGACGGGGGAGGATCATGAACCGGATCGTCACGGAAACCATGGTGCGCGTGGAGAACGTGCATCGTTCGTACGGCACCGGAGCAGCCGCCGTACACGCGCTGCGGGGCGTCTCCTTCGAGGTGCCCCGCGGTGAACTCGTCGCCCTCAAAGGGCGTTCCGGGTCGGGCAAGACCACACTCCTCAATCTCGTCGGCGGCCTCGACACGGCGGACGAGGGCAGCATCAGCGTCGACGGACGCGAACTGGCGCGGCTCGACGAGAACGGACTGCTGGAACTGCGCCGGGACCGGATCGGCTTCGTCTTCCAGTCCTTCGGTCTCATCCCCATCCTCACGGCCGCCGAGAACGTCGGCGTACCGCTGCGGCTGCGCCGGACCGAGCCGCGCGAGCGCGAGGAGCGCGTCGAGCTGCTGCTCTCCCTCGTCGGCCTCGCCGACCACGCGGCGCAGCGGCCCGGCGAGCTGTCCGGCGGTCAGCAGCAGCGCGTGGCCATCGCCCGGGCGCTGGCCAACAACCCCGCACTCCTGATCGCCGACGAGCCCACCGGCCAGCTCGACGCGGAGACCGGCATCGCCGTCATGGAGCTGCTGCGTGCGGTCGTCCGCAGCGAGCGGGTGACGGCGCTGGTGGCCACGCACGACGCGACCCTGCTCGGGCTGGCCGACCGGGTGCTGGAGCTGAGCGACGGGGAGATCGTCGAGCACTGACCACGCCGGGCCGGCGCGGTCCTCCGGCGCCCACGGGGGCTCGCCCGGCGTCAGGGTTGCGTCAAGGACATCCCCCGACCAGCATCTCGTCCCATTTGTCCGGCTCGCTGGCCGTAGGGTCGACGCTGCGTGGGCGGCTGTCACGGGAAGACAATGGGGCCATGGGACGCGGCAAGCTTCGGATCTATCTCGGTGCGGCACCGGGCGTCGGCAAGACGTACGCGATGCTCTCCGAGGCGCACCGGCGCGTGGAGCGCGACACCGACTGCGTCGTCGCCTTCGTGGAGCACCACGACCGGCCGCGGACCGAGGTCATGCTGCACGGCCTGGAACAGATCCCGCGCCGCGAACTCGACCACCGGGGCTCCCGGTTCACCGAGATGGACGTGGACGCCGTACTGGAGCGCGCCCCCGCCGTCGCCCTGGTGGACGAACTCGCCCACACGAACGTCCCCGGCTCGCGCAACGTCAAGCGCTGGCAGGACGTCGAGGAGCTGCTGGCCGCCGGCGTCGACGTCGTCTCCACGGTCAACATCCAGCATCTGGAGTCGCTCGGGGACGTCGTCGAGTCGATCACCGGCGTACGGCAGCGCGAGACCGTCCCCGACGAGGTCGTCCGGCGGGCGGACCAGATCGAGCTGGTCGACATGTCGCCCGAGGCACTGCGCCGCCGCATGGCCCACGGCAACGTCTACCGCCCGGACAAGGTCGACGCGGCACTGTCGAACTACTTCCGCCCCGGCAACCTGACCGCGCTGCGCGAGCTGGCGCTGCTGTGGGTCGCCGACCGGGTCGACGCGTATCTCACCGAGTACCGCAGCGAACACCGTGTCTCGAAGATCTGGGGCTCGCGCGAACGGATCGTCGTCGGGCTGACCGGCGGGCCGGAAGGGCGGACGCTGATCCGCCGGGCCGCGCGCCTCGCGGAGAAGGGCGCGGGCGGCGAGGTGCTGGCCGTCTACATCGCCCGCAGCGACGGGCTGACCTCGGCCTCCCCGAAGGAACTGGCCGTCCAGCGCACCCTGGTCGAGGACCTCGGCGGCACCTTCCACCATGTCGTCGGCGACGACATCCCGGCCGCCCTGCTCGACTTCGCCCGCGGGGCCAACGCCACGCAGATCGTGCTCGGCTCCTCCCGCCGCAAGGCCTGGCAGTACGTCTTCGGACCCGGTGTCGGCGCCACGGTCGCCCGGGAGTCGGGCCCCGACCTCGACGTGCACATCGTCACCCACGAAGAGGTCGCCAAGGGGCGCGGGCTGCCGGTCGCCCGGGGCGCACGCCTCGGCCGCTCACGGATCGCCGGCGGCTGGCTGACCGGCGTCGGCGGCCCCGCCCTCCTCGCCCTGCTGCTCACGCACATCGACGCCGGCCTTGGCATCGCCAACGACATGCTGCTGTTCCTGTCGCTGACGATCGCCGCAGCCCTGCTCGGCGGTCTGCTGCCCGCCCTCGCCTCCGCCGCCTTCGGCTCCCTGCTGCTGAACTACTACTTCGCCCCGCCGCTGCACCGGTTCACCGTCTCCGACCCGAAGAACATCCTCGCCATCGCGGTCTTCTTCGGCGTCGCCGTCTCCGTGGCGTCGGTGGTGGACGTGGCGGCCCGGCGGACCCATCAGGCGGCCCGGCTGCGCGCCGAGTCCGAGATCCTGTCCTTCCTCGCGGGCAGCGTGCTGCGCGGTGAGACCAGCCTGGAAGCCCTTCTCGAGCGGGTCCGGGAGACCTTCGGGATGGAGTCGGCGGCGCTTCTGGAGCGTACGAGCGAGGTTGACCCGTGGACCTGCGCGGGCAGCGTCGGGCAGCGGGTCGGCCGCCCCGAGGACGCGGACGTGGACGTGCCCGTCGGCGCCCATATGGCGCTCGCCCTGTCGGGCCGGGTGCTGCCCGCGGAGGACCGGCGGGTGCTTGCTGCCTTCGCCGCCCAGGCAGCCGTCGTGCTCGACCGCAGGCGCCTGAAGTCCGAGGCCGACCAGGCCCGGGCGCTCGCCGAGGGCAACCGCATCCGCACCGCGCTGCTGGCCGCCGTCAGCCACGACCTGCGGACCCCCCTCGCCGGGATCAAGGCGGCCGTCTCGTCGCTGCGTTCGGACGACGTGGAGTGGTCCGAGGAGGACCGGGCGGAGCTGCTGGCCGGCATCGAGGACGGCGCGGACCGGCTCGATCACCTGGTGGGCAACCTGCTGGACATGTCCCGGCTCCAGACCGGGACCGTCACCCCGCTGATCCGCGAGGTCGACCTCGACGAGGTGGTGCCGATGGCGCTCGGCGGGGTCCCCGAGGACAGCGTGGAGCTGGAGATCCCGGAGACCCTGCCGATGGTCGCCGTCGACCCCGGCCTGCTGGAGCGCTCGGTCGCCAACCTCGTCGAGAACGCCGTCAAGTACAGCCCTCCCGGCGAGCGGGTCCTGGTCGCCGCCAGTGCCCTCGCGGAACGCGTGGAGGTCCGGGTGGTGGACCGCGGCCCCGGGGTCCCGGACGACGCCAAGGACCGTATCTTCGAGCCCTTCCAGCGCTACGGCGATGCCCCGCGCGGAGCCGGAGTGGGGCTCGGGCTCGCGGTCGCCCGCGGTTTCGCCGAGGCCATGAGCGGCACGCTCGACGCCGAGGACACCCCCGGCGGCGGCCTCACCATGGTGCTGACGCTCCGGGCGGTGCACCGCGGTGGGAGCCCGGCGAGCGCGGCGGCGGAAGGACCGGTCGGCGAAGGCGCCGGACTCGCCGGCAGGGGCATGGACGGCCGGGCGGTGGTGGCGGGGGAGGCGGATCAGGCCCCGGCCGGTGCGGACACGGGCGGCCGGGCCGTCGTACCCGGGGAGATTCCGGCCGGAGCCGGAGCCGGAGCCGGAGCCGGAGCCGGAGCGGACGGGCCGGCCACTGCGACAGTTGACAGGGCGGCCGGTGCGACAGCCGGCCCGGCCGCCTCCGCGGCGGCGGGTACCGCAGCCACCGCGGCGGCAGAAGGCGTGGTCATGGCGACAGCAGAAAGGCAGGCCCCATGCGGCGCCTAACCGGGGATGACCCCCAGACGCCCACGAGGGTGCTCGTGGTCGACGACGAGCCGCAGATCACCCGTGCTCTCGTGATCAACCTGAAGGCACGCAAGTACGAGGTCGACGCGGCCCCGGACGGCGCCACCGCGCTCCGGCTCGCCGCCGCCCGCCACCCCGACGTGGTCGTGCTCGACCTCGGACTGCCCGACATGGACGGCGTCGAGGTGATCAGGGGCCTGCGCGGCTGGACCCGGGTGCCGATCCTGGTGCTCTCCGCCCGGCACTCCTCGGACGAGAAGGTCGAGGCACTCGACGCGGGCGCCGACGACTACGTGACCAAGCCGTTCGGCATGGACGAGCTGCTGGCCCGGCTGCGGGCCGCCGTGCGCCGGGCCGAGCCGACCGGCGGCGGCGAGGACGACGTGATCGTCGAGACCGGCGACTTCACCGTCGACCTGGCCGCCAAGAAGGTCAACCGCGCCGGACGCGATGTGCGCCTGACCCCCACGGAGTGGCACCTCCTGGAGGTCCTGGTGCGCAACAGCGGCCGCCTGGTCAGCCAGAAGCAGCTGCTGCAGGAGGTCTGGGGGCCCTCGTACGGCACGGAGACGAACTACCTGCGGGTCTACATGGCCCAGTTGCGCCGCAAGCTGGAGGCGGACCCCTCGCACCCGCGGCACTTCCTGACCGAGCCGGGCATGGGATACCGGTTCGAGAAGTAGCCCGGGCGGGAATCAGAGCAGGGGACGGCACAGGTGAGCGCACCTGTTCCGCTCGTGTCAGGGGACCCCGGTACGCTTCAGATATGAGCGCGATCCCTCGTTCCGAAAAGCCGGCGGGCCGGTTCCGGCGCATGCTCGACCGGCTCTCCTCGTCCCAGGAGGACCTGGAGTCCGAGGAGCTGCGGGAGGACACCGACACCGCCGGATGCACGCGCATCGGCGACTGCCAGGACCGACAGATCGTCACCGTCACTGGTACGTTGCGCACGGTCACTCTGCGCCCGCGGGCCGGAGTGCCGGCCCTGGAGGCCGAGCTGTTCGACGGTTCGGCGGCCCTCGACGTGGTCTGGCTCGGCCGGCGCTCCATAGTCGGCATAGAGCCGGGGCGCAAACTCATCGCATCGGGCCGGATCTCCATGAGCCGAGGCCGTAGGGTGCTGTTCAATCCGAAGTACGAACTCAGACCGCTCGGACGGGAGTAGCCGGTGACGTCGCTCGACAAGCCGACCGAAGACGCCCAGCAGGATTCGAGGGCGGTGACCGAGGCCGCGCTCTTCGAGGCGTTCGGTGGCGTGCGGGGCATGGTCGAGACCGTGGTGCCCGGCCTCCTCTTCGTCACCATCTTCACGATCAACAAGGATCTGCACTGGGCGGCGATCGCGGCCCTCGCGGTGTCCGTGCTGCTCGTCGTGGTCCGCCTGGTGATGCGGGACACCGTGAAGCACGCCTTCAGCGGCGTCTTCGGCGTCGCGTTCGGCGTGGTCTTCGCGATGATGACGGGCAACGCCAAGGACTTCTATCTGCCGGGCATGCTCTACACGCTCGGCCTGGCCATCGCCTACATCGTCACGACCCTCGCTGGCGTCCCCCTGATCGGTCTGATCCTCGGCCCGGTCTTCAAGGAGAACCTCTCCTGGCGCAAGCGCAATCCGGGCCGCAAGAAGGCGTACGCGAAGGCCAGTTGGGCCTGGGGCCTGATTCTGCTCGCCAAGTGCGCGGTGCTCTTCCCGCTGTACTGGTGGGCCGACACCACCCAGTTCGGCTGGGTCCTGATCGCCCTGAAGATCCCGCCCTTCCTGCTCGCCGTCTGGCTCACCTGGGTCTTCCTCGCGAAGGCGCCCGCGCCCATCGACGTGTTCGCGGAGATGGAGGCCGAGGAGAAGGCCGAGAAGGAGAGCCGCGCGGCCGCCGTCGAGGCGAACGAGGCGACAGGGCCCCGGCACCGCCGAGAGGCCTGACGCCGCCGGGGCGGACATCGCCGGGAGCTGCCGCTTCCGCACCCGCGTTGCTGGCCGACCGGCTTCCTGACGTGCGTACGCCGAAGGGGCGCCCTGAGATCTCAGGGCGCCCCTTCGG